>CAZPIO010000027.1:0-62199 GCA_964586235.1 uncultured Planctomycetales bacterium
GTGGTTCAGTTGGGGCGGCATCACGCTGCAGTCCAACCTGCTGCCCAACCCGCTGATCTACCTCCGCCGGGGCCAGAGCAAGCACGCGATTCGGGCGTTCTTCAACAGCCTGGCGGCGAACGTGTACGAGGACGTTCGCACCTTCTGCGAGCACCCGATCGAGGCTTACGGCCTGGGCAGGGGACCGTTCTTCAAAGCCCCGGACGAGGCGGCGTTCATCGTGTGGCTGCGATGCCTGCTGATTCTCGAGGAGGGCGACGAATTACACCTGCTGGCGGGGGTTCCCGAGGAGTGGCTGCAGCCCGGCAGGGAAATCACGGTCGAGGGGGCGGCGAGCTGGTACGGGCCGCTGGATCTGCGGGTGGTCTCACAGAACAGCCCCCGCCAGATCGCGGTGGAGCTCTCCGACCCGGAGCGCAACCCGTCGGTGATCAAGCTGCATGCCCGAGTCGGCAAGCCGCTTCAATCGGTGACGGTCAATGGCAGGACAACGGACGATTTCGACGCCAAAACCGGGATCATCACGCTGCCCGGTTCGATCGGGCGGGCGACGATCACGGCCTCCTACTGACAAACCGGCGCATGACGGGCGGGCGAGTCGCTCGCCCGTCTTTCGCCGATAGATTTGCGCAGTCGCGAATCCCCTCACCAGGGGGCGTCCACGACCGAAGCAAACAGATTGCTGACCTGTTGGCCGAGCAGGGTGATGCCCCCGACCATCACGCTGATCAGGAACGCCAGCATCACGGCGTACTCGGTTACGGTCGCGGCCTCCGATTCCGCGAGGAACCGTCGGCATCCTGCCACAATTTGTCTTTCTTGTTCGGGCCTCATGGTCCATCCTTTCCCATGCGGCGCAATTACACGCAACTATGTTTATACGATTCATTCGGGCTTGAGGGCAAACGCAGAACAGCGCGGCCGCCGACGGCGCAAGGTCCCGATTTGTCGTTGCCCGTGTTGCCACGGCGTTGTCCATTATCGGCCGAGGCGGGTGCTCCCAGGGGCAATCGGTGACAAGGAGCGATAATCTCACGGCAACCACGCGACGAAATCCGAATGTCGAAGTCCGCCTCCGGCGAGATTCGACATTCATCATTTGTCTCACGACTCGGGTTACGCTTCGAGGTTGCGGGAGGGCTTCTCCAGGCGGTTGCCGGTGAGCCGGGCGGCGCAGTTATAGATCCACGCGAAAACCGCGCCGACAACGGCACCGTCGAGCAGTCCATAGAGCGTGCCGATGATCACCTGCCCGAAGCTCGGAGTTGCCTTGTAGCCGGGGTAAACCGAGTCCATCAGATCGAGGAATGGTTGCCCATAGCCCGGCCACACCATGTTTGCCATCCCCGTCAGGAACATGGCCAGAATGCCCCAAACCAAGGCCCACGCAATCGCCAGTGCTTTCACGTTCATTCTCATTGCCGCTCTCCTTTCATATGTCTCCGGGGACAGGGGCGTCTGCCGGCCGCGTAACGCCGAGGCTACTACAGACTTGCCGCCTATTGACGCCCGGCGGCCGTTTGGATATCCTGCCACCTTCGGCTTTGGGCCGAAAGTATCGACTGTTGCCGCACCCGTTGGGGCATCTCCCAAACTGGGAGAGTGGGCTCCCGCTTCGCAGCAGGGAGTTCAGGCCTCGTGTGCGGCCAACCTGGAGCTGCGTCCGATCTGCTTGTAAGATCATTTGTAGCAGCGTGTTGCGGCTTGACGTCGGACCCCGGAGGCGGGCCGATCGAATACCCGGTGGTGTAATCGGTAACACACCAGGTTTTGGTCCTGGCATTCCTGGTTCGAGTCCAGGCCGGGTAGTGGCTTTCTGGCCGCCGGATCCGGACCACCGGCGGAGCCGATGAAGTGCTTCCCGCCCAGGGCCGGCGGGAAAGACGGCAGGAAAACGCATGAGCAGACCCACGGCGGCAATCATTATGGCAGCGGGCAAGTCGACCCGCATGGTGACGCACCTGCCGAAGGTGGTACACGAGATCTGTGGCCGCCCCATGCTGTCCTACGTCATCGACGCCTGCCTCGCTGCCGGCATCCAGCGCATCGTCTGCGTGGTCGGTTACCAGAAGGACGCCGTCATCCACGCCTTCGAAGGCGAGCAGGGCATCACCTGGGTCGAACAGAAGGAACAGAAGGGCACCGGGCATGCGGCCATGGTCTGCCGCGAGGCCCTGGCCGGTTTCGACGGCAATCTGCTGGTCATCGCCGGTGACATGCCCCTCGTGCGGACCGAGACGCTGGAACTGCTCATCCAGCGGCATGAAAAGGAACGCTCGGCGGTCACGCTGGCAACGGCGATACTCGAGAACCCCACGGGTTACGGCCGCATCATCCGCGACGAATACGGCAACCTCGAAGGCATCGTCGAGGAGGCTGACTGCACGCCCGACCAGCGCAAGATCACCGAAGTCAACCCCAGCTACTACTGCTTCGACAAGAACCTGCTCTTCAAGGCCCTCGCCGAGGTCCGGCCCGACAACGTCAAGGGTGAATACTACATCACCGACGCCCTGCACATCCTCATCCAGGCGGGCCACCGGGCCGTGGCCGTCACTGCCGTGCCCGCCGAAGATGCGATGGGCATCAACAGCCGCCAGGACCTGGCCGAGGTCGGCCGCATCATGCAGAACCGCATCCAGCGGAACCTCATGAACAAGGGCGTGACGATCGTGGATCCGGGGAACACCTGGATCGACGTCCGGGCCGAGATCGGGCAGGACACGGTCATCTACCCGTTCACCTACATCAACGGGCGGGTCAAGATCGGCAGCCGATGTATCGTCGGCCCGTTCGCCTACCTGCGCGAGGGCACGGTTCTCAAGGATGACGTCGTGGCCGGCGTGTTCATCGAGCTCAAGAACTCGACACTCGAAGAGGGAACAAGGGCCCGGCATCTGAGCTACATCGGCGACGCCGAAATCGGCAGACGCGTCAACGTGGGCGCCGGAACGATCTTCGCCAACTTCGACGGCAAGGAGATCCAGCGGAGCTACGTCGGCGACGAAACGTATATCGGCAACGGCTCGATCCTGGTCGCGCCGCTCACCGTACCGCGCGGGCAGCAGATCGCGCACGGATCGGTCGTCCGGGACCCCGAGAGTTCCAGTCGGGATGGTGGGAGATGATGAACGGAACCCAGCCGGATTTCGTGGATTGCGTGGGCGACGCCGGACTCAGGGTGTTCGGGGGCTCGTCAAACCCGGAGCTCGCCCAGGAAATTGCCGACGCGCTCAAGGTCAAGCTCGGCCAGGCCAAGGTGGACCACTTCCCCGACGGCGAGACGATCATCAAGCTCGAGGACGACGTTCGCGGCCGCGATTGCTTCGTGGTGCAGTCGACCTGCCCGCCGGTGAACGAGAACCTGATGGAGCTGCTGATCTTCGTCGACTGCCTCCGCCGGGCCTCCGCGAGGCGGATCACCGCGGTCATTCCCTATTTCGGATACGCCCGCCAGGACCGCAAGGCCGAGGGGCGCACGCCGATCACCGCCAAGCTGGTCGCGAACCTGATCAGCCAGGCGGGCGCGCACCGCGTGCTGGCTCTGGACCTGCACACCGACCAGTTGCAGGGGTTTTTTGATCTGCCGGTCGATCATCTGTCGGCCATGCCCGTGATCTGCAAGTACGTCGCCGGCCTGGGCCTGAAGGATTGCGCCGTCGTCTCCCCGGACGTCGGCAACGTGAAACAGGCCAACGCCTATGCGGCAGCCCTGGGCGTGGACATGGCGGTGATTGACAAGCGGCGGTTGGGCGGCGATTCGACGGTCGCCGCGAGGGTCATCGGCTCGGTCCAGGATAAGATGGTCCTGCTGTTCGACGACATGATCACGACCGCCGGCACGGCCACGGAGGCGGTGCGGATTCTGCGGGAGAACGGGGCCAGCCGGTTCCTGCTGGCGGCGACCCACGCGGTTTTCGCGGGCCCGGCCGTGCGCCGCATCAAGGCCGCCGGCATCGACCAGATCGTGGTGACCAACACCATCCCGGTTGCCGAGGAGGTCCGCAAACAACTGCCGTGCATCAAAATACTGTCGGTGGCCCCGATCCTGGCGGAGACGATCAAGCGTATTCACCTGAATATGTCGGTGAGCGCCCTGTTTAAATCCGCCCGGTGAGAGACGCGGGTGGACCCGCGGAGGGAGGCGGAGAAGCTGAGACGACGAGGAGATGTGGACCGGCTCGAAAGCGGCCGGCGCGCATGAAAGAGCGAGGCAACAATGGAAATAGCACAACTCAAGGCCGAAGAAAGACAGACCCGGGGCACGGCGGAGGCCCGGCGCCTTCGCAAGGTGGGCAAGCTCCCGGCCGTTCTGTACGGACACGGGCAGGCGACCGAGTCCCTGGCCGTGCCGCTGCATGATCTGAAGAACCTGATCGAGCGCAAGACGCATGTGCTCGAGCTGTTGACCGGCAAGGGCAGGCAGCAGGCGCTGATCAAGGAGGTGCAGTTCGATCACCTCGGGGCGACGCCGATTCACGTGGACTTCGCCCGCGTGAGCCTCACCGAACGCGTCGAGGTGTCCGTTCCGCTCGAGTTTCGCGGGACGCCCGTCGGCGTGGCCGATGGCGGCGTCCTCGACACCACGCGCGTCGACATGGAGATCGAATGCGTCGTGACCGAGATCCCGGAATCGATCCGGGTCAACGTGGCCGACCTCAAGATCGGTGACTTCGTCCATGTCAAGGACGTCGTGCTCCCCGAAGGCGTCAAGGCGATAACGCCCGCCGAGACGATCGTCTGCACTGTTCGGGCGAAGGCCGAGGAGGAGGAACTCGCGCCTGCGGCCGCGGGCGAGGAAGGCCCGGCCGAGCCCGAGATCATCGGTCGAAAGGAGAAGCCGGCCGAGGAAGAGGAGGAAGCCGAGTCGAAATGATCGCGGCCTGATCGGACGCGTCATGGGCTTTGATGATGAAGCTCATCGTGGGCCTGGGGAATCCGGGCGGGAAATACGAGCAGACCCGGCACAATGTCGGTTTCCGCGCGATCGAGGAACTGGCTCGCCGGTGGCGGATCGCGGTGACCCGCAACCGGTTCAGCGGGCTGGTCGGCGACGGCCCGATCCGGGACCGCAAAGTGCTGCTGCTCGAGCCGATGACTTACGTGAACCTGAGCGGCCGGTCGGTCCGGGAGGCGATGACGTTTCACAAGCTGGCTTTGGCGGACCTGCTGGTGATCCTGGACGACATGGCCCTTCCGCTGGGGCGTCTGCGGTTGAGGCCGGGCGGCTCGGCCGGCGGGCACAACGGCCTGGCGAACGTCATCGAGCAGTTGGGAGGCGACGACTTCGCCCGCCTCAGGATCGGAATCGAGGCCGTGCAGGGCAGCCGCATGGTCGACCACGTGTTGGGCTCCTTTACGCCGGAGGAGCGGGGCCGGATCGATCAGGCGATCGCCAGGGCGGCCGACGCGGCGGAGTGCTGGCTGGCGGAAGGCATTGATGGTGCCATGAACAAGTACAACCGTCCCGAGGAATGAAACGGCGGGCAGAGGGCCATGCCGGCGGGACCGTGGGAGGTGCTCGATCTTGTTGCGAAAATACGAAGGAATGTTCCTGTTTGATCCTGTGGTGACGTCCGACTGGGAAGCGATACAGGCCGAACTGAACCGCATGCTCGAACGGGCGGGAGCCCGGGTGATCGCTTGCGCGAAGTGGGACGAGCGACGGCTGGCTTTTGAAATCCGTGGCCGCAAGCGGGGCATCTATGCCCTGACCTACTTCGAGGCCGACCCGACGCGGATCACCGACCTCGAACGCGACGTGCAGCTTTCGGAAGCCGCCTTGCGATGCCTCATCCTGCGAGTCGACCACATGACCGAGGAAGAGATGAAGGAGGCGGCTTCCAAACCCGCCAGCCACGCGGCGCCCGAAGACGATCGCGGCGACCGATACTACGAGGGCCGCCGGGGTCGCAGACCCGAGCCGCGCGCCGCCGCCGCGGAAGAGAAAGTGGAAGAGAAAGTGGAGGCACCGGCCGAAGTGGAGGAATAGCCGATGGCCAGCTACAATCGCGTGATCCTGGCGGGCAACCTGACCCGAGACCCGCAGTTGTCGTACACGCCGAGTAACACGCCTGTCTGCGAGTTCGGCATGGCCGTTAACCGCAGATGGCGAGATAAGGACGGCAACCAGAAAGACGAGGTCTGCTTCGTGGACCTGAGTGCTTATGGTCGGACTGCCGAGACGATCAACCAGTACATGAAGAAGGGGAACCCGATCCTGATCGAAGGACGGCTTCGCTATCGGCAGTGGACCAACAAGGAAGGCCAGAACCGGACCAAGCTCGATGTCCACGTGGATAACTTCACGTTCCTGGGCGGTGGCGGAGGCGGTGGCGGAGCCAACGCGAATCGGCCGGCGGCACGGCCGGCCCAGGCGGGGCCGTCCGAGGAGGCTCCGCCGGCCGACGATTACGGCCCGCCGCCCGAGGATCCAAACATTCCGTTCTGATCCAGGGGCTGGGGTGACGCAAAAAGGATCGCTCGTGAGACCGACGTCGCGGGCATGACGGCCGGCAGCGGGCGAAGATGGATGGAGCTTGTGAGTTCTTGGAGCGAAAGCGCGTAACGTCTGATGATATAGCGGGCTGTGAGGGGCGGATGCATTCGCCGATGCCATGGCGATCAATCCGCCGGCCGGTGCAGGACAGAACATGCTGCGTTTTGCGGCTCGCCGGGTTACAATGCACATACACGCTTGAGGTGACTGGATGAAACTGTTGCTGCGACGCGATATTCCGAAGGTCGGGCTGGCTGGTGACGTGATCGAGGTTAGCGAGGGCTACGCCCGCAACTACCTGATCCCGAACCATCTGGGTGTCGAGCCCACCAAGGCTAATATGAAGCGCATCGAGGAAGACAAACGCCTGGCCGAGGAAGAACGCCGCCAGCGCCGGGTGGCCCTGGAGGAAATGGCCGGGCGGATGACCAACGTCGAGGTGACCATCGCGGCCGCGTGCAACGCCGAAGGCCACCTGTACGGATCCGTCGGCCCCCGCGAGATCGCCGCCGCTCTTCGCGACGAGGGGCACGACGTCGAGGCCAAGCAGGTTCAGCTTCGCGAGCCGATTCGGCAGCTCGACACCGTTCTTGTCCCCGTGCTCCTGGCCGACGACATCAAGGTGGATGTTAAGGTCTGGGTCGTCCGCGAGACGGGCAGTGTCGTCGAGGAGGACGAAGTGGAGAAACGCCGCTCGGAAAGGCCGGACAGGGAGGTGCATCCGTATGACCGCGGAACCGGCGTTGACGCCCTCGACCTCGACCTCTGATGCCGCGCCGGCGCCCGGGCTCATCGGCCGGGTGCCTCCGCAGGACATCGAGGCGGAAAGGGGCCTCCTCGGCTCGATGTTGCTGAACCGGGAGGCCATCGGCGATATCCTGCCGATCATCGGCCAGCGGCCGGAGCGGTTCTACCGGCCGGATCACCGCAAGCTCTTCCAGGTGCTTGTCGAAATGTACGACCGGGGCGACCCGATCGACCTGGTCACCGTCCGAAACGAGCTCGAACGCCGGACGATCCTCAACGACGTCGGCGGCGTGGATTACCTCGTCCAGTTGGCCGAGTCCGTGCCGTCGCACCTCCATGCCGAGCATTACTCGCGGCTGGTCTGTGACAAGGCCATGCTTCGCGACCTGATCTCGGCCGCGGGCCAGGTGATCGAAGAGGCCCACAATCACCACGAGCCGGCCAAGGAGATCCTTGACCGGGCCGAGCAGCTCCTGTTCAACGTGACCGATCAGCGGGTCAGCGAGCAGGCCGAGCCGATCCGCGGCCTGCTGGAAGAGACCTTCCACCAGATCGAGGCCCGCGAAGGGCACTACATCACCGGCCTGCCGACGGGCTTCATCGAGCTGGACGACATGCTCAGCGGGCTGCAGAAGGGCGAAATGATCATCGTCGCCGCCCGGCCGAGCATGGGAAAGACGGCCTTCGGTCTCAACGTCGCCGAGCACGTTGCCACCCGCGAGCGCAAGCCGGTGGTGTTCTTCTCGATGGAGATGAGCAAGCAGGCGGTTGCCCAGCGATTACTCTGTGCTCGCGCCCGCGTCGATTCGCACAAGCTCCGGCGAGGCATGCTCTCCAACGACGACCTGAACCGGTTGACCGAGGCTTGCGACGGCCTGGCCGAGGCCCCGCTGCTCATCGACGACACCCCGGGTATGAGCGTGCTCGAACTGCGGGCCAAGACCCGCCGGCTGGTCAAACGCTTCGCCGTCGAAGCGGTGTTCGTCGACTATCTCCAGCTCATGCGGGCCCCGGGCTACAGCGATAGCCGCCAGCAGGAGGTCTCCGAGATCAGCCGTGGCCTCAAGGCCCTCGCCCGTGAGTTGAGCATTCCCGTGGTTGTGATGTCACAGCTTAACCGCAACCCCGAAGCCCGCACCGGCAACCGGCCGCGGATGAGCGATCTGCGCGAGTCGGGGGCCATCGAGCAGGATGCCGACGTGATCATGCTCCTGCACCGCGAGGAGTATTACCAGAAGGAAAACCCCAACCCCGAGATTCAGGGCCTGGCCGAGGTGATCATCGACAAGCAGCGAAATGGCCCCACGGGCATCGTGAAACTGTTCTTCAACCAGAAACTGACCCGCTTCGACAATCTGTCCGCCGCCCAGGAACCGTCCTATGTGGCCGCCGCAGGCTATGATGCCTACGACGGATACCAGGCCGAAGCCCCACCGCCCGGCTACGCTTCCCCCCCTGGTCGCTCGGCGTCCGCCGACGACGGGGAGTCGGCGCCGTTCTGACAGTGTAGGGTCCGCCCCGGCGGACCTTCACCGTTTGTGGTCCGCGAGCCTGCCCGCCCGGGTCGCCGTGGCGACCGTGGTGGGCGCGAGCCCGGGAAGAGCGAAAACCGCCGGTTGAGATCTAAAAGCTAATAGCTAACAGCTAATAGCTCTTTTTAACCTATCCCTCTGACGCGATCCCGAATCCCCAGCAGATCCTTCATGACGTTGAACAACGACTCTTGGTGGTTCGTCGTGCCGAAGGCGTCGTGGAGCTGGTGGTAGAGCTTGAAGAGCTCGTTGTAGACCTCGTGACGCTTGACGTCGGGGTTGTAGACCTTGGGCTTGAGGCCGCACATCCTGGCCTGGGCGGCTTCGACCGAATCGTAACCGCCCGCGGTCGAGCCGGCGACGACTGCGCCGAAGATGGCCGCGCCGAGGGCACAGGTCTGAGCCGAGCGGCTGATCTTCATCGGACGGCCGGTGACGTCGGCGTAGATCTGCATGACCAGCGGGCTCTTCTCGGCGATGCCGCCGCAGTTGATGACCTCTTCGACCTTGACGCCGTACTCCTCGAGACGCTCCATGATCACCCGGGCACCCATGGCGCTGCCTTCGATCAGGGCGCGGTAGACCTCGGCCTTGGTGGTATGCAGCGTCTGGCCGACGAGCAGGCCGGTCAGCCGCGGATCGACCAGGATGGTGCGGTTGCCGTTGTTCCAGTCGAGGGCCAGCAGGCCGCTCTCGCCGGGCTTGAGCTTGCCCGCCTCCTGGGCGAGTTTCGCGTGGGCCTTCTCGCCCGCGTCGAAATAGTTGACGAACCAGTTGAAGATGTCACCGACGGCCGACTGCCCGGCCTCCAGGCCGAAGTACCCGGGCACGATCGAGCCGTCCACAATCCCGCACAGGCCGGGGATGTCCGGTAGCGGGCTGGTGTTCGGGTGGACCATCATGTCGCAGGAACTGGTGCCGAGGATCTTGGCCAGCGAGCCCGGCTTGACCCCCGCCCCGACCGCCCCAAGATGAGCGTCGATCGCCCCGACGGCCACCGGTATACCGGCCGGCAGACCGAGCTTGGCAGCCCATTCCGGGCACAGCTCTCCGGCCTTCTCGTTTGACGGATAGGCCTTCTCGTAAGTGCCGCGGCGCCGCAGCCCGCCAAGCGCCGGGTCGATCTGGTCGAGGAAGTCCGCGGCCGGCAGGCCCCAACTGGAGTGGTACATGCCCTTGTGGCCGGCGGCGCACACGTTGTGCTTCCATTTCGCCGCATTCTTGTTCCCGGTGATCACCGCCGGGATGAAATCCGACTGCTCGACCCACGCGGCCGCCGCCTTGATCACCTCCGGGGCCACGCGGATGCAGTGCAGGGCCTTCGACCAGAACCACTCACTGCTGTAAGTGCCCCCGCACTTGGCCAGGTACTCAGGATGTTCCCTCGCGGCCGCGGCGGTGATCTCGGCCGCCTCGGCGAACGAAGTGTGGTCCTTCCACAGCCAAGCCAGCGCGTTGATGTTCTTGGCGAACCTCTTCTGCCGGGCCAGCGGCGCGCCCTGCTCATCCACCGGCAGGGGGGTGCTGGCGGTCGCATCCACGCCGATGCCGACGATCCCCTCGGGCTTGAAGCCCTTGACCGCTTTGGCTTTCTTGAGTGCGTCCTTCGTGCATTTGACCATCGAGCTCAGCCAGTCGTCCGGATGCTGCCGGGCGACGTTCGGATCGCGGCGGTCCAGGATGATCCCCGCCTGCCCGCCGGGGTAATTCGCGACGGCCGTGGCAATCTCCTTCCCGTTGATCGGATCGACGATCAACGCCCGAGCCGAATTGGTCCCGAAATCCAAACCGAGCACATACGCTTTGACCTTGGCCATGATATCCCTCGCTGTGTGTTCCCAGACCGCAGTCCTGTAGGGCGTGCTTCGCACGCCGATTCCCTGGCTCGTGGAATTGGACCGGCGCGAACCGAAAGTGTCAAGCACTCCTCTTGACGAGCCGCGGGGTTTATCCCCGTGGTCTTCCGACTCGATGAGCCGAGTAGGGTCCGCGCTCGCAGACCATGATCACGAATGGTCCGCCGGGGCGGACCCTACTGTCTCGTCCAGCTCCTCAGTAATCTCAGGGTCCGCTGGTCCCAATCCCGGCCGCGGGCGTCGAGACCCTTCGGCGTCTCGAGCAGCATCGGACGACCGAGGAAGCGGGGGTCGTTGACCAGGCGTCGAAAGGCCGAACGGCCCAGGCAGCCTTTGCCGATGTGCTCATGGCGGTCCACGTGCGAGCCGAGGGGCTTCTTCGAGTCGTTCATGTGGAAGCAGAGCAGGCGGTCCAGGCTGATCATGTGGTCGAAAGCCTCGAACGTCGCCGCATACCCCTCCTCGGTGGTCAGGTCGTATCCGGCGGCGAAGAGATGGCAAGTGTCGGCGCAGATGGCGACGCGCCCGCGGGCCTCGGTCAGCGAGATGATCTCGGCCAAGTGCTCGAACCGTGAGCCGACGCCGGTTCCCTGCCCGGCCGTGGTCTCCAGCACGGTGCTCACACGGAACCCCGCCGTCCGAGCGTGAATAACGTTCAACGCCTCCGCGATCCGCCTGATGCCCCGCGTTTCGCCGCTGTCGTTGTGCGAGCCGGGATGAACCACCAGCCCGGCAATGCCGAGCCGCTCACAACAGCGCAGTTCGTCGGTGTAGGTGGTGATGCTTCGCCGCCACAGAGCCCTGTCGGGCGAAGCGAGGTTGATCAGGTAGGTCGCATGAGCGATCACCGGCCCAAGCCCGGTGCGATGACGTGCCTGCTTCCACAGCGTGACGGCCTGCCGGGTCAGCGCCGGCGCCCGCCACTGCCTCTGGTTCTTGACGAACACCTGCAGACAGTCGCACCCCGCCTCGACCGCCCGCTCAAAGGCCAGATGCAGCCCACCGGCGATGGACATGTGTGCCCCAAACCGCCGCTGCCCGACCGGCAGGCAGACGCAAGAGAGTCCTCGTCGACGGCCGTCGCTTGTCTCATCCTTCATCCTTCCGCCTTCAGCCTTCTGACTTGCCCGCGGGCCCCTGTCCTACGCCGATACCTGATAGCTAAGAGGTAAGAAGCTAAAAGCCAAAAGCTAATAGCTAAGAGCTAAATAGCTTCTATTCCCCAATAATCTTAATCAACACCCGCTTGCGCCGCTGGCCGTCAAACTCAGCGTAGTGGATCTGCTCCCAGGGCCCGAGGTCGAGCTTGCCCTCGGTAATCGCCACCACCACCTCGCGGCCCATGATCTGGCGTTTCAGGTGGGCGTCGCCGTTGTCCTCGCCGGTCGCGTTGTGGCGGTACTGCGAGATAGGGGCGTGCGGGGCGAGCCTCTCGAGCCAGTCATCGTAGTCAGCGATCAATCCGGGCTCGGCGTCATTGATGTACACGCTGGACGTGATGTGCATCGCGTTGACCAGGCACAGCCCTTCGTGCACGCCGCTTTCGCGAACCGCGTCGGACACCTCGCCGGTGATGTTGATGTAGTCCCGGCGGTGGGGGGTGTTGAACCAGAGCTCCTTGCGATGAGATTTCATCGTCAAGCATCCTTTCTCAGAGCGGCTGGGGAAGCAGGCAGAGGAAGAAGCTCCTAGCTGTCAGCTCATGGCTGTTGGCTTTGAGTCTCTGAACCCTGAACCCCGAACCCTTTGTCTGTCCTGGCTGTCTCGCGTACACTATTGTCCTGGCACACGGGCTATTGTCGGCTCCGGCCGACTAACATCAAGGGCGCGGTGGCTGTGACACTCAAAGACAAACTGACGGGCAAGTTCATCGTCTTTGACGGGCCGGACGGCTCGGGCAAGGGGACGCAGATCGAACGGGCGGCCCGTGCGATCGGTGCCGAGGGCATTCCCGTCGTTTGCACACGCGACCCGGGCGGCACGGCCATCGGCGACCAGATCCGCGAGATCCTGCTGCACAAGAACCTGCTCACCGCCATGGATGTGCGTTGCGAAGTGCTGCTGTTCATGGCTTCACGGGCGCAACTGATCGCCGAGGTCATCGCACCCGCCATCAATGTGGGCAAGGTCGTGCTCTGCGACCGTTTCATCTCCTCGACGTGTGCCTACCAGGGGGCGGCCGGGTCGGATGTGGGCCGGATCATTGAGCTTGGCCGTTTTGCCGTGGGCCAGATGTGGCCCCAACTTACCCTGGTGCTTGATCTGCCGGCCGACCAGGGGCTCGAACGGGCGGGGCGGCGCGGGCAGGCCGGCGGAGCTCGACACGACGCGATGGAGTCACGGCCGATCGAGTTTCACCGGCGAGTGCGGGACATCTTTCTGAGCCTGCCGGGCAGGTATCCCGGCCGGGTCGAGATCGTCAACGGAAGCGGCACGCCGGAGGAGGTACACGGGCGGATCATGGAGGTGCTCAGGCGTGTCGATTTTTGACGTCAGGCACCAGGGCCGGGCCCATCGGGTGATCCAGCGGGCCCTGAACTGCGGGCGCATGCCGCATGCCTACCTCTTTGCCGGCGCCGAAGGCGTGGGCAAGGAAATGCTCGCCATGCGCCTGGCGAAGGTGCTGCTGTGCGGATCGCCCAGGCAGGTGCCGATGCCGGAAGGGATCTTCGCCGAGGAGAACGGGGGACCGGAAAGTATACCCTCGCAGAGCCATGAGCATGGCACCCGTCAGGCGACGGATGCCTGCGGGCAGTGCGAAGACTGCATCCTGGTGGACGCCGGGACGCATCCCGATCTGATCGTGATCTATCGCCAGCTCAACAAGCAGCACCCCAACAGCACCATCCGCAAGCAGAAGGCCCTCTTCCTGGGCGTCGACATCATCCGGCATTTCCTGATCGAGCGGGCAGGCAGGAAGCCCAGCCGGGGCCGCGCCAAGGTGTTCGTGGTCCGCGAGGCCGAGCGGCTCAACGAACCCGCCCAGAATGCCCTGCTCAAGACGCTGGAGGAGCCGCCGCCGGACACGTTCATCATCCTGTTGACCGATGCGATCGAACGCATGCTGCCCACGACCCGCTCGCGGTGTCAGCAGGTCTTGTTCCAGTCGCTGCCGGCGGAGTTCGTGGCCGAGCAAGTTCGAGGACAACGTTCGGAGGCTGCGGCACGTCAGGTGGCGTACGCCGCTCGCCATGCCGCGGGCAGCCTCGGGGCTGCGTTGCGGCTGATCGATGACGGGGTGTTCGAGCTCAAGCGGGCGTGGGGCGACCAGATCGTCCGATTGCACGGCGAGACGGGCGTCGCGCCCAACACCCTCGCAAAGCCGTTCATGGAGGATGCCGGTACGCTCGGAAAGTGCGTGGTCGAGCGCGATCCGGAAGTCTCGGACACTGACGCTTCTCGCGTGGGACTGCAAACGCTGATGTCGGCGCTCGCGGACTTCTACGCAGATGCACTTCGCCGATGCACGGGAACAACCATCCCGCCGGTCAACGAGGATCAACCGGAGGCGGTGGGGCGTCTGGCCGCGATGGGTGAGCGGGCCCTGCGCACCTGCCTGAAGCATCTGTCGGAGGCGGACGCGAACCTTGGCCGTAACGCCGGTATTGAACTGACGCTGGAGACAATGTTCATCGGGCTCGCGCGGTCCGGGTTGGCCGCGCCGATGAGCCGTCAGGCATCTTGACTTGCTGGTGAGGTGGAGTGATGATCCTGCTTCAATGGCTGTTGCAGCTTCTCGTCATGCTGGCCTACCTCTTTGTTGGCGGGGGATAGCGCCGGGTGGCTGCCGAGCCGAAATTCCGTCCATGGCAAAGGCGATGTTCATCGGGTTCTTTGTGAGTGCGACCGTTCGCACGGATGAAACGCCGGGTTTCTTCATATGAGGGTTCGGAAATGCTTGTTATCCAATTGCTGACTCAAATCCTGTCGTTGTTGGCGGCCTTGTTCGGCGGCGGGGCCGTGGCCACCGAAGGCGGCATCGACAGCACCCAGTTCCTCATGCTGCTGCTGCAACTGTTTGGCAGCGGCGGAGGCTGCTCGAGCTGCGGTTGATCCGCGACAATGAGCCATCAGGCTGTCGGGCTGCCGGGAGCGGCGAATACGCGACTCCTGGCAGCCCGACACTCTGACCGACGAGACTGACCGACCCTGCAGGCCGATTCTTCACTTCTTCCACTTGGCCGCGGCTTTCTTGAGCGCAGCGGCCATGTCGGTTCTCTCCCAGGTAAAATTGGGTCCGATCCGCCCGAAGTGGCCGTTCCGGGCGGTCTCGCGGTAGATCGGCCGTTTGAGTTTCAGGTGGCTGATGATCTCGGCCGGCTTCATCGCGAAGTGATCGCGGACCAGCTTCTCGAGAATCACCTCGGGGATCGTCGAGGTTCCGTTCGTCGTGACCAGGACGCTCACGGGATCAGCCACGCCGATGGCGTAGGCGAACTGCACCTCGCACTCCTGGGCCAGGCCGGCCGCGACGATGTTCTTGGCGATATAGCGGCCCATGTACGCCGCGCTGCGGTCGACCTTGCTCGGGTCCTTGCCGCTGAACGCGCCGCCGCCGTGACGCCCGCGCCCGCCGTAAGTGTCGACGATGATCTTGCGGCCGGTCAGGCCGGAGTCGCCGTGCGGGCCGCCGACCACAAATCGCCCGGTCGGGTTGATGTGGAACCTGATCCTGTTGCTCCAGAGGTCGGGACGCTCCCGCATGATGACCGGCCTGGCGACCTTTTCGACGACCTTGGCCTGGGCCTGTTTCGACAGGTTGCCCGTCCGATCGACGACTTCCTCGGTGTGTTGCGTGGAGATGACGATGGTGTCGATGCGGGTCGGGAGCCCGTTCTCGTAGGCCACCGTGACCTGGGTCTTGGCATCGGGCCGGAGCCACTTGAGTTCGCCGTTGTCGCGTGCCTCGGTCAGCCGCTCGACGAGACGGTGGGCCAGGTGGATCGGCAGGGGCATCAGCACCTTCGTCTCCCTGCACGCGAAACCGAACATCATGCCCTGATCGCCCGCGCCCTGTTCCTTGTGCCGGCCCTTGCCCCTGGTGACTCCCTGGCTGATGTCAGGAGACTGCGAGTGGATGCTTCGCAGCACCGCACAACTGCGATAGTCGAAGCCGATGGCCGGGTCGGTGTATCCGATCTCCCGTACCGTCTCTCGCGCGGTGTCCTCCGCGCTGGCCAGGGCCCGCTGGGCCGCGGGATTGTGGACCGTGACTTCGCCGGCCAGGACGATCAGCCCGGTGGAAACCAGCGTCTCGACCGCCACCCGCGCGTCCGGGTCATGCCGCAACAGGCTGTCCAGAATGGCGTCTGAAACCTGGTCGCAGATCTTGTCGGGATGTCCCTGGGAGACAGACTCAGAGGTAAACAGGTAACGCCGCTTGGTTAATGGGGTGACCAATCCAGTGTCCTTTCGTGAATCTCACATGCCAACAAATCGTGTGCATCGGCTGACGGGGCCGTTCCCCCAAATTCCCGGAAAACGGCCGGCCGCTATGGACACCCACCGTTCAGCCTGTCCGGGCGCCATGATCTCAAGGCAATATACTAGACGTCAGCGCGCCGGTTGACAAGGAAGGCCGCCGCTACAGGCTCTTCTGTGCGACACCTTCGAGGAAGCGGTCCAGGTAAGCCCGCCCCAGGAACAGGTCCAGGGCCTCGACCGTCTGTTCGTGGTTCATCCCCCAGAGGCAGCACCGACGGTCCTCGAGGTCGATGTCCATTTGGATCATCAGGGTGTTGTCGATGGTCAAAACAGAAGGGACTTCCCGAAAGAGCAGGGCGGACAGGTGATTGACGCCGGGTCCGCCGATGCTGATCACGGGTTGAGCGGCAAGCTCCGGATCGTTGATGTAGAGAACGTCGCTGATGACCAGCGGTTTCCAGAGTGACTCGTCACCGAGGCGCTTGTTGATTTCATCCGCCAGCCGATACGCCAGGGCCCGGTCCGCGGCCTCGCCTCTGAGCGACGCGCCCGTCACGATCAGAATCAGGTGGTTCAGATCCGTATGCGTCATACAACCGGATTATAGTCAGCCGGCGCGGGGCCGGGTACGCCGCATGAGGGCGAGCCATGACGTGGGCCGGCGATCACGTCCGTCAGTGCTTCATGATTGGAAGTGGGTACTGGCCACGTGTGGGCCTCTGGAACCGGCGGCCGCACGCATGTTTTGGAGTGCGAGTGGGCGATCGCTCGATCCGCGCCCGCGGCCGGCCTCAAGGCACAATCCGCCGGCCAGGTGCTTGCGGCGCCCGCGAGGCACTGGCGAAACGGCCGGGCCAGGCCTAAAAGTATGGAGTAAACCCGCGCGGGCCTTCATACTTTCCCGCAGCGTGGCGGGTAGCACCCCGGCTGTCGCCTGTCGCCGCGTCAGTTCGTAAAGCGGTTTGGGAGGGGATCCACGGGAGAAACGCGATGCCTCCGGTTCGCTGCGCAAAGTGGTGGCTCTTGCAGTCCCTTGCCCTTTTCGCATCGCTGATCTGGGGGTGTGGGACACCGGCTAAATCACGCGATACGCGAAAGCCGTGCTGCGTCGTCTACTACCTGGACGGGGCCGGCGGTGGGGGCGTCCTGGCAAACTGGGGTCGGGGGGTTCAACGAGGTTTCGAGGCGGCCGGGTACACGGGTGAGTTCATCAACTTCTCGTGGCAGACCGGCCTCGGAGCGCCGGCCGACCAGGATGCAAGCGTGGAATACAAACGGTCCAAAGCGACCAGGCTGGCCCACGCTGTGGCCAACTACACCGGAGGTGACACGGGAACCGATGTCAGCCTGATAGGCCTCTCGGCCGGCACAGCGATCGCGGTCTATGCGCTCGAAGCGATGCCACCCGGTTGCGAGGTCCAGGATGTCGTGCTGCTGGGGGCTTCGATCAGCGCGCAGTACGACCTGACCGAGGCCCTGCGGCACGTCCGGCACCATGTCTACGTCTTCACCTCGGATCGGGACGAGGTTCTGCGTGCATTCATTCCGATGCTCGGCACGGCCGATCGCGAGTTCTGCGGTTTGTGCGCCGCCGGCCTGTATGGCTTTCGTCCGCCCCCGCAAGCCGGCGAGGAAACGCGGCTTCTCTATTCCAAGATCCGGCACATCGCCTGGCGACCGGAATTCGAGCGGGACGGGAATCGCGGGGGGCACCTGGGCTACGTGGAAGCCATGTTCGTGAGGAACCGCATCGCGCCGCTGTTGCTCCACGAAGGTCCCCACATCACCCGTGTGGCGGCCGGCATCGCCAGACGGCCAGAGTCGCAGCCCGCAACGAGTCAGCCGCAACCGAATTGAAGTTTGTAGGGTCCGCTACGGCGGACCATTCGTTTTGTGCAAGTTATCGCCCGAAGGTCCGCCAGCGCGGACCCTACCATCTGAACCCCGAACCCTGCTTGCCACGCCGAAGCGGAGCGAAGGCGGGAACCCTGAACCCTTCCTACAGCTTCGCCGCCTGCCGCAGCCGTCGCAGGGCCTGGACGTGCATATCCGGTATCAGCCCATGCTTGTCCGGCGGCACGTCGAGCAGCAGGTTTGCGCCCCGTGTGCGGCAGTCGTTCAGGATGCCCAGGAGCACTTCGTCTGAGCGTGGCTCGTCGCCCGGCACGAAGAACCAGTTCTTTCCGATCGGGTCGCACACTTCACCGGGCATGTAATAAGGCTTGCCCTCGATCGTTCGCCATTTTTCATGCCCCTTGCCGGGCGGCAGATTCCGCTCGATGGCGATGATGTCCGACGGCCAGGCGTAATCCACCGGATAGGTCTCACCCGAACTGATCCCGCTGTTCATCATGATCACGGTCTGCGGCTGGAGGCGGGCGATGTAGTTGTACAGGTACTCGCGGTACCCCCGGCCGAGCACGCCGGGGATGTCGATCCAGGTCTCGGCGATGGGGCCGTACTGGGTGAGCAACTCGGTCAGTTGGACGGTCTGGAAGCCCTGGTACACGGAGGTGGTGTAGGTCGGCAGCGGGGCCGAAGGCTGCGTGGACGCGCGACGCTCCATCTCGGCGAACTTGTTCAGGCCAAATTCCCAGGTGGTGTGCGGATCCGATGGCGTGCGGCTGCCGAAACGGTTGTGGTTGTCCCACGAGCAGTAGTAGAAGCCGGGCAGCACGCCCCGCTTCTCGCAGGCCTTGACGAACTGCTCGACAACGTCCGTCTTGTTCGTGCTGTTGGCTACCGTATAGGTCGTGTGTTTGCTCGGCCAGAGGCAGTGGCCGGCGACGTGCTTGGTGGTCAGCACGGCGTACTTCATCCCGGCATCCCGGGCGACCGAAATCCACTGGTCGACGTCAAGTCTGTCGGGGGCGTAGGTCGAGGCCGGGGCCTTGCCGTCGGGCAGCTCGTTCTCGACGTATGTGCTCATCCCGAAGTGGATGAACATCCCGTACCCCAGCGACTCCCACTTCCGCAACTGCTCGAGCGAGAGCCGCTGATCGCCTCCCACGGTCCCGGGATGCTCCGCCCCGGCGGCCCCTGTTGCTCCGCTCAAGCCCGCTGATCCTGCGACGGAAACGGCAACCGCGCCCTGCACCCCGTACCGCATGAACCGACGCCTGCTGAATGTCCGTGTGACCATGTTATCCTCAATTCCTCAGCTTGCGATCTGAACCCGAAATGCGCCGGTCACGGGCCGGATTTTACTCGCCCGCCGTCGACGATGTCGAGCAAACCTTGATTCTCGGCATCGTTGCCTTGACCCGAGCCGGCGGCGACCCTGCTCGTCATGGCGGCAAGGGCATGGCCGTGGCCGGCCTCTCGCTCGGGGCAGTCTCGCTGGTGGTGGTGCCGGTGATGGCGCTCATGATATCGATTATGCTGCCCTCTCTGGCTCGGGCTCGCGAGATCGCCAAACGCACCGTGTGCACGACCAACATGCACGCCGTGGGTGGCGCTCTGCTCAGTTATGCCAGCGACAACGACGGCGCGTTCCCCGTCGACATCGCCAAAGCCCTCAACGACTCCGGCCTCTCCCCCAAGGTTTTGAACTGCCCGAGTTGCGATCAGTCGAACTACCGCTACATCCCAGGGTGGTCTACAAACGACAGCCCGCAAGAGCCGGTCGTGTACGAGCCCCTGGAAAACCACGACGGCGAGGGTGGCTGCATCCTGTATCTTGACGGCCACGCCGAGTTCGTCAACAAGGACAGATGGACTCGAGTGATCGGGCCATACGAGAGTCGCTCGGTCCCCATCTCCTCGCCGTGAAGGCGCTCGCTTATTCTCGTGGAAACAACACGCGGACAGCGTGCGGCAGGATCCCGAGCCCGTGCTTTACGCCGTCTCACGTCCACACGTAGAAGGCCGCTGCGTGCTCCTCTGCAGGCGCGTATTCTTCGGATTGGGGCCTAATTGCGAGTGTCGCGGGGGCTCCGGAGGAACTCTTGAGTCGTGGATGTCCCGCGTGAGTTCTCCCGGCTCCCTGGGGCTTGCCCGTCGAGAACACTTGCTGTACTATTCCGATCGCCCCCGGAATCCGCCGAGGCCGACCGTTGCGGCTGAGGCTATGTGTTTATGTCACGCCAAACGGGGAGCGCCTCCGATGCGCATATTCTCTGGGTCGGATCTTGCGCCCGATCGACCGCGGCGATCTGCGCGCGGCCCCGGACGGCGGTCAGGGCGATCTGGCCGGCAAGGAGCTTGAGCATGATGAGGAGTCTTTACTTGCTTGTCCTGTCGATTGTGGGAATGGCAGTGGTCAACGGGGCCGCCCGGGCCGCCGAGCCGCCGGAATGGGCCGTGGCCGAATGCCAGGGGCTGCGCGCGTTCGCTGACGTGGTTTACTACTGGATCGATCGGCAGAACCCCGATGGAAGTTTCGGTTTCGGCCTCGATGACGACTGCGAGTTCTACAAGGCCTGGCCGATCTTCGTCCTGGCCGCCGACGACCAACGCGTCCTCGATAGCCTGCGGAAAGCGGTGGACTGGACGTGGTACAACGACCGCCTCCAGGACGGCTTCGTGGCCGCACCGCGGGATGCGCCGCATGCCTCCGAGGTCACCGCCTACAGCACTCCGCTCATGACCGTGATCGACTACGGAAACCCCGTCTTCATCGAGCGGCTGATGGTCACGAGCAAGAACATGGAAAAATGGACGGGCGTCAACCACGCGGGCCATCGCCACTTCCGATGCAACTGGCTCGGTTCGCAGGAGATCCCGGAATATGCCTATTTCGCTTCCGATGCGGCCATCATCTCGCGAGCGACGATCCCGATGATGCACCTGCTGTGGTACAACCGCGACCCCGATCTGGCCCGCTACTACACCGAGTGGGGCCGCGCCTGGGTCGATCACGCCAGGGAAACCACCTGGGGAAAGCCCTACGGACTGCTGCCCATCGAGGTGGTTTTCGAAACCGATGAGGCCGGCGGATTCACAAAGAACTGGAGAACCTCCGCCGCCGCCCGGTCCAGGTATGATCGCCTGTACGAGATGCTCATGGTCAACTACATGATCACCGGCGATGCCGGCTTCCTGTTTCCCATCCGGGCGACCCTGGCCCACCAGGCGGCGACGGACAAGTTCGAGGAGCATCTCTGGGAGATGTACCGGGCACTGACCGGCGACACGCAGTATGACCGCTACGCCAAAAATCGGCCGCTGAAAGCCACACGGCAAGTTGCCATGACGGCCGGCAGACAGGCGATCGATCTGGCCCGCAAGAGCCTGGAAACCGCCAGAACTGTCAACATCAGGAACTCGACCGACAACTACCGCGTCCAGTTGGACAACGAGCCGCTGTGCTATCACCTTTACGAGCTATACCACGGCAGCAACTGTTGGCCGGCCAAGGATCACGTCGATTTCCCCCTCCCGGCGGTCCGCTGGCGCAACGGCGGTTATGAGTTGGGGGTGCTGCTCCTGGAGCACGGGCAGACCGGTTTCAAGGCGGTCTGCTGCAACGTGGGAAACCGGACGAGAACGTTCGGCGCGCAGTTCTTCGAGCTGCACCCGGGAGCGTACTCGATGACCCTGGGCGTCGACACCAACGCCGACGATCGCGTCGATCGGCCGATTCGCGATGAGCTTCTCAAGATCGAGCGGGGCACGGAAATCACGTTCAATCTGGAGCCGGCCGGCGAATACATCCTGGAACTGCGGGAGTTGACCAAGGGGCCGGAATGGTCGCCCCGAGCGGATCTGGCGGTCTGCGATCGGGACGTCTTCTGTTCGCCGTCGGCCCCCAAGGCCGGCACGGCCGCGACACTCAAGCTGTGTGTCCACAATATCGGCACGCAAGACGTATCTCAGGTCTCCGTCTGGGCGGAGGAACTGCCTGCCGGCCGGTTGATCGGCCAGCGCACCGTGGCCCAGGTGCCCCGGCCGCGGAGCATGATCCCCAGTCAGGTCACGGTGACGATCCCCTGGACCGTCAGCGAGGAGGCTCAAAGCGTCCACGTCGTGGTCGATCACGACAACGTCGTCGAAGAACTCTATGAAGGCAACAACCGGACGACAATCGCCGTCGCGCAGATCCCCGAGGGCCCGCGGCTCAAGCGCAAGATCTATGTCCCGGAGTGGTACGAGCAGGAACGGCTGGGACCCGTGGCGAAGTACCCCATCGCGTATATCGCCGAGCCGATCACCATCGACGGCAAGGTCGACGAGCCCGCCTGGAGCAAGGCCGAACGCCGGGGACCGTTGAAGAACCTCGAAGACCAGCCGAACGAGAAGGCTACCTTCGTCCGCATTGCCTATGGTCCCGACGCCCTGTACTACGCCATGGAATGCCCCGAACCCGATATGGATCGGCTCATCGAGATTGCCACCAGACACGATGAGCATGCCATCTTCGAGAGCGACAGTTTCGAGTTCTTCATCGATCCGAACCTGAGCAGGCGAACGTATTACCAGTTCGCGGCTTGCACGAACGGCCTCACCGCCGAAGGACGGCACTTCAACTACGATCTGTTCAACGAACCGTGGGAATGCCGCGTTTTCAAGGGCCGCGATTTCTGGTCGGCCGAGGCCAGGATTCCGTATGCCTCCATCGGCGCCACTGCCCGCCCCGGTGACGTCTGGGGCATGAACGTCTATCGAACGACGCGTTCCTTTTCCGCACCGAAATCGGAAGAGGAACGCAAAAAGGGCTGGAAGGACAGCGAGCGCAACGCGCTGTCACCGACGTTCAGTGATTTTCACCAGCCCCGTCGCTTCGCGGAGGTGACCTTCGGGCCGAAGCCGTGAACGCAGCGCGCCGCCGGCCCCGGAATGCGGGGTCCTCCGGGCGGGGGATTCTAGTCGTTACCATCGCCGAATTTGCTGGCCCCAGAATCACTTCTGGGGCCTTCCGGCTCACTTCGGCGCCACCCATTCGATCTTCGAAATCACCGCGTTGGACTTGCCGGCCCGGTTAACAGCCCTGACCATCAGCTTGCCGTCGGCAGTCATGTCTTTCGTGACCTTGGCCTCGACCCAGCGGCCCTCCTGGAACTTGTCGAACGTCCCGATGCTGCTGTCGCCGAGGAAGATCTCCTGCTTGCGACCGCCCTCGAAGCTGTCCGGATCGATGATGAACAGGCGGAGCGTGCCCTCGGCCTCCTTGGGGACGGTCAACTCGATCTGAACCTCGTTGTTGTCGGCCCGGCAGTGGAACACCGGCGGGGCCCACCCGCCCCAGGCGTATCCCTGACGCACCGCCGCGCTGAAGCCCGGTTCGGAGAAGACCAGTTCTTTCTCCGGGTGGCCGCAGGCCATGTGGAGCTTCACGCCACGGCCGCGAAGCTCATCGGCCGAGGGCAGCGGCGCCGGTTCATCCGGCCAGAACATCTTCTCCGGTGCCGGTGCCCGCTCGGCGGCCGGGATCATCGGCGGGAACGGCACGTGCGGCTCGGTCTGGTACCAGTAGCAGGTGCTCGAAAACTGCAGCTTGGTTCCCGGCTTGCTGAAGTCCCGCCGGAAATCCGGAGACTCGTTGACGCCGAAGCCGATATCGACGTTGAGCGATTTGCTGAAGCTGATCGAATCGTGGAGGAAGAAACGATACGCGGCCGCGCCCTGCATAAACGGCCAGTATCCGGTCATCGGAAAGATGTTCTCGACCTCGGGGAAGCCCCAACTGAACCCGAATGAATCCTCGATACCCTGGAATTCGACCGAAGCCTCCTGTTCGCCGTCGATGTAGAACTTCTCGTTCATATCGACCGGGTAACCCGGCGAGCCCGGCCGTCGGACGGTCACATTCCAGCCCATGAACTCGCCGCGGCCCTGTGCCCGCAACGCCGGGTAATCCTCCTTGCCTGTCAGGACCGCTTTCTGATTCCACCAGGCGTGGAAGTAGGGGGCCGCCTCGGGGATCGGCGACGCTCGCCACATGACATAGCTGTAGCAGGGCATCATGGCCCATAACTTGTCCCCGGCGGGCTCGGGCCCCTCGTAGACCAGCATGACCTTCGCCGATTTCTTGAACGGCATCTGGAAGTAGCAGTTCCATCCGCGCTTCTTGTTGACCAGGGTGGTGTTGACCACCTCGCGCAGCCCCGCCGGGTCGCAGAAGAAGTCCACCATTGGGCAGTCGACGCTCGGTTCCTTCTCGCCGTCCCACCAGATGCGGATCAGCAGGTCGCGACCGAGCTGATACTCCTTGGGGGCGACGATGGCCCGGTGCGGATAAGCGAAGTGCATCATGGTAATGATGCCGGAGCCCTTGATGTCCGCGACGACCACCTCGCGGTTATTGTGAAACCGCCGTTCCGGCGGGGTCTCGATCCACAAGGCGTTCTCGGCCCGCACGCGAACCTCGGGCTGCTCGCTCGCCTCGAACGGCAGACCGGTCTGCGGCTGCTGACAGCCCCACATGGGCAGGACGAACAGGCCGACGATCGTCCAGGTCGGGTGATGGTTTCGTCTCATGAGTGAACCTCCAAAGAGTGTTCCTGTCGTGACGCGGACGTCCGGCTCGGCAACCGTGCCGTTGCCGCCGGACGTTGATTGGCGGCCTGGATTCTAGCCGCCGGGCGTGGTGAGTGTCCAGATGATCGATGCCCGGCAGTGTGCTGTGTGCCACTGCTCTGTGAGAGCAGTGCTGGGAGCCGGGGCACTGCTGGCACAGCAGTGGCACACGGTGGCGTCTGCCCGCTCCGTAGGTCGGCACGGTTTGATCAACGCACCCAAAGGAGAGGAATGAGACGGACCCCTGTTGCGACCTGCTGTGTCAGCGACTACCATGCTCGGGCGACAGCGCGCTGCCCGGTGGTTGTTCGTTGTTCTGCCGCCGGGCTTGCTGAATCGTTCGGCCTGTTCGCTCGTTGCGTGTGTTGTCTTCGGTTTCAACTGGCAAAGGAGTTGACTCATGGCTGACCAACCAATGACGCCCCCGCAGATGCAAGGCTTTTTTCAATCGCCGCCCAAAACGGGCATGGCTATCGCCGCTCTTGTCTTCGGTGTCCTCGGGTTCTGCATACCGGGCCTGGGCCTGATCGGGCTGATCCTTGGCATCGTGGCCGTGGTCCGGGCCAGCAACGACCCCGCCCGCCATGGAGGCAAGGGCATGGCCATCGGCGGCATCTGCACGGGCGGCGTCTCGCTGGTTTTCATCGTGCCGCTGATGATCGCAATCCTGTTGCCGTCTCTTGCCAGGGCTCGCGAGTTGGCCAAGCGCACCACGTGCGCTGCCAACATGCGAGGCATCGGCATGGCTCTTATGACCTATGCCGCCGAGAACAACGACGCCTTCCCGGATGACCCCGCCAAGGTGCTGACGGGAGCCGCCGTCTCGCCCCGGAGCCTGCAGTGCCCCAGCAGCGGCGGACTGTCCAACTACCGCTACATCCCGGGATGGTCGACGAACGACCGTCCGGACACGCCCATCGTTTACGAACCGATCGAGAACCACGGCGGCGAGGGGGGCAACGTGCTGTTCATCGACGGCCACGCCGAATTTGTTCCTGACACGCAATGGTCCAAGGTGGTGCGGCCGTACGAGAGCAGGTCCGTCCCGATCTCTCCGCCCTGACGTGCAGGCGAGCTGACAATCCGCGGCCGTCCTGGAGATGGGTTCGATGGCGAAGGCAGCAGGCAAGCGGTCTGATCGTCTCCTCAAGGTACTCGCCGAGTACCAGCAGGTGCTGGTTCTTGCGCACGACAATCCCGACCCCGACGCCATCGCCACCGGATGGGCCATCCTTGCCATGGTGCGCGAAAAGCTGGCGTTGCCTGCCCGCTTCAAGGCCGGCGGGGGGGTGTTCCGGGCCGAGAACCGCCGGATGGTCGAACTGCTCGAGCCGCCGCTCGAGTTGACCGACACGGTGGAGATTCAGCCGGACACGGCCACCGTGCTTGTCGACGCCGGGCCGGGTGCGGTCAATTACCTTCTCGGTGAATCCCACCAGTTGACCGCGGTGATTGACCATCATCACGTCGAGGGACGCCGTCCGCGCCTGCGCTTCTGCGACATCCGCCCCCAGGTGGTCGCGTCGGCCACCATCGCGACGCAGTACCTCCGCGAACAGGGCATGGACGCCTGGCCGGCCCTGGCCACCGCCCTGGTCTACGCCATTCGAACGGACTCGACCGGTTCGGCGACTTTCTCGCTGGCCGATCACCGGGCCTTGAGGTGGCTGGGTCAGCGCGCCGACCATCAGAAGCTGGTCGACATCGAAAACGCGCCTCTGCAGCCCGAGTACTATGCCGACATGCTCCTGGCGATGCAGAACACCTTCGTCTACGACGACGCCGCTCTCTGTTTCCTGCCCGGGCCCGGCGGACCGGAGATTCTCGCCGAGGTGGCCGATCTCCTGATTCGGCACCGGAATCTGACCCGCGTCATGGTGGCCGGCGTGGTCGAGGGTGACTTGCTGGTGTCGGTCCGGGCCAAGCCGGGCGCGGGGGACGCCAGCGACCTGGTGGTCAAGGCGCTCAAGGGACTGGGTCACGGCGGCGGCCACCGCCAGCGGGCCGGCGGCAAGGTGCCGGGTATCGCCCGCGGCGAGCGGGTGAGTGAAGACTTGCAGAGCGAACTGCGAACTCGCTGGCTCGACGTCTGCGGTGTTGACGCCCAGCGAGGCGTCCGGCTCGTTCCCAAACGCGAAATTCTCGAGAACCTGTAGCTTGAATGACGAATGCTCAAATGCCGAAACAGGGAAGCGGTACTCGTTGGGCGTTCGGGTTTCTGGTTTCATTCGTCATTCGGATTTCGACATTCGGGCTTCGTCGGTGGCTTTCCTGACGATACAAAGCGATCGGAAACCTGCAGTAGGGGAGCAGGCGTCTGGCCCCCTCATTCGAGGTACCCCAGATCCGTGAGCCGGCGCGTCAGGATCTCCTTCTCCGCTTCTGAGTATACGCCTTCCTGTTGCTGCCACGCCGAGGTCTGAGGCAGTTCATATTCGATCGTGGGCATGCGGTCGAACAGGTCAGTCAGCACGTTGCCCTCCATGTCCGACGGAATCTTGAGGCCGACAGCGGCCAAAACCGTCGGGGCGATGTCCACGATTCGACCCGTGGCCGTGGCCCCCCGGCGGACGTGCGGACCATTGGCGATCAGGATGCCCTCCACCCGGTGCGTGCCTTCCAGCCGACGCTCGGAGGACCAGCGGACCGGCTGCCGCCCGATGATCTTTCGCACTACGGCCAGGCCGGGCCGGGGCACGAGCAGCAGGTCGGGCATCCAGGGCTGTTCATCGCGGCTGCAATTGTACAGCTCCTCGGGCTTGTGGACCTCGGTGAAGATCTGGATCCGACGGCCGTCAGGAGCCGTACACGAGGCCGACAGGAAACGCTGTCTGAGGTCGTCGCGGACCTTCTCATAGTCGACCGTGTCCACGATCCCGTTCGGCTGGCGGCCCTTCAGGCTGATGTAGAGAAAGCCGTTCATCCCCGCGTGAATGACGCAGGCCCGGGTTTCCGTCCAGTCGACCACCAGATCGTGCTCGATCCCCAGGTTGGCCTCGAAACGCTTCCTGGTGCGGCCGAGAAGGCGGGCGGCCATCCTGGCGGCACGACGCCGTGCTTGTGCCAGGCCGCTGCGGATCTTGAGGTAGCCCCACTGCTTGAGCAGGAGATTGGCCTGTGCCTTGCCGTCCAGGCTGCCGTGGCCGTGGTCGGACATCATCAGGATCGAGGCCGAGTGGCGGCGGGCGTAGTCAAAGAGCGTGCTCAGGGCCTTGTCCAGTTCCGCAAAGCAGTTCGCGGCCAGCTCCGCCTGGCGGGGGTATCGCACGGCGGTCTTCGGGTCGAGGTACTTCCAGGTCTTGTGCTGGAGGTTGTCCACCAGCTTGAACATGACCATCAGCACGTCCCAGCCGTAACGATCGCCGCAAAAAGTGGTCAGCTCGGCTCCCTGGTGAAAGCTCCGTTCGATATGACGGAGGTTGCGAAGCAGCAGTTCCTCGCCGCCGAATACCTTGCGCTTCCAGTCCGCCCGGTAGCTGTAGTTGGGCCAGCGCCGCAGAATTTCCTGCTTGAGTCCCATCGGCCAGGTGAACTCGGCCGAGATGCTCGGGGTTTCGAACCCGGAGACCAGAAAACCGTTGACCTCGCGCGGCGGATAGGTCATCGGCACGTGGATCACCCCGACCTTGAAACCCCTCTCCCCGAGGATCTGCCAGATGGTCCGCTCGCGGATCTCGTAGGTGCTGTTGAAGGAAAGCCTGCCGGTCGAGACGTCATATCGCTCGAAATCGATAATCCCGTGACGCCCGGGCCCCTTGCCCGTCATGAAGGTCGTCCATGCCGCGGGCGTGATCGGCGGCTGCGTCGAGTACAGGACGCCCGAGGTGCCGTCCCGGACTACCCTCGCCAGATTGGGCATCCTGCCGGCGTCCATCATGGGCCTCAGGATGTCAAACGTGGCACCGTCCAGACCAATGATCAACAGCTTGCTCGCCGCCGGCTCGAAGTCGCGCCGCGGTTCGGCTGCCGCTGATTTTGCGGGGTCGGTTGGACCCGAGCCCGGTGCTCCAGACGCGGAGTGCCCGGCGTTGGCGTTCGTGTCGCTCATAAGCCAGGACAGTGTCGCCAGAACGCCCTCTGCGTCAACTGCGCAAGGCCGTTGCCCCGCCGATTGTGGGGGGGTACCCTTTGGGCGGCTTCTTTGCACGCCCGACCCTGGTCGACGTGGAGACCGTCAGCGAGCGCCCACCTGCGCTTCGCCGGCAGATGACACACGGCACGATCGGGCCGGAAGAGGATTCGCCGGGCACCGCTTCACCGGCCCGGCGGGAGACTGACCCAGTGACGCGAACGAAGATGCTGTTCTTGACGATCTTGCCCGCATGCGGTGCCTGTACGCTCGAGCTGTTCGCACAGCAGAGCGCACCGGCCCGCGAGGTGTCGCGCCCCATCGTCGGGGCCATCCGCTGGGATGCGTGGTTCGGCAACAAAGGCGTGGTCGGCGAAGCGGTTCACCGGAGCCTCGGCCCCTCCAAGTGGCATGATCGGCTGCCGTTCTATGCCAGGGCGTCCGGCGATGAGGCGATCGAGATCGATGGTACGCCGCAGGTGGTCATGGACCGTGAAATCGAGTACGCGGCCGGAGCCGGGCTCGATTACTGGGCCTTCGTCACCTACGGAGCAGACGACCCGCTGAGCCTGGGCCTGAAGCGATACCTGAGCAGCCCAGTCCGGTCGAAGATCAATTTCTGCCTGATCACCGAATGCGGACGCTGGCCGAGCCAGGCGTTCGTGGATCGCGTGGTGAGCCTGATGCAGGAGCCGGGATACCAGCGGGTGCTCAACGGGCGGCCGTTGTTGTATCTGGGTTTCATCAAGGAGGAATGGCTGACGAAACTCGGCGGCGTGGAAGGATTCCGCAAGGTCCTGGACACCTTTCGAGCGACTCTGGCGGCCAAGGGGCTGCCCAGACCCTATCTGGTCATCATGGATTTCAGCCCGAAAGAGGGCAGGAAATGGGCCGAGGCGCTGGGCGGCGACGCCATCAGCAGCTACGTGGCAGGTACCGGCAATGGCGCAATCCCTTATGGCCGCATGGTCGAGAATCTCGAACATTTCTGGGAGGCCTGCCGTGCCACGGGCGCTCAGGTCGTGCCCACGGTGGTGACGGGCTGGGACCCGCGGCCGCGAGTCGAAAAACCCATGCCGTGGGGCAACCCCTACGGCAGCCACGAAGGCGAAGTGAACCGCGTCGAGCCGGCCACGCCCGCCGCCATCGCGAATCATCTCGGCCGCGCCCTGCGCTGGCTTGCGGCGCATCGGGACGCCGCTCCGGCCCAGGCGACAATCATCTATGCGTGGAACGAGTTCGACGAGGGCGGCTGGCTCGCTCCCACGCTCTCGGAAGGCGCCGCCCGGCTCGATGCCATCGCGCGAGTGCTTGACCGCGGAGCCGCGCCCATGCCGTCGGCGTTATCGAAACCCGCCGCAGCAACGAGCACTCAGTACGGTGCCCACGAGTGAAACCGGCGAATCGGACTCTGAAACTGCCTGATCCGCTGCAGGCAACGGAAGACAGCTACCAGAACGAAAGCCGGCCTTCGGTTCGGTCATTTGGCCGGTCGTGACGCCGGCGGGAGCAGCGCATCCCAATCCAGGCCGGCCTTCTTCAGCGTGGCCTTGGCCTCCGCGATTCGTTCGGCGGGCGAGCGCGACTGCCAGTAGGATGCCGGGAGCCGCTCATTGATGAGCGACATGGGCGCTACCTGTTGCGTCTTCAGGTCTATCCGGAACATCGCCCCGCCGGCGGACGGCAGGGCGGCCGCGAAAGGCTGGAAGCCATCTGGGTACAGCAACTGCTCGGCCACGATCATCACCGGCAGGCTCGGGTTCTGGCCGGGCAGAGGCATGGGCGCGAACTGGTCCTGACCGGGAGCCCAACGGTAGAGCCCCTGTTCTGTGGCCAGGTAGAATGGTCCGGTGCCCTTCGCCTGAAAGGTGCTGTAGATCTGCAGCCGCCGGCCAAGCTGCCGGGCGAGCATCGCGGAGAGATTGAACATCCGGCGGGGCTTCGCCTGGCAATACAACCACGTGCCGTCGCCCAGCATGAGCGGGTTGATCGGAACATCCTTGTTGAGGTCCGCGAACTCGTCGGGCAGGACGATCGAGCACCCTTCGGGCTGGCGCGATTGCAGTTCCGCCGCGAGCTCGTCGGCCCAGGGGCCGAGCTTGTGCATCGCCCAGCCTTGCTGGCTGAATGGGATGCGCACCAGCCGCGACCAGCCCGCGGCGTCGGGCCGGAGTTGGTAAATCTGCTCCCGGCTGACGGCCAGCACGGTCCGGCCGCTGGCCGATACGATTAACCCGTCGGCCAGCTTGTACGGCCACCACCCCGGCTCAGGCAGCGGGATCTCGATGACCTTGCCATCGGGCGAGGCCCTTCCGATGCGAATGTCACGCGTGATCAGATATCGTGTGCCGTCATCCGTCTTGAAGGCGTAGAGCGTGCGCCGCCACTTCTCGTCCTGCCCGGTCAGGTTCTTGGCGTGCTCGGAGAGGAATCGAACGGCCTCCATCTCCGGCAAGACGTCCCAGGGCTTGTTCCACGGCCTGGTCTTCTCATCGTGGGCCCGTATCTTCTCGTACCCATTGAGCGACGCGGCGTAGTCGCCCTTGAGCGCGTCCAATCTGGCCCGGTGAAACAGGGCGGCCGGCCGGTTCCGGGCCACCGCTTCGCACCGCTCGATGGCCTGCTCGAACTCTGCGGGGTCCGGGTCCACCTGGAAAGCGAAAACGCTCAACAGGAAGTCGAGGTTCATCACCGGCAGGCGATCGAGCAGTTTTTCGGCTCGTTCGGCCCAGACATCGGCCGTCTTCGGCCAGTAGGCCGAGTAGAGGCGGGCATCCTGGGCAAAGCCCAAGTCCGCCAGGCCGTCGGCCAGTGCCCGGCGGAAGTCATCCACCCGTCCCTGTCGCAGGTAGACCTGGTAGAGGCGGTCTTTCGCGCGCATGGATTCCCAGAGCCCGGCCTCGTTCTCCCAGTCTTCTTGCTCTGGAATCTGTGACAACACTGTTTCGCACAGATCCAGCCGGCCGATCCTGACCGCCGCGGGGAAGAGCCAGCGAAAGCGCGCACGGCCTTCCGGAAAGGCCGCCAGGCGATCCAGCACGCCCGACAACTCGGCATCGGCGCCCAGCGCGTCCAGGCACGTCGCCAGCTTGTGCAACACGGAAGCCCGGTCCTCGTCCGACCGCTTCGCTGAAGCCTGGGCCGGCTTGAGAAGCTCGACCAGCCCCTCGGCATAGCGCCGCTCGTTGAAGATCAGTCGATACGTCAGTTGGTCATACGCCCACGCGTCCTCATCGCCGCCCCGGATGAACCTCCGGCAGAGTTCGTCGGGCAGGTGCAGGTCTTCAGGATGCGCGGACATGGCGAACCTGATGATGTCGGCGAGGTGATCCTTGTACGGAGCGGTCTTGAGGAGACTGTCCAGGTACCCGGGTCGTTCGATGGGCGGCCGCGCGTAGTAGCGGCACCGGGCGATGAAGCCCAGCGTCCCCCGAGCCTTCTCGACATCGACGCCGAGCTTCCGCCCGGCCTCAATGGCCTTGTCGATGGCCGCGGCCGCCGCGGGGTAGTCGCCGGCAGTGTGCTGACGAACCGCCTCGGCCAGGTGGTCGCCCCAGCCTGCCTGATATTCGCACCAGTAGATGCCATATCTCCCGGCCCGGAATTCCTTATCGTGGATTCGCCCACCCCGGCGGAGACGGATCGTCCGTGTCTGGTTCCGCAAGCCGCTCTCCTCGGCCTTGGACCAGGCCTCCACGTCGTCGATCGCTTCTCCGTCAACTGCCAGGAACACGTCTCCCGGCAGGACGGTCCTCCACCATGCCTGTCCGTTCGGAACCACCAGCACCACGAGCGCCCCGCGGCGCGACAGCCGAATGTCCTCGAGGATCTGGGCGATGGCTATCCGGGCCTCGGCCGGCTGGTTGGGTTGGGCCTTTTCCAGGGCTGCCTCCGCGGCATCGCCCAGCTCCGTCAATCGGACTGCCGCCGCCTTGCGCCGTGCGGGTTGTGGATGATTGAGATCCCGAATAAGGCGGACGATCTCCGCGTCCGCCCCCGTCTCGGGAGCAGAGGCCGGGGCCGATTGAGTCCACAGAACGGTGGTCAGCAGCAAAGACGCAAGAGCCGCCATGGTTCGTTTCCTCCGTAACCGTTCACAGCAATACATCCTCAGTGGCACCTTGGGAGCGAGGCTCTCATGCCGGCAGCTCGCCGAAGATCTCCTCCACGATGTCCTTGAGCGTGACGATGCCCACGAAGCCGCGACGCGGATCGTCCACCACGGCCATCGTCTCCCCGGCACTCTGGAGCTGGACCAGTGCCCGACCGGCCGAGTCCTTGGCCTGCACGACGATCGGGGGCTTCATCCAGGTGCCGATGCCGGCCTCGGCTTCGTCCGCCAGGACGTCACACACGCTGATGATTCCGCTGACGGTCCGGCCGTCGCGCTCGACGACCGGCATGCGCGAATAACTGTGGCTGCGCACCGCCCACAGGAACTGCGTCCGAGTCGCGGTGATCGGCACCGTGGCCGCAAGCCGGCGGGGGATCATGACCGCACCCACCCGGACGCTCGAGAAATTCATGACCCGCTCGATGATCTCGGCCTGCTCTCGCGTCAGGGCGCCCTCCGCCGCCCCCTCGCGCAGCAGACCGATGACCTCGCCGCGGGGGCCGCGCAAACGGTCGTCTTCCTCATGCCCCGACACCCATACGCTCAGGCGGGTCACCTGCCTCAGCAGCCACAGAACACCCGTGAGGCGCAGGACCGAGACCACCGCCTTGAGCCACCGGGCGCAGCCGTACATCAGCCGGTCCGCCTCGGCTCGGAACCAGTTCTTCGGAACAACGTCGCTGAAGACAAATGCGACCGGTGAGAGAACCGCTGCGGTGTAGAACTCGACCCTGCTCGAGTGAACACCGAGCCCGTGGAGCATGAGGGCGGTCGCCGCGACGGTCATGAGGTAGTTGGCCAGGTTCTGGCTCAGAAGAATGCCCAGAACGCTTTCCTCCTGGTGGCTGGCCAGATCGAGCAACGCTCGGGCGTCGGCGGCTTCCGGCCGTTCGGCGCGGAGCCGCAGGCGGACGCGGTTGATGCAGTACAGGCCCATCTCCGAGCCCGAGAAGAAGCCCGCCAGCCCCAGGGCAAGAATGGTTGCGGCCAGGAAGAAGATGATCGTCATGAGACCGTCTCCTCCGTCTGGCGCTGGCCCGACTGGCCCGACCGGTCGGCGTCGCTCAACTCGAGGAGCACCCACTCGATCCGCCGGCCGCGAAGCGACTCAACGGTCAGGAGCAGGTTCCCCATCCGGATACGGTCTCCGACGGCCGGCATTCGTCCCAGCCGGGCCAGGATCAGACCGGCCAGCGTGGTGACCTCCTCGTCCAGACGGGTCATCTGAAACTGCTCCGCCCACTCGCGTATACTCATGCCGCCGGACACGCGATAACGCCGCTCGTCAAGCCGGACCCAGAGCCGTTCGTCCTCGCCCTCGCCTCCCGGCCCGAGGCCCCCGGCGATCAGATCGGCGACGTCATCCGCGGTGACCAGGCCCACAACACCGCCGAACTCGTCCACCGCAATGGCGAGCTGCGTCCGCTTGCGGCGGAACTCTTCGATCAACTGGGTCAGCGTGATCAGCTCCGGTATGAAGTGCACCGGCCTGACCAGTTGCGACAGCGGCCGGCCGGGGTGAAGCAAGAGATCCTTGGCATAGATCAGACCGGTGATCCGGTCAATGTCCTCGTCGTAAACGGGGATCTTGGTGAACCCGTGACGCTTCATGAGCTGCTGAAGCTCGCCCGGAGGATCTTGAACGTCGTACGCGATGATGTCGACTCGGGGGATCATGATGTTCTTGACGCGAAGCTCGCCGAGCTGGATCACCTGGTCCAGCATGGCGTTCTCGTACGCGTCGATGACCCGGTGACGCTCCGACATCTCGACGAGTTCGCGCAGTTCCTCGACCGTGACGTATTCGTCCGGCCTGTGGCCGCCGACCAGCAGGCGCGTCAGCGGCTCGACCAGCGCCACACCGAGGACCACGCGGATGGGGGTCAGGACCAGTTCGGCAAGCCTGACCGCCGGGGCAATCCGCGCTGCCAGCGGCACCCGCAGCAGGATCGCCACCCCTTTGGGGAAGATGTCACCCAGCAGCGTGACCAGCACAGGGGCCGCCAGGCCGATGACCGGTGCAAGGGCCGCTCTCTTGCCCGCCAGGGACTCAGAAAGGGACAGCCCGGCGGCGAAAATGAACATGTTGATCGACACGTTCCCGATCATCAGCGTCAGCAAAAGACGCCGCGGGTGTCGCCTCAGCTCCGCCACAAGCCGCCGCGAAGGACGCTTGTCCTGGCGGAATCGCTGTATCTCGTGGCGGTTCAGCGCAAAGAGCGCCGTTTCCGCGCCGCTGAAGAAGGCGGAGGCAAGCAGAAGGGCCGCCAACAGGAGAATCTGCAGTGTCATGATTTACCGGACGCCCGGACGTTCTCCTCGCCGATCTCCACCCGCTTGACCACGGCCCGCACAACCTCGCGGCGGGTCATCCAGTCGGCAACCTGTAGACCTTCTTTAACCGTGTCGGCGAACTCCTGCAACTGTCCGACCGCCGGCCGCAGGTGCTGCTCCTCATGGCGGCCGCTTCAACGAACACGCCGCTGCTCGCCACAGCCAGCAGGCCAGCCGCGGCGAACGCGGCCATGTTGTTCCATGGAACAACCACCCTTCGCGAACCCATACCACCTGAAGGAACCATAGCTGGAAGACGGCCACTCTGTGTAACAAGCTGTCTGAAAAGCTCGTCACACCCTGGGTGGCATGGCCAAGCCCCGGCTTGCCGGGGCGCCGCCATGTCCGTGGCCCCAGGAAACATGCCGGCGCTCGCCAGGGCGAGCAGGCCCGCCGTTGGCGGGTATGGAAATGCCACCCTGTGGGAACAGGTCACGGCTTTCATACACGCTCGAAGAGCAGCCCACGGCCTCATTTCGGGAGGGCGTCGTGCACGTTCTTGAGAATCGGCGTCGGAGGGCCGGCCTGCTCGGTCCATGCGCCGCAAAGGCAGTTGCCTTTCGGCGGGAGGACCGCGAGCGCCGGTTCGGTGGCGGCGACCGGCTGCGGGGCCCCCAAGGAACAGCGGTCGAAGGCCGCTTTGGCATCGGCTGGCGATGGATACTCGGCCAGCCAGACCAGATGGGCAGCCGCAGTGCCTGTGGCCGGCACGGCCGCAAGCGAGAGCACCGCATCGGAACCCAGACCAAGAAGCCGGTTGACGGAGGCCGCATTCAGGCGTCGGAGCAACGGGTCCGCTGCCTTCGCCAACGAGTTCATGTCCCGGGCGAGCCAGAATTTGGTCGATGAGCGTTCCGGCTCGGGAATAAGCTGCACAAGACGCGGCGGATCCGCGGCCGGCAGGCTGAAGATGATGTAGTCGGCCAGTCGACGGCCGGCACGCTGGATCTCCGGCAGGTCGACGCGGCCCCCGAGATCGATGCAGACACAGACGGGACCCTGCTGGGCAGCGATCCGCATGGCCGCGTTGCCCATATGGGTGGCACGAAAGCTGCGGTCGCCCGGCAGCAACTGACCGGGTTCCGCAACGAGAACGTTGAGCAGGCCGAACGCGTCCGCGGGCGTGGAAGCCTCGATATAGCGAACCTCGGCTGACGTGTTCTGAAGGTTGTATCGGCACCCCGCGAGCGATTCGATTCTGAACGAACCCACGGCCGCGAGCGCGGCAGCGTCGTCGATCAGTTGGGCGGCCGTGTTCGGCGTGGCGAGTCGTACCGCACGGGTCTTGACCCAGCCTTGGAGGTCGCCCGTACGAGGCAGGGCGTGGGGCGTCTTCACATCATCATCCCGGTCAGCCCCCGGGGGTACCTGCTGAACGCCGGCTTGTGATGACGGATTACCCGCACCGGTAGTGTTGCCCGCTCGAGCGCCCGGGACCTCGGGGTCCTCGCGGCAGGCGGGTTGCGCAAAGAGCAGGGCGACCAGCAGGGGGCCGCCAAAAGCCAGATCGAACCGTGTCCGTAAGCCTGTCATGCCTGTGTCTCATGCTTCCAATCAACGAGGCCCGGATTGTAGCCGCTGGGAGGGTCAGCGTCGAGACAGCGCACGTTCTCGACACGATGACCACGGGGGGGCGATGCCGGGAAGGGTATAATGGTTATGGTGGATATCCGGGTGTCTCAGCGGAACCGAGGGGGTGCGCCCATGGCGATCAACCTCAAACACATGCTCGAAGATCACACGATGCCGGCTGCCGAGCAACTCTTTCTCGACGAGGGTGACGGCGTGGTCAGGTGCGTGTCCTGTGGTCACCGTTGTCGGATCGCGGTGGGCAAAACGGGCGTCTGCCGTGTACGCTTCAATCGGGGCGGACAGTTGCGCGTCCCGGCGGGCTATGTGGCCGGGCTGGCCATCGACCCGATCGAGAAAAAGCCGTTCTTCCACGCGTATCCCGGCCGTGACGCGTTATCCTTCGGCATGCTGGGCTGCAATTTCAAGTGCGATTTCTGCCAGAACTGGATCTCCAGCCAAACGCTTAAGGACGAAGATGCCACGGCCCGACCGTCCGTGATCACGGCTGAGAGCATCGTGAAGGCCGCTGTTGAACGGCACGTGCCGGTGATGGTCAGCACCTACAACGAACCGCTGATCACCGCCGATTGGGCGGTGGAGGTCTTCAAGCTTGCTCGGCCCCACGGCATTGTCTGCGGGTTTGTTTCCAACGGACATGCCACACCGGAAGTGATCGAATTCCTGCGCCCCTGGGTGAAGCTCTACAAGGTCGACCTGAAGTGCTTCAACGACGAGAAGTACCGTCGTTTGGGCGGGCATCTGGCCAGCGTCGTCGACAGTATCGCGCGCCTGAAGCAGGCTGACTTCTGGGTCGAGATCGTGACCCTGGTGGTGCCCGGTTTCAACGACAGTGACGACGAACTGACCCGGATAGCCGATTTCATTGCCAGCGTCTCGCCCGAGATTCCGTGGCATGCGACCGCGTTCCACCCCGACTACAAGATGGCCGATTCCTGCCGAACGCCGCCGGAAACGCTGATTCGAGCCTATGACATCGGGCGGAAGGCGGGGCTGAAGTTTGTCTACACGGGCAACCTCCCCGGGGCCCTTGGCGATCGCGAGAACACATATTGCCCGGACTGCGGGCAACTGCTGATCCGTCGCCAGGGCTTCACAGTCCGCGAGAACAACATGCGCGCAGGTCGATGCGGCAAGTGCAATACGACCATTCCGGGTGTGTGGGAGGATGCCCCTCCGGCCGCGAGTGCCTCGTATCCGAGGCCTGTCTCGTTGTAGAATCCCATTATGGTCAAGAAACCGCGCCAGTCGGGTGCAACGGGCAGCCTGCCTGCCCGTGCACTGCCGGAGAAGCCGCCGGCGGCACCCGAGTCAGATGAGCCGACCGACATAGCCTCTGGGACTGCAGCGGCCAACCTCAGCCCGAGTGTCCCCATCGCCGTTGCTGTTGAAGGCAATGATCGGCTGCTGTCGCCGCTAGCGGAAGCACTGGCCGCCGACTTGGGCTTTCCCCTGGCGATGGGCACGGATCGCGACCGGTTCGAGCTGCTGCTGGTGCGGACGGTTGAGAGATTGGAGCTGCGCGAAACCGGCCGAGGCCGATCGGGCCCGATGTTTGTCGATTTCCTTGCCGAGCGCATGAGTCGCCGGTGCAGAAACATCGTCGGGAGTGAGCGGATGCTCGCCAAGGCGGTCGGATTCAAGGGCAAGCTGCTGAGCGTCGTCGATGCCACGGCCGGGCTGGGTCGCGACGCGTTCCTGTTGGCCTGCATGGGCTGCAAGGTGACGGCGGTGGAGCGATCGCCGGTGATCGCGGCCCTGCTCGACGATGGATTGCGGAGAGCGGCGGCCGACCGGCGGCTGCATGAGATCGTCGAGCAGCGTTTGAGGCTGGTCTGCGCCGATTCGCGGACGTTGCTGCGCGAGATGGCCGAGAACAAGTGGCTGGACGTCGTCTACCTCGACCCCATGTTCCCAGCAAGGCGGAAATCCGCCGCTGTCAAGAAGGAAATGCGGATCTGCCGCGCGGTGACCGGCGATGACCCCGACGCCGCAGAGTTGCTGGATATCGCGCTGACGGTCGCACGGAATCGTGTGGTCGTCAAACGGCCACTGCGGGCCCCGACTCTCGGCGGCGAGCCGGCGATGACATACAGGGGAACGACCATCCGCTATGACATGTACCTGCGGCCGTCCGCTGATCGGCCCTGCTGACTGATCCTGCCGCCACCTGCGGGGTTCATTTCTTCTCTTTATCAGGAGGCGGCGCGCTTGGAGGTCGGCTGGGACGCGGGCCCAGGGGCCGAAGCGGATCCGGCGGGCCGGGGGGAACGGGTGCGGCAACAATCGCGTCCGCCGAGGCCGAGCATCGACCGGCGGTTGTCCGCTCGGTCCGCACGTTCAGCAGGGCGTTGGCTCCCCGCTCGACGGCCATGGCCTTGAGGGCGGTCAGGGCCTCTTCGGGCGTCCGAAATCCCTCGACGAACACCGCCTCGACCTGGCGGACGATCCGGAAGCCGGCCAGACGATTGCCCGTTGACGTGGCGACGACGCCGACGGCCATCTCGCGCCGCTGTCTGTCCAGCTCGGCGTGGTCAATGTTGTACTTCTGCAGGCTGGGATGAATCGTGGCCGGACGGCTGCGACGGATGGCTCTCCAGATGCGCCGCCAGATCCCGCGGAGGATGAGCAGGCCGAGCACAATCCCGACGGCGTACAACAGGTAGACCCGGTATTCGGACAGGATGCGGAGAAGGGTTGACTGCCAGTCGGATCCGTCCGCGTCGCTGGCCTGGCCGAGCATGAATGGAACAGCGAGTTTGCCCATGCGCTCCGCACCTCAGGAGTGGTCCAGGTGGTTGCCTCGATACGTTGTCCCTCGCCAGGTGGTTGAGGTCCGCCCGTTCAGCTTGAACATCGCGTTAACCAGCATGCCCACGCAGACCACCGCGCCGACAATGAACGTGGGTGCCAGCCAGGGATTGGCCTGACTCAAACGGTAGTAGCGGACGATCACCGTCTGCTGCGCCAGGACCGCCAGGAGTCCCGCGACCGCGACGAACTGCCAGCCGCTGCCCACCGCCGACCAGCCCTTCACGGCCAGCACGCAGGCGGCAATCAGCAGGCTCAGATGCGGGAAAACGTTCGTCGTCAACAGCATCACCAGCGTGATCCGCAGGCGCCGGAAGGTCTCGAAGCAGCCAAAGAATATCCGGCTCCAGCCCCGCCAGATCTCGCGAAACCGCGAGTACATACGGACGGTGTAGAGATCCTCATTCTGCATCACGAAAAGACGCTGCCCTTTTGCCTTGGCGAGCTTGGCCAGGTGCATGTCCTCGTTGATCTGGGTGCGGACGGCCTCGTGGCCCCCGATGATCTCGTAGCACCGGCGGCTCATGAGCATGAACGCCCCGTTGGCGTAAGCATTCGGGAGCTTCGCGTTGTTAACACTCTCGGGATTGAACCAGAAGACCATGACCGCTCCGCAGACCGGCTGGATGATGCGTTCCCATAGACTCTGGGTCTCCAGGCGGGGCAGAACAGACAGAAAATCGACCTTGTTCTCGATCGCATGCCGGACGGCAACCGACAGGGTCCGGCACGAAGTCTGCCGGCAGTCGGCATCGCCGAAGCACAGCCACTGGCCGCGAGCCTGCTCAACACCCTCGCGCATGGCGTTGTTCTTACCGAACCAGCCTTCGCGCAATTGCTTGACGTGGACGACTTTCAGACGTCCGTCAGGCTGCTCCGCCCGGATCGATTCGAGAATGGAGCCGGTCCGGTCGGTGCTGCGGTCGTTGACCACAATGACTTCGTAGCTTGGATAATCCTGGCTGAGAAATGTGCGGACCGCCGGTTCAATGTTGCTTTCTTCGTCCTTGGCGGCGATGACGACACTCACCAGAGGCGGGTCCGAGGGCGGGCCGTCAAATGAGCTTGCCCGAAGGGGAATCAGTTCGCGGCGTGCCCTCGAAATGGCTGAATGCCGAGAGGCCCAGATGCATGCAACGCCGCATAACAGCACTGCCCATACAATCAGACCCACGCTACGAAACCCCTTGAGTACGAGTATCTCGTGTCCACCTTGTCTGAACAGAGAGGGATTATCCATGCCGGACGGCCTCCGAGCAAGGCCGCCCCCCGGGACGGGCCTGCATGGACGGCGCGCTGCGTCTGGAAGACAAGGCGGAGACGACACACGCTTCCCGGACGCGAATGCCGAGGCAGTCTCGTCAGTGAATGGCGCGCCCGTGCATGGATGGCTCAGCCACCCGCGAGCTCTCCCGGCGAATCCTCTGCCATGCTTGCACCCGCAGGCAGCCGGTTTTCCCTGGGAGTCTGTTTCGCGATAGCCGATCAGGTGAGTGGGCGCCCCGGGCGGTTTGAAGACCCGCCTCTTGAAGCCCCGAGAGACGGTAAGGACAGCTTCTAGCGATGGTTATGTTTCGGCTCCAGAACTTGAGCTGCAGTCAGCCGCGGGGCCCGAAGACTCCGTATAATCAAGAGCGCAGTCGTGGAGAAATAAGAAACGGTCTGGTAGCGGCCTGGGGTCAGCGGTGCTGGCACTGTTGGCAAGGGCCCCATGGGCATGCGGCCCGTGGAGGGGCAGCAGGGTGATCCGAAAACAAGATCTTCTGTGCGTTGCCCCAGCGGTGCTCCTGCTTATGGTCGCAGGTGCCAATGCCCAGAACAGGGAAGCAGCCGCTCTCCGCTCACCGCAATTCCGCGCCGAAAGATCCGGGCAAATGTCCGATAAGGCACGCCTCGACAAGGAGGCCGCCTGGGCGCTCGCTCGCCGGCAAGGGTGGTCGCCGAGAGTTGAGCGCAGCGGCCGGGTGTACGAACTGATGGCTGTCCGGCACGGAAGGCTCTACGTCTATGAGACGTGTAACCAGAGCGCCGCCGCGTCGGCCGCCGTTGATTTGATCCGCAACATCCCGCCGTACGAAGTAAATGGGGCGGGGCAGACCGTTGGCGTCTGGGATGCCGGAGCAGTCCGTTCGACACATCAGGAACTGACCGGGCGCGTCTCGATTCTCAATAACGTCGGCGTGGTCGATCATTCCACGCATGTTGCCGGGACAATCGGGGCGATGGGCTTTCAGATCGCGGCGATGGGCATGGCCCCGAGCGTTCATATCGATTCATACGACTGGACGGCGGATCTGGCCGAAATGACTTCGCGGGCCATGGCCGCACCGGGCGAGACGGGAAAGATTCAGATCTCGAGCCATTCGTACGTCTACGCGACCGGGTGGGACAACAACTCCTCGCCCTATCGCTGGTATGGGACATGGGGCGACCGCGAGTCGGAGGACTTCGGCCAGTACGGTGACCTGGCCCACTCCTGGGACCAGCTCTGCTACGATGCCCCGTACTACCTGCCGGTGAACGCGGCCGGCAACGACCGCGATGACATAACGCCGACGGCAGGTGCTGCGTTCGAATACTGGGCGGACGACAACTGGCACTCGAAGGCGTACGACCCCGAAACGGACCCGTACGCGGACAACTGGGATAACGGCGGTTACGACACAGTGAACTCGATCGGTACTGCCAAGAATGTTCTCACGGTGGGGGCCGTCTTTGACGCGTATTCCGGCGGCCTGCGCGACCCCTCGAATGCGGCGATGACCGTCTTCTCGGCATGGGGCCCGACGGACGACGGACGCGTCAAGCCGGACCTTGTGGCGTCTGGAATGAACGTCTACTCCTGCACGGCGGGAGGCAACGCCTCTTACGCCACCTACAACGGGACCAGCACGGCGACCCCTGTCATCTCCGGATCGGCGGCCCTGCTGGTCGAGTACTACAACCGCCTTTTCCCTGGCCAGTACATGCGATCCTGCATGCTGAAGGGCTTAATCATCAGCTCGGCCGACGATCTGGGGCCGTCAGGGCCGGACTACAGGAACGGATGGGGGCTGATCAACGCCCAAGCGGCGGCCGAGCTCCTGCGATTGCACCAGCAAACGCCGAACAACCATCGCCTCGTCGACGGTGTGCTGACAACCAGCGAGCCGACGCAGGTCTACACCTATCTCGGCAGCAGTCTCCGCCCGCTCAAAATCACGATATGCTGGACCGACCCGCCCGCAAGCCCGCTGACCGGCCTGGACAATCCCTCGCCTCGCCTGGTCAACGATCTCGATCTTCGCGTAAGCGCTCCTGACGGAACAACCGTGTACTATCCCTACGTGCTCGACCCGGCATCGCCGGCATCACCTGCTTCAACCGGTGACAACGTACGGGACAACGTCGAGCAGGTGATGATCCCGTCGCCCGTGACTGGCATCTATACGGCTCAGATCGCCTGCAAGGGCAGCCTGGCCAACGGCCAGCAGCACTATGCATTGCTGGCCGGCGGCGTCGTCTCCCCGGTGACCGGCGACTTCGACCGTGACGAAGATGTCGACGGAGCCGATCTCTTCGCCTTCGAGGCCTGTGCCACAGGGCCCGGGGTCACGCCTGCGGCCGGGTGCGAGAACAAGGATCTCGATCTCGACGGCGATGTCGACCAGTCGGATTTCGCCCGCTGGCAGCGCTGCTACGCAGGGCAGGATAACCTGCCACCCCAGCATTGCTTCGAATGACGGTCTCTTCCGCCCCTCAGCCTGCAAGAGTGGCCGTCGGCTGCCAAATAGAACCGACCGAGCGACCCGCAAGCAGGACGTACGCAAGAGGATAATGCGACCATCACCGCCGAAAACGGCCTTCGGCGCCCGGCCCGCGGCACAGCGGGTGTTCTTTTTTGCCTGTGTCAGCCGATGTAAACAGCAGCGTCGGCCGGAGCCCGTCGCAGGGGCTAAGGCCGTATGCCGCCACGGTTTGCATGAATCGAGCGGTTTCGTATGATGGTGTCCGAATTGACGAACCGGCGGATTTAACCCGAGCCAGGGACGGCTTTTCCATGATGAAGCAGAAGAAGCACTCGGGCGGGAGCCAGATGCTGATGTCATTCGCGCCTCCCGCGGAAACAAAGACCAAGACGAAGAAGGCTGCCGGCCACAAGGCCGCCGCGCCCGCCAAGACCGCCAGGCAGGCCCCGAAAGCTCAAGCCGAGCGTCCGGCCAGGCCCCAGGCCCCGGCGGGTCAGGGCCGGGAGGCCCCCGAGGCCGCGCCGGCGAAGCAGAAGCGGGCTCCCCGGGCCACGGCCGAGACCATGGCCAGGATGCAGCGCGACATCTCCGTCTCCGAGTTCTTCGCCAAGAACCGGCACCTCCTCGGCTTCGACAACAAGCGCAAGGCCCTGCTGATGTGCGTGAAAGAGGCGGTGGACAACGCCCTTGACGCCTGCGAGGAGGCGGGGCACCTGCCGAACATCGAGATCCGGATTGTCGAGGTGTCCGAAGAACGCTACCGGGTGATCGTTAAGGATAATGGCCCGGGCATCGTCAAGCAGCAGATCCCCAACGTGTTCGGTAAGCTGCTCTACGGCTCGAAGTTCCACCGGCTCAAGATGTCCCGCGGCCAGCAGGGCATCGGCATCTCGGCCGCGGGCATGTACGGCCTGCTGACCACCGGCAAGAGCGTGAAGATCACCTCGCGGACCTCACCCAAGAAGGACGCCCACTATTACGAGATCCAGATCGACACCAAGAAGAATGAACCGAGCATCGTTAAGGAGGAAACCGTCAACGTTGACTGGGAGACGGGCACGCAGGTCGAGATCGAGCTGTCCGGCTCATACAACAAGGGCCGCCAGTCAGTCGACGAGTACATCGAGCAGACGGCCATCGCCAACCCGCACGTGCGCATCCAGTACCACCCGCCCACGGGCGAGCCGGTGATCTTCGAACGCGGCACCGAGGTGATGCCGGCCCAGACACAGGAGATCAAGCCGCACCCCCATGGGGTCGAGCTCGGCCTGCTGATCAAGATGCTGCACGATACCAAGTCGCACTGGCTCAGCGGTTTCCTTCAGAGCGAGTTCTGCCGCGTCGGGCCGAAGGTGGCCGAGGAGATCTGTAAAGCGGCCAGGCTCAACGTCCGGGCCCACCCGAAACGCATCGCCCGTCAGGAGGCCGAGAAACTCTACGAGGCCATCCAGAAGACCAGGCTGATGTCGCCCCCGACCAACTGCCTGGCGCCCATCGGGGCCGAGCAGATCCTCACCGGCCTGCTCAAGGGCGTAAAGGCCGAGTTCTTCACTGCCTCAACACGACCGCCGGCCGTCTATCGCGGCAATCCGTTCCAGATCGAGGTCGGACTGGGCTATGGCGGGTCGCTCGGGCCGGACCCGAAGGCTGAAGAAGAGAGCGAGCCGGAGGTGGCCGTCGATGCCCTGAGGGCCTTCAAGCGCGGCGGCAAGCTCAAGAGCGGCAATGGCAACGGCTCGGGCTCGCAGAACCAGGCACGAGTGATCCGCTTTGCCAACCGCGTGCCGCTGCTGTACCAGCAGTCGGCCTGCTGCATGTTCAAGACGATCATCGATGTAGATTGGCGACGCTACGGCTTGTCTCAAAGCAGCGGAGCGATGCCCCAGGCCCCGATGGTGGTGCTGGTCCACATGGCCAGCGTGTGGGTTCCTTTCACGTCCGAGTCCAAGGAAGCCATCGCCGACTACGACGAGATCCGGGCGGAGATCAAGCTGGCCTTGCAGGACTGCGGCCGCAAACTCTCGGCGTATCTCAACCGCCGTCGCAAAATGAAATACCAGGGCGAGCGCCGCAGCATCTTCGAGAAGTACATCGCCGAGGTGGTCAACGCCTGTGCGACCATCAAGCGGATCAACAAGCAGGAACTGACCGACAACCTGTTGACCATGGCCAAGAAGACGACCGCCCAGGCCGACGACCAACTCGACGAACACGGCAAACGGGTGGGCAGCGATTCCGAGTACGGCGAGAATACCGTGGTGGTCGAGCAGGATGATCCGCCGGCGACCCCGGCCGGGACGCTGTTTCAGGCGACGGCATGAGCCGGATGCGGAGCCCCGTCGGGCCTGAAGGCAGACAGAGGCGTGTGCTTGTTGTCTGTTGGCTTTCGGCTGCCGCAAATCCTCGCCTCATGGTCTCAACGGGTAGAATGGGGTAGAATCAAGGGTGTATGAAGATTCCTGATGTGACCATCCCCGTGAACGTTGTTCGCCTTCCGCTGGAGTGGCTGATGAGACACGAACGAGCGGTCGAGAAGGTGCGAGAGCGCGCGGTGCGGACGTCGCAGGCATTGGAACGGGCGGGCGTTCCCTTTGCCGTCATTGGCGGCAATGCCGTAGCTATTTGGGTTGCCAGCAGGGATCCCGGGGCCGTGCGGACGACCAAGGACGTGGACATTCTTCTGAATCGGCCGGATCTGGACGCCGCGGCTCAGGCCATGTCGAAGGCCGGATTTGAAATGACCGAGGTCAATGGCGTGACGATGTTCCTTGACAGCGACGATCCCATGCCGAGCCGGGGAGTCCATATTGTATTCGCAGGAGAGAAGATCAAACCGCACGATCCGTTCCCGGCACCATCAGTGAAGGTGGGCATTCGAGATCCGGACGATGTCCTGGGCCTTGACCTGCTGGGGTTGCTGACGCTGAAGCTCATCGCGTTTCGCGATATTGACCGCGTTCACATTCGCGACCTGATGAAGGTGGGTTTGATCGACGACGCTCTGGCCGAGCAGATTCCGCCGGAGCTTCGGCCGCGTCTGGAGGAGATCCGGGCCAATCCGGATGGATGAGTCGAGACATACCCGTACAAGGAGAGTTCCGGGTGGCCAAGAGGGCAGGTAAATCGACTGATTCGGCAGGCGGTTCAGGCGGCAGGACCAGCGCGGCCGCGAAGGCCAAGGCGAAGGAGACATCCCGCAAGATCGAAGAGCTTGCGGAGATGGTCGTCGATCACGCCAAGAAGCGCAAGAGCCCGAAGATGGAAATCCCCATCCGGGCCCTGTCGAACGTGAACTTCAATCCGAAGAAGGCCATCATCGAGATGGGCGACGCCTCGCAGACGAGGCAGTTCTTCGATCTGGGCATGGCCAAGAAGTTCATGCAGACCACACTCATCGCCGCCCAGTGCAAGAACCTCATCGATGCGGGCAAGACGGCCTCGATTCGTCAGCTCTATTACCTCTGCAAGCACGACGTGGCCGGGACCAGGGAAAAAACCTTCAACGACCAGGAAGAGTCTGATCCGATCATTGAGGATCTCGAAGTCACCATCGACGCCCTGCGCGAAGAACTTCACGTTTATGCCGATCAGCGAGGCAATCTGGCGGGCCCGATTACCCTCGTTGACCAGGGCGACACGCTGGACTGCATGCGGATGGGGTCCGGCGGATACACCGTGCCGAGTATCTGCGAGCCCGACGTGATCCAGTTCAAGAAGTGCAGCGCGAAGTACATCCTGCATGTCGAAAAGGCCACCGTCTGGCGGCGGTTCCATGAGGACGGCTACCACGCCAAGCACAACTGCATTCTGACGCACGGTCAGGGCCAGCCCGCCCGCGGCATGCGCCGGCTGCTGCGGCGGATGCACGAGGAACTGAAGCTACCCGTCTTCTGTTTGCTGGATAACGACCCTTGGGGGTACTACATCTATTCGGTGATCAAGCAGGGCTCGATCAGCTTGGCCTACGAGAGCCGGCGCATGGCCGTGCCGCAGGCCCGGTTCATCGGTGTGTCCAGTTTCGATTACGAGCGCTGCGGGCTGAGCGACGACGTCAAGATCGGCCTGGACGACAAGGACATCAAGCGGGCCAAGCAGATCCTCGAATATCCCTGGTTTGAGGGCAAAAAGCACTGGGAGAAAGAGATCCGCAAAATGATGCAGAACGGCTTCAAGATGGAAGTCGAAGCCATGATCAACAAGCGGCTCACGTACCTCACCGAAGAGTACGTGCCGATGAAGATCAAGGACAACAGGCAATGGCTGGATTGAGGAAGCTGCTAGCTGTTAGCTCTTAGCTAATAGCTAACAGCTAAGAGCTAATAGCTTCTTTCCGATTCCGAGGTTTCCTTTGCTTGACACAATTCGCCAATGCATGTCCCGTGCAATGAAGGTGGACCCGAGAACGGCCGCTTCGATCAATGAACATACCACGGCCGCCGACGTGCCGGGCTGGACCTCGGTCGCCCATCTCACCCTGGTGCTGGAACTTGAAAAAGCCTTCAACACCACCTTCGAAAACGACGAAATCGTCTCCATGGGCAGCGTGGCGGCGATCGTGGATCGACTGAAGGCCAAGGGAGTTGTCAGCGGTCAGTAGTCAGTTGTCAGGAAGTCCGATCAGCCTGATTGTCTCAGCAATGCCGAGACAATCCCGGTTCAAGCCCCAGATTTGACCGACGCCGTCTTCTCAGCAGCCAGATGATGGCCACGAACGAGGCGACGCCACCGGCCCAGGCAAAGCCAAAAAGGGTGGAAGCTGTGTAGGCGAATGCGGCGCGCGGTACGAGGAACGCCCAGGCCAGAGGACTGGTGAGCAAGCGCACGGGCTCGGGAAGCTGATCCGTTGCAGATGGGGTCGTCCTCGCGATGAAGACCAGAGAGTCGGTCACAGCGATACCGATCATCCCTGCAAGGAAGACGCCGAGACCGATAGCACGCGTGGCGGGTCTCGCGATGAGGGCCAGCGCGAACACCGCCACTACCAGGCATGCACCTGCTGAGAATACAGTCACCAGCAGCATTCCGGCCATTACGAAGAACGCGTGGTCAGCCATCAGCAGTCATCTCCAATGGCGGAGGAATAGCCGTCGCATGTCTGTGGCCTGTCTCAGCCCTATTGGCCGGCGAAGCTGTGCCAGCATGCCCATTCCAGGCTCAATCCTTGCGGCAACACCGAAGGTATCGGTGGCGCCGGCCGGAATCAAGGAGACGGCCAGAACAGGGGAGGCCGCCTTTATCGGACGACAGGCCTCGGTTATACGCTCGGACAGCACCAGCCGGGGATCGCACGAGCAGCCGCCAGCTGAGCGGCTGAGTTAATTCCCAATTCTCAATTCCTCATTCTCAATTCTCGAACGTCCTGACACACCACGTTGGGGTTAAGTCCGGTATTGTCGCGGCCGATCAAAAGCATATGCGCGATGATGAGGTCTCAGGGCTGTTGGCGGCCACCCGGCGGCGTTATTCGATTGTCTCGGGCGCCATGGCTGCGCTGTACGTCGCGATGCTGGGTGTGTTCGTCTCACAGTCGGCCGGCGTGAGGCAGCTCTACTGGATGATCGCCTACCAGTTGGGCCCAGGAGACTAGCCCGGCGATGCATGCTGACGCCGCCACGATGATCTGGCTGGCCGTCAGCCCGACAGCCGGGCTGATCGCCCTGGTCCTGCTTGCGAGGCTCCTCCGGCGAAGATGGCTGCCGGATGTGGACGCGGCCACCAGCGCTGTGCTGGCTGCTGTTCTTGTGGCCGCCTGCTGGCTGACAGCATTTCACCTCTACGCATTCGCCCGAATGCCCGGCTGGTTGCCCGATCTTTCGGTACCGGGCATCACGATCCTGTTTTTCATCCTGCTGGGGGCAACGTTTTGGGCGATGTCGCGCCATGGGCCGCTCGAAGTCCGCTGCACAAGCGTGACGGCAGGGCGGTGGAGTTGGCTCGACTGGTCCTGCTTCATCCCCGTGATTCTTCTCCACGTCGTCCTCCTGATCGAAGCCCTGACTCGCATGCCCACCGGTCACGACGCCCTCAAATACCGTCTGCCGATGGTGGTGGCCTGGCTTCGCGCGGATGCCTTGATTATGAAACCCGACGTCTGGCAGTTCTGCCAGCCGGGCAACGGCGAGCTGGTACTGTGGTGGCTTCTCAAGGGCGGGGCCGAACGCCTAGCCAGCGCTGCTTACTTCCCGGCAGGGCTCCTGCTGGGCGCCGCGGTGTGGGCCATTGTCCGGCTTCAACGCGGGTCGCATTTCGCCCGCGTCCTCGCGGTGGTCATCGTGCTGTCCACCTACATGGTCGTCTGGCAGATGTACAACAGCTACATCGACCTGTTCGGCACGGCCTTCCTGGCTTCAGGTATTCTCGCGCTTCTGCTGGCGATCGATAAGGATCGATCCCGCCCCGTGCGGCGCCTGCTGTTCATCGTTGCCGGCCTGGCGATCGGCATCGCCCTTGGAACCAAGCCGACCAACTGGCTGTTGAGCCTCTTTGCCGCCGTGCTGCTCCTGGGTGTATACCTGTACCGCAATCGGCGGGAGCACGATCTCGCGTTTGTGTTACCCGCCTTCACTGCCGCATGCCTGGCCTGTTCGGCCTTCTGGTTCGTGCGAGCGGGTGTCACCGTGCACAACCCGTTCTACCCGATTCGCGTGGCGGTGGGGGATCACGTTCTGCTCGAAGGTATCCGCTTCGACACGCAGTACGAAATCTACGAGGGCGGCGATAAGCCGATTGCCCTGCCGGGAGCGGCGCCAGACGGCTGGATCCAACAAATCGCCCGGTTGGCGACATACGCGGTGACCCTGAACATGTTGACCGGCGGCGTCGGCCCGCTGTTCACCACCTTCGTGCCGATCGCGCTGCTGACGGTGGTCGCCGGCTTTGTCCTGCGCGGCCGGCGCGCCATGCGCCATCATCGGCTGATGCTGGTCGCCCTCACCGCGGGCGTCTTCCTCTTGTGGCTCGGGCCGCTGTGCCACTATGCCCGGTTCGGCATGCTGTACCTCGTTCTGGCGGTGTGCGTGGCCGCTCCGGCAATCGGTCGGATGTATCGCTATTGGCCGTCGGCGATCGGTCTGGCCTCGCTGGTTGCTACGTGCCTGGGCTGTGCGGTGCTGGCCGCGATTCCGGCCAAGGTGCTCGGCATGCGCATGGTGTCGAGGAATCTCTCCCGATCGGCCTGCTACGGCCTGCCCGATGTCATCGACCGGTGGCCTGAAGGAACACGCGTCGTCAACCTTTCCCACTGGAGCGGTGCGAGCCGGCTCACTTATCCGCTTTGCGGGTGGGGTCTCAAGAACGACGTCATCGACTACATGACCACGCAACGCCTGTTCCCGGATATGAAACCCACCGTCGAGCAGCTCCAGGAACTGAGGGTCGACTACATCGTGGTGTGCAAGCCTTTCCGCACCGACTGGCCGACGGACCCTCGTCTGGAGATGATCTACAACGATTCGAGCACGCCGCCCCGGGCAGTCAAGTGGCTGCCCGCGCGAATCTATCGGGTCCCGCCTCACGTCACGGGTGACGACAGAGTGGCTGTGGCCGGCAAGTCCGAGTGAAACGCCTCTTCTCCGGTTTGATGCGTCGTCTGAACAAGCCGCGAGCTTCCGGCAGCAACTCGCGAGGGTTTTCGTGCTACAATCAGGTAGGAGGACGGTCGAAGGAGCGGCCGTTCGGATGGATGCAGTGGTAAGGTGTCAGTGATGAGACTGGAGCCGCGATTCAGCCTTCCTGTATTGCTGATCGTCCTGACCAGCCCGGTGTGCCTGCTGGCCGGACAGACCCAGGCGGCCAGCGCCCCGGCCGATGTCCTCAAGGAGGCCCAAAGCCTTCTTCGGATCGGTTCCTACGACCAAGCCATGCGCAAGTTCGAAGAGCTCACCGCCGATCCGCGGAGCCGCGTGGAGGCGGCGATCGGCGTCGCCGAAGCCCATCGCATGGTCGGTCGATGCGCCGATGCTCTGAGCAGGCTGGATGCGATCAACGCCGGTGAATCCGATGCATGGCAGTATGCCCGCGCGGAGGTACTGGCTCAACTCGGACGCTACCACGGGGCCATCGAGTCGGCCCGCAAGGCCGTGGAACTGAACGCCAAGAACACCAGCGCCCGCCGGCTGCTGGGGCAACTCTACGAGACCGTCGGCGAACGGCAAAAGGCCATCGAGACTTACGCATGGTTCGCCGAGCTGCTCCGCCGCAGTTACCCGAGCAATGCCGCCGCTCTGACCGACTCGGGCATTGCCATCTACCGCCATGCGGTCCTGACCCGCAGCCCCCAGACGACGGCGAAGACCAAGTACGTTCTGCGCGAGCTTCTCCAGCCGGCGGTCGAGCGAGTCGACAAGAAGTACTGGCCGGCGCTGCTGGCCTCGGCCGACCTGCTGCTGAGCAAGTACAACCTCGAGCAGGCACAGGGTGACTACAAGGCCGCGCTGAAGATCAACCCCAACCTGGCCGACGCTCACGTCGGGCTGGGAATGATCGCCCTGGACGGGCACAACACCAAGAAGGCCGCCGAGGAAGCCGAAGCCGCTCTCAAGATCAACCCCAGCAGCGCAAACGCCTGCGTGCTCAAGGCCCGCGTCCACCTCACCGACCGCAAGGATGCGGAGGCGGTCGAGGCCGCAACCAGAGCACTCGACTTGAACCCCAGTCATCTCGAAGCGATCGGCGTGCTGGCCGCGGCCCGTTCGCTGCAGCGTGATGAGCCAGGCATGCGTGAGGCCCTGACGCGGGCGGACAAAGTGAACCCGCGATCGGCCGTGGTGCAGAATGAGATTGCCGCGTGGCAGGCCCTCCGAAACCAGTTCCCCGAGGCCGAGTCACATTTCAGGAAGGCGGTGGAACTGGCGCCCGAGTGGGCCGAACCGCTTACCGGCCTTGGCATGTTGTACATGGAAACGGGCGACGAGAGCGCCGCCCGGCGGGTGCTCGATCAATCGTGGAAGCTCGACCCGTTCAACGAGCGGACCTTCCACACGCTCAACCTGCTGGACAAGCTCGAAAAGTTCGGCCACCAGGAGAGCGAGCATTTCATTGTCAAGTCCGCCGACGGCTCAGACGCGATCATCCGGCCGATGATGTCGGCTTATGCCGAGCAGGTCTACGAGCGGATCTGCAACCAGTTCAATTACCACCCGGAGAAGAAGACGATCATCGAGTTATTTCCCGATCACGCCGGTTTTGCCGTCCGGATCACCGGCCGGCCGTTCCTGCACACCATCGGGGCCACCACCGGGCCGGTCATCGCCATGGATGCTCCCCGGCCGGGGCCGAGCCGCATGACCTTCAACTGGCGGTCGGTGCTGCGGCATGAGTTTGTACACACAGTGACGCTGGCCGCGACCGGCAACCGTATACCGAGGTGGCTGACCGAGGGCCTGGCCCAGCGCGAGGAGGCCGATCGCCGGACATGGGAGGCGTGCCGGATGCTGGTCATGGCTTTGCGTCGAGACACGATGTACGACCTGGATTCGATCTTCCAACCCACCGAGCGTCGCGGTGGATTGGCGATGGCCTATGCCCAGAGCGACTGGATGGTCGAGTACCTGCTCGGGCGCTATGGTCAGGCGGCGATCAACAAGGCCCTCGCTGGATTTCGCGAGGGGGGCAAGCAGTCGGACGTGCTGGCCGCGGCGTTCGGGAAAGGCTCGGAGGCCCTGATGAAGGAGTTCATCGCCTGGGCTCGCAAGGACGCCGAGAAGTGGGGCCTGACGTTGGAGCCCATCCCGTCGCTCAAGGAGATCGACAAGAAGCTGCCCAAAGCCAAGGGCGGCGAGAAGGTCCGGCTTCTGGTCGCCAAGGCGGAGGCGCTGCTCGATGACCGCGAGTTTGACGGTGCGGAGAAGGCCATTCGGGAGGCTTATAGTCTCGACGGGGGCGACAAGCAGGTGCAGACGGTCATGATCCAGGTTCTCGTCGCCAAGGCGGCTCATACCGGCGACAAGGAGAAGTCCGAGGCCCTGCGCGAAGAGAGCATCGAGGTGGCCGAGAAACTCGCGGCCGTAGACCCGAACAGTCCGGCGGCCTGCTGGGTCCTGGGCAACAAGGCGGTCAAGGACAAGGACAAGGCCCTGGCCGTGGAGATGTTTCAGAAAGTCAGCAGGGCCCGGCCCCTGGATACGTATTCCAGAGGTCGTCTGGCGGATCTGTACGTCGAGCTCAAGCAGCCGGAAAAAGCCCTGGCCGAGCTGGTCGAGTTGTCGCGGCTCAGCCCCAACGAGGAGGATTTCCCGCTGCGCGCCGCCCGGATTCACTCCGACGCCGGCCGGCACGCCGAGGCGATCGAATGGTACAACAAGGCCCTCGAAATCGCTCCGTATGACAAGGACATGCGTGAGTCGCTTGGCCAGTTGCTCACCCGCGAGAATCGCTTCCCCGAGGCAGTCGAGGAATACCGGATCCTCACCCAGTTGGACCCGGCCAGCGCCGCCGCCCACAGCCGCCTGGCGTTCGCCCTCTACCGCGCCGGCAAGAAGGAAGAAGCCAAAACCGCCGCTAAACGCGCCGTCAGCCTGGACCCGAAATCCGAAGCCAAATCCCTTCTCGCCGATTGACGCGTGGCGGCGTCACTTCTTGTAGGAGCGGCTTGCAGCCGCGATCCTTGTCGCTGCGAAGGTAGGAGCGGTCTCCGACCGCGATCTGCAGAGGTAGGAGCAGCCCGCCACGGCGGGTTTCGCTCCGCCCAACTTGTAGCCGCGATCGTCGTAGGAGCGGTCTCGGTTCGACAAGGCTCACCGAAATCCGACCGCGATCCGGAATGTAGGAGCGGTTTCCGACCGCGATCCGGAATGTAGGAGCGGCTTGCAGCCGCGATTCTTGGCGATCCTGACGGCTTCCCGGACTGAGCTTGCCGAAGTCATCCGCCGGGTCTTCAAGGCAGAACCCCGGTCGTTCGCAGATAGGCGGCCGAGTCGGCGATGTAGGCGAGCTGCTCGGCCTCGTTGCGCTGCACGCCCTGCGTACCCTCCAGTTCCATCGTGTACGGACCGACAAAGCCGCGCGAGCCGAGCATCTTGAAAACGGCCGGAAAATCCACCACCCCGGTCCCGAGCACGGGAAACGTCCACTCCTCGAAGCCGCCGGGCGTGTCCTTCAGGTGCACGGAGGCGACATAGTCGATCACCTTCGCAAGCTCGCCGATGGCCGTGCGGTTGCGGTTGTAGAAGTAGATGTTGGCGGTGTCGAAATTGATCCGGACGTTGGGGTGGTTCACGGCCTTCATCGTCTCGGCGCCCACGTCGCCGTTGGTTGCCAGGTCGGGATGAGTCTCGACGGCGATAGTCACGCCGAACGATTGGGCCAGGTCGCCCATCGCCCGCATCCGCTGCCAGACGATCGAACGGTCGGTCTGCCCGGCCTTGACGCTCAGGAACAGGACCTTGGCCCCCAGAGCGGCACAGGCCTCGAACTGGGGCTTGAGCACCTCGGCCGCATTCGGCTGAGTGATGTCAGTCTTACCCTGCAGCGAGGTGGCCGTCAGGCCGTGGTCGGCCAGCTTCTTCTTCGTTTCAGCCAGTTCTCCGGGCGGAGGCGCGGGTATCTCAACGTTGCGGATACCGATCTGCGGAAGATGGGTCCACGCGCGGTCCTGGTAATCCGCGTAGCTCGCCAGACGACAGGCGATGATGTTCGGCATATCAATTCCTCCGTGTTCGTGTCCTCGAGCTCGCCGGCCCCGCCAGTGTAGCCCGTTCAGCGCACGCTGCAAGCCGGCAGCATCTGACCAGATCGCCGGGTTTGACTGGCGATGTGAGTCGACTACTCGGGGTGGAGCCGCAGATCAGCTTGCTTCGGCGACACAGGCTTGGCCGCGCGACGGGAGCGGAACCGCATTCGCGCCGTATCCGGCCGGCAGGCCAAGTCCCAGCCTGTAGCGGGCGACGACGTACGCACTCCGGAAGAAGTATCCGAGCGGATGCGCCTTCGCGTGCAGCCAGGCGGTCCGCAGCGACGCAATGAACGCCGCCGGCCCGTCAAAGCCGTTCATCATCTGGTGGCAGGTATCAAGATAGCCGCGATGGTGTACGTCGGTCCCCACGATGGCCGGAAAACCGTGCCGGCGGGCAAACCGCGCGGATCGCCTGTTGGGCAGCGGCGAGAGGTTCTGTGCGTTGGCCACCTCCACCACGTCGATCAGATCGAGGATTTCATAGACCTTCTCGCCCAGGCTGCACTCAAACAGCCGGTTGTACGGGTGGGGCACGATAACCAGGCCGTCCTGCTCCCGAATAGCCTCGGCCGTCTGCCGAACTGACATGCCCGGCTCGACGAAATCGCGAAGGAACAGGCCGATGAGGTGGCCGTCGGTGGTGGAGATTTCCTCGCCGATAATCACTTGCAGGTCGTCGCCCGCCATCCGGGCCAGCCGGGTCGCTCCTTCGATTGAGTCATGATCGGTGACCGCGACGCACCCGACTCCTCGTTGGCGGGCCTCAGCGAGAAGGCACTCGCAGGACAGGTTGCTGTCGTCCGAGTAATCGGTGTGAATGTGAAAGACGGTCTTGATCACCATCGTTCCTTCTGTTCCCATCCCGGTCGCCTCCTGCCCCTGTCAGTCGGAACATGGCGATCGGACCCTGCTCGGCGAGAGTACTCACATAGTTTAGGCACGGGCAGGGCCCGCATGTCAAGGTCCGCCGCCGGGAAAACGGTGAGCCCGGACTGCGACACCTCGCGCCCCCGTTGCACGCACATCCTGCGAGGTATTCTCGGACGCTGCCGTTCCCGCTTCGGGACGAGCGGTGCTGAGAACGGTACGGCCGTCGCTGGCAGGGTGGGATTTCATATCGAGCCGCCGACTGTCCGATAATACCTCGACGCGCGTCGCGGTCGGCAGTATCATCCCGTAGGCGCGCGGCCCACAACCGGCACGGATTCTTGGGGCAGACGGGCGTGCCGCGTTCGGGAGGCTGGTAGATGGACAGAGACGTCATCCTGGTGACCGGCGGAGCGGGTTTCATCGGCTCGCACTTGTGCCTTCGCCTCTTCGACGAAGGGCACCACGTCATCTGCCTGGACAACTACTTCACCGGCAGGATCGAGAACTTCGGCGATCGCTATCGCGAGATGCTGCTCAGCGGGCGCTGCGAATTCGTCCGCCACGACGTGACCCATCCGATCGCCATCGAGGTCGACAGAATCTACCACCTGGCCTGCCCGGCCAGCCCGGTCCACTACCAGTACAACCCGGTCAAGACCATCAAGACCAACGTCCTCGGCACGTACCACATGCTTGGTCTGGCCAAACGCGTGCGCGCCCGGCTTCTCCTGGCCAGCACCTCTGAGGTCTACGGCGATCCACAGGTGCACCCGCAGCCAGAGACCTACTGGGGCCACGTTAACCCCATCGGCATCCGCAGTTGCTACGACGAGGGCAAACGCGTGGCCGAGACGCTCATGATGGACTACCATCGACAGAGTAAGGTCGATATCCGCATCGCCCGGATATTCAATACCTACGGACCGAACATGGCCGTCGACGACGGGCGGGTCATGAGCAATTTCATCTGCCAGGCCCTGCGCGGCGAGCCGGTGACCGTGTACGGCGACGGCCGGCAGACGCGAAGCTTCTGTTACGTGTCTGACCTGGTCGACGGGTTGTGCCGCCTCATGGAGAGCGAGCATATCGGCCCGATCAACCTGGGCAACGATTCGGAGATGACCCTGCTGGAACTGGTGCGTTCCATCGAGAAGGCGATGAGCAGGCCGCTGCAGATCGAGCACCGGCCGCTCCCGCAGGATGATCCCTGCCGCCGCAGGCCCGACCTGACCAGGGCCCGCACCCTGCTGGGATACGAACCGAGAGTGCCGCTGGACGAGGGCGTCCGAAAGACGATCGAGTACTTCAGGAGGATGCTGGGCTGTTAGTAGGGCGGGCTCTGTTCGCCGTCTTCCTTTTGTATTCGAGGTTGAAACGATGGATCAATCGGTAGAAAACGCTGTCGATGCCTGGTTGAACGATCCGGCGATCGCGGAGGCCGACAAGCGGGAAATCCGCGACCTCGTGGCCGCGGGAAATGAAAAAGAGTTGACGGACCGCTTCTTCCGGGGCCTGGAGTTCGGCACCGGTGGTATGCGCGGTGTCATCGGCGCGGGTCTCAACCGGATGAACGTCTACACCGTCGGCGCCGCCGCCCAGGGCCTGGCCAACTACATCGCCGGCCAGGGCGAGGCCGCCCGCAAGGCCGGCGTGGCCATCGCCTACGACTGCCGGCGGATGAGCGATGTCTTCGCCGAGCGCACCGCCTGTGTGCTGGCCGCCAACGGCATCCCGGCGTACGTCTTTGAACGGCTCCGCCCAACGCCCGAGCTCTCATTCGCGGTCCGTTACCTGAAATGTACGGCCGGAGCGGTCATCACCGCCAGCCACAACCCGCCGCAGTACAACGGCTTCAAGGCCTACTGGTCCGACGGCGTCTCGGTGGTGCCCCCGCACGACAAAAACATCATGGCCGAGGTGGCCAAGGTTGGCGGTTTCGGCAACGTAAAGACCATGCCGGCCGACGAGGCAAAAGCCAAAGGCCTTCTGAAAATCATCGGCAAGGAAATCGACGAACCGTTCCTGCACGCGGTGCAGACGTCGTGTCTCAATCCCGAGGTCTGCCGGCAGCAGGGCGAGCGGCTGAAGATCGTGTTTACCGGCCTGCACGGCACCGGCAGCGTGCTGGTGCCGGAGGCCCTGCGTCGTCGCGGTTTCAGGCAGGTGATCGAGGTCCCCGAGCAGGCCGCCCCCGACGGCAACTTCCCGACGGTCAAATCGCCCAACCCCGAGGAGGGGGCCGCACTCGACATGGCCGTGGCCCTGGCCAGGAAAGAGGGCGCCGACCTGGTCATCGGCACAGACCCCGACGCCGATCGCGTGGGCATCGCCGTCCGCGCGCCGTCCGGCGGCTTCGAACTGTTCACCGGCAACCAGACGGCCGCACTGCTCACTTACTACATCTGCGACGAACTCACCAGGGCCGGCCGTTTCCCGAAAAACGCCGTCCTGGTCACCACCATCGTCTCCGGCGACATGATGAAAACCATCGCCAGATCCTACGGCGCCGAAGTCATCGAGGTGCTCACCGGCTTCAAGTACATCGGTCAGAAGGTCTGCCAGTTCGAGCAGGCGGGAACGCCGGGCAACCCGGGCAAAACGTATATCTTCGGCGCCGAGGAGAGCTACGGCTATATGCCGGGCACGTATACCCGCGACAAGGATGCGGTGACCAGCGCGTGCTGCATCGCCGACCTTGCGGCCGTGACCGCCGCCCGCGGCAGGAACCTCTACGATCTGCTCCAGGAGCTGTATCAGCGATTCGGCTATTTCCAGGAAGGGGCCAGGAGCCTCACACTGCCCGGCGCTGACGGCGCCGCCCGCATCAACGACATGATGCAGCGCCTGCGAACGAAGCCGCCGGCCTCCATCGGCGGAATTGCCGTCGCAACCATCGCCGACCTGCTGACCGGCGAGATCCGCGACGCCCGCACCGGCAAGCCGGCAGGTCGCTACGATCTTCCCGCCGCCGACGTCGTCTTCTTCACCCTCGACGACGGCACTAAGGTCATCGCCCGGCCCAGCGGCACCGAGCCGAAGATCAAGTTCTACGTCCTGACCCACGCCCCCGGCGATGACATACCCAAAGCCCGCGCCGCCGCAACCGGGCGCATCAAGGCGGTGATCGAGGATATCGTCAGACAGGCGTGAGGGGGGCCGTCGATGCAATCGGAGGAAGCCGAGTGCCGGGTTTTCACATTCCCTGACGCGGCCTTGAACGTTTCGATTCCGTCCGCAGAAGAGCGTCTTCACAAGGATGAAGCGGAGATCCGCGTTTTCGGAAACAGGCCGGGTATCGCATCACTTGCCAGTATCCTTCTGTGGTTCTATCACAGCTTCGATCGCGAATTCCTCTCTCTCACGGGATTGAGCTTCGTCGCGGTGGAGGGAAAATTGGCCCTTACAATCCGGAAGACCGATGAGGCTCGGGGGGAGGAGTATGGTCATCTCGTGCTTCGAGGTAAAGGGTCCCAATACGAGTGGCTCGTCGATGAGGAGGATCTCAGGCGGTTGGCCATCGAAGTCCATGGCATCGCTTCGAAGCCGTATCTGGAGTACCTCACTTTCCCATACCGTCCAAGACAAGGGGCCGCAATCATCCACGTTCGTCTTACCGACGTCCGCAAGTGGATTTGAGGCCCGGGGCAGGGCATTTCGGGGATTGACCTCAGGATCTGATGCTGCAATTCAGTCGTCCCTACGGGACTGAGATTTCGAGGGCGCGACGCGTTCCCAGCGATGAATCGCTGGGCTATTGTCATATCGTCCCTACGGGACGCACAACGGGCAGTGTGCTCGACAGGACGGATACCTGCGGGACTGGGAGACGCACGGCGGGGCGAGTCGACCGGGTTTGGAGGGGTGACGGCGGCTTGCGTCCCGGAGGGACGCGATGATAATAGCCCAGCAGTTTACTGCTGGGGCTATAGGTCACCCGGCAATAGATCTCATTTAACCCTGCAAGTCCCGTAGGGACGACCGAACACTCAGCCGTCGCTACGGGACTGGTTTCACCCGGCGTCACCTGTTTCCCAGGGATAACCCCCTGGGCTATTCTCATGCTGTCCCTCCGGGACTCGGCCGGAAGGACGGGGCTCTTGTCCCGGCAGGTCAATGCCGGGACAATGCGTCGGCGATTATGCAAGCGGAAGACCTGTTCACCCACGAGATGGACTACCCGCCACCCTTGGCTGACAAGGAAGACCGCAACCGCGCGGCCGCCAACGAACACCAACTCGATCGCGTCGAGAGCGAAGCGAGAGAGAAAGCCGAGACACCAGTCCAGCCAGCCCCCGACGCCATCGCCCGTCTCCTGCCCGGCGGCGGGGGCGTATACATGCTCACCGACGACCAGGATCGCCTGATCCTGTTGTCGGCGGCCGCGGATCTGAGGAGGGCCTTGCGCAACCGTCTGTTCGAGCCGACGGCGGAGGCTGAACCGGTTTCCGCCTTCGCCAGGCGACGAGCCAAACTCGGCGAAATTGTCCGTAGGATCCGCTGGCAGCCGACGTACTCGTCATTCGAAACGGATTTCACCTACCTTCGAACCGCCCGTCAGCTTCTCCCGGAGATCTATCGCAAGAACCTCGCCTTCGGCCCGGCATGGTTCGTCCACGTCAACCCGGATTCGCCGATCCCCCGCTTTCTCGTCGCCAAGCTGCTCGGTGCCGACGGAGTGAATCTCGGCCCGTTTTCCACGCAGCCCGACGCCCACCGCTTCGTCGAGATGCTCGAAGACGCCTTCGACTTATGCCGCTGCTACGATAGTCTGGGCCAGGCCCCGCGCGGCACAACGTGCGCCTACTACGAGATGGGCAAATGCCCTGGCCCGTGCATCGGTCACATTGCGATGGGGCAGTACTGCGAAATGATCCGGGCCGCACTGACGTTCGCGTCGGGTGATCGCGAGCCCGCGCTCACCCTGTGGCGCCGGCAGATGCAGGCCCTGGCAGCCGAGCGGGCCTTCGAGCGCGCGGCCGCGGTCAAACAGCGCATCGAGCGGGCCGGCATCGTCGAGCAGCCCGCCTTTCGACTGGTCCGGCCGATCGAGCAGTTCAACTACCTGGTGCTCCAACGCGGCCGGGGCCGGACGTCGGTCAAACCCTTCCTGGTCCGCGGCGGATGGATCGCACAAGGCGAGCAGGTCCCGTTCAAGCAGGTCGAGCAGGCTCTCCCCGGCTGGCTGACGGCCGTACAGTGCGGTCCATCTCAGGCCGTCGGCGAGATGCCCGGTGACCTGGAATACCGCAGCGAGCAGATCTGGCTGCTGAGCCACTACCTGTTCAAACGCGACCCGCCGGGGCTGTTCATTCATGCCTCGGAACTCGATAATCATGAAGCGATTGCCGAACGAATACGTGAACGTTTCGGAAAGTCATCGGGCAAAGCGGAGAACGAGACCCAATGAATCGGATGATTGTGCGAATGGTGCTGATGTCGTCCACGGCGGCGTTTCTGGCCTGCGCCGGATGCAATCCGGTGAGTGCGGCGATGTCGGGCGCGAAAGTGGGCGTCAAGGTCTTCACCGGAGCCCAAGCCAAGATCCACGTCCTGCAAGGCATGTCGGCCGGAGCGATCGCGCCGTATCGATCGGTCGAGGTGGGCGAAGTCTCTACCGACGTCGAGCCCATCTGCACCTTCGCTGAAATCTCGGAGGTCAAGCTGGCCATGCGAGAAGAACTGGCCGAAGCCAGATTCCGCCGCGAATTCCCCGGTGGCGAGCCGAAACTCGTCGTCAACGTCGTCCTCCGTTTCTTCAAACACGGTCATATCTACGGCAAGGAGCCGCGGCTCGATCTGCTGGTGTCCTTCGCGGACGCGGACACGGGACGCCAGATCGGCAGGATCTACGTCGAGGGCATCAGCCAGTCGCCCCTGGAGACCAAGGCCAGGCATCTGGCCAAGGCCAACGCGGAGGCCATCTGCGACCTGCTGCGCGAGCGCAAGGAAGGCAAGCAGTAAAACCGTCCACGATCTCCTCGTGTTCCCGGCCTGCCTCAACGGTCCGCTGGTTCCGGCCGACCCCCAATGCGGTGATGGCACACCTTGACGCGACTCCATCGCGGCGCGGCAGGCAGGTTGCGGCAGCGCCGCCCTCTCGGTATCTTACCCCGCCGGGGGCGCGATTCGCGTGCAGGAAGTGGCAGAACCGGAGAACGCAGCAGATGAACCTGGCTCAGGAACTCTATGACGAACTGCCCGAGCCGGCGGGTGCCCTCGAGTATAAGAGGTCCGCCGCCCGCAGGCAGATTAACGTTCCTATCGAGATCGAGCTGGACGGCAGGATCTGCCGCGAAATCGCCTCGATCCGCGACGTTACCCCGACCTCCATGGGCATTCTCTGCAAGCTCGAGCTCCCTGAGCGAAAACGCGTCCGGGTGCGTCGCGATGAGAATTCCCCGTGGTCTGAGGCAATCGTCGTCCACTGCGCCACCACCGTCGGCGCCTACAAGATCGGCCTGGAAATGGTCGGCGACTGACCCCAGGGGGATTCGAAC
>CAZPIO010000028.1:0-38019 GCA_964586235.1 uncultured Planctomycetales bacterium
ATAGTCCTCGCGCTGCTGCTGGCCGTGGCAGGGGTATGGCTCTACTTCAAATGGCTCCGGTCGTTGCCTTCCTACATCATGTTGCCCCAGGGCCACGAGCCGGTTCAGGTGGAGAGTTGGGTAGAGTTTGGCTTCGGAGGATTCCACCGCCAGTTCTACATCCAAACCAAGGTCGACCGGCCATGGCAGAGTGTCTTTCAAGATCTGAAGATCGCGTACGAGCAACAACTGAAAGAGGGGCGCAGTGCAAGAGTCGACGAATTCATCGATCTGGTCAAGCCGGACCGGTCTGGGCGGTTCGTCGGGTTCAATGATCGAGAGCAGCTAAACGTGTGGAACGACCGTTGGAATAAGGCTCAACGTGTGGCTCGACCTTCTCTGCGCCATGGCGGCTTTGGAGAAGCCGTGCCCGACTCCTTTGTGGTCCTCCGGGTTCGTGGGCCTGAGGACAACATCGAAGGTCGCTATGAGAATCAGATACTCCTCTATCGTCTGACCGTCCTTGGCGCCAACCAGACGATCGTCGAGGTTTGGGATAACAAGTTCTTCGATCATTAAATGGTTGTTTTCATGAGAGCCCGGATTCCGGGCCGAGTGCGCGTTTGCCGACATGGCCATGCCATCCCGGGTCGCGCGGATCAATCGAGAACCCAGGTCCAGAAAAGAAGGACCCAGGCCACCCGTTCTGAACCCTTATACCGGCGGGCTAAACCCGCCGGCTCGCTTCTGAACCCCGACCACTTCCCGCGGGCTTGCGATTTCGGCGGTTTGCGGTTTTCATATTCGCCCCTGCGATTCAAGGAGGACCGCATGCGGCGATTTGTACTGAGTTGTCTGTTCTGTGTGACGTTGGCGGGACCGGCTCGGGCCGAGGACTGGATCTTCGTTCAGGATGGCTGGAAGCTGAAACTCTCCGACATCGGCAACATTGTCGGGCTGGCGAACGGCGACGGCTACCAGTTGACCCAGTCGGCGGCCGGGGACAACTTCATCCGCGTGGCCCTCGTCCCGCCCGGCCAGACGCCCGCCGAGCCCGCCCAGGATGCCGTGTTTCGCTGCGACCGGCCGACGAAGGTCGAACGGCGGGCGACCGGCATCGCGTTCGAATACGACCTGTCGCCGGGCACCCCCCTGACTGTCCGCTACGAGGTCAAGTTCACCAAGATCGGGGGATTCCCCGTGGTTCGCCGGGCGGTGACTCTTACGCCGAAGAACCCGCCGCTCGGGCAGGATGTGATCCTGATGGTTGGCAACAACATTGCGCTGCCAAACGTGAAGCATTCGGTGTTCACGCCGAGATATGACGGCCGGGGCGACTTGCTCGAGAATGAGCCCGGCCGTCAGTGGGTCTGGCGGCTGAGCGGGCAGGCTCTCACCCGGCAGGGGCCGCAGGAGCTTCTGGCCATCCCGGTAATCAGCGAATCGGCCGGCGACAAGAGCCCGCGGCTGACGCACATCGCCGATCCGTTCTTCAGCACCGGCTTTCTCGTGGCCAACAGCGCGACCTCGAGCGACGGCGAGTTCAACTGCGTCTACCTCGGCAGCAAGGTGCCGATGACCGAGCCCGAGCAGCGGGTGTTCTGGACGGTGATCCACAATGGCGGGCCGGAGCAGGCCATACGAGCCTGGTACGCCACGGCTCTTTCCGACGTGAAGGAAGGGCCGGACTGGCTGCATGACGTTGCCTGGCAGCACTATGACTATCTCAGCCACGGCGGCAAGGGCTGGTTCGAGGACATCGACGCGGCGGAGAGGATCATCCCTAAGGCCGAGCGATCGAAGATCGTCTTCACGCTGCACGGCTGGTACGACATGCTCGGGCGGTACACGTTCAACGAAAAGACGGGCAGACTCGATGACGAGTGGACGGCCTTTCCCCGTGCGGCCGAGATGAAAGAGAAGGGCTTCCCGACGCTCGAACCGGTGAAGATGACCAAGGCCGACATGCACCGGCGGATCCGGTACGCCAGGGAGAAGGGGTTCCGGGTTTGTGTGTATTTTGCCGATGGCCTGACGGCTTGCGACGGGGCCGGATTCAACAAGGCCGCGGAGATACTGATTCCGGGCGGCTGGGTCGGCCCGGACACGGTCGGCGAGCCGTACATCCAGAACCCCGTTCATCCGAAGGTCTATCAGCGGTATCTAAGTTATCTGAAGGCTTTTCTGGCCGAGTATGGCCGTGAGATCGACGCACTGGTCTGGGATGAGACGTTCCAGATCCGAGCGGGGACGCTCGCGCCTCGTGAGAATCGCGAGTACCCCGACCGCGCCATGATGAAGCTGGTCCGCGACCTGGCCCAACTCGTCTCGACCACTCAGCCCAAGGTGGCGTTTCTGGTCAGCGATTGCCAGGGGATGAGTTTCGACGGCAAGAACCACTGGCCCGATGTGCCCGGATATGCCATGATGGCCCATGGCTGCTACCAGGACAGCCACTGCGAGCCCGTGACCTGGCCTTACGGGATCTTCGCCAACTTCCGCAACGTGCTGTGGTCGTGTAACTGGCAAGCGGTGACGCATTTTGACTACACCCAGTTTGGCGTCGAGCACTATCAGACGCCGGTGGCCACCTCCAACGGCTGGCTCGATGACAAGGGCATCGCCGGGCTGAGCGAGAGCGAACTGGCGGCTGTTTTGAAGCTCTACGAGCGTCGCAAGGCGCAGCGGCAGGAGTTGCGCTGGCTGACCGGCCCGGCGCCGGTGTTCAAGTCGCTCGGCGGAAAGTAGGGTCCGCCCCCGCCACGGCGGGCAGGCCGGCGGACCGTTGGATTGCAGATTGCACGTTTCGGATTGCAGATGAAGGCGAGGATGGTCCGCGAGCGCGGACCCTACCCTGATCTCAAGTCGTTTCCCAAAGGGCCGACGAGGGCGTCGGCCCCACGTGCGTCGGCCCCACTTACGCCGACACGTCCTCCCAGCCGATGCCCAGGTGCTTGATGGCGTAGCCGATTTCCTTCATGCAGTCGGTGTAGCCGGTCATCCAGTGGAAGCCGCGCATGTCCTCGAGCAGCTTTTGCCAGTTGCCCTTGATGGCGATGTCGGTCTGCGAGCGGCAGATGTCGTGGAACGGGTTGGCCTCGACCGTTCCCAGGGCCCCGACCCATTTCTTGCTCTCGAAGTCGGGCACGACGTTGGTGGTCATTTGCCCGACCTTCATGGCCACCTTCGGGGCGGCCCCGTAGTCGGACTCGAAGTGGGTGTGGATCTCGACCGGTTCGTCGTTCTTGCCGTCCATCCTGCGCGGTGCGGTGCAGTGTGCGATGGTGACCACGCCGTGGTGCGGCCATGTGGGGTCATTGAGGAAGACCGGCAGGCCGGTGACGTTGTGCATCAGGATGCCCGACGGGATCACCACGAAGTCCGACTCGCAGAACGCCAGGTAGCCGTTGTCGTTGAGCAGGCTGAGCGGCAGGCAGGCGGTGGTCTCCGAGATGGGCATGATCGTGCCCATACAGTGCTGGATGGTCAGGGCTTTGCAGTCGTGCTCGGCCATCATGTCCTTGAAGGCCTTGTAGAGGACGAAGGCGTTCTCGACGTACTTCCTGTCGCACTTGAGCACCGTGTTTGGCTGGGCCAGATACTCGGCGGCCTGCTTGCGGGCCTCGGCCACGACCCTGTCGTCCTTCTTCAGCGCCTCCAGCCGCTTGCCGACATCGGGGTATTCGATCGTGCGGATGTCCAGACTCCACTTCTCGCGAGCGATCGGCGGGGCAAACTGGCGGCCGGCGCCCCAGCCGCCCGGGCCGCCGACAGCGACGATGCGCGTTCCCAGCGTTTTGCGGAGGGCCAGCAGCGCCCGCATACGCCAGGCCAGGTCAGCATACTCGTCCACGACGACATCATTGACGTCGATGCCGGTATCGGCGTACTGGTCCGTCGTCTTGCGCATGAAAATGGGGTGCAGAATCTCGTAGTGCAGCGACACAGGCCCGGAGCGATGACGCAGGAAGAAGACCGTCGGCCGGTCCTTGCTGACCAGTGGCTCGAGCGTTTTTCCATGAGACCCGGCGGCATAGATGAGCATCACGTCGCATTTGGCCTTGGCCGCATTGGCCGCTTCCTCGGGGCTCTTGACCTTGGCCACAGGCAGGAACTTGATCGCCAGGCCGGCAGCGTTGGCCATCTTGCGCAGTTCGCCATCGATTCTCGCGACTTCTTCGCTGGCTTGAGCCTCTGTCTGGATGCCTCCCCATGACCTCCAGCTTGTCTGGTTGCGTGGTTGGGGCACAGCATAGGTCAATACCGGCTGGACGACGAGTTCGTTGGCCGGGACGAATTTCGGCTCGCTGGTCGCGGCCGCCGGCTGAGCCTGGGCCGCGCGTGCGGCGAGGGCCCAACTGCCCACGGCCACCGTCCCCGCGCTTGCCAGAAGGTTCCGCCTCGACAGTCCTGCCCGCTTCGCCGCGTCGATCGCAGCTTTGAGCCCCGACGAGCAGCATGAGCAGCCGCTTGAATGCCCGCCGTTTGATCCGCCATGGTTCGCCATCTCGATACTCCTCCTCAGCATTCCTCAACGACCTTGAACTGCATCAAAACCGCCAGGTCCCTGACGGCGTTGACTCGATCTCCGTACACGATAATGCGGTGCAGCCCACCGCTGTAGTTGTTCATGACTTTCCTGGCGTCGGCCACCTTGGTAGTGATCTTGGTCCGGCAGCCGCGGTCCACGTCGGGGTTGTCGATGATCGTCCCGGTCGAAATGAGCATCGTGTCCAGGTTCATCAGCTTGGCGCAGGTGATGGCCTGGTTGAGCCGCATCTTGACCTGCAGCGACGCCCCTTTGTTGTCTTCCAGGTGGCTGCGGATGATGTAGGGCGCTCGCGGGCCGGCCGGCCCGTCCATGCGCGTGGCCGATACGCAATGAGCGTGGATAACGGTGTTGTTCGACGTATCCACCACCGGGTCGCTGACAAAGCCGGGGACGCCGAACGCATAGGTGAACATCATCTGGGTCAGCGTCGAGTCGACGTCCGCCTCGCACACGCCGGTCAGGCCGACGTCGTTGAGCTTGGCGAAGGCCAGGCAGGGGTAGGCCGGCAGCCGCTTTTCCTTGAACATGCCGAGACAGTTGATCGTGGCCGCCTGGGCGTGCTCTTCGTTCATGATGGCCCGCAGTGCAAGGTACAGCCGCCCGGAGGCGACCAATTCGGCCTCCGAAGGCTCGATGACCCTGACTGCGCCGCGGACCCATTCGCGGGCCTCGGCCTGTGCCGCCTCATCGTTGACCGCCCGATACGCCGTATCGAAACGGTCCGGCGTGACGGACACCACCGTCGGGCCGATCTTCTCCTTGATCTGGGCGCTGCGGGCGGCATCGTAAGGCCCGGTGCTCAGGTGGACGATCCTTGTGTCGCGAAGCAGATGCATCGTTCGAATCAGCCGCAGCGTGTCCGGTATGGTGCCGAAATCGCTGGTCGCCAGGCAAACGACGCGGTGGCCGGCCTGCTGAAGTGGTGCGACGCTCGACCAGTCGTGCCCGCTGTAGGGCTGTGAGAACAGGACCGTCGGCAGGCCCGTGGCGGTGAGTCGGTGGAGATGACGCCCGACGGTGGAGGTCAGATTGAATACCAGCAGGCCGTGCGGGTTGCCCAGAGCCTCTGGTGTGGCGGGTACGTCCTCGGGTACGCGATAGAGGCCGCCGTCTTCGAGTTGGATGCCTTCCAGGCGATCCGACATCGAGGCCAGGATGCCGTCGATGCGCTTATTCTCGGCCTGCACGTCGAGCGACGGCTTCGGCCACGTCGGCACCGGTTTGGCCAAGTAGATCTTCCGGATGCGTGTCCGTGGCCGCCGGGTTGTCGCCACCACCTCGGCCGGTTCGGCGCTTGGCCGAATACCCGCCTGCTGACTGCATCCGGCTGCCACCACACCCATCACCGCCGCCGCGCCCAGGATTTCTCTTCGGCTCAGATCGAGACTCATGGTCCTGCACCTCCGTTGTGGCCGAACAATAATCTGTCCCAGTTGGGTGCGACGGGCAGCTTGTCTGCCCGTGCACTGGCGGGCAAGCCGCCAGTGGCCGAGCCGCACAAACCTTACCGGACAAGCTCCAAACGGGCCCAATCGCCACATTGTCAGGAAAGCCGCGTAACGTTTCAACCCTCCGGCGGTATTCTTGTCGCTCGTCGGCGTGACCGGTAGCATACCCGGTCTGCCGGCCGTGACGAACGGCCGGATCATGCAGTTCATGACTCGTAAAGGAGTTGCCCCATGTGCACATCCGCCCATGATGCATTCGCCGCCGTAATCGTACTCATTTGCTGCTGTTTGTTCGCGACCTCGCCCGTTCAGTCCGCCGACATCGATCAGGCCTATGCGGTCTTCCAGAGGCCCGCGCGTGAGTACGCTTCCGCCCCGCTGTGGGTGTGGAACGACATGCTGACCGAGGAGCAGGTTGTGGGCACGATGCGCGACCTGGCCGGCCAGCAGGTCAAGCAGGTGTTTGTGCATCCTCGTCCGGGGCTGATGACGCCGTATCTCTCGGACGACTGGTTCCGATTGTGGCGGGCCGCACTGGATGAGGCCGAGAAGCTGGACATGAACGTCTGGATCTATGACGAGAATTCCTACCCGTCGGGTTTTGCCGGGGGATTTGTGCCCGAGGCCATGCCGGAATCGCGCGGGCGCGGGCTGGCGGTGGGGGAGTCTGGCGTGCCGCCGTCGTGGGGTGCGGAAATGGTTGCGGTCTTCAAGCTCGACGGGGAGGAATATGAAAACGTGAGCCGGAGGGTCCGGGCCGGCGAGAACCTGCCGGCGGGCAAGTACGTCGCTTTTTCCGTTCAGCGGTCCCGCAACGCGGCCTGGACCGGGAATCGGTGCTACGTCGACCTGCTCTATCCCGGCGTGGTCGAGAAGTTTCTCGACGTCACCGCCGAGCGCTATCGCCGGGAGATCGGCCGGCACTTCGGCAAGTGCGTGCCGGGCATCTTCACCGACGAGCCGCAGCTCCAGCCGGCGGGTGGGCTGCCGTGGACCGACCGCCTGCCTGCCGAGTTCGAGAAGCGGTGGGGATACTCCCTGCTCGATCATCTTGTCTGTCTGAACAAGCCGGTGGGCGACTACAAGCGCGTCCGGCACAATTACCTGCAACTCCTGCACGAGATGTTCGTCGAGTGCTGGGGCAAGCCATACTACAACTTCTGCGAGCGCAACAATCTCGAGTTCACCGGCCACTACTGGGAGCACGAATGGCCGAACTGTCTGCCGGTGCCCGACAGTATGGCGATGTACAGGTGGCACCAGCGCCCGGCGATCGACGTGCTCATGAACCAGTACGACCAGGACAGTCCGCACGCCCAATTCGGGAATGTCCGCATCGTCAAGGAACTGGCCAGCATCGCCAACCAGTTGGGCCGCAAACGCACGCTCTGCGAGGCCTACGGCGCGGGCGGCTGGGACCTGCGTTTCGAGGACATGAAGCGCATCGGCGACTGGCTCTACGTGCTGGGCGTGAACACTCTGGACGAGCACCTCTCATATATCACCATCCGCGGGGCCCGCAAGCACGACCATCCGCAGTCGTTCTCCTACCATGAGCCGTGGTGGGAGGCGTACCACGTCTCCGCTTCGTACTTCATGCGTCTGTCGGCCGCGATGTCCCAGGGTGAGCAGATCAACACGATTGCACTCCTCGAACCGACGACGACCGCCTGGATGTACAACTGCGGGCCCGACGGCGGGGCGAAGCTGGGAGAGCTTGGCAACAGCTTCCAGACACTCGTGACCGCGCTGGCCCTGTCCCAGGTGGACTATGACATCGTCTCAGAGGACACCATTGCGCGTGAGGGCTCGGCTCAGGAAGGCCGGCTTGTCGTGGGCAAGCGGAAGTACGAAGTCCTCGTGTTGCCGGCGATGACCGAAAGCCTCAATGCTGCAACGGTCAAGGTGGTGGGCAATTACGTGAAGGGCGGGGGCGTGATGTTGTGCTGCGGCGAACCGGCGAGCCGGGTTGACGGCAAGGAATCCCCGCGGGCGGCCGAACTGACTCAGGGCCCGAAGGTCAAGCAGGTGGACGCTGCCCGACTGTCCCAGATGCTGCTTGAGATGAGCAAAGACGGCTTTGCAGTCCGGCAGGCTCCCGGAGACAGGGGCATCCTTTTTCATCACCGCCGTCAACTTGGAGGCGGCGATCTGCTCTTCCTGGTCAACACGAGCCTGGAATCGGCTTGCTCGGCGAGGGTCGAGTCCACGGCTGCCTCGGCCGAGAGGTGGGACCTCGAACAAGGCAAGTCCGAGCAGGTGGCTTTCGAGCGGGCAGACAACGGCATCCGGGTTGACGTCGAACTGGCGCCCGGCGGCAGCCTGCTGCTGGCCCTGCACAAGGACCGGCGGGTCGGTCCCGCGCCGGCTCGCGGGTCGGCCGATCGCGGCGAGGTCAAGCCCGACGGCGACGTGGAAGTCCGCCGTATCGGGCCTAACGTGTTGACCATCGACTACGTGGCCGTCACCTCAGGCGGGCGGACGAGAGAGAATATCAACGTTCTGAAGGCGGCCAACTTCGTTTTCGCCGAGAACGGCTTCGACCGCAATCCATGGGACCGCGCGGTGCAGTTCGAGGATGAGCTGATCCGCCATCGCTTCTCGTCGAGCAGCGGCGTGGAGGCGGTCTATCGCTTTACCGTCCGCGAAAAGGTGCCCGCATCGCTGTTTGTGGTGATCGAACGGCCGGACCTGTACACCGTCACCTGCAACGGCAAGGAAGTGAAGGCCGCATCGGGCCAGTGGTGGCTCGACAAGGCTTTCGGCAAGATCGACATCGCCGCTGTTGCTCAGACCGGCGAGAATCGCGTGGTGATCAAAGCCTCGCCGCTGACCATGTTCCACGAGATCGCGGCCGCGTACGTGCTGGGCGACTTCAGCCTGGAGCCGGCCGAGAAGGGCTTTGTGATCGCCCCGTCCAAGCCGCTGGAACTCGGCCCGTGGAACAAGCAAGGCATGTCGCTCTATTCTCACGGCGTGGCCTACAAGCGGTCGTTCGACATCGGATCGAAGATCGGCCGTTACTACGTGGCGCTGCCAGCCTGGCTGGGCAGCGTGGCAGAGGTGAAGGTCAACGGCAAGTCAGCCGGGTACATCTGGCACCAGCCGTGGGAACTCGACGTCACCGACGCTCTGAAGCAGTACGGCAACGAGATCGAGGTCACCGTGATCGGCACGCTCAAGAACACGCTCGGGCCGCACCATGGCAATCCGCCCCTGGGCTCGGCCTGGCCGGGGATGTGGGACAACGCCCCCGACAACGGCCCGCCGCCGGGTGCGCAGTACTCGACCGTTGGCTACGGGCTTTTCGAGCCGTTTGTGCTGAAACGTGGCTCTTGACGAGCCGGCAGGTTTATCCTGCCGGTTCTCTCTGCAGTCGTCGAAGACCGAGGGGATAAACCCCTCGGCTCGTCAAGATCGCGGTCAGAGACCGCTCCCACATGCGTCGGGCGGCGCCGGTTTTCTTGACGTTCCACTCGCTATCCGCGATATTCCCCTCATCAGCCGCCTGGTGAGTGCGGCCGCGACGTGACCCTTCGTTGATTCAGGACGCGACCATGACTGATTCAAAGCCCGCCGTGAGAAATCCCTGGGCCTGGGTGCCTTCGCTGTATCTGGCCGAATCCGTTCCATACGTCATGGTCATGACCGTTTCGGTGATCATGTACAAGCGGTTGGGGATCTCGAACACCGACATCGCCCTGTATACGAGCTGGCTCTACCTGCCCTGGGTGATCAAGCCCTTGTGGAGCCCCTTCGTGGACATGTTCAAGACCAAGCGGCTCTGGATCCTGGTCACGCAAGCGCTGATCGGCGTGGTGCTGGCCTGCGTGGCCCTGACCATCCCGGCGTCGCGGTTTTTCCAGTACACCATCGGCCTGTTCTGGCTGATGGCCTTCTGTTCGGCGACTCACGACATCGCCGCGGACGGCTTTTACATGCTCGGTCTCCGAGAGCACCAGCAAGCGGCGTTCGTCGGGGTTCGCAGCACGTTCTACCGGATCGGCACCATCGCCGCCCAGGGGCTGCTGGTGATCATTGCCGGCACCATCGAGAGTCACAGCGGCCTGCCGCCGGTTGATCTCAAGGTGGTCTCACGGCCGGCCAATGCCGCGGTTACAGTCGAGGCCCCGCAGGCGGCGCCGACAGCCGGCCCGGCCCTGGCCATCATCACCGAGCCGGCAGTGGTGGAAATCGGCACCGCCCCGCGCGACGGGAAAGAGGTCAAGGCCATCGTCGACGAGGTCCGTGCCGCCAATATCCGCGACGGCCACTCCGATCAGGCCGCCGCCCCATCGCCGCCGCCGACCCAGGAGGCTTCCTGGTGGCAGCGCAACGTGTCGGCACCCTGGGGCCGAATGACCGGCTCGCTGGAGGCGTTTTTGCGCGAGCATTTCGGTGATACGCGGGCCGGCGAGGCCGGACGAGCGGGCAACGTGAGCATCGTCAAAGTACGCCTTTCCGCGGCCCCGGAGCCGGGCCGAAACGTCGTTGTGGTGATCAGCCGGGCATCAGGAGACCCGAACATCGAGATCCTGGAGGGTGGCCGCCTGGTCTTCAACGAGCGGAACTGGGACAAGCCGGCCGGCGTCGTGCTCCAGCTCGACTCCAAGGTCACGACCCGGGTGGAATCCGTCTTCCGTGCGACCGCCGGGAACATTCCCCTTGCCTGGAGCAGTGTCTTCTTTGTCCTGGCGGGCGTGTATGTCGTTTTCTACGTGTATCACAAGTTCATCCTGCCGTATCCACCCAGCGACCGTCCGGCAGTCTCTACCGGGGGCAAGAGCGTCCTGGGAGAATTCTTCCACACCTTCGTTCTTTTCTTCAAGAAGAAGGACCTCGGCGTCCTCATCGCGTTCCTGCTGTTCTACCGCTTTGCCGAGGCCCAGTTGGTCAAGATGGTCTCTCCCTTCCTGCTCGATCCGAGAGAAATCGGCGGCCTGGGACTGACCACCAGCGAGGTCGGGTGGGTTTACGGGACGGTGGGCATCGGATGCCTGATGATCGGCGGGCTGGCCGGCGGGTACCTCATTTCGCAGCAGGGCCTGCGTTTCTGGCTGTGGCCGATGGTCATCATCATGCACAGTCCCGACCTGATGTTCGTTTACCTGTCCTACGCCCAGCCGGAAAACCTCGTCCTGATCAATGCCGCAGTGGCCATCGAGCAGTTCGGTTACGGTTTCGGCTTCACCGCCTACATGCTCTACATGATCATGGTGGTCGAAGGCGAGCATAAGACTGCCCATTTCGCCATCTGCACCGGCATCATGGCCCTGGGCATGATGCTGCCGGGCATGTGGAGCGGTTGGCTGCAGGATACCATCGGCTATCGGCACTTCTTCCTGTGGGTGGTCCTGTCGACCATCCCCGGCTTCCTTGTCGCCGCCCTGGTCAAGATCGATCCCGGATTCGGGCGCAAGAAGGCTGAAGCCGCGAAATGACGGATGCGGTCAGCTTCCACGCTTCGTCTCACATCTGAGACCGGACGCGGCGGATGCCACCCTCGCCGACCCGTGGTCCTGGGTGCCTATCGCCTTACGTTTCATGCCGGTTTCACGCTACAATGTTCATATGAGCGAAAATGGTGCTTCACCCTCGCCTTCGTCGCCGCGAGCCGGCGACAAACAGTGGTTGGTCTGGGCCATCGGCCTGCTGGCACTTGCCGCCGTGGTTCTGTATGCCAACCGGCCCAAGGGCCCTCCTCCGCCCTCGGCCGTTGAATGGGCCGAGAACCTGGCCGTTGCCAAGACGCGCGCCGCCGAGACCAACCGGTTCCTGCTGATCGATTTCTACGCCACCTGGTGCGGGCCGTGTCAGGCGATGGAACACGAGGTCTACCCGCGCAAGGAGGCGGCCGAGGCCCTGGCCAACTGGGTGGCGGTCAAGGTGGACGTCGACAAGCAGCCGCAGATCGCCCAGGAGTACAGGATCTGGGCCATGCCCACGCTGGTTGCCTTGTCACCCCAGGGCAAGGAAATCGCCCGCATCACGGAAGGAATGAGTCTCCAGGGCTTCGTTGGTTGGATCAAAGGTGTCGAAGCCGGCGCGTCCGGACAAAGCGCGAAGCCGGCTGCGGACAGCAAGGTGGCCGCGGAGGTCGAGTCGGTCGGAGACACGAAGAAGGCCGAGGAATGGGCGGAAAGCTACGAAGCCGCCAAGGCCGCTGCGGCCGCGGGCAACAAGCTCCTGTTCGTCAACTTCTACGCGACCTGGTGCGGGCCATGCCAGATGCTGGAACGGAACGTTTTTCCAAAGACCGAGGTCGTCGACGCCATGGCCGACTGGGTGAAGGTCAAGGTGGACGTCGACCGGCAGCCGCAGATCGCCAGGGAATTTCGCGTCTACGCCATGCCCACGTTGGTTGCCCTCTCGCCGCGAGGCGAACCGATCGATCGCGTCACCGGGTATATGGACGCTTCGCAATTCGCGGGCTGGGTCCGCAAGGTTGAGAGCAAGTGGAAGTCGCAGGGCGGGCAGGCGGCCTCGCCCGGCTCCTGATCGATCATCGGGCGCCGTCCTAATTCGCGCAATAAGGATCGGCCGTCATCCCCGGCCCACTGAAGCATTCCCGAAAGACGTTGAGGTCCTCCGCATCCACGTCCGTGTCGTTGTCCAGAAGGGCACCCGCGCAAGCCGCGGCCGTCTGCGGAATGCCGGGGCCGCTGATGCACGCCTGCAGCAGGCCGAAGTCCGACTGATCGACATCCTGATCCCCATCGAGGTCGCTGGGGAAGATGCGTACGTAGCTCCCGACGACGACGGTGGTGACGTCTTCCTCGATCGCGACGATCTGATCGTCAGGCGCATCCCACGTCTCGACGACTTTGAAGGTGATGGTGTAGCTGCCGGCCGGAATGCCGGAAATCACATCGCCGTTGTTCTTCCAGCCGGTGTCCGGGCCGCTGGTCAGCCGCCACTGGGTGCCCGCGGCGAGAGCCTCCTGCGGTTCGATAGTCACCAGCAGTGAGCCGATGTCCTCGTAGTAAACCCGCACTGCCCCGACCAGCAGGTTGTCGGCACTGCTGTAGATCCGCAGGTCGGCCTCGCCGTTCTGGGAATTGGCGAATCGCGCATCGGGCAGCGGCAGCGTCGCCGTGCGCCAGGTGCCGGCGGTACCTCGGTTGACGTTGCCGGTCGATTTGTACAGCCCGCACAGCGGGGCGTCGAAATCGTCGGCGTCGTATTGAACTGCAAAGTGGCCGGTTCCCTGATCGTAGTAGTCGACCGAGGCGTACAACGGCTCGCCGTTGCGGCGATGGAATGCATCATCCACCTTGAAGTACAGATACTTCCCCGCGGCCACCTGCCAGGCAGTGCGGCCTTGCTGGCTTGTGGTCTGGATCGGCCCGTCGGCCAGAGGCGTCGGAGTCAGGCCCTGGTTCAAACCGGGAACGGACTGCACCTGGGTGGCCCCGCCATACGGTGACTGCGGCCACAGATAAACCTCCGGGTGCTGCTCATGCTCTCGAATCAGCCACAGGAGGGTGTAGAGATCGACGATCATCACCTCGTCGCCTCGACGCTGACGAAGCTCATCGCCCAACTGTTTGTACCACGTGGGCGTCTGCAGGATCGACCGGAAGACATCGAACTGCGGCATGGGCCGGATGAAGAAGCCCTCGATGACCGTCGCCGCCTGGTTGATGTCGGTCGGCAGGTCCCAGCGCATGCGGCTGAACGGCATGTCGTCGTGAACGCCCTGCAAGGGCACCTTCTGTGCGACTATTCCGTCCGGGGCGATCCGGGTATAGGCGTCCATCACTTCGTGGATCATGCACGGGGCGTTGCCGTCGATGACGAAGCCGACCGCCGAGAGATCCCATTGGGTGAAGAAGCGCTGACAATGGGCTTCCCATGCCGCCACGCCGGAGGGCAGCCCGGAGTGCGGTCGTGGGGGGACCAGATAGCCCGGGTTGAGGTAGCCGGCGCCCGAATCGCCCGCAACGAAGGAGTCGTTGGCCGTGGCGGTCTGCCGCGTCCAGGCCATGCCCAGCGGAAAACGCTCGCAGAGGTTGGGATTGAACGCCCACGACAGCGGTTCGGCGCCGCGCTGGGGGTCGGTCCAGATGGTCGGCAGCTTCTGGTAGAGCCAGGCCGCCGCGTCGTAGTCGCCGACGTAATGGGCAACGTAGCGCCGGGGCACAATCTTGCCGTTTGAGTCGAGGACTCCGCGGGCCATGAGCGATGCGATCGTGGGCTTGTTGGTCTGGGGGTAGCTTGCGGCCAGCGGGTAGTGCTGGAAAAACGACGAGTTGACCATGCTGGCCAGACCGATGGCGTCGGCATCCATGAAGGCGTTGAAGCAGGAGAGGATCTCGGCGTAGCGCCACTCGGTGGGCACCGGCTCGTGAGTTCCGCCGGCACTGCCCCAGTTGGTGTACTTGTAAGCCCACGGGACAAAGCCGGCGACGTGGATCACACCCTCACCGTCGAACTGCTCGTAGGCTGTTCGCAAGATGGTTCGCAGCGTTGTCGCGTCGGTGCCCGGGGCCTGGTTCGGATCATCGACGGGTGTCTCGTCGTCCCACACATTCAGGTCGAAAACCAGTCCACGGCGGGCGATGACGAAGTCCTGGTTGTTCAAGGTATGGTTGTTGCGCCCGGCCAGGTTCCAGCTCTGCAGCCAGTAGCCGTCCAGGTAGTAACCCATCCGCTTCGGATCGATCTTGCCCGTCTTGAGATAGTGCTCGACCAGCCAGAGGTAGGCATCGCATTTGGCGCTGCCGCTGCTGGGCAGGCTGGTGCCCGGGATCGTGCCCTGCCCGGTGAAGAGCGGCTCGCCGTTGGCGGTCAGCAGGCGGACCTGGACCGGCAGTTGCGGGCCGGACAGAACGAGTTGCTGATACAGCGACCCGGTCGTCGTGTCGTAACGAATGGCCAGGAGATTGTCGGATCCGCCAATGGTGGAGGCGAGGTTGGCCGTGGCCGGGACCCGTTCATCCCAGACGACCACGCCGTTGTAGATGCCGGCGAAACGGGAGAGCAGATCGGTGATGCTCGTGGCGTTCTCCACCGGTTGGCCGTACAGCCAGCCGCCCAACTCGGTCATGCGCGCCCACCAGAAGTCATCCTGCGTCGCGTTGTATCGGACGTACAGCCGCGGCCCGTCCCGGTTGGCCAGCCCCTGCAGTGAGGTCACGAACTGTGTCTGATCGAAGTACCGCTTCCGCGTGGTTGTGTTGCTCAGGTTCCAGCCGGCCAGGGCGGTCATATCGTATTTGACGATAACCTGAGTGGCCGGCGCGGACGGGGGCGGAGTCTGGCCGGCCACGGCAATCGCCTGGAAGAGCACGAAAAACACGGTCAACGAGCGCACGCCGGTCTCCTGAACAAATGGCCTCCGATCGTTTGACGAGGCGAACCTGTGGTGAGGTATTCTCCTACTGGCCCCCGCCGACTCCGCGACTGACCCTATTCTACCTGTATCGCTGTTATGATACCACTCGCCAATGCCAGTCTTGCACGCGTGATCCCGTTTGACACGCTCCGAACACGCGGATTAGCATGCGACTGCTTCTCTGGAGAGTCTTGGTCGTTGGGTGCTGGACGCCCTGTTCCGAGGGAAACAAGCAATGAGTCGAGGCAATGGAATCAGTCGCCGTCGCCTCCTGAAGCGGGCGGCCGGCGCGGCGGCCGCGATCGCGCTGCCGTACATCGTGCCGTCGTCGGCCCTGGGCAAGGCAGGGAGCGTCGCACCGAGCGGCCGGATCACCCTGGGTTGCATCGGCACCGGCGGCATGGGCAAGGCGGACATGGCTCTTTTCATGGGGCTGCCCGACGTGCAGATCGTGGCCATCTGCGACGTCAAGCAGCCGATGCGCGAAGGGGCCCGGGCGATCGTCGAGCAGCAGACCGGCTACAAGGGCGTCACGCTGCACAACGATTTCCGGGAGCTGGTGGCCCGCGACGACATCGACGCCGTGCTGATCGCCTCGCCGGACCACTGGCACGTGCTGCACGCCCTGGCCGCAGTCCGCTCGGGCAAAGATGTGTACGTGGAGAAGCCGCTGGGCCTCAGCCTGCAGCAGATCAAGACTCTTCGCGAGGAGGTCCATCGCTACGAACGGACCTTCCAGTTCGGCACGCAGCAGCGGTCGATGCCCAATTTCCGGTTTGCCTGCGAGCTGATCCGCAACGGGCGCATCGGCGAGCTCAAGACGATCAAGGTCTCGGCCCCCGACGGTTTCAAGGAGCGCAGCGGGGACGCGGTTTATCAAGTCGAACCGGTCCCGGCGGGTTTCGACTATGAGATGTGGCTCGGCCCGGCCCCGTGGGCCCCGTACACGCCCATGCGGGTGATCAACCCGCACTGGTTTCACATCAGCGACTACTCGCTGGGTTACATCGCCGGGTGGGGCATCCATCACATCGATATTGCCCAGTGGGGCAGCGGGATGGAGCTGAGCGGACCGGTGGAGATCGAAGGGTCGGGCTTGTTCCCGTCCGACGATGGCCTGTGCGACAACGCCCTCAACTGGGACGTGCGGCTCAAGTATGCCAACGGCGTCCGCGTTCATTTCACCAGCGACACGCTGATGAACCCACACGGGATCCGGTTCGAGGGCACCGAAGGCTGGGTGTACGTCAACCGCAGCCAGTTCGACGCCGAGCCCAAGTCGCTGTTGAAGGAGACGATCAGGCCGAACGAGATTCATCTGCCGGTGAGCACTCACCACCAGCGGAATTTCGTTGACAGCGTCAAGACCCGGCAGCCGTCGATCTGCAACATTGACGTGGCCGTCCGCTCGGACGCGGTCTGCACCATCAGCGATATCGCCATGCGTCTGGGCCGGCCGCTGAAGTGGGACCCGGTCAAGGAGGAGTTCGTCGGCGACGTGGAAGCGAGCATGCGACAGCGGCGGGCGATGCGTAGCCCGTGGCATCTGTGAGCGAGAACGATCAATGCTGCGTCAATCCAAACTGCACACGATTCTATTCCTGCTGGTGACGGCCGCGACGGCGGCAACGGCGATGTCGGCCGAGCCCGTCCGCGTGCTCATCCTGACCGGGGCCAACAATCACGACTGGCAGGAGACGACGCCGGTGCTCAAGAAGCTCTTTGACGAGTGCCCGCGGTTCAAGGTCGTGGATGTGATCGCCGATCCATCGAAGTGCGATGCGAAGACCTTCGCCGGCTGCGATGTTGTGGCCAACAACTGGTCGGCGTACCCGAACATGACCGGGCACCAGTGGGGGGCGGCGGCCGAGAAGGCGTTTGTCGATTTCATTCGCAGTGGTGGCGGCTTCGTCACGTTTCATGCCGGCGCCGCGACCTCTCAGGACTGGCCGGAGTTCCAGCAACTCGTGGGCATCACCTGGAAGATTGATCACACCGCCCACAATGCCTATCACACGTTCAAAGTGACTATCGACGACAGCAGTCATCCCCTCACCCGTGGTATGACCGACTTCTGGACCACCGATGAGCTGTGGCACAACATGGTCCCGATGGCTGGACCTCCGCCCAAGCCGCTGGTGACCGTCTTCTCCGAGAGATCCTTCGGCGGGACGGGCAAGTTCGAGCCGGCCGTCATCCCCACGCAACTGGGCAAGGGGCGGGGGCTCAACATCGTGCTGGGCCACGACGCCCGCGCGATGCAGAACGTCGGCTGGCGGACGCTGATGCTCCGCGGGGCCGAATGGGCGGCGACAGGTCAGGTTACCATCCCGATCCCGGGCAACTGGCCGTCGACGGCCGCGGCCGCCGTCGTCGTGGGCGTGGATCCGGATGCGATCCTCAAGGCCGTGGCTGATTACCGTTTCGGCAAGGATCGCAAGGCCCTGGCCATGGTCGAGCAGCTTGTGAACTACTCGATGTCGATCAAGGGCGATGCGGCTGTGGCCGCACGCGGGCAACTGGCGGCTAAGATCGCCGCCGCGATCAAGCCGGACGCAGCTCCCGAGGTCAAGAATTTCCTTTGTCAGCAGCTTGGCATGCTCAGTGCGACCGAGCAAGTGCCGCTGCTGGCATCTCTGCTGACGGATGAGAAGGTTTCGCAAATGGCTCGCTACGCGCTCGAGCAGATACCCGGCCCCGCGGCGGCCAGAGCCCTGCGAGACGCCCTCGGCACGACCAACGGCAGGATCAAGGTCGGAATCATCAACTCGCTGGGCAATATCGCCGACACGAAGGCTCTCGGCGAGTTGAGCAAGCTCCTCGATGACCCCGACAAGGCAATTGCTTCTTCGGCGGCCGCGGCCCTCGGCAAGATCGGCGGCCCGGAAGCAGCCAAGGCACTCGGTGAGGCCTTGCCCAAGGCGTCCGGCGACTATCGAGCGAAGGTTTCCGAAGCCTGCCTGATGTGCGCGGATAAGGCCCTGGCCGAAGGCAGTAAGGAAGCGGCTGCCTCAATCTACAAGCGGTTTTACGCTCCAACCGAGCCGGTGCCGGTGCGGATGGCTGCTCTTCGCGGTCTGGTTGGCTGTAATCCGATAGCCGGCATCGATCTGCTGGTCGAGGCTATCGCCAGTGGCGACCCGCGGATGCAAACCGCGGCCGTGCAGTTGGTTCGGCGATGGAAAGTTCCATCTGGCAGACCCTCGGGAAGCGTGGTTGAGTTTGTCGCATCGGCGCTTAACGTAATGCAGAAACCGGAACACAAAAGGGCCCTGATTGCTCAACTCGGCCGTGAGCCCACACTGGAGGCGATGAACCTGGCCGTCGCCCGGATGAAGGATCCGGTTCTGGTCGAGGAAGCTGCCCAGGCTGTTGTGACCATTGCCCCAGCCTTGGTCCAGACCGACCGCGACGAAGTGAAGACGGCCCTGCGCGAGGTGTTGGCGGCCAGCAAGTCGCCCGAGACGATCGAGCAGGCGAATAACCTGCTTCGTCGAGCCGCCAAATCGGTCAACCTCGCGCGCGGGGCGACCGCCAGCAGTCCGGACGGCTTCGAACCCGACGGCGGTTCGGGTCCCGATGCGGCCGCCATCGACGGCAACCCCGAGACCTACTGGGACGAGCAGGATGGCCAGAAGCTCTACCGCTTTGTGCTGACGTTCCCGAAGCCCACGAGCGTCTCGGCCGTCAACATCAAGGGGCACGCTTACAGATCGCACAGCCCGAAAGACTTCGACATCCTATGCGACGAGAAAGTAGTCAAGACCATCACGAACGCCGAGTACGACCAGCAGACGAATGAGATCTTCATCACTTTTCCCAGGACGACGTGTACCACTCTCGAATTGAAGATCACGGGCTACTATGCGGGCTCGCCGGGCATCCGCGAGTTGGAAGTCTATGACGTCAACGTTGATGACCTGTCGCCGGTAAAGCGAGCGGCCGCCTCAGGCCCGCCGCAGTTCAAGTGGCGGCAGACAGACTCGTCGCTGGCCCTGCTCAACGCGGATGTCGTCGTCTGGCAGTGCAATTATGACAAGAAGGAGCCGATGCCGTATTGTCATCCGGTGGCCCTGGCCGACGGTACGACGCTGACCTGGCTGAATCCACCCGATCACCCCTGGCATCATGCGCTGTGGTTCGCCTGGAAGGACCTCAACGGTCTGACCTACTGGGAGATCGGCATGAAAGGAGCCACGTCGACCGGGCGGATTGATGTGGTCGATGTGAAGGCGACCGGCAATCCCGATTTCTCCGCCCGTATCGAGTTGGCCCTGAGTTATCATCCGGTCGACAAGCCCCCGGTACTCACCGAAAAGCGGGTTCTCGAAATCAGCCCGCCGGATGCGAGCGGGGGCTATCACATCGACTGGAATAGCACCTTCACCGCCGGCGAACGGGACGTTCGGATGAAAGGCGGCACGGCCGGCGGCGGTTACGCCGGGCTTTCCGCTCGCATGGCCAAGGACTCGCGCGACTGGCAGTTGCTCGACAGCGAGGGCCGCCAGGATACGGCCTCCGCCGCCGCGACCGCGCCCAACACTCACGGAAAGCGCGCCCGGTGGATGAATTGCAGCCTCGTCGACATCGCCAGCGGCCGGCCGGCCGGGTTGGCCATCCTCGATCATCCGGACAACCTCCGGTTCCCATCGCAGTGGCATTGCATCCTGCAGACCACGCATCACTTCGGCTACTTCAGCCCGGCGCCGCTGTGGAGCGAACCGCACACCCTCGCGGCCGGCAAGAGCCTGCCGTTGCGATATCGGATTCTCGTTCACGCCGGCCGAGCCGACCGGCAGAGCATCGAGGAGCAGTGGAAAGTATTTGTAGGAGCGGCTTGTAGCCGCGATTCCTCTTGGTAGGAGCGGCCCGCAGTCGCGGTTCTTCTCGGTAGGAGCGGCTTGCAGCCGCGATTATGAGACGAATAGAATCCTCGTAGGAGCGGCTTGCAGCCGCGACCTATTCAGCCTCGCGACCAAGGATATCGGTATGCCGCACAAGGAGCCACCGCATCGTCGGAACCTGCGCATCGGCCGTCGCTCGGAACCGGGCCGTCCATACCACATCACGAAGTCTCTGCCCCTGCCGGCGCCAATATCCCTGGACAATGAATCCTGCGCGACCGCCATCATCGATTCGATTCGCTGGCACCAGGTCCAGCGGTACGCACACCTGCTGGCTTTCGTCGTGATGCCCGATCACGTACATTGGCTGTTCGTGCTCGGCCACGGCCGGACTCTCGCCGAGATCATGCGGGGATTCGGCAAAGCAACCGCGACAGCGATGAACCGAGCACTGGGCGGGTCCGGGCCCCTGTGGGAGGAAGGGTATCATGATCATGCGATTCGCACGGCGGAAGAAGGCGCTCGTGCGGTGATCGAGTACATTCATGGTAACCCGGTAAGGAAGGTGTTGTCCAGCAAGCCGGAGGACTGGCCGTGGACGACAGCCAACTCCCGTTACCTGCCGTGGATCGAACGAGAGTACTTCTGGTGACGGGAGGGTCGCGGCTGCAAGCCGCTCCTACGGACTGAAGATCGCGGCTGCAAGCCGCTCCTACAGAAGAGGGTCGCGGCTACAAGCCGCTCCTACGGGAGCGCGGGCACGGAGCAGTTGTATGAAACGACTGATTGTCTCTATCGGGTTTGCACTTGTGTCGCTGAGCTGTTTCGCGACGTTTGCGATTGCTGTGCCCCAGGACGCTGCCCGCGACGCCAACGGCGTGCTGACGGTTTCGCTGAATGGTCTGGAGATCGGTCTCGATCGACAGACAGGCGGCATCGTGAAGCTGGCGTATCCGGCCGCGGGCACCATTGTGGAAACACCACGAGAATCCGCGAGTCTTGTGGACGTCGCATATCCCGTGCAGGAGTTCCTACCGCTGCGGCTGGCTTCGCGGTGCTCGAAGGCGAAGATCGAACGGCAGGGCGATGCAGCGGTCATCACCTGGGACCCGCTGGGGCCGAGTCGGACGAGTTTCAAGCTGCCGGACGGCAAAGTCGTCGCCCGCACGAGCATCCGACCCGCTCCGGACGGCCGGTCGGTCATTCTTCAATGCACCATCGACAACCAGTCGTCGGCACTGATCCCGCAGGTGCTGTTCCCCGATTTACACGGCCTGCGGCCGTTTGCCGGTGCCGCCGAGACACACCTTCGCTTGCCCAACGGCTATCCGGTCCTGCCTTTTACTGAGGATCCGATCCCGCCGCATACTGCTCAGTTCTACGTCAACAGCGGTTGGAAGGAGTATCGGCCATCGACCGGCACCTACGGTCTCAACGCGCTCCGCTGGCTCGATTTTGGCGGCTACCAGGGTGGTCTGAGCATCTTCCAGAGAGCCTGGGGCACCGGCGAGCGGCCGATGGTACGGACGTATCGAAGTCAGGGCGACCCGAACAGCCTGCGGATCATGTGGGAGTACAGGACGGGCATCAAGCCTGGCCAGACGTGGCAGAGTGACGAGGTCTGGCTGACGCCGCACGCAGGCGGCTGGGCCAAGGGCATCGAAATCTTTCGCGATTACGTCAAGACAAAACACCCGCAGCGCCCACTGCTTCCGCGCGTCCGTGACGGCCTCGGCTTCCGCACTGTCTTTATGATCCAGGCTCCCGAAAAAGACCCGGCCTATGCGGCGTTCCGCTTCTCGGATATCCCGAAGCTGGCCGCGGAAGCCAAGGAGCACGGTCTCGTGGAGTTGTGTCTCTGGGGCTGGTGCGAGTACTTCAATCTGCCGCACAGGTTGCGGTCGGAGTTGGGCACGCGCGAGGAGTTTCTGGATGGTATCCGCCAGGCGGAGAAGCTCGGCATTACCGTTTGCCCCTTCGTCAGTTGCGTACTGGTTCGCGACAGCTTCGCCGAACGCTACGGCAGCACTCCCGGCAAACCGGAGTGGGTGTATCATCCCGATCTGATCCCGGTGATGGATCCCTACTACCTCGGTGCCGGTCACCCGCTGCAGTTCTGGAGCATCTTCAGTGCTCCGACGAACAACGCCAACTGGCACGCGGATGTGACCGCGGCATTCAAGGAGTGGATCGACGCGGGCGTCACCTGCTGGAGCTGGGACCAGGTTTTTGCGGACGCTCCGAACAGTCAGCCGCCGGGTCTGACCGACCTGCTGGCGAGCCTGCGCAAGCTGGCCCAGGCCCGCAACCCGGACGCCACCTTCTCGGGCGAGGAGGTCGGCAGCCTCGAATTTGACGGCGGCGTGCTTGACTACACCTGGAACTGGGCCGACTACACCGACGCCGGCCCGATCACTACCGTGATGCGCACTCCACGGCTGAACTGCAACGTTGACGACTCAGCACGGGCCGTGAAAGCGGCGTTTGCCGACAACTTCTTCATCAACGCCATGCCCCGAAAGCCCGATCAGCCCAACGGCACCGCCATGATCAGCGAGAAACCCGCGATGTCCGCGGCTCTCAAGGAAGTGGCCGCTCTACGCAAGCAGTTTCTGCCGTATTTCGTGGAAGGCACCTTCATCGGCGACTCGATCCTGAGCCGGCCGTGCCCCGGTTTCATCCGCGGTTACCAGTTGGGCGACCGCCTGCTGGTCATCATGGTCAACACCCTTGATCAGGCCCAGCCGCTGACTGTCCACGGCCGGCTGGACTTATGGCTGCCCAAGGCGTCAGAATATGAGATCAGGTATCACGGTCCCGGCGGCCATCTGCAGGAGACGACCCGAGCGGGTGGCCCTGACTGGACCGCCACAACCAAGGAACTGAAGCCCCTGGAGATCGCGTTCTTCGAGATCCAGGCTCGCTGACATGGCGATGGAGTTCGACTCGGAGGAAACGACATGCGGATGACATACTCGATTTTTGCGGCTCTCGTGTTGAGTGCTTTCGCCGCTTTGACGCTCGCGGACTCGGCGGCGAAACGCCCCAACGTGATCCTGATCATGACCGACGACCAGGGCTACGGTGACCTCGGATGCACCGGCAACCCGGTGATCCGCACGCCGGGCATCGACTCGCTCTATGCCGCCAGCGCCCGGATGACTCACTTCTACGTCAGCCCGGTGTGTACGCCCACGCGAGCCTGCCTGATGACCGGCCGGTACAACTACCGCACCCGTGCGCTCGACACCTACATCGGCCGGGCGATGATGGAGCCGCAGGAGGTCACCGTCGCCGAGGCCCTGCGCGACGCGGGTTACGCCACCGGCATCTTCGGCAAGTGGCACCTCGGCGACTGCTACCCCATGCGGGCGATGGACCAGGGGTTCGAGGAATCGCTGGTCATCCGCGGCGGGGGCATCGGCCAGCCGTCCGACCCGCCCGGCGGCGAGGGCAAGTACACCGATCCCGTCCTGACGCACAACGGCCGGCTGGAGCCGCAGAAGGGCTACTGCACCGATGTCTACTTCAATGCCGCGATGAACTGGATGGGCAAGTGCATCGAACAGAAACGGCCCTTCTTCGCGTATATTCCGACGAACGCCCCGCACGATCCGCTCAACGACATTCCGCAGAAGCTCTACGAGCAGTACAAGACCATGGATCTCTCGCCCGCGGCGCTGCCCAGGGACGGCGACAAGCCCGACGAGAAATACCTCGACCGTCTCGCCCGCGTCTTCGCGATGATCACCAACATCGACGAGAACGTCGGCAGGCTGATGGCCCGGCTCGACAAGCTGGGAATCGCGAACGACACCATCCTGATATTCCTGACGGACAACGGCCCGGCCGGCCGGCGATATGTCGGGCCGTGCCGGGGCACCAAGGCCGACGTGCACGACGGGGGCGTCCGAACGCCGCTGATGGTCCGCTGGCCTGCTAAGCTGAAACCCGGTCACACGTCGGACCGCATCTCCGCCCACATCGACATCATGCCGACGCTGCTGGAGGCCTGCGGCGCGCCCGTCCCCAAAGGCGTGAAACTCGACGGCCGGAGCATCCTGCCCCTCCTGGAAGGCCGGCAGGTCGACTGGCCCGACCGCACGCTCTTCATCCAGACGCATCGCGGCGACGCACCGATCCTGTATCACCACTTCATGGCCCGCAACCAGGAGTGGAAGCTGGTCAACGCCTCGGGCTTCGGCCGCGAGGAGTATTCCGGCCCGCCGCAGTTCGAGCTGTATCGCCCCATGGACGATCCGCGCGAGGAGAAGAATCTGGCCGACAAGCATCCCGAGATCGTCGAGCAGTTGAAGAGGCAGTATGAGGCTTGGTTCAAGGATGTCAGCTCGACGCGCCCGGACAACTATGCCCCGCCGCGAATCCAGATCGGAACCACGCATCAGAACCCGGTCACGCTGACGCGCCAGGACTGGCGGCGGCTTTCGAATCGCAAGGAAGGATACGGCGTCAACGGAAAATGGTTGCTGCATGTGGCGAAAGCAGGCTCGTATCGCATGCTGATGCGTCTGCAACCGAATCCGGCCGGCGGAGCTCAATCTGGGGAGGTCAAGGTGACCGCAGGCGGATACGAGAAGACGCTCCCTGTCGCAGCCGATGCAAAGGAGATCGTCTTCGAAGGCGTCTCACTCTCCGAGGGCGACGTCGAACTCCGCGCCGACGTTACCCGAGGCAACCAGACCACCGGCCCATGGCAGGTGGATGTGAGCTGGTAATGCCGCTCGGCCCGGAATCCCTTCCGGGCCGCACCTCGGGGCGGAGTCCCTTCCGCATTCTCTCACAAATGACGATGGGAATCGTCAACGGAGGGGGTCCCAGATGGGAATCTGGGACCAGCGGGCTCTCACGAATGACGATGGGAATCGTCAACGGAGGGGGTCCCAGATGGGAATCTGGGACCAGCGGTCCCTGGCAGGTCGATGTGAGCTGGTGACGCATCACCCCAGCCTCGACCTCAAGAACCGCCCGGTGTGCGAATGCTCATCCTGTGCGATTTCCTCCGGCCGTCCGGCGGCGACCACCTGTCCGCCGGCGTCGCCGCCCTCGGGTCCCAGGTCGATGATCCAGTCGGCGTTCTTGATCACGTCGAGGTTGTGCTCGATCACCACGATGGTGTTGCCCTTGTCCACCAGCCGGTTCAGCACGCGGAGCAGGTTGTGCACATCGGCGAAGTGCAGCCCGGTCGTCGGCTCATCGAGCACGTAGAGCGTGTGATCGGTCGCCGGCCGGCCCAGTTCGGCCGCGAGCTTGACGCGCTGGGCCTCGCCGCCCGACAGCGTGGTCGACGACTGCCCGAGCGTCATGTACGACAAGCCCACGTCATCGAGGGCCATCAGCACGTGCTTGATCCGCTCGAAGTTGGTGAAAAACGGAATGCTCTCTTCCACCCGCATGTCCAGCACGTCGGCAATCGACTTGCCGCGATATCGCACCTCGAGCGTCTCGCGGTTGTACCGTTTGCCCTTGCAGACGTCGCAATCGACGTAAACGTCCGGCAGAAAGTGCATCTCGATCCGCTTGGTGCCCTGTCCCTGGCAGGCCTCGCAGCGCCCGCCCTTGACGTTGAAGCTGAAGCGGCTCGGCCGATAGCCGCGGATCTTGGCCTCGCGCGTCCGGGCAAACAGGGCCCGAATCAGGTCGAACGCCCCGGTGTAGGTACACGGGTTGCTCCGCGGGGTGCGTCCGATCGGCGACTGATCGATCTGCACCACCTTGTCGACGCGCGAGGCCCCGATAATCTGCTGGTGCCTGCCGGCCTGAACCCGCGCCTGCCCGAGCAGCCGCTGCATCGCCTTGAAGAACACCTCGTTGATCAGCGTGCTTTTGCCGCTGCCTGACACGCCGGTGATGCACACGAAGCAACCGACTGGGATGGTCACGTCGATCTGCTTGAGGTTGTTCTCGGCCGCGCCCTTGACCTGGATCGACTGCGCGAGCACCACCTTGCGGCGTTTTTCGGGCAGGGGGATGCTCACCTCCCCCCGCAGGTATTGCGCGGTCACCGACTCGCGATGCCGCAGCACCTCGTCGACCGGCCCGGCCGCGACCACCAGTCCGCCGTGCGAACCGGCGCCCGGCCCCATGTCGATCAGGTAGTCCGCCGCCCGGATTGTCTCCTCGTCATGCTCGACCACCAGCACGGTATTGCCCGCGTCGGTCATGCGCCGCAGCGTGCCGATCAGCTTGCTGTTGTCGCGAGGATGCAGCCCGATGGTCGGCTCGTCGAGCACGTAGCACACGCCCACCATCCCGCTGCCCACCTGCGTCGCCAGCCGGATGCGCTGGGCCTCGCCGCCCGACAGCGTCGAACTCGCCCGGTCCAGCCCGAGGTACCCCACGCCCACGTCGATCATGAACCGCAGACGCTGCACGATCTCCCGCAGGATCTGGGCCGCGATGATCGCCCGCTCGCCGGTCAGCTTGAGCCCGGCGAAGAACTCGTGCCCCTGCTCGATGGTCATCCGGGTGATGTCGTGCAGGTTCCGCCCCTCGACGCGCACCGCCAAGGCCTCCGGCCGCAGCCTCGCCCCCGCGCAGGCCTCGCACGGGCGCTCGCTCAGATACTGGTGCAGCCGCTGCTTGACCCCTTCGTTGTCCGTCGTCTCCCAGCGATGCTTGAGGTTCGGCAGCACGCCCTCGAACGCCGCCTCGTACTTCGCCGCCGTCTCCGGCGTTGTGCCGCGCATCAGGATCTCGCGGATTTCGGCCGGCAGGTTCTTGTACGGCACATCCGGCGGCACCTTGAACTGCTCGCAGAACTCGTTCAGCGTCTTGCGGTAAAGAATGTTGAGCTGCTTGCCGCTGTGCTGCCACGCGTCGATCACCCCCTGATTAAGCGACAGCGCCGGATCGGTCACCACCAGATCCTCGTCGAACTCCAGCACGTTGCCCAAACCGTCGCACTTCGGGCACGCCCCGTGCGGCGAGTTGAAGCTGAACAGGCTCGGCGACAGGTCCGGCAGGGCGGCCTGGGGGTGCTCGGGGCAGGCGAATCGCGAGCTGTAAACCTGCTCTTGCCACGTGCCGCGCTCCCGCTCGGCCGCGATGACCACCGTCTCGTTCGCCAGGCTCAGGGCCAGCGACACGCTCTCGGCCAGCCGGATGCTCACGCCCGGCTTGACCGCCAGCCGATCGACCACTACCTCGATGGTGTGCTTGCGGCTTTTGACCAGTGACGGCGGCTCTTTGACGTCGTAAACCCGGCCGTCGACGCGGATGCGCACGAAGCCCTCACGGCGGACCTGCTGGAGCACGTCTTGGTGCTGGCCGCGCTGCCCGCGTACGACGGGGGCCAGCACCATGATCCGCGTCTCGGCCGGCAGGGTCGCCACCGCGTCGACGATCTGCTGCGGCGACTGCCGGTCGATCCGCCGCCCGCAGACCCAGCAATGCGGCTCGCCCACCCGGGCCATCAGCAGCCGCAGGTAATCGTAAATCTCGGTGGTTGTCGCGACGGTCGAGCGCGGGTTCATCCCCCCGGTGCGCTGTTCGATGGCGATGGTGGGGGGCAGGCCCTCGATGTGGTCGACGTCGGGCTTGCTCATCTGCTGGAGGAACTGCCGGGCATAGGCCGAGAGCGTCTCGATGTACTTGCGCTGGCCCTCGGCGTGGATGGTGTCGAAGGCCAGCGAGCTTTTGCCGGAGCCGCTCAGGCCGGTGATAACCACGAAGCGGTCGCGGGGTATGTCCAGGGAGATGTTGCGGAGGTTGTGCTGCCGGGCACCGCGGATGCAGATAGCCCGGTCGGTTCCGGCTCCCGAAACTGGCGTCTGGCTGGGCATCCTGTCCTCCCTGAAGCAACAGACAATGCGCCAACCTGCCAGCGTATGGGATGGGCGGGGGAAAGCAAGCGGGGCGGGCCGCGACGGCAAGACCCGAATGCCCAAGGGCCAATGACCATGGAAATCCGAATGACGAAATCTGAATGACGAAGGAAACCCGAAGCCCGAATGACGAAATCCGCGTTCGTCGCCTGCCGTTTGCCTTGGCGATGAGGATACCGGCGGGCTGACTTCGACGGGGCTCAGTCCAGGGACTTCGACGAGGCTCCCTTCGGGTCTGAGCCGCAGGGTCGAAGACAGTCCAGGAAACCCGCCGGCTCGTCCCCGACACGCTGCTTTGTCTTGGCCGGGGATGCCGAATATCATGAGATGGGGCGTGTGTGCGGCACGGCGTGCGTAAGGCCGTGTGCTCACGGGCTTTGGAGCTTGGCTTGACACGTGGGGTGTGCCATGATGGGTGATAGAGAGAGGCCGATGCGCACGGTTGTCTGGCCGTCGGGACCGCGCGTAAGTTCATTCTCATCAACAGGTTGCGTTCGCCTTCCGGCAGCAGGGTCCGCGACGGCTCCGGCGAGGAAGAAGCGTTGGGAGCATCCGATGACCGGTCCAAGGCCGCAGACAGTCCGCGCCTACTCGCTTGTCGAAATGATTGTTGTCATCTCGATCATCGCCCTTCTGCTCGCCCTGGCCGGCATCGGAATCAACTCCGTTGTCAACAGCAGACGCGTCAGCGCCACCCAACTGACCATGCAGACGCTGGAGACGGCGATCAGCGAATTTGAGAAGGATGGCCCGTTGAGTAACAGGGGAGATCCTTCGACCGGGGACCCGGACGAATCTTTTCCTTACATTTCTTACTTCGGTGATCCTGCGAGCGGACGGCAGCGTCCCCCGAGCCCTGTTGTGCCTCTGGGCTTGGGCTTTCCGCCCGGCAGCCCGTTGCTGAATGAGAGCATACCTGCCCAGGCTGGCGTCGTTTCGAGCCAGTTCACTAAGACAGTCAAGGCGTACATGCGGGGGCCGAACCCCCCAAACCCAACCCGGGAGGGCATGAATGCAGATAACACCGCCGTGGTCTGGTCGGACAATCCAGTTGACCCGACCAAAGACTTCGCCAGTATTGAATGCTTGGTCTTGTTCCTGACGCAGTTGAGCCCAGGGGCCAAGTCTTGGATCGATAAGCTTCCGGAAAGCTGCAAGGGCAACGAGGACCGGGACTACGCGAATCTGGTTGGAGGTCGCGTCGGTCTGATCGAGATCAAAGACGCTTGGGACAAGCCAATGCGGTATTCGGTGAAGCCGCCTGACCGAATGGCGAAGGCGTTCGAGAAAGCTCCCTCCGTCTGGGAGCTTCGCTCCGCGGGCAAGGACGGCGTCTTTTCGCCCCCGTTTTTCACGCCGGCGGATCGGAGTGACGACGTCGTGTGGCCGAAAGGCAGCAGCAGATGAAGACGGAAGAACGAATGCAGTCTGCTCGTGCGAGAATCCTTTCTCGCACACCTCTTGTCGGGAGTCGATTCGGGCGGGATGGGAATCCCGCGGGGCTGGGGGTCGAGATGGGAATCTCGACCGAGCGACCGTCAGTCGTGAAGACCGGCGGGATAAACCCGCCGGCTCGCCCTGGTTTTACGCTTACCGAACTGCTTGTTGTGCTGGCGATTCTGGCCCTGGTTGCCACGCTGGCCGTGCCGGCCATGGGGCCGATGTTCGCCTCGAGCCAGACGGCGGCGGCCAAGAGCACGATCAGCGCCATGCTGGTCACCGCGCAGAGCGCCGCCTGCGCCCAGGGAACGTCCGTCGGGCTGCGCATCGAGCGGGCTTACAAGACCAATGACCGGCGCTTCATGGTGAATTTGGCGGGCAACGCGCCTTTCGAGGCAGGAATCACTGAGCCAAACGATCTGTGGGGATTCCAGCCCGTCTGGCTGGATCACCAGCAGATCCGTATCGTCACGATGCGACTGGCCAGTTACACGCCCAATACGAAGGATTATCTCTTCGTGACCGACACAAGTGCCGAGCCGGTCGCACTGCCCAAGGATATCTGGCTCGCCCCGGGTTTTGACGATATCGGCTATTCATTGGCGGAGAATCAAACCGCGAACAACATGCTGTGGTACCGCGGCAACGAGGGAGTTAAGTACAACTACTTCGAGACTTTCTTTCTTGTCTTTAATTCCGTGGGAGAGTTGACCCGCTATCCCAGCGCCAACATCTGGTACAAGGACGAGAGCCAGCCCACGACGCCCAATGCCGCGACCACCGAGTTCTCTTATCCCCGGATGGGGCGCCCGGCCGTGGAGACCAGTTCCGCAAGGTCGCTCCTGCTGTACGATCGCCGCAAGTGGGAGGCACTTGACAAGATGAACGATGTGCCGAAGCGGCTTTTCCTGAAGAACGAAGGCACGCCCGTCTACGTCAATCGTACCACCGGCGGCGTGGTGGAGGAGAAGAGATGAAACGGGCACAGAAGCTGTCAGCTCTCAGCTATCAGCGGTCCCGGCTTCGCCAAGGCTACGCCGGGCAAGCAGCGGTCATCTCGGCACGTCGAGTCGCCAGCCACGGCGGGCAGGCGTTTGGTCGATGGTCGGCCGGAATGGGGCCCGTCGCTCGCGCTCCGGGTTCTGGCAGGCCCGCTGCCTCCCGCGCAGGTTTTTCGCTGCTCGAGCTCATGGTCGCGATCATCATTCTGGGCATCGGGATGGTGATGGTTGCCACTGTTTTTCCGATCGGCATCGACATGGCTGCCCAGAACGTCCAGATGAACATCGCCGAGTCGGTGGTCAATGCGGCCGTCGGCGTGCTTGAGGTCAAGCTCCCCGTTTTCAAGGATCTGGACAACGATCTCGTTTGGTCGAACGCCGTTATGGTGCCGGATGTCCGCGGAACGGATCTGTACGCCACGGTCAGTCCGGAAGCCTATGCTGTTCTGGTGAGCCTGAGACCGGGAGCGTCGCCGCCCGGTCGAGCCTATCCTTCTCCGCCGTCATGGAATAACCCCGGCAATCGGGCGTCAGTCCCGCCTGACTGGCAAGACTGGGCGTCAATGGGGTCGGTGCTGAGTGCCGCCGACCTCGTGAATTACTTCTCTGATCAGTTGCCTGATATGTTCGACAGCCGGATTACGACCGCTCGCGCACGCGTCTTCACGGAACGAGGGGCATGGGATGCCGAGACGTTCGGTCCGAACCTCACTTCGATGGTATGGGGCCAAAACCTGCCGCGCAACTATTCGGCGATTCTGTCCACTGCTTTGCCTTCTGCGGACGAGCTCGGTGCTGTGCTGACCACCATGCCCCCGCCGTCGGTGCCATTGTCTGAGATGCCGCCGCTGCCGGGCATCCCGGTCCGCCAGGACTTTCCGCGAGTACACCTGGCCGACCAGGTGTACCCGCCTGTACCCATAAGCCAGTGGAATGCTGCTCAGAACCGCTTTGAACCTCGTCCGACTACCGATATTGTTCGCGATATCGCAGGACGCCGTTATAGCTGGCTGGCCGTCCATCATCGCGTCTCGGGGGACACTGGAACGAAGGCCTTTGTGGTATCGATACTCGTTACCCACCGCGCGGATCTTAACAGCGTGTTCGCGGCCCAATCGATCTCGGATCCTCGGCGTGTGCCTACGAATGTTGCTGGTGGTGAGACGGACAGGCCCACAGCAGATGTTGCCGCCACCACGGACACGCTGTTTCCGCAGCCCTGGATCGTGAGATTCGACAGCATCAATCTGGACAACGGTCTGGTCACGTGCACCGGCTGGGTCGCCCGGCTGTTGCCGCCCGGATCTTTCTTCGTGATGGCCAGTACGGCGGGGACAAGCCTCTTCGCAGGGACACCTCATCAGGTATTGGGGCGTGGTGCGATTCCATCCGACCTGGACCAGTTGACCACGCTTCAGATCGCCCGAGGCAGCGGTACCGTGAGCGGCGCTCTCGCATGGGTGGTGCCCCCGGCGTACGACCGGACCAGAGGGACGTTCCAAACTAAGTCGCCTGTTGTGGGCGTTGCATTGCGACCGGTGGCGCAGAAATGAAGCTCTACGAGCACCAGCCCAGGATCGATGCTTGCCGGCATGGCCGTGAGGACTCTCGGCCAGCGATGAAATGCCGCGAGGAATCGAGAATGGTGAATGGAGAATGGCGAATGAAGAACTGCCTCGCGGCGTCGGCTCGCTCTGGTTTCACGCTTGCGGAGCTTCTGGTCTCGCTGGTCATCCTCGTGGCCATGATGACCATGGTGGCGATGATTTTCTCGACCGCCGGCAAGTCCAGCGGCGTTGCTCAGGCCCAGACCAGGCTCCATCGTCAGCTTCAGCAGGTGATGGACACGATCAAACGCGATCTGGAGAATTCGGGTCCGGACGGCTCGACGCCGCTACTGGCGATTGCGAATGTTCAGATCAACGCCAAGGATCTCCCGCAATCGAAGGATCCGCGGCAGTCTAGGCTGGTTCCGCATCGAGCGGATCTGCTGATGGTTATCACCGCCCAGCCGTTCGAGCCCTTCATTTATCAGAGCAGGCCGGGCGGCATCGACAATACGACCTTCGCGGCCGCCAGGCAGGTGGTCTACAGCCACGCGAATGTCGGAAAACTCGATATCAACGGCAACTGGCTACCGGCGTCGATTCGTTATGTCGAGACGCACGGGGCAACTGACGCTTTTTCGGCTTCCCAGTGGCATCTGACTCGGAGGGTCCTGGGCTTCGCCCAGCCCGGCTCGAATCTCCAGGGAGCGGGTTGGGCTGCTCCGGCTACAATGGTCGACCCGACATTCACCGGGGCCGCGAGTGGGACCAATGTCCTGTTACCGGCGCCGGTCACCAAGATCGCCGACGTGGCTGCCTATCCGACAGGCCTTACCGGCCTTCTGCCCTCCGCTCCAACGGAGCCAAACGGGCCTTTCCATGGCGTGTACAAGTACACGTGGGACAGCGGCGCAGGCACGTACCAGCTCTATGACTGCTACGCCGACCGGCCGTTCGGGTGGTTCCGATATTTGGGCTTGGCTGGCTTGCCGGTGTTCAAGCTGGACGGGCTTGCTCCAGACCTCTTCTGGTGGGAATGGAAAAACTCTCCCAACAGGTGGGAGCTGGTATTTCCAAGCGGACCGGCCTCGCCCCAGCCCTCTCCAAACGTCCCCCCCGTGAGGCCGACCACACCTTGGCCGGATTATTGGTACAACGGCAGCGCGACCCGCACACAGATCGACCCCATGCCTCCGGCCGGGATGTCTTCCAGGATGGCCTCCTACTTCCTGCCATCGTGCGCCGAGTTCAAGGTCGAGTTCACCTACGACGACCCCAACGAGCTCGCCGTTCATCAGGACGTTCGTGTCGCTGCGCTGAACTATCAACCGCTGTTACTGGACAACGTCAGCAACCCGAACAATCCGGCGAACACCCCGGCGCCGACGCCGATCCGCTGGCAGAGCGTCCCGCCCGGTGAGCAGTGGGTGTGGTACGGCGTGCCGGTGGAGGGCAGCCTGTACAGCGCTCCGCCCGGCGATCTGAGAGATAAGACCTTCCCGTTCCGCTGGCCGAAGGCCCTGCGGATTACGATCCGGGCCTACGCCCCCGGCGGGGCCCTCGACTACCCGGTCGAACAGACGCTGGTGCATGTGTGGAAGTGACGAAAGCTGTCAGCCATCAGCTATCAGCTATCAGCCTTGCGGGCAGAGCGGGCCGGGGCGGTGCTGACCGCGCCGAGCTTACGCTGCCGACAGAATGGCGATTTTTCGCCATTTATGGGTAACGAAGCCGCCCGGAAGGCCGGCGGCCCGACCCTATCGGACCCTGTTGCCAATGGACCGGCAGACTCACGGGCCGGCAGTCGCGTGGCCGAAATGTCTGAAGTCCAGAAGCCCAAAGGCCTAACGGGTCTGCCCGTCTCACTTGGTTCCGCCTATATTTGGATGGCTCTGTGACGGAGGATTTGGGCCGATGTGTGTTCTTGCATTAAAAAATGAATCCAGGCCAAGACGCGGTACCGTCATGGTGATGGTCATCGGCGTCCTGGCCATGCTGTTCATCATTGGCTCGACCCTGCTGATCGTCGGCCGGTTCGAGCGCCAGACGGTCCAGATCCAGGCCATCGGACGCAATGTCGAGGCAGTCGGCACAGCCCTGACCGACCCGATCATTCTCCAACTGCGGTCGGACCTGCTGGGTTCCGACGACACGCCGTACAACCATGCACCGAATCCGCTTCAGGGCGACACGGCCCCGGAAGGCGACTACGCCGACTATCCAGGTTACATCGGTGACAACAACCTGCGAAACGGCGACCTCGTGCTAAGCAGTTCAGAGCCCTACGGGCTGGATCCGACGAGATGGTTCGCCGCGAGTTGGAGATTGGATTTTGCGGGCGCTTCCTCGGAGATCTCGGGGGTCAAGAATCTCGCGACGGGTCTGTCAGGAGGCCCCGCCGGGGATGCGGACGCGGATGGGCTCACGGACTCCAACTCGGCCATTTTCAGCGCTTGCAGCGAGATGTTCGGCGGCGGATACACGATGAACGTCCGCGTCGAGTCGCACGGTGGAAAGGTTCTGCTCGACCCGCGCACGCATCCGGCGCTGCTGGCCCAGGTGTTCCATCCCCGGGATACGTACAACGAGGTTAATCTCCCGTGGGGCAATCTCGATCTGTCGCCCCGGACCAGTGAGGGCGAACTTCGGCGGCGGCGTTTCCTGCCCAAGTTGCTCGATGTGACGCAGTTACCGGCGAGCGATATCCGCTTCTATATGCCGTGGACGCTGGGTTATAACCGGCGCGTCCTCGACCAGGACCAATTTGGTGCGCCGCACTGGTGGCCTTTCGACAATACGGTTAAGGAGGATGCCGACTGGGCCAAGATGCTGGTGCCCGGGACCGCCCGGACCGACGTGCGAATTGACAGTCCGACTACCTGGACGCCGCTCTACGACCAGAACGCCGACACTTACGACCGCCGGCACCTGGTCACCACGGCCAGCTCCGACGATGTTCTCCGGCCGTGGCGGGATGAGAAGCGACTCCAGGTCGAGTTCCCCCCGACCTCACTTAACTACCCGTTCGCCGTCTTCTACGACATCCTGAATCCGTCGACGCCGAACGACGCCGCCTATGGTGTGCTGAGCGGCGACCTGAAGTTCAACGGCGAGCGCCTGCGAGCCCAGTTCAGCCTGCGCGACGTGCTGGAGGTCCAGGGCAGCGTGGCACCGTATTCGGGGACCGCCTCCTACCGTCGGGCCATGCAGTTGACGGCCTATTTCCTGGCCATGATTCAGCACACTACGGTGCCCGGCAGCGACGCTCTTGCGCCGACGGCGGAACAGCTCGAAGAGCAGTTCCGCACGGCCGCCCAACTGGCGGTCAACACGCTTGACTTTGCGGATTCCGATCAGATCCCGACGTGCTTCCAGTATGTCGTCGATTGGGATGGGGCGTTGGGGGCAGACCCGGTCAACTACTCGTTCGTCGGCGTCGAGAAGCAGCCCTACATTACCGAGGCGTATGCGAAAGTGGTGTATGAGCCTCAGGGGCCGGGCTTCGCCACCTGGCAGCCGGATCCGTCGCCCGAGTCAATCTATGCGGTCGAGTTGTACAATCCGTACGACGTGCCCGTCAGCCTCACCGAATACGAACTGCTGGTCAAGGACAGCGCGGGCGGCACCTCGCTTACAGTTGACCTGGGCCTCATGGCAGCGGCTCTACCGGCAATCCCGAAGGACTTCTTCTCCATCGGTTCTCCGCCGGTCCCGGTTCCGGCCAATTCGATTCCGCCCCATCAGTACGTTGTGATTGCGAACCGCGCGGACGATCAGGCGATTGACCCGGACCCGCTGCCGGTGTTCATCCAGAAAGCGGTTGCCGATGGAAGCCAAGGCACCAATCTGGTCAGCCAGACCCTTGTGCCCGCGCTTGACCAGTTCAAGATCAAGCCCGGCGAAAGCATTGTGCTGCGACGCAAGGCAGGCACGATCGGTGTACTGAACTCAGCCGCTCCGCAGGCCCCGCCCGTTACTGCGGGCTCGCCTTCTCAGGAGGTGGATGTTCTCAAGCCCGTGGGTCTAGGTAATCTGGACGGCAAATGGGCTGCGGGGCCGGACACGAGTTCTCGCACTCCTGCGGACGCGAACGACAGACTGGTTCGCGATAGCAGTCTGCAGCGGCTCAAGGAGGGGACAGGCTGCGGGACTTGCTCGAGCGGCAAACCGCCGGTGGACTGGTACTTCACGCTCTCCCGGCAGGTGACCTTCCCGCTGCCATGGTGTGAGGACCCCGAGTATCCGGATCCGGCGATCCCGAAGCCTCTCACGACGGACAAGACCCGGGCCCCGCAGCACAATCTGCTGGGGACCTCATCCTGGCAGTCGCATATCGTGATCGGTGATCCTGCCATTTATCCCGCGGTGGACAAGACCAATCAGCAAGTAGTTGATCTGGAGCTTGCCGGTTACCGGGTCAGCTATGACACAAAGGGCGGAACCATCGCCCCGGCAAACCCGCCGCAAGATTTCCCGTTGATCTTCGATCATAAGCTGGCGGGAGACGGTTCAGATCCGACCAAATTGCTGTCGGTCTCTCCGTTCCCGGTCTTGATCGCCGATCGCGGCGTCGATCCTGACACCGGGGGAACAATCGCGTTCCCGACGACCGGCACGCTCTTGCTGGTAACGCGGCATGCCCACGAACGCATCGACAAGGGCGCCGGTCTATTCGAGGATGCTCCTGTTAGCGTGGTGGCAACCAAGAGAACACCGGTTGATGGCGACAGCAATTCACGTACCTGGAAAATCGATCCGTCCTGGTCAGTGTTCCTCCCGGCGATGCAGACTATCGATAACGGTCACTTGCCAGTCTTCGATTCGTCTCAAATCTGCAAGGACTTTGCTGGCGGCAGGGGCCGGATCAACTCGCCCTGGGGCCAGTTGGTGTTCGACTACTTCACGGCTCTGCCGCTGGAAGAGCGGGCGCAGACTGCGGCGCTCTGGGGCTTGGGCAATCCGCTGGAGAACTATCCGGTTGTATCTTCGCAGGACGGAACGAAGGTGCTAGGCCGGATCAACGTCGGCGTTGCTCCCTGGTGGGTGCTGGACGGCCTGCCGGTTCTGCCGGATTGGTACAAGGATGCAGCTGTGATGGCGAATGCGGTGGACAGCTTGCCGGTGCCCGAGCTGCAGGCGAACCGGTTGGATCCGGCCCCTTACGCCGTGGGAGACAGAGCAGGCGCCTGGTTTACTCACAAACTGACTGATGAATGGTACGGCGACAGCACGCTTCGCAGCGCGTATCCAATTCCTTTGACCAACGTAACGCTCCCTCGCCCGCCGGCGGGGTACCCAAGCATTTCGCCTCGTCTGGCCAAATATATGGTCTCGTATCGCGAAGAGAGGCCTTTTGACGCGAATATCGATGCCTCAAAGCCCAACCGGGTCGGCTTCGCGAGTGTGGGCGAGTTGTGTAACATCATGCCGCAGGTCCGGTTCGAAAACACCACGGTCAACTTCGGGCCCGGTGTCTCGTTGACCAACCCGACGCTGGCCGAGTTGCGGGTGCAGATCCGAACGGACGACTTGACCAAGCCGTTCGGCTACCTCGGCTATCTGCAGATGGTCGCTCCGATCGTGCGGATCGAGGACTGGGTGACGGTCAAGAGCCACGTGTTCACGGTTTACGCCACGCTCCAGTCGACCACCACGCCACCGGTCAGCTTGCGGACGCAGGTGACCGTCGATCGGACGCAGTGCCTGGTGAACCCGACCGATCTGCCGGAGCGGATCACCGAGACGCCGCCGATCAGTTACTTTAATGCGGTGGATGATTAAGAAGCTGTCAGCTATCAGCTATCAGCAATCAGCAGTGGCCGGCCTTTGGGTCGGCCACTTTTTTTTGTGCCGAGTGGTGCGTCGAGGTGCAAGCAGCACCTCGCTGGCCCCAGAATCCTTTCTGGGGCCTTTTGTGTGGAGGATTCCTATCCTCATTGGAGCGGAATGCGGAAAGGATTCCGCTGAGAAGGCGGCCCGGAAGTGATTCCGGGCCGAGCAAGCCGGGAATGCGGAAGGGATTCCGCC
>CAZPIO010000028.1:38119-61452 GCA_964586235.1 uncultured Planctomycetales bacterium
AGGTGGCTGACGGGGCCGTGGAGCAGCTTCTGGGTGATGCGGTGGAGCATCTGCTCGATCTGCTCGCGGTCCTGGGGCGAGCAGTTGGCGAGCTTGGGGAGGACCCGCTCGAGCTCCTGCCGGCCGACGTCGTGGAAGTGCTTCTGCAGGGTGGCGACGAGCGGCCCGATATCTTCGCGCGACTGGCGGTCGGCGTACTCAATCACGGCCGCCTCGATAATCTCGTGGCACCGGGCGATGGCATCCTTCCGCTGGGCCAGGTGGGCCTCGGTCACCGCCTGCAGGTCGTCGATGTTGTAGAGGAAGACGCAGTCGTGGCGGCCGACCTCCGGGTCGACGTCCCGCGGCAGGGCGATGTCGATCAGCAGGATCGGCCGGTAGCCGCGCCCGGCCGGGACGCCCGCGAAGCCCCCGGCCGTCAGGATCGGCTCGTGCGAGCCGGTGCAGGTGATGACGATGTCGGCCTCCTTCAGCCGGTCGATCCACTGCGAGTAGGGGATCGGCTCGACGGCCGCGGGCCGGCGGCGGCTGAGCCGCTCGGCCACCTCGACCGCCCGGGCGTCCGTGCGGTTGGTGACCCAGACCCGCTTGGGGCCGGTGGTCAGCAGGTGGATCAGGGTCATCTCGCCCATTTTGCCGGCCCCGACCATGAATACCGTCTTGTCGTCGAACCGGGAGAAGATCTGCCGGGCCAGGTCGACGGCCGTGCTGCCGACGCTGAGACGGCCGGTGGCGATGCCCGTGGTGGTGTGGATGTCCTTGGCGACCGCCAGGGCCTTCTGGAAGAGCGGGTCGAGCCGCTTGCCCGTGGTGCCGGCCGCCCGGGCGGCTTCGAACGCCTCGCGGGTCTGGCCGATGATCTGCGACTCGCCGAGCACCATCGAGTCGATCGAGCTGGCCACCCGGAACAGGTGCCGCACCGCCTGCAGGTCTTCGTAGGCGTAAAGCGTGTCGGCGAATTCTTCGGCCGGGACCCCGTGAAGCTCGCCGATGAACCGGGCGATCTCGTCGATGCGCGGGTGGCCCTGGACCGGCCGTGCGACGTAAAACTCCACCCGGTTGCACGTCGAGAGCAGGACCACCTCGGCGGCCGGGTACTGCGCCTTGAACCGGGCCAGGGCCGCGGGCACGGCGTCCGTGCTGAAGGCGATCTTCTCGCGCTTCTCGACGGGGGACGACCGGTGATTGCAGCCGATGACAAAGGTTCTCATTGGTGCAGCGGCGAAAAGAAGTCCCGGAACAGATATGCCACCACGATCAGCCCCATCCCGTAGGTGGACAGGATGGCCGCCCGCTTCCCGCGGATCTGGGGCTTATACAACGACCCGTAGCACAGGTAGCCATAGACCAGCCAGGCCACCACGGAAAAGATGAAGACCGGATCCGCGTACCACGTGCCCTGCTTGAGAGCCGGGCGGTGCCAGACCCCGCAGATGCCGGTCAGAATGCCGTAGGTGAACAGCGGGAAGCCCAGGATGGGCATCCAGCGTCCGAATTTCTCGAGCGATTCGAGCGAGGCGACGCTGCCGACCAGGGTGCTCGCCTTCTTGCGGCGGAGCATCCAGTTGACCAGGAGGTAGGCCACGCCGGCGACGCCTCCGGCGATGAACAACGTGCCGCTGACGGCGAAAGCGATGGAATGGCTGACGAACCAGACGCGTCCGGTCGCGCTCGCCGATTCCGGCCGGTGCATCACCGTCAGGGCCCCGAACTGGACGACCGCGGCCACCAGGTAGAGGAAGCCGTCGACCCCCCGCAGCGTTCGGGCCAGGTGCGTGCCCAGGCCCATGAGGCCGAGCAGCCCGGCCAGCACGATGGTGTCGTCAAAATCGTGTCCGAGGGTCTCGACCAGCCCCAGGTCGCGCAGACGCCAGGCGAGATAGGCGACATTGGCCACCAGGGCGACCGCCACCGCCACCCGCAGCACCGCCGGTGCCCAGCGGACCTGCCACCGCAGCCGAAGGTATGAGCACACCGCCCCGACCGCGAATCCCGTGGCTCCGACCAGTGATGTCAGGAGTTGGTTCATCGATACGGGTCCGTGAGGGTCCAGTTCTCAGGGTTCAGGGTTCAGTGACCCGAAATCTGACAACCGATCACCGAAGACTGCCGCTGGCCCCAGAATCCGTTCCGGAGCCTTGCCTGTGCCGCTGGCCCCAGAATCCCTTCTGGGGCCTGCCGGGTCGAGGATTCCCGTCCTCATTTCCGTCCAAGCTGACCGCTGATAGCTGAAAGCTGACAGCTTTGTCTCTCCCGACTAGCATACCGGATGCCGAAAGCGATTTCGATTGCAGATGGAGGCCGGCTGATGAGACGGGCTCGAGCCCTCTGCGGGGCGAATGTGCTGACCCTGGCGTTTGTCCTGTTCGGCTGCGCGGCCCTGACCCCGCGGGTGGCGGCGGGCGCCTCGAAGCCGGCCAGTTTGCCGGCCGAGCCATCTCAGGCGGACATTCGCCGGGTTGTCGAGGAGCTCGGGCACCCCATCCCTTCGCGGCGGCAGGCGGCCAGGCGGCAACTGGTGCGGTGGGGGGCTCGTGTGGCCGGTGAACTGCGCCGGGCGGCCCAGGAGCAGAACCTGGAGGCCTCGCTGGAGGCCCGGGACCTGCTGGAAGAGCTGGATTCGGCCTTCTTCCACGGCGGGCAGGTCAGCCTGGAGGTGAACCGGACGGCCGTCGATTGGGATGAGCCCTTTGACGTGACCGTGGTAGTCCATAACCCGACCAGGGGGCCGATCCGGGTGACCTGGGCGGCCCCGGCCACTGCCCCTGCCGGCCGCCGAGCGTCCGAGGCTGTGTCGCAGGTCGAGGCCATGTTCGACGTCGCGGATTTCCTGCAGGTCCGCGACCCGCGGGGGCAGGAGGTCGATCTCCGGACGGACCCGATCGATCGCGACCCTGGCGTGAAGGCGGCGGTGGAGCAGCGAGCCAGGATCTCGCCGTCCGGCCACCTCGTCGGGCCGGGCGAAACGGCCCGCCTGCGCATCGCCGAGTTCAACCGCGGTTGGGCCCGGTTTCCGATGCTGGAGCAGGGCAAGTACCGGATTTCCGTATGGTATCAGCCTCCATGGAGGGATGAAAAATGGGTCAAGGAGGGTCTGGGGCTGACCGAGAGCCCGCCGGTCGAGGTCGAGGTACGGCGGGGGGCTCCGCAGGCGATTCTCGACGCCAACCGGCCGTTGCGACTGCTGCTGACCCTCAGCGGCGACGATCTGGTTGTCGAGCTTCACAACCTGTGGGACCGGCCGCAGTGGGTTAATCTGGACATGGGCGTCGATCCGGAGACGCAGGCCCTGCTGACCTGGCGGGTTTTCCAGGCGGATCGGGCTGACGCCGAGCCGGTGGCGCTTTCACCGCGGATGGTGCTTCCGGAGCGTGCCGGCCGTATGCCGAGGCTGGCTCCCAATGAGAAGATCGAGGTTGCCCGGACGACGGTCGGCGATCTGTGGAAATCTCTGCGGGCCGCCGGCGGCGGTCATCCCGGTTGGTTTGAGGTGACCGCCCGCTACCAGTTTCTCGGTAACGTCGAGGGCCTGCGGGCGGCCATGGCGGCCCGCAAGCGGCAGGTAGATGTTCCGGCCGGTCTCTTTTCCGGCTCGCCCACGAGCAATGAGATTCGAATCCGCCTGCCAGCGGAGAGCAACCCTGCCAAGTGAGGCGGCGGAGCGTTCCTCTCAGGGCGAACTCGTAAGGGGCGATCAGAATGGAAGAACAGGTAATGAGGCCGTAACAGAACGGTAACATGCGTGGGGTAGGCTGAGATCGCCGCGTTGCCATGGAGTCATCCTCATGAGACACACGCGTTTCCCGGGAGGCGGAGTTGAACTCATCGCCGGCTTGGCGATCACTCTGGCGGCGGCGACCTCATCGGCCGCTCCGCCCAAGGTCATCGAATCGATCCCGGCCAACGGGGCTCGCGATGTTGATCCGGCAGTGCGCGAGATTCGCGTCACCTTTGACCAGGACATGAACCGGGGCGGATATTCGTGGGTGGGCGGTGGTTCCCAGTACCCGACCACTCGCGGCAACGCCCGCTGGGTCAACGCTCGAACCTGCGTGCTGCCGGTCAGGCTCGTGCCCAATCACACTTACATCCTGAGCATCAACAGCAGTACGTTCCAGAACTTCCGGAGCAAGAGCGGCGAGCCCGCGGTGCCGTATCCGCTGTCCTTCAAGACCGGCCCGCGCAAGGCCGCAACCACCGCCGAGGCCGACGTCCCGCCCGATGCCGAGGAGGCGACGGCTCCCGACGTCGAGCCCCTGGAGTTCGCCCTGCATGACACTTTCGGTCGCGAGATTCGCTCCAAGGATTACGCCGGCGTCCCTCTGGCGATCATGTGCGGGGCCTGCTGGTGCGGCGGCTGCCAGCAGGATGCCCAGCCCTTTGCCGATCTGGCATCCAGGTTCAGCCCGCGAGGCCTGCAATTCATCCGCTCCGTCTCGGGCGACAACGATCTGACGTCGCTCGATTTCCAGAAGCATTATCGTTTGCCCATGGTGAATCTGCTGGACCCGAACCGGACCTTTGAGAAAAGCTACAACGAGGATGGCTGGACGTTCATCATGCTGGTCGACCGTTCGGGCAACGTCGTGTACAGGGCCAACAACCCGAGCTTCTCATCCCTCGTGCCACGGCTGGAGAGCCTGCTGAGCCACCCGGTCGAGAACAAACCGATTGTCCGGGACGGCGTGCCCTACATGCGAGCGACCCTCGAGCGTACGGGCGAGATCGACAAGGCTCGCACCTGCGACGCGTTCCCATGCCTCGCCGCCGGCCCGCAAGGTCGCATGTACCTCGTGTTCAACAGCAACCGGCGAGGCAACAGCGACATCTTCCTGCGGGTCTACGATGGCAAGGCGTGGTCCGCCGATCAGCCGGTGGCCGCCACCGAAGCCGACGAGTATGACGCCACAGTCGTGGTGGATTCCAGGCATCGCGCGTGGATCAGTTGGACGGGCAACGCGGGCGGCGGGAAGTACAACGTGTTCGTGACCTCGCCGGATGCTTCGGACAAGCCGGCGGCACCAACGCAGCTCACCCATGCTGATGATGACGCCATGCACGCGCGGATGGCCTGTGACGCGAAAGGGGCCGCGTGGTGTACCTACTACCGGTGGCACAAAATGGGGCGGTTCTCGCGGGACAAGGAGGTTTACGTTCGCCGATACGATGGCAGGGTATGGTCGCCGGAAACGCGCTTGAGCCCGACGAATGTGCCGACTTACGAGGATCACACCGATCCGGTCGCCGCGGCCTACGGGGAGGGCGTGCTGATCGGCTGGATCTGGGACTATCACCAGCCGAAAGGCTACACGAAGGAGGCGGCGAACCCGTCGGTCTTCCTTCGCCCGATCGGAGAGAATCTCAAACCCGGCCCCCTGGTGCATGCCAGCGGGCGTTCGATTGACGGTGCGCCGGCCGTGGCCGTCGACGGCAAGTATCGCGTGTGGTGCGCATGGGATGCCCTTGATTGGGACGATCAGTTGCGCGCGGAGCGCAAGAGCGTGCGCGTCTGCCGGCGCGATCTGAGCGCCGCTCGGCCTCAGCCGGCCCAGGCGCTGAGTCCCAACGTGGTCAACGTCTGCACGCCTGACCTGGCGGTCAGTCCGAAGGGCACGGTGACGGCGGTCTGGGGTCAGAATGACCAGGGTGACCGCTGGATCCTTCACCAGGCAGACTATGACGTCGGAGAGGCCAAGTGGTCGGCCGCGAAGGTCGTGGAGTCTGAGGGCAATCCTCGATTCCCGTCGGCGGTCTACGATGCGGCCGGCACGCTGTGGGTTGCGTACTCGACGCAGTCCGATGCCGGCCGTCAGATCCGGGTGAAGGCGATTAAGCCCGAGAGCCGGTGAGATGATCGCGGGCATCGCGTGCTGCCCCCGAGCACGGGCCGATCCCGGCGACCCCTGCCGGGCGCGGTCGAGAACCGAAGGGGCCCGGCGGCCTGGTATCCCCAAAATCACCTTGCTGTTGCGCCCTGTGTTCCGTGTTTCGCGAGAACATCACTGAGCTATGGTCTTCGGCGGCCGCCAGGTGGTTGCTATTTGCCTGACGGCCGCTAGATTGAGAACCCTGTCTTGTGGAATGCGGTGCACCTGAAGAGATGTGGGGAACCTACGTGACCGATTGGTACAAACTCGACGCCGGAGAGGCGGCGCAGCGGCTAAAGACGGAACCTGTTGGCGGCCTGAGCGAAGGGGAGGCTCAGGCCCGGCTGGCGCAATACGGGCCGAACGAGCTGACCGGAACGGGGATCAAGAGCGTCTGGACAATCCTGTGGGAGCAGTTGACCAGCATCATGGTGGTGGTGCTGATCATCGCCGCCGGTATCTCCGCGGCCCTGGGGCTGGTGGAAGTCTTTCACAAGCACGTGGTGTGGTCGGAGGAACTGACGGACGCCATCGCCATCGCGGTCATCGTTATCCTCAACGCCATTCTTGGAGTTCACCAGGAGTATCGGGCCGAGAAGGCGATGGCCGCCCTGAAGAAGCTGGCGGTGCCGAAGGTGAAGGTTCGCCGCGACCGTCAGGTGCGCGAGATCCCCTCGACCCAGGCAGTGCCAGGCGACGTGTTGTTGCTGGAGGCCGGCAACCTGGTGCCGGCCGACTGCCGGCTTGTCGAGGCGGCCAACCTGCGGATTCAGGAGGCGGCCCTGACCGGCGAGAGCGAGCCGGTCGAGAAGGTTGTGCGCAGTCTCCCCGACAGAGCCCTCCCGCTTGGTGACCGGGTGAATATGGCCTATATGGGCACGGTCGTCACTTACGGGCGCGGCACCGGACTGATCTGCGAGACCGGCATGTCGACGGAACTGGGCTCCATCGCCGGCATGATCCAGAGCGTGCAGCGCGACGCCACCCCGCTCCAGAAGCGTCTGGATCAACTCGGCAAGTGGCTGGCCGTGGCGGCGTTGGCCCTGGTCGGCATCATTTTCGTCCAGGGGCTGATCCGCGGGGGCACGGGTCTGCAGAACCTCAAGGAGATGTTCCTCATCGCGGTCAGCATGGCAGTGGCCGCGGTGCCCGAAGGCCTGCCGGCGGTGGTCACGATCGCGCTGGCCCTGGGGGCGCAGCGGATGCTCAAGCGGCGGGCGCTGATCCGCAAGCTGCTGGCGGTCGAGACGCTCGGATCAGTCACCGTCATCTGCTCCGACAAGACCGGCACCCTGACGGAGAATCGGATGACCGTTACGGTGCTCGATGTGGCCGGCCACCGGCTTGACCTGATCGAGCATCTGAAGGCCCGCGAAGCGGTCATGGACGGCAGCAGCAGCACGGAGGTGCTCCGCGAGCAGCCGGCCATGGCCCTCTTGCTGGCGGGCGCGGCGCTGTGCAACGACGCGACCCTGACCGAGAGCGAGCGGGAAAGCGGACGGGCCCACGCTTTGGGCGATCCGACTGAGGGCGCCCTGGTCGTCGCAGCGGCCCACATGGGGCTCTGGAAGGGCGAACTGGAAGCCGTGCTGCCCCGTCGGGATGAGTTACCCTTCGACTCCGACCGGAAGCGGATGACCACCGTGCACGAACTGCCCGAGTCGGGAGGCATGTTGCCCGACGTCCTCGGCGGCCTGCGCGGCTTCGCGGGCAAGAGCGGGCCGGCGCGGATCGGCTTCACCAAGGGGGCGGTGGATGCCCTCGTGCTGGCCTGCGACACGGTCCTGGTGAACTCGGAGGTGTGCCGGCTGGACGATGCGATGCGTGGACGGATCGCTGCGTCAAACGACGAGTTGGCCCGCAGCGGCATGCGGGTGCTGGGTGTGGCGGCGCGGTCGGTCAGCTCTGACGAACCGGCCGGGCCCGGTTTGGAGAGCGGCATGACCTTCGTCGGACTGGTGGGCATGATCGACCCGCCGCGGGCGGAGGTGAAGAACGCCGTGGCGACCTGCAAGTCGGCCGGCATCCGCCCGATTATGATCACCGGCGACCACCCCCTGACCGCCATCGAGATCGCCCGCCAGCTCAACATTGCCGACAGCGGCAGCCGCGTGCTGACCGGCAGTGAACTGGACCACTACTCGGTCGAGGATCTCGAGGCCGTGGTTGAGGATGTGCCGGTGTACGCCCGAGTCTCGCCGGAGCACAAGCTCAAGATCGTGCAGGCCCTCCAGAATCGCGGCCATGTGGCGGCCATGACCGGCGACGGGGTCAACGACGCCCCGGCCCTGAAGAAAGCCGACATCGGCGTGGCCATGGGCATCACCGGCACCGACGTGGCGAAGGAGGCGTCCGACATGGTCCTTCAGGACGACAACTTCGCCACTATCGTCGCGGCCGTCGAGGAGGGCCGGACCATCTATGACAACATCCGCAAGTTCATCAAGTACCTGCTGAGCTGTAACAGCGGCGAGCTGTGGGTGATGCTGTTGTCGCCGGTGCTGGGCCTGCCGCTACCGCTGCTGCCGCTGCAGATCCTGTGGATGAACCTGGTGACCGACGGATTACCTGCCCTGGCCCTGGGGCTGGAGCCGGCGGAGCGGAACATCATGCGCCGCCCGCCCAACCGGACGACCGAAAGCGTTTTCGCGGGCGGGGTGGGCTGGATGATCATCTGGGCGGGGGCCCTGATGGGTGCGGTGTCGCTGGCCCTGGGCTGGGGAGAGTGGCAGGCGCTGGCGGAGGCGGCCGCAAGCTACCGCGAGCAATACTACCGTACCATGGTCTTCACCAGTATGACGCTGACCCAGATGGGTATGGTGCTGGCCATGCGGTCGCACCGGGATTCGATCTTCAGAATCGGCCTGATGTCCAACGGCTGGCTGGTAGGAGCGGTACTGCTCACCTTCGTGCTGCAGTTGCTGCTTGTTTACGTCGGCCCGCTGCAGAGACTGTTTAACACCGTGGCCCTGTCGGCGTCCGACCTCGGCGTCTGCCTGCTGCTGAGCACCAGTGTTTTCTGGGCCATCGAGCTCGAGAAGTGGCTGAGGCGGCGGGCCCGCAGCGGATGATTATCGAGGTCTCGTGGCCGGCGGCATGACGGCGCTGACCGGGGTATGCCGCACGGCGTCGAAGCGATCGTCATCCTTGTCGTACTTGATGATCACCGTTCGAACCGTGCTCTGACCGTAGAGGGATGTGGTCGCCAGCAGCATGGCCGGCATGGTCTGCTTGAGGTTTGACTCATCGGCGACGAGGTCGGCGCGGGCCTCCCACAGTGTCTTGCGGCCGGCCGGCTGGTCCTGGTCGGCGATCCATGCGGAGATGGTGATCAGGTGCTGGTACCCCAGGTCGACCGTACGGACCTCCGTGCCGACATAGGTATCGAAGAAGCCCTCGCCGAACGGCCCGAAGCCGTAGACAGGGCGATAGTCGGGGTAGGTCTCGATCGCCTGTCCGCGGTACAGGACGGTGTAGGCCAAGGTCATCTGCAGATTGGCGGTCTGCCCGATGGCCACTCGCTGCAGAGCCGGCCGCTGCTGGCGCAAGGCCCGGTCCATCATGCTCGAGTAGTCCTCGAATTCCAGAGTCGATTCGACCTGCGGCGTCGGGCCGTGGATGACATACAGCGGCCCGTCCAGCCGATGCCACAGGGACTGGTCAGGAGTCAGCCGGCAGTCCACGTGAACCCGATACGGTTCACAGCCGACTGTCGCCAGCGCCACGACGATGAGCGACGCTCCAATCAGACGCATGGCCCGATCTCCTTCATCTGGATCCTGAAGCTGCCGCGGCCCGGGCGTTCCACCGTGCGCTGCGCCCCTCGCGGGCGTGGGACACCGATGCTCTCACCGCCGGCCGGCTGTCACGGCGTCGAGCCCTGAGAGCTGCAAGACCCGGAAGGGCAGCCTGTCTGCGGGCGCTGCTCGATCGGCACGTAATGCCGCAGCGGGGCCCCGATGTAAATCTGTCGAGGCCGGTAGATCCGCGGGTTCGGGCTCAAGTGGACCTCGCGCCAGTGTGCGATCCATCCCGGCATCCGCCCGATGGCGAAAATCACCGGGAACATGTCCAGCGGGATGCCGATCGCACGCATGATGATCCCGCTGTAGAAGTCCACGTTGGGGTACAGCTTCCGCTCGACGAAGTAGGGATCGCTTAACGCGATATCCTCGAGCTGCTTGGCGAGATCCAGCAGCGGATCGTGGATCCCCATTTTGCCGAGGACCTTGTCGCAGGCCTTCTTAATAATCTTAGCCCTGGGATCGAAGTTCTTGTACACCCGGTGCCCGAAGCCCATGAGCCGGATGTTGGATTTCTTGTCCTTAACCTTGGCCACGTAGGTGTGCAGGTCCTCGCCGCTCTGGTGGATGCTGAGCAGCATCTGCACTACGGCCTGGTTGGCTCCGCCGTGCAGCCGTCCCCAGAGAGCGCACACCCCGGCGGCCACCGATGCGTACAGGTTGGCCAGGCTGGAGCCCACCATCCGTACTGTCGAGGTCGAGCAGTTCTGCTCGTGGTCGGCGTGCATGATCAGCAGGAGGTTGAGCGCTTCGACGATCTCAGTCGGCGGCTCGTAGGGCTTGTTGGGCTTGCTGAACATCATGTGCAGGAAGTTCGGCACGTAGGGCAGGTCCGGCCGGGGGTACATCATCGGCTGGCCGATCGATTTCTTGTAGCTGGCCGCAGCGATCGTCCTGACCTTGCTCATGATCCGGGCCGCCGCGTCCACGAAGTGGCTGTCTTCCTCCGGCTGCAGCAGGTCCGGCTGATAGCAGCCCATGGCGTTCATCATCGCCGAGAGGATGGCCATGGGGTGGGCGTTCGGCGGGAAGCCCTCGAAGTGGTTGCGCATGTCCTCGTGGATGAACTCATGTTCCATCAGCAGGGAGCGGAACTCGGCCAACTGCCGGGCGTTGGGCAGTTCCCCGAACATCAGCAGGTACCCGATCTCGATGAAGTTCGGATTCTCGGCCAGTTCCTCGATCGGGTAGCCGCGGTACCGGAGAATGCCCTTGTCGCCGTCGATGAAGGTAATGCTGCTCTGGCAGGATCCCGTGTTCCCGTAACCGTCGTCGAGCGTGATGCAGCCGGTGGTCGCCAGGAGCTTGCTGATGTCGATACCTGCCTCGTTCTCGGTGCCCACCGCGATCGGAAGCTCGTAAGACTTGCCGTCGATGATCAGAGTCGCGATCTTGTTCATTCAGGTTACCTCAACGCTGCTCAGGCCGCAGGCCCACCATGGTGCGGAACCAGTCCCTCTCTGTGCTTGTGCTTTCAGGGACGCTCTATCCCGGCCTGTCCTGCGGTCACCCTCTCCCGAGCCCGACCGTCCCCTCGTCGCCCCTCTCCGTTCGGCCGGGTGATTATACCGATCCTGAGCGGAAGGCAAAACGGGGCAGCGGTCGATCGGCGGTTGGCGGCGTGTTGTCTGAGCCGCGCGGCTGATGTCCCGTCGGCGGCCGCCAGGCACCAGGCGACGGTTGTCGAGATGTGTCAGTCCGCGCACTGCGGGTCGCCGGGGACGCCGGGGCCGCTGATGCACCGCATGAAAATGGCCAGATCGCCGGCGTCCACGGACCTGTCGCCGTTCAGGTTGGCACCCTGGCAGGCCGGGTCGGTCTGTGGAACGTTGAGACCGGAGAGGCACGCCTGGAACCGGCCGAAGTCGGTCTGGTCCACGTCGCCGTCGCCGTCCATGTCGGCCGGCACGTCAGAGCCCGTCGCCACGACCAGCACGGTGTCGCTGGCCACTACGCTCAGCGCGTCGGTGACGGTCAGGGTGTAGGTCGTCGTAGTGGTCGGCGAGGCCGTCGGTTGGAGCGAGTCGGGATTGTCCAGTCCCTCGGCCGGCGACCATTCGAAGAAGTAAGGCGGCGTTCCCCCGCTCACCATGCTCTCCAGGACCGTCGAGCCGCCAACGTTGATCTCCTTGTCCGGTCCGGCGTCCACGATCAGAGCCGGCGGGACGCACGGATTGGAGTCACAACTCGTATTGTCGCCCTGGTAGGTGCCGCCGGCTGTCGCGCAGAGTATGGAAAGCATCGTGTCGCACGTCTGATCCGGCAGGCAGCACGCGCCGGTTTGAGTCGGGTCCAGAATGAGGCCATTGCGCACCGAGACGTTATCCACGAAGCTGTAACGGGCGGCGCTGCTGAGCGGGTTGCCCATGGTCATGCTGACGCGGTTGAAGCCGCCGGTGTAAGTGCGGGGCACCGTATGGGGGCCGCGCACGACCGGGTTGTCGAGAGGGTTAGTGAGCTGAATGGTAACGGTGCCGGAGCGGATGACCATCTTGAAGGTGGTCAGCCCGCCGAATGAGTTCTTCCACAGGGCGACGGGGCTGCCGCTGAGGTCGTACATCTGCTTGGTGTAGTGCCATCGGAGACCGTCGAAGTAGCAGGCCGCGCCCAGCGTGCCGACGTCCTCAGCATCGGCCGGATCGCGGTTGACGGCCGTGAAGGAGCCGATCGCCAACACGCTGTATACCCGGTCTGCCAGCCAGGGACCCTGGTCGCCGTTGCCCAGATTGGGATCCTCGGTGGTCATACCCTGCCGGGGCGCCTGTTCGGTATCCAGTGACAGCTCCAGGTAGAAATTCGAGCGGCTGCCATATGTCTCGCCGCGGAAGTCGATGTTGAACTCGAGCGTCAGCGGCTTATCGTCGGTGCCGAAGAGCACCTGGCCGGCGCCGATACCCTCGTTGCCCGGTCCGTAGCTGCCCGACATGTCCGGTTCGAGGTTGGCCGTCATGCGGTACGACGCGTTCGTGGTCTGCATGGCACCGCCGCCCGGCTCGACGCCTGTGTTCGTCACGAACGTGCCGCCCGTCGAGCCGGCGTAGCTGTAGGTCAGGGGCCAGCGTGCCCGCATTGACGAGAGGTTCCAGGAGCCGATGTCCTTGTCGCCGGTCAGCATGCCGTCGAAGCGATCGTCGAGCCGCCGGCCGCCGAAGGGGTCCGGGTCGCACAGGTCGCCGATGCCGTCCTCGTCGTCGTCAGCCTGGTCGGGGTTATTCGCGGTCAGGCAGTTATCGCAGAGGTCGCCCACGCCGTCGCCGTCCGCATCGAGCTGCTCGGGGTTGTGCACGCTCGGGCATTTGTCGCAGAGGTCGCCGACGGCGTCGCCGTCTGAATCGAGTTGGTCGGGATTGCCGACACCAGGGCAGTTGTCGCAGGCAGTGCCGACGCCGTCGCCGTCTGAATCGAGCTGGTCAAGGTTGTGCACGTACGGGCAGTTGTCCTGCGCGTTGAGGATGCTGTCGCCGTCGATGTCCGGGTCGCAGGCATCGCCCACGTCGTCATCGTCCGTGTCAGCCTGGTTCGGGTTACGCACGACCGGGCAGTTGTCGCAGGGGTCACCCACGCCGTCGCCGTCCGCGTCCGGCGGGATCGGTGTGACGAGCATCAGGGCCTGGCCCTCGACGATCGCCTCAGCCAACTGCTGCCGGTAGGCGTACAAGATGGCCGGGTCGCGCGTGTAGGACGACGTCGACAAACCGGCAACGACCTGGGTCGGCACGGCCAGCAGTGCTTGAGCGGACTGCACGTACGCGTCCACCTCGGGTGTTGACGGGCATCGCCCGAGCTTGCCGGTCATGTCCTTCAACAGCACCAGGTATTCGTAATCCTCGAGGCCGTCGCGGATGTTCTGCGAACGGATCGACGGCAGCGGACCGACATTCACGGGCCCTGGGTAATAGAGGCACCCGTCGGCGTCGGTGAAGCCGTTGTACTTCTCGCTGTAGAGGGTGCGGGCGTCCCAGTTCGTGTAGGGACCGCTCTCGATGAGCCCATTCTTGGACGTGAAGCCGGCCGACCATACCGCGTAGCCGTAGTTGGTGACCGCGTAGTACAGGAAACCGCCGGGGTTGTACTTGAAGGTCATCGCCCCCATCAGCAGCCGCGCCTCGATGAAGGGGTACTCGAGCAGCCAGTTGGCCCCTGTCGGATGGCGCGGATACTCGGCAACGTACCACCACATGTCCTTGCCCTCGGCCCGCAACGCTTCGGCCGCGGTGGAGTTGTAAACCACCGTGCCCGGCACCCAGATGTCCACGGCGTCCCGCAGGAAGGAGCTTGTCGGGGAGGTGCCGTAACTGGCATCGTAGGCCGTCGTCATCGTGCGCAGGCCGGGATAGTCGTCGTGGATGCCTGAAAACGTGTCGTACATCTCCTGGAACCTGTCCGAGGAAGCCTCGTCGTAGCCGTAGACGAAAGCCTCGTCCAGCCGGCCCAGGCTGTTGAAGTCGTTGTACAGGTTCGTGAGCCCCGAAGGGTCATTCGTGGGTACCTTACTCAGGCAGAACGCGTTGTTGAGCGTGAGCCAGGGACTGAACCAGCTCCAGGACTTGGGCTGCGAGTAGATCTCGACCACGCTGAGCCGATGGGCCTGTTGCATCTGGTAGTACTTGTTCAGGATCGTTTCGGACCAACTGCCGCCGTAGATCCAGCCTGCCTGCCAGATGCTGTCGATCGAGAAGGCGGTCGGAAGCGAGGAGCGGGCCGGGAGCACGAAACCCCAGACGCGCACGTTGAGCGACAGCATCACGGGCGACTGGCCGCCGGCTGACACGGTGACCGTGGCCGTGTAGTCGCCCGGTGGGGTGGTGCTCGTTGTGGCCACGTTGACCCAGAACGCCACGCGGTCGCCGGCGTTGATATTGCACGTGTTGACGAAGGTCAGCAACGGGTCAGGCCACCAGCCTCCGTTGTCGGTGAGGTTGTAATCGACCAGGTAGGAAGGGTACTCGATAGAGAGGTCCGAGCGGGGCTGAGCGGCACCCTTCACGTGACCAACGAGCCAGACGCTCACCTGTCCATCGAATGCGCCCTGGCCGCCGGTGGGCTGAAGTGTCGATACGGTGACACGGGCACCGGTGACATTCTGATCGGGGATGACGACGACCTGGAAGGCCTCGTGCTCGGCGCGGGCCAAGGCCATGCTGTACGAGGTGGCAAAGGTCCCTTCGTACGGCTCGAAGGGCCAGCCCTTGTGCTGGCCTGCGATCATGACCTTGTGCATGGGGGACGAAACCCCCACAGTCAGAGCCGCCTGGCTGATCGGCGCGGTACAGAGAGCTGTCACGAGCGCCAGGACGGCACGTCGACGCATCTGCATAAGCCCCCCCGAGGCGAGTTTGTCATCCGGGTGGATGAACTCCGCAACAGGCCTGATGCCCCTGGTCTATCCGGGAGTCCCCGCATAGATTCATCCGGCGACGTTGCCGGGCGGCATTCGACCACTCCCGACTCATTATATGGCGGTTTCCATGGTGCGCCCACGCATTTTTCGACTGGAGATCGCCGTGAGCCGTGGCAGGGCGTGCGACGCCTGGAACCGTCGCTGCAGCCAAAAAGTTCATTTTCACTGATGCCGTTGGAGGACGCGAAAACAGCGGTCCCGCTGATTGAGAGCGGGCTCGATTTCTGGTTCATCAGATACCAGGGCGCTGACCCCGCCGATTGCGGGGCTCCCGATTGGTGCCTGCACGTGGCTCGACCGCACGGACAGCACCAGCCAGGGGTTGCCCGACGACCTCGGCGACTCAGACGACCACGGCGATTTCGATCTGTGTGCGAGCGGCCCCGGCATTCCGGCAAGCATCAACTGTGAGAGCTGACGCCTGCCTGCCGCGGTTTTCCGGTGGGGCAGCACTGTGTCGCTTCGCCCGGTCATTTCTGATCGGCCGATGCAGTCCACCTTGCCCCCGCCGGCGACAGATGCGGCGGGTAGAAGTAGCCCATTGACAGGGCCGCCACGCCCAGGCGGTATTGACGGTCCTGCATGAGGCAGACTCGGCGCTTATCGGCCGGAACCGTCGTGGTGTAGATCCGTAATTCGCCGGGCAGGCTGGTGATAATCTCCTCGCGCCAGTCGCCCAGACAGTCGGCGATGGCCACAGGCGTACCCTGCACCGGGTTGTACGTCCGGCCCTCGTATTGACGAATCTGGCCCGACAGTATCAACTCCTTTTGCGCGTCGGCATCCCACCAGACGGCCAGCGGGCTCAGGCCGCCGATCTTCTCGCGCCCGATCCGCTCGCCCCTGGCCGTGTAGAGGAAGTACTGACCGTGCTCCTTCTCGCCGGCATAGCATTCCACGCCCGGATACCTGGCGATGATGTCCGCGGCCATGCCGAACCCGTGAACGTGATAGGTCGGCCCATCGAAGCCCCAGAGGGTTCTGCCGGTGGCCGCGTCGACCAGGGACACGCCGTTTCGCGGCTGGTCCACTTCGTAGCCGTAGAAGATCTCCAGGCCGGGACGATCGGGATCGATATCCGCGACGTGGCAGACGTCGGGGTGAGACGTCGCCGGATGGGCCATCGGGTTGACCCACAGGCCATGGCCGTCATCGTCGAGGACCGAGGATCCCAGCACGAGTTCGTCACGGCCGTCGCCGTCGACGTCGGCCGCGCGCGTGCCGTGCGAGCCGGTCCCGTTATATCGCTGCTTCTCATCCCGCGAGTCCCAGCGCCACGTGAGGTCGAGCTTCGCGTCGTACGCTTCGACTTTGATCACGTCATACGTGCCGCGCTGGACGATCAGCGACGGGTGGTTGCCGTCGAGATAGGCGATTGCCAGCATGTTACGGCTCCAGTAGTTGTAGCTGGCGTAGCCGCTGCGGTCGGGCCAGGGCCGCTTGTTCACGACCCGGCCGGTGAGCCCGTCGATCTTAACGAGCCACTCCGGCCCGCTGGTGACCAGCCCCTTCTCGTCGCGAGGATCGCCCTCGCCGGCTTTGGCGTAGACTTCGGCTTTGCCATCGCCATCGAGGTCATAAACGACGTATGGCGAGTACCATACGCCCTCTTCGATCGACCAGCCCATGTCGTATTGCCAGATGAACTGCCCGTCGTGCCGGTAGGCCTCGATCTTGTAGGTGTCCTGGCTCTTCTTCCAATAACCGGGATGCTGATACGGATCGGTGTTGAAGTCGGGCCGCTTGATGATGTAGTCCAGGCGGCCGTCGCCGTCGAGATCGCCGAGGGCGGCTTTCTGGAAGCCGTTGTCACCCTGAAGCTTGACGCGGACGTAAGACGCCCCGGCCGGGGTGTCGGCGACAGCGACGCTTTTCGAGGGTTGGCCCTCTTTGCCGCCTGCCGCTGGGCGCACAGAGTACTCCGCACCGGTTTCAGGCTGGTTGTCGACGAAATCGGTCCGATCGCGGATCGGCTCCGGGTTCAATCGCTCGGGGGCGGCCGATCCGGCCTGCTTGCGGTAGACGTTGAATGCGATGTCCTTGGCGTCCCCGGCGAGCAACCGCCAGCCGACGTAAACCTTCCCGTCGGCGGTCCGCACGACCACCAGGCCCCGGTCCAGCTTCTCCTCCATCCCACCGGCCACGCAGGTGAGCATGAACACGACGACGACGGTTGTCCAGAGAGTTCTCAGCATTCCAGTCTCCTTTTGGTCTCGGTATGAAGGCGCCCCATGCTATCGGCGCGGCCTTCTGTGTGCCATTGTCGTTTTTTGAATGGTTGTCATGGGGGATGATCGAGCTACAGGTGTTCGAGCTTTCGGTGTGAGCCCGGCAGCACCATAGGAGCATGGCTGACGGCTGCCTCATACAGGATGTGTGGGGCGATGAGCCCGTTGCGGGCCATCTGGCGGAGCTGCCGGCGCCGGGCCCGGCTGTAGGCCAGGGCCACATTTCCGTTGGGGTCCTCGTGAAGCGCCTCCGCGTCCTGCGGATGGGACACGACGTCGATCATGCGCTGCAGACATTCCGACCTGTACTCGCGCATCAACTGGTCGGAGAGGTGCCATCGGGACATGCCGTAGACCCGATCCATCGCCCGCCGCCACAGGCGCCGGCTCATGAACCGGTTCAGCCGGTAGAACATCCGCCAATTGACCGAGAACGGCAGAAAAGTGTCGGTAAGCTGCAATTGGAGCTGCGCTTCATGCTCGGCGAACACCCCCTTCAGCACCTGGCGCAGTTGCTCCCAGTGATAAGGTCCGATGGTCGAGTCGGCGCGGAGCTCCCAGTAGAGATGGCCGAACGCGAGCGTCGACTTGGTCAGGGCCATCTGGCGGGGGATGAACTTGTTGTGAGCCACGGTATCGGCCGCCAGATGCGACAGGTAACCCAGCGCGAAGGCCCGGCCTGTGTCCGTTGACGAGTCTTCGAGGATGGTCAGTCCGGTTTGCCAGTGGTGGCAGAACTGCTTGATCCGGCTCAGTCGCTTGGCGATGACCATGTCGGCGGCGATATTGCCGAACAGGTAGTCCCTGCGATGGCGGGCAAGCAGGGCGGCGATGGCTGCGGGGAGAACGCTCAGGTGTCCCAGAAGGTCGCCGGCGAGCTTGGTGTGCGTAGCCGGCCCCCAGGCGAACGCCGGTGCGGCCCCGATGATGAAAAAGGCGATGACGACGCCGAAGATAATTCGCGGACGCAACACGCAATGCCCCGTCTGACGGCAACTCCGAGACCGCTGCCGAGCGCCGGGCGAGCCGGCGCTCGCCGGGTCCCTGGTTGCCACACTCCTGCTATCATACGAACCGGCGGCAACGAAAACCAGACCGTTGGCCACCCGGCTCGGTCGCCGGGCGGCCAGCGAACCCATTCGGGGGCTTGTGCGGTCGTCCGGGGTGGCCGGTCTTCGTACAACCGCTCCGCGAGTCTACCCGCGGTCGCGTTGCCGGGGCGTTGACATTCGAGTGCGGGCTGACTCTAATCAGAAATTCTGTAAGCTTGGGTTTGGTTCAGGCCGATCCGGGAGTATATGCAGATGCCCGATCCCACAGACGGACTCAGCGTCGACAGGCAGGACAGCATCACCATCGTTCGGTTTCACGAGCGCAAGATCATCGACGAGCTGCAGATTCTCCGCATCGGGGCGCGCCTTCGTGAAATCGCGCTGGCCGAGCGGTCTCCGAAGATGGTCCTGGACTTTTCGGCCGTCGAGTACCTGTCCAGCCGGGCGCTGAGCGAGCTCATCGACCTGAGCCGGCAGGTCGATCAGCGGGGCGGTCAACTGGCCCTGGCGGGCATCCACCCGCAGATTTACGAGGTCTTCAAGATCACCCGGCTGCACAAGCTCTTTCGGATCGACAACAGCGTGGAAGACGCGATCAAGGTCCTGATGTAAGGTAAGGTTGACGCCGCATGACGTCCCACTCCGATCCATTGCCCTGTCAGGTGATCATCCCGAACAACCTGACCGCCGCTCGGAAGGTCGGCGAGAAGATCATGCGGCAGATCGAGGCGATGGGATACAGCCCCCGGTGCGTTTTCGGCATCCGGCTGGCGCTCGAGGAGGCGCTGGTCAATGCCTTCAAGCACGGCAACCAGGGCGACGAAGCGAAGCGGATTTTCGTGAGCTACGCGATCAGCCCGCAGCGGGTGGTGGTTCGCGTTCGGGACGAGGGTCCCGGCTTCAACCCCGACCGGGTCCCCGATCCGACGTCACCCGATCGCATCTGCCTGCCCTGCGGCCGGGGGATCATGCTCATGAAAGCATACCTCGACGAAGTGACCTTCAGCGTGCCAGGGAACGAGGTTCAACTGATCAAGGAGAGATCCTGATGTCGAGCCTTCCCACGCCTGACCAGCCGTTGCGGGTCGACATCCAGCAGCGCGGCGACCTTGCGATCGTGAAGCTGTCCGGATCGGCGAGCATGGACGCCTGCGGATCGCTGCAGGGCCGGCTTTACGAGCTGATCGATCTGGATATCAAACGGCTCATCCTCGACATGAGCGAGCTGGACTTCATGAGTTCGGTGGGGCTCGGAGCCATCATTGCGGCATACCTCCGCGGCCGGCACCGCAATTGCGAGATCAAGCTCGTGGGCCCCCAGCCTCGCATCCTCGAGCTGCTCGACCTGACCCGGCTCACCAGGCTGTTTGAGGTATTCAAGTCGATGGACGAGGCGATCGCCGTCTGAAGCCCGTTGGGACCGACCGCGCCGCGTGGCATTCGATTACACTCTCTGATACTCCATCCGGCGAGCGCTCTTGCACGATCCGCCGGCGTGAATGCCCGATAGATGCCGGCCCGTCCCGCCCGTCTCGGTGGTTCCTTTACGCGAGCCCACAAAACAGGCAGAGTGGGTTGCAGCAGGCTCAACACTTCTCTGCCGCTGGACGATGTGGACGGGGCGGAGTCATTTCAGCGAGGGGCGGTTGTCTTCTGAGAGGGCAGAGGTGGGCGCAGCATTCCACAGCCTGGATCGTTCTGACGGAGGAACTGAGCCACGTGTGGGCGAACGATCTCTCCGCCGGGGATATCCCCCTGGCACATCGGCCACAGACAGCGCGCCACCGCAACAGGGTCGTTTGCGCCTGCGATGACAACGCTTTCGACAATGCTGCGCCGTCGTTGCGTGCCGGAGAACACTTCGGCGTAGTAGCGGAGGATGCTTCGGGCCACCCACTCAGCATCGTGATCCGACATCGCCCGCAGCAGGCCCACAAGCAGACCGGACCGGTCCGCGTCGGCGGCCCACTGCGGCTGTACAGCCATCCTCGCGATCAGCTCTGCAGCGAACTCTTTCTCCGCGACGACCATCCGCGGATCACTCCCGATACGACACAGTTCAACACACTCTCTCAGAAGCCGGCTGCGCCCTTCATCCAGGTTCTGGCGCCACTGCAGAATCTCCCGTCGGTAAAGATCGTTCGCCGCAAAACGGTCCGCCTTGAGGGGAGAGAGTGCCATCCTGACAGAATCATTGTCGCGGACCAGCCAGTGTCTCTCATCGAGCGACCTGGCGAGTTGCATCAACTGCGGAAAGCAGTCTGGATCACCGATTCCAGTCAGCGCCTCGAACACCTCGTCGGGTGGCATGTGTGACGGGTCACCGATTGCCTTCTGCACGTATGCCATCAGGACCGGTACCGCGGCCCGCACATGATTGCTCGCGATCAAGGTTGAAGGCCCTCGCAGCCCGTGTCCCTTTCCCTTGTCAATCGCGTTCCTCACATCCTCGATCCAGCGGTTGGCCTGGCGCTCGGCTGCTTCGCTCCGGGTGAAGCGGACAAAGAGGGGATGGTCCAGCATCATGTCCGCGAAGTAGACGTCGGGCGTGACGTCCTCTGCCAGTGGGGGATGCTCAAGCGAAATGTCGATGACACGCGATTGTCCGGGAGGAATACCGGCGGGCGGGCTCACCCGTTTGATGAACCGGCCAAAACCGTGCTGTTGCCATTCCGGGCCCAGCAGGGTGAGGACGTCGCAGGGCAAGAAAGATAGGGACCTTGAGCGAGGTTGGGCTTCGCTTGTCCCCGAACCGTGGTTGACCACTTTCAACCGGAAGGACGGCTCCTCGTTCGCCGGCAGCACCGACCGCTCAAGGCAGGCGTAGAGGTCCAGGGGGTACTCCTTGCGGTCGGGCGGTACGACTGGCTTGTTCAGATTGGCTTCTCGCAGGATCTCCGGGTGCTGTGATTGCCAGAAGTCCCGTTGCGTTCTGAATCCGGTGGCCACCTCCCTTGGCAGCCCGAGTTGCGACAGGAGCCGGCTAGTCTCCAAGATGGAATGGCCGGCAAACTGGATCAAGTAGAAGGGTCCTCGGTAAGATCGGGCCGCCTCCAGGATCGCGGGCCGGCAGGTCGGGGTGGGGCGATAGGTCAGGCTCCATAATGCGCAGCACCGCACAAGGTCTTCCGGGTCCCGTGCCAACGCCTCCACACTCTTGGCATAGTCCACTCCCTGTGGTACTTCTCGCCCCAGCGCCAGCACGGCGGCCGCACGGACAATCGGGTTCTTATGGCCCAACGCTCCTGCCCAATCGATCGCCTTGTCCCGCTCATAAAGGGGGTACCGCTGGATGGCATCGATCAGGGCCCATTCGTCGGGTTTCGAGCCGAAGCTCCAGGGATCAACGCCGCCGAAGGCTCTGCCGGCGATCGCGAGAAGGGCAAGCCAGACCATGCCCATGCAACATCGCATCACCACCCGATCGCAGCGGGAAGCATGCAGTTCGATTCGGCGAGGCCTTTGACGGGTCGCTGGCCGGTCGCTGCGCGGGTCTCGTGCCGCTGTCATCAGTACTCTGCTTCGCATGCACACTCCGATCCGATACTCTCACAGCAGCGGACGCCTGGACTTGAGTACGAAAGCCCGACTCGCTGCTCCGGTATTCAGGTTATCACTTATTTGAGGTTCGACAAGGCTGCCGTCTGGCCTGCCGAGTCGGCGATTCGTCCGGGCCAAACCCGACGAGAGGCATCTCGACGATCGTGGATGATGAGTGAGCTTGTCCTCGCGTTGAGAATGAACGAGAATCGCGACGCTTATCGACGAAGGAGAACTGGGGTCATGCTGATCATCGACGGTTCATTCGGCGAGGGCGGGGGGCAGACTCTTCGGTCATCGCTGGCGTTGTCCATGGTGACGGGCCGGGCGCTGCGGATCGAGAAGATCCGGGCCGGCCGTAACAAGGCCGGGCTGATGCGCCAGCACTTGACCGCGGTCCAGGCCGCCGCACAGGTTTCGCAGGCGGTAGTGCACGGGGCAGACATCGGCTCGGCAGTGGTCGAGTTCTATCCCGGCCAAGTCCAGGCCGGTGAGTACGCGTTCAGCATCGGCACGGCCGGGAGCACCACGCTTGTGCTTCAGACCATCCTGCCGGCGCTGCTCACGGCGTCCGGCCCGTCGCGACTGACCTTCGAGGGCGGCACGCACAATCCCTTCGCCCCGCCGTTCGATTTTCTCGCGAAGACCTTCATCCCCCTGGTCAACCGCATGGGGCCGACGATATCAGCCGGCCTCGAGCGTCCGGGCTTCTATCCGGCGGGCGGCGGCAAGTTCTCGTTGTCGATTGAACCGGTGAAGGAGCTGAGGGGCATCGACTTGACTGAACGCGGCCAGATCGTCGGCCACTGCGCCCGGGCCGTCCTGTCGAACCTGCCCGGCCATATCGCCGAGCGGGAGATCAAGGTGCTCCAGAGGGGCACGAACTGGGACGAGTCCTGCTTCAGCATCAACCGGGTCACCCATGCGCACGGCCCCGGCAACATCGTCATCATCGAGATCGAAACCGAGAACCTGACCGAGGTTTTCACCGGCTTCGGCGAGACCGGTCGGCCGGCCGAGGCCGTCGCTACCTTGGCATTGCAGTCGTACCAGCGATGGCTCAAGGCAGATGTACCCGTTGGCGTTTACCTGGCGGACCAGCTCATGCTCCCGTTGGCCATTGCCGGTCACGGCCGGTACCTGACCCTGCCGCTGTCGCTCCATTCGACCACCCACGTGAGCCTGATCCGGCAGTTCCTGGACATCGACGTGACCGTCGAGCGACTGGATCACGACCGGTGTCTCGTCCGGATCGGCTGAGCGATCCTTGGGGTTCCGCGTTTCTCCTATTGCAGGAGTGACAGGGATTCGGTCCCTGGGCTTTGCACGGGACTTCACGGGGACTCCGCGCCCGGCGGCTGGCCGTCGATTGAAGTGCGGCTGCAACTTGGGTTCGTTGTGCGTCACGCGAAGGTTCAGAGGACCAGCGGATGCGAGATCCG
>CAZPIO010000029.1:0-59792 GCA_964586235.1 uncultured Planctomycetales bacterium
GACGGACCGGCGGCCTCTCTACGGCGGATATCACGGCGGGTGTTCGGGAAAGGGCGGCTGGGATGGAACAAGGCGTAGTGACCAAGGGCGAGGTCGCGAGGACCAATCGATGACGACTGCCCGGCTACGTCCAGGGCTACGCCGTGGCGAATCGAAATCCGAATGACGAAGACCTGCCCGGCGCGGTCGCCACGAGCCTGCCCGTGGCGAGATTCAGTGAAGATAGAGAGCGTAAGAGTGGGCCCACAGATCACACAGATCACGCGGATGGAAGACGGGCGGCGAGGCAGGGTTTCTCATGACGGGCGTGTTTCCTTTGCTAACTCTTCTGGTTTTTCCGCTCCCAAAACCATATCATGTATCTCAGTTCAACGAAGAGTGAGTTGACCATGCCCAATCGTAGTCGAGTGCTCGTCGCCATCATGAACAACGTACCAGCGTTTGAGCGTGCAAGGGATGAGCACTGGTACCACATCCCGGTGGACAAGGCAGAGAAATGGGTGGGGGACCGCTGGCCTCCCCAGTGGTTGGCCTTCTACGTGACGAAGGAGTTCGGAAACGAGGCCCATGCGGTCCGGCATTACGCCCGGGTGCGTGAGGTGCGACGTGTCCTGCGCGGCGAGATTCTTCGGGACAAGCGGGCCAAGGCCAGAGTCCCCTACTATCAACTCATGCTCGATCCACTGGAGCAGCTACCTCGATCGATTCCGAGCCGTCGGAGCCGCAAAATCAACTTCATCCCCACCACCTGGGCGAAATTCACCGCTGCCGATGAGATCAACGATCTTTTTGACGAGAGCCCGCTGGAAGATCTACTGTGGACCCAACTGAAGCGCCGTCGAATCAGCGCAGAGCGACAGGAGTTCGTGGACGCGGCTGACGGCAGTTACGCATTGGATTTTGCCATATACTGCGTCAGCGGCAAACTCGATGTGGAGACGGACGGGGACGAGTACCACGCCAACCCGACGCGAAGCCAAGCAGACAACGTGCGCAACAACTACCTGGAGACAAAAGGTTGGCGAATCCTGCGGTTCACCACGGCGCAGATCCGTGAGCGGATGACCGAGGAGTGCATCGAGCGGATCGTTCAGATGATAAACCAACTCGGGGGGCTCGATGAAGGGCGTGTTCTGCCCCGGCGAGTTTCTGTCGACCCCCTTTCCAGCAGGCAGTTAGAGCTGTTCGACGACTAGTGGTGCGCTGTCCCGCTTCCCCCTGCGAAGACGGTCTTACGGCTGGATGCAGTCTTCGGTGATGAGGTCGGCGGAGTCGCCGTAGGATGGGGGGACGCCGGGGGCGGTGACGGGGTCGCCTTTGTCGATGGCTTTGGCGACGGCGAGGTTCAGGTCGAGCAGTTGTTCGAGCAGATCCTTCTTCGGGCTGAAGCCGTAGGCGTCGAGGACGGCGGCATCGAGGTCGGCGTGGGCGTCCTTGAGCGGGTTCTTGCCGGGGAGTTCGAGTGTGCGGTAGAGAGCACGAAGGCCGCCCTTTATCCTGGGCAGGGCCTCGGCCCGGATTCGTCGGATCTCGCACCCGGCGGCGGCGACGGTGCGGACCGGTCCCTTGGTGGGCGATTGCGGCCAGGGGAAGGTGTCGAAGACAGACGCGGGCGTGTAACGGAAGTCGCTCTTGAGTTTTGAGCACTTGGCGATGAACCATTGCCAATGGGCGTTTGATTGGAGAACGGCGAAGGAGTAGTCGTCCTCGAGTGCGAAGCACTCCAGCGTATGATCTGGCCGAATATCCGGATCGATGAAGCAGAAGATGGGCCGCTTGGTGACTTCGGCGCAAGCCAAGTACCGCTTGAGGCCAGAGATTGAGTCCACCAACTCCTTCCGACAACGGAAGTGCTGCCACCAAGACCTCAGCCAGGTCTGATCTTGGCCTGTTTCCTTCCCGGACTCGCGCCTCTCCCGGTCTGCGTACGCCTGGATATGTGGCAGCACGGTGCGCTCGATGTGTTGGAACGGCTCAGGGAACGCTTTCGCTTCGAGCACGGTTCGTTTCTGGAAGTCTATGACCCAACGCAACGGCTTTGCGTCGGTGATCATTTCCCGACCGATCAAGTAGGGATGGATCACGGCCTTGTTGCGACTCAACGGGCCTCTGGTCATGGCGGCTGCATCTGAGGGAGCAAGTACGAAACCCTGGTGTCTTGGAAACTGGCCGTTGAAGACTCGTTGCGGCTGGGTGTTGCATGTGAGCACTGGGGCTTCCCCGAGCGCGGGATCGTCGGAGAGCGCCGAGTTGATTTCCTCGCAGTCTCGCGCAGCTAACTCGTAGCTCTTGTCCTTGCGAGTCCTACCACGTCGGTCAGTGGTCAGAGCTTTCAGGCGGGCCGCCTCCTCCTGGCTCTGGAAGAGTGGCAGACTCGGATCGACCTTGGACCACAGGCGACGCGGAGATGGAATGAGCAGGGCGGATTCATCGTCCTTCTCACCTGCGGTCTTGACCCAGTTGACGATCGAGACGTGTACGTTGGCCTCACCGCTCCAGGGCTGGTTCTCGACGGCCTCGACGATGACCCCGGACTTGACCACGTAATCGAGGCCGCCGACTCGGCTCTGGTTGTTGCGGACGTTCTGAGTGCCGACCAGACCGATTCGGCCGGAGAACGGGTCGTCCGGGGTGGCGGGCTTGAGGTGGTCGTGGGCGCGACGGAACCAGTGGACGCAATAGTCGGCCATGCCAGGGACTTCGGGGCAGGCCTTGCGCACGGCGTTGACGTAATCGGCACCTCGCTCGGGCTTGAGGCGCTTGGCCCCGAGGAACGGCGGGTTGCCGATGATGATGTCGGCGGCCGGCCAGTCGGCGCGGGTGCCGTCTGCGTTGATGAGAGCGTCTTTGCAGAGGATGTTGGCGTCGAGGTTGTCGAGCGGGAGCGTGCGTTCATCGGTGTGGAGTTCGTCGCTGGCGAGCTTGGGGGCCAGGCTGAGGGTTACCTTGGCCAGTTCGACCGCGAAGGGCAGGATGTCGATCCCGAAGAACTGGCGGGGGGCGACGCCGCCGAGGGCCGTCTGGCCGATGACCTGACGTCTGGAGATCAGGTTTTCTTTCGCGAGGATTGCGGCCTCCAGGCGGCGCATCTCGCGGTAGGCGATGTAGAGGAAGTTTCCGCTGCCGCAGGCCGGATCGAGTACACGGAGAGTTTGAAGCCGGGCGCGGAGGCCGGCGAGTTGTTTCAGGCTGTCGGCCTCGTCGATGGCGGCCGCGAACGGATCGACGATCGTGGGTTTTACGATCTTCATGATATCCGTGGGGCTGGTGTAGTGGGCCCCGAAGGCGTGCCGGACGTCCTCGTCCATCGAGTGCTGGAAGATGGTGCCGAAGATGTCGGGGGAGACGTGGGCCCAATTGTACGTGGATGCCTCGCGGAGCAGGATGCCCTCGCTGTCAGGCTGAATCTCGACCGCGGCGGATTCGGCGAAGATGCCGCCGTTGAAGTAGGGCACATCGCGGTAGCGCCCGCCGCGGGCGCCCTCGCGCTGGTTCATGGCCCGGAAGAGGCCGTCCAGGAGGTCAAAGGCCTTTGGCGGATCGCTGCATTCCTCGAGGAGGGTGGTGAAGAAGTGCCTGGGGAGCAGGCCGATGTCCTCGGAGAAAAAGCAGACCAGACACTGAAGCACGAATCGCTGGGCGACCTCCGCGCCGACGTTCCTGCGACCTTTGAGGATGCGGTAGACCGCGGCCAGCTTGTCGGCGGCCTTGCGAGTCGCATCGACACGATCCACGCCGAATACCGGGCGCTCGTTGGTCGGCCAGAAGAAATTGAGCGGGCCGTAGCGGGTGGGCAGATCCTCGAGGGCAACCGTGTCGAGCGGGTCGTTGATATCGACGTCGAAGTCATAGACGCGGAATTCATCGAAATTGCAGAGCACAACGTAACGGGGTCGTCCGGGCACCAGGCGTACCCAGTAGTCGAAAGCCTGGGTGAGGTGGCGGGAGAGGTCCTCGCCCCGTTTCTTCATTTCGATGAGGACGATCGGTTTCCAGACCAAATCCGCGAAAGCGGTGCCGCCGCGGTCGTTTTTCAGGCGCATTTCCAGGGTGGCGCCGGCTTCCTTGTAGCCGCGGCGCGAAAAGGCGCGGAAAAGCCTGTCCAGAAAGACCTGTGCCTCGCCTTTCTCATCACCCTTGAGGGTCCTGGCGTATTCGACGAACTCGGCAAGTTGTCTGGAGCGGTCGCTGTCCATGGCGGAGCAGAGCGTATCCGAAAACGCCTTCTGGGTGAAGGCCGAGCAGGGCAGAGGGAATGTTGCTGCGTTCTGATCGCTCTGAATCTGTGTCAATCTGCGTTATCTGTGGGCAGAGACCCGCTTTTTCCCGCCTTCCTCCGCCCCAGGCGGGTCGCTCGGGGCCGACTGTGCGATCACGATTCCAGGGGTTCTTTTCGGCTCGCTAATATGCGGCCGGTCCCTCCCGCCTTCGTTGCGCTCCGGCGTGGCAAACACGGTCGCCTTGGCGGACCAGGGTCGCTGTTCTGACTGCTGTCTGGCGTGATCTGGGGGTACAGCGGGGTTTTCTTCCGTCCTGCTCCGCCCGCTCCGGGGCGACCGGGGGAGAGTGCGACCCCCTCCAACTCCCCCTTGGTAAGGGGGAGAGTGCGACCCCCTGCGACTCTACCTCCGCAGGCTCGGAACGGGCCCTTTGGCAAGGGGAGAGGTTCACGTCGGCAGACTATCGAGGAACGCCTTGTTGCTGGGGAACTTGCGGAGGTTGTCGAGGAGCATCTCCATCGCCTTGTTGGGCGGCTGGTTGGCGATCTGGCGGCGGATGCGGTAGGTCTTCTCGGTGACCTCCTTGCCGAGGAGCAGCTCCTCCTTGCGGGTGCCCGACTGGTTCAGGTCCATGGCCGGCCACAGCCGCAGGTTGGCCATGTCCCGGCTGAGCATGATCTCCATGTTGCCCGTGCCCTTGAACTCGTTGAAGATCACCTCGTCCATCCGGCTGCCGGTCTCGATCAGCGCCGAGGCCATGATGGTCAGCGAGCCGCCGTGCTCGATGTTGCGGGCCGAGCCGAAGACGGCCTTGGGCTCGGCCAGGGCCCGGATGTCGATGCCCCCGCTCATGGTGCGGCCCGACGAGCGGATCCCCGCGTTGTACGCCCGGCCCAGCCGGGTCAGCGAATCCAGCAGAATGAATGTGTGCTGGCCGGTCTCGACCATCCGCTTGGCCTTCTCGATCACCAGCCGGGCGATCCGGATGTGGTTGGCCACGCTCTGGTCATTGCTGGAAAAAACCACCTCGCCGTGGACGGTCCGGCGCATCTCGGTGACCTCCTCCGGCCGCTCGTCGACCAGCAGGACGATCATGTAGACGTCCGGGTGATTGGCGGCCAGGCCGGCGGCCATCTGCTGCAGCAGGATGGTCTTGCCCGTCCGGGGCGGCGCCGCGATCAGGCCCCGCTGGCCCAGGCCGATCGGGGTCATCAGGTCGATGACCCGCATCGAGAGCGACCCGTCGGGCGTCTCGAACGTGAGCCGCCGGGTCGGATCGATGACCGTCAACTCGCCGAAAGGAGGCAGCTCGGAGTATGCCTCCGGCCCCAGGCCGTTGACCGATTCGATGCCCGTCAGAACGGCCCGGGCGCGCCCGCGCTGCCCGTTCATCGACGCCGGTCCGACCAGCGATTCACCGCCGCGAAGATGGAACCGCTTGACCATCGAGTCCGGCACGAACACGTCAGCCGGATGGGCGGCATAGTTGCGTCTCGGCAAGCGCAGGTAGCCGCCGCCGCTGTCCTGCAGTTCTAAAGTTCCATCGGCGATCGATTCGGACATGAAAAGCTCCTCGATCCGCTCATCGGCGGACCACCTCGCACGGGTAGCTGCCCGCCTGGCCGTAAAAAAGACCACCCGACGGCATGCCTCGGCCCCGGGCATGCCTGGCCCGATCATCTGACCTGATCGTCCATCACCCCGTTCGCCGGCCCGCTCACCCCAGGCTCGCGCAGAGCGCCACGATGAACTCCGGCGTCGTACCGCAGCAGCCGCCGACGATGTTTGCCCCGGCCGCAACGAGCTGGCGGGCCTTCTGGGCAAACTCCTGCGGACTCATCTTGTACACCACCCGGCTGCCGTCGATCTCGGGCAGGCCGGCGTTGGCCTTCACCCAGATCGGCTTGCCGGTGGCCGCGCGGAGCCGCCCGGCCACCTTGATGTAGTTGTCGATACCGATCCCGCAATTGCAGCCGATGATGTCGGCGCCGGCCTCGATCAGGCCCGCGACCGCCTGCTCCGGCGTCACCCCCATGAGCGTGCAGGACTTGTCGCGGCCGGAGTCAAAGGTCATACAGCCAACCACCGGCAGGCCCGTGGTCTTGGCGGCGCGGACGGCCGCGCACGCCTCTTTCAGGTCGGTCATCGTCTCAACCACCAGGCCGTCGGCGCCCCCTTCCGCCAGTGCCTCGGCCTGCTCCTTGAACGCGTCAAACAGCGTCGGCTCGTCCACCTCGGCGATCACGAGCATCTTGCCGCTCGGGCCGATCGACGCGAAAACCGCGGCTTTGCGATTGGCGGCTCGCTTGCTGATCTCGGCCCCGGCGCGATTGAACCGCCGCACCTGGTCGTCGAACCCGTGGCCCGCAAGGACCAGCCGACTGCCGCCGAACGTGTTGGTCAGGATGACTCTCGAGCCCGCGGCCACGTACGACGCCGCGACCCGCTCGACCAGCTCGGGCTTGCTGACGTTCCATTCCTCGCGGCAGTAGCCCGCCGGACAGCCGAGCTTGTCCAGCTCGGTTCCCCACGCCCCGTCCGCCACCGTCACTCTGCCGGCAAAGTCCTCGACTTTTGCGGCCATGGTCGGTCCTCGCTTGTCCCGCTGAACACCCGGCCACCATTAACCGGAATGGTCCTGCCTCGCCGCCGCCCGGTCAGCCGGTGCCGGCGTGCAACAACCTGGCAACCTCGCGGCAGCCTCGGCCGCTGTCGGGCGACGTTCAGATCCGCCCCGGACCTCTTGCCGGCGAGGTTTCCAGAAGTTCCGGTCCCATGTGAAGGGCGACTCACGGCCACCCGGAGGCGATCCCCGTGGCAGCCGATTGAAAAGGCCGGTTCGCTGATTAGAGTAAACGGATTGAGCCCGCACGGCAAGCCCCCGGCCAGACCGCCCGCCGGGGCTGGTCCGTGAGAGCCCTGGCGGGCAGCGGCAGGGCCCGTTCAGAACCCGGAGCGAGAGCGACGGGCTAGGCCCCAAGGCGGCCGCACCACACGGCTGCCGCTCCCTTACGGTCGCGGTCCCGAAAGGGCCACCAGGACCGCCCAAGGCCGGGCCGGCGGGCTGCCCGCCTTGCCTGATAAGAAGGAGTTTGACCTTTGCGAATCATCCGAGAACCCAGGGTGTACCTGATCGGCCGCCAGACCGTAGATCAGCAGGAGTTGGAGTGTTTCCTGGCGGACCATGAGGTGGCCCAATGGACCACGGATACCGACGTTGCGGGCGAAAAGCTGTGCGAGATCGCGGGACGTGTCTGCTACATGAGCTTCGCCAGGCCCCGGCCGGGCGGTAACAAGACGTACCTGGGCCATATCCTCGAGGTCGGACACGGGAGCGTCCTTGAGCATGCGGTCTTTAATCTGCTGATCACCGGCGTCTCACGGAGCTTCACGCACGAGCTGGTCAGGCACCGGGCGGGGTTCGGGTACTCGCAGCTTTCTCAGCGGTATGTGGATGAGTCCACCGCCGATTTCGTGGAGCCGGACTGCATCGCCGATGATCCCCGGCTGCATGCGATCTGGCTGCGAGCGGTGGAGCAGAGCCTGGCGGCGTACCGGGAGCTGGTCGACGGCATGCTGGCCGCCTCGACCATCGAGGACAAGACCCTGCGTCGCAAGAACGCGCGCCAGGCGGCCCGCTCCGTCCTGCCGAATGCCACGGAAACGAAGATCTTTGTCACCGCCAACGCCCGTGCCCTGCGGCACTTCATCGAGATGAGGTGCAACGAGCACGCGGAGGTGGAGATTCGTAAGGTGGCGGCGGAGGTGCTCCGTGTTCTGCAAAGGGAGGCCCCGAACCTCTTCGGCGACTACGAAATCGTCGCCCTGCCTGACGGCACCGTGAAAGCCCGAACAGCGCATCCGAAAGTCTGAGACGCCCACCTCGCCACGGCCTCGCGGCTCCAAAGGCTGTCGCTTCGACATGCCGCTCCTGGGTCCAGCGTGTTCTTCGACGTACCGGACCGGGAGCGCCCTTCGGTGCCTCCACGCCCCTCCGGTCGGACGGGCAGAGCGACACCTCGGATGTGGTCACGACATCGGCGCAAAAAAGTGGCCCACGTGTATTTAAGTCACGTGGGCCGCACTTGCTCCCTTCCGTCTCCGATCAGCCACGCTCCACAGCGGCACCCGCCCGAACTTCGATAGCCTCGAGCAGATCAGCTATATCGGAACGCCAGCGAGCTTCCTTCCCCTCTCCTCCTCTTCTTATCCTCCTGGATCGCTATCCCCTGCCCGCTTCCTCTCCCTCGCTTAACGCCACGGGGCCCCTCCGGCGCCCCGCGCGCTGGATAACTAACGTCGCACGCGGCCCTCCTGTCTTGACGCGGCCCTCGCGTCACTGGCAATCCGGGTCTTGCCGCATCAACCTCAACAAAGGGCAGCCGGTAAACTCAGCCCTCACCACCATGTCGGACCGCACGAAAACGTGCCAGAGACAAAAAGAACGGTGCGGTACCAGATCGACCGCAACCCTGACATCAGATTCCGAGAGTCTTGCCCGCCCGGACAGAACGCCTGGGCAGTGAATCACTCTCCTTTTGTCTACATTATACCGGCAAGCGATGTGCCAGTGGAAGTGGGTAATCTCCCCGATGTGAAACATGAGTCTCCAACCTTCGCACTCAGCATGAATTGCACCGCGAGCCGATCATGCGAACGAGGATCGCGAGCCCGATTCGGGCGATCGCTGATTTGGGTGATGATGCCCGGGAACAACAAAGATAACTCAGACTAATATGATCAGATCGTATTCAAGGTTATGTCCTATAAGGAGATATTGACGATTCGCACCGGAGTCATCCCATTTTCCGGAAGGATGCCAATAGACAACAGTCCGAAGGACCATAAGGTGCGTCACAGTCGGACAGTTAGGACTGCTTGAGGGGTGAACACCCTATTTTACCGCGCGACTCAGGTTTCGGTCGTCCCGAGCAGCCGCGCATGGCGCGTTTACGCCGGGTTCCTTTCCGCACATGTCAGAGACCGGAGGCCGGATCGCGTGGGCTTGAAGGGTTCGGCCACGGGCGTGCGAGCGATGGTCAGTACTTAACCAGTCCGGTCATTTTGCCCAGGACTCTGAGGGTAGTGGTTACAGAGGGGAAGGGTGGATTGTCGGCGCTGTGTCGGAGAAGGAGCAGTGTGACGTCATCCTGAATGGACTGGCCGCCCCTGGAATTCGTGACCGCCTCCAGCAGCGCGCGATTGAATTTCTCCGGCCGTACGCCCTCCACGTCGGCCACGATCTTCAACAATGCCTCGTAGCCGTACTGGGAGGCGTGTGGATTGACCGCCTCCAGGAGCCCGTCGGTATAGAGAAGAACGAGATCTCCCTTCTGCAGTTGTACTGCGAATTGATGGTACTCCGTTGGTTCTATGACGCCGAAGGGAAGGCCCCGCAGGCTGCGGGCCTTCTCGGCGATTGTGTGCTCGAGCACGCGCCACCGGCCGTCCGCGGACCGGCGCCACAGCGGAGCAGGATGGCCGGCGTTGCAGACGATCAGATGATCCGTAGGCGCGAAGTAGGTGGTGAGGATGGCCGTTGCGAATCTGCTGTCGCGGGAGAAGGCCGCGAACTCGCGGTTCAACGCACGGGCAAAGCGAGTCTGGTCGACGCGGTTGATGTTCTTCTTCATCAGTCCGCGCAGGGTCACGGCCAGATCGGCGACCGCGGGACCATGGCCGGCGACATCGGCCACGGTAAACCGGGCGATTCTGCCGCTGCCGCACATCGAAATGTAGTGGATGTCACCCCCCTGCTCGGCGCCGCCGGACGGCATGCTCAGGGCCCAGGCATCCATGCCAAAAACCGACACGCTGTCCTCGACCGCGCGGTTGCCGCCCCACAACTCCATGCACTCGAGGTGATGGGCATCAACGCTTTCCTGAACGGCTGTAGCCATAAGATCGGCCTCCGGAAGCCATGGGCGCACGCCGGCGGATTATAGTAGCCCCGAAGACGACCGGCCACCAAGAGGCCCGCACGCCGGGTTCTGATCCAAGGGCCGCGAGGACCTTTGGCCGGTCTCCGGGGTCATCTGCGGATTCGACGTTCTGTCGTGATGATGGTAACATGCCGGCGATCGACAATAAGACAGGGTCCAGACCTGAAGGAGTGATTCGATGGCACAGATTCAGATCGGCATCAACATGGAGTTCATCCGGCACCACGACATGTCCTTCGTCGCGGGGGTCGAGAAGGCCGCCAAGATGGGCTACAAGTTCATCGAGCCGATGGTGCACCTCGGTCGTGAACTGATGAGCGAGGCCGGCTACTTTCACACCATATCGATGTGGGAGGACCCACTGGACATTCGGGCCATCTGCGAGAAGCATGGTGTGAAATGCTCTTCCATCAGCGCTCATACGCCGCTGTGCAAGCCGGACATCAGTGTGAACTACCTCCGATCGGCGATCCGCTTCGCGACCGAGCTACAGGCGCCGGTGGTCAACACGGACGAGGGTCCGAAGCCTGACTTCACGGACGAGGCGACGGATCATACCCTGATGAAGTACACACTGACGCTGGCCACGCGAGCGGCCGAGAAACGCGGCATCCTGATCGGTCTGGAGCAGCACCAGCAGTACAGCAAGACGCCGGACGGGCTGGACAGGATCTACAATCTGGTTAAGTCGAAAATCCTGGGTGTCAACTTCGACACGGGCAACGCCTACCTGGCCGGTGCCGATCCGTACGCCTGGCTGGAACGATGTCGCGACCGGATCGTTCACATGCACGCCAAGGACATCAGCGTCCAACAGGGCGAGGCGGAGCGCGGCAAGGTGACGGGGACGGCAGTGGGCTGCGCGTGCGGCGAAGGCGTCATCGACTGGAAGCGGGTCATTGAGATCCTCAGGCCGGTGAATCGGACGATCTGCCTGAGCGTCGAGTGCGGCACGATCGACCAGGCGGCGGCGAGTCTCGATCACCTGAGATCACTGTTGTGAGGGCCCGCCGTATACACGCCGCGGAAGCGTTTTGCGAAGCCGGAACGATCAGACACGCTGGGCCGGCACGACGCTGCCGAACCTGATATGAGATCGGCTCCCACACTCCTCGACCGGGCGATGTGCCTCTTTGCGAGGCACCACGCTGGGCGCATTTTCGCGCGGTTCATGGCGGCCACGCGGCGCGCGGCAGCCGTACAGGAACAGGTCCTGGCAGCGCACCTCCGCCGAAACGCCGACAGCGACTTCGGCAGAGACTACCACTTCGATCGAATCGGATCGGTCGAGGCCTTTCGCCGGCACGTGCCCACTTTAACCTACGAGGACCACTGGCCGTACATCGAGCGGGTGTGCAACGGGCAGTTGCAGGCCATGTTCGGACGGCGACAGCGGGTGCGCATGTTCGCCCTGACCAGCGGAACGACGAGCCGCCCGAAATACATTCCGGTCACCGACGAGTTCCTGAACTCGTATCGCCGGGGGTGGAATGCGTTCGGCATCAAGGCGCTGCTGGACCACCCGGAAGCGTTTCTGCGCGGCATCGTGCAGGTCACGTCGCGGATGGACGAACGGCGGACGACGGCAGGAATTCCCTGCGGCGCGATCACCGGCTTGATGGCGGAAACCCAGAAACGGCTGGTCCGCAAGTACTATGTCGCCCCTCAGTGCGTCGCGGAAATCGACGATCCGACCGCCAAGTATTACACGATCATGCGTCTATCGGTGGCCAGGGACGTGGCGTTCATGATCACCGCCAACCCGGCCACTCAGCTCAAGCTGGCCCGGACGGCCGATCAGAACCGCGAGCAACTCATTCGCGATATGTTCGACGGCACGCTGTGGCCCGAGCTGCCCGTGCCGGCTGCGGTTCGCGAGGTCCTGAGACCTCGCCTGCGACCCGATCGCCGGCGAGCCCGTGAACTGGAGACACTGGTTTCGAGGCACGGGGCGCTCCTGCCCAAGCATTACTGGAACCTGGCCTTCATCGCCAACTGGACCGGCGGAACGATGGGCCTGTACCTGCAGGATTTCCCGGCTTACTTCGGCGACGTGCCGATACGTGACATCGGACTCCTGGCAAGTGAAGGCCGGATTACGATACCCGTGGACGACCAGACGCCGGCCGGGATTCTGGATGCGGAGAGCCACTTCTTCGAGTTCGTGGCCAAAGACCGGATCGACGAGGACCAGCCGGCGACGCTGTTGTGTCACGAGCTGGAGGTCGGGCAGGAGTACTTCGTCCTGATGACCACGGCCTCGGGCTTGTACCGGTACCACATCGGCGACCTGGTACGCGTGGTCGGGTACGCGGGACAAGCGCCGGTGATTGAGTTTCTCGGCAAAGGTGCCCACACGTGTTCTCTGGCCGGCGAGAAACTCACCGAATACCAGGTGATCCAGGCCATGCGCCAGGCGAGGGGCGAGACACACCCGCGCCTCGCCAATTTCGTGCTGGCGCCCCAGTGGGGAGACCCGCCCTTTTACAGGCTTCACATGGAACCTCCTCGCCACGAGCAAGAGGATCTCAAGTCGTTCGAGCAGGAGTTCGATCGTGCGTTAAGCGCCGTCAACATCGAATACAAGTCCCGCCGGCAGAGCCTTCGACTCGGGCCGGTGCGGATCAGCCTTCTGCCCGAGGGTTTCCTGGCCCGGCTGGATCACGAACAGGCCGAAAGCCGGCGCCGGGGGAACGAGCAGTACAAGCACCGCTACCTCTACTCACGGCCAGGGGAGGATGCGCATTTTCCCGATGGCATTCAAGAGTAGCCTGACGGTTCCGAAGGTGTCCCCGCCACTGCATACGCGGGGTGATGCCAGGTGACACGGCCACGCTGCCTGCGCATGTCACACCGGATCAAGAGTCGATGTCCGCAACCACCCCATACAGCGGCCCTGCTGATTCATATTGATGCCGCCACGATTCGTGCGGTCGGCTCGGCCGCCTGGATGCCGGTTGCGGTCGGACATCTCTCGACCGGCCGCAGGTTGACGCCAACAGGCCGCCAAATTAAAAGTGTTTTCGGCGCCAGTTCGTGGACCGCACCGGTTTCAGAACGAGGTTCGCACAGATGCGTACAATCATACGGATGAATCGACGTCAGTTTCTTCAAGCTGCCGGGTCGGCTGCGGCCGCGGCCGGCCTCGGTTCCGCACTCATGCCGCGAGTGAGCCGGGCGGACACATCGGCCAACGAGAAGATCACTATCGCGGTCATCGGCTGCGGCGGCATGGGGACGCGGCACATCGAGGCTTTGTCGGTTAACCCGAATTGCACAATCGCGGCCGTGTGCGATTGCTTCAAGCCGCGATACGAGAATGCCATCGGTGTGGTCACCAGGCTATCGGGCAAGGCACCCGAAGGCTACCAGGATTTCCGCCGCGTCCTCGATCGCAAGGACATCGACGCCATCTGGGCTCCCACGCCCGACCATTGGCATCCGCTGGTGACCATTCTCGGATGTCAGGCAGGCAAGGACGTGTACGTTGAGAAACCGGCATGTCCCACAGTGGCCGAAGGTCGGGCGATGGTTCAGGCGGCCCGGCGTTACAGCCGGATCGTTCAGCTCGGCACCCAGCAGCGATCCATGACCATCTTCCAGGAGGCCATGAGACTCATCCACGCGGGACGTTTGGGGCAGATCACGTCGGCCACCTGCTGGATCGGCGTTAATGGACGGTCTGTGGGCGAGACCCCCAGCCCGATTCCCGAAGGGCTGGACTGGGACATGTGGCTGGGGCCAGCCCCGAAGGTGCCCTACTCCCCGGAGCGGCACTACGGTTTCATGGGCCGATACGACTACTGCCGGGGTGGGGAACTCACCAACTGGGGCGTGCATCTCATGGATATCGTGCACTGGGGCATCCGCGAAAACCGGCCTCTGAACGTGCAGGCGCTGGGCGGAAGCTACCGGGGCGGGACGGGTGGCGACAATTACGAGAATATCGAGGCGATCTACGGATACAAGACCTGCAACGTCACCTGGGAGCAGCGCCACTCGAACCAGTACAACGGACACGGCTACGGCATCAAATTCCAGGGCACTCAAGGCACCTTGACCATCGACCGCAACACCTTCGAGGTCTGGCCGGAGAGCCTGGGCATTCCGAGATACGTCGGCGAGCCGGAGCGAAGCTGGGCCCACCCGCCCCATCACAACAACTTCTTTGACAGCGTCCGGACTCGCCGGCTGCCGGCCGCAGACATCGAACAGGGAGTCCGCTCGACCACACCCGTACTGTTGGCGGGCATCGCTCTTAAGGTCGGCCGCAAACTGAACTGGGATGGGGAAACCGAGACGTTCATTCGTGATGAGGAGGCCAACCGGCACCTGTCGCGAGCCTACCGGCCGCCGTGGCATCTGTGAGCCGTACTGAGGAAACCGGAACGGGAGACACGCTCTCATGTACAGACTATCGAGATCCGTCGTCCTGGCTGTGGTGCTGACGACTACGGTCCCTGCAGCGGCCTATGCATCGCGGATCGACGCGCTGATCGCCCAACTGGCCGGAAATGACGAGATAGCAAGATCGGAAGCCCGGCTGTTGCTGCCGCGGGAAAGCGTCGAAGCGGTGCCCAAGCTGCTGCCGTTGGTCGCCCACCAGAATGCGGCGGTATGGAATGCCGCGGTCAAGACTCTGGAGGATTTCGCAAACCAGGTGAGCGTGCCGGGGCGTGAGGCGGATCGCGCGGCGGTCGCGGCCGCTGTTATGACGCTCGTGGCCGCCGAGCAGCCGGAGCAAATCAAGATTCGCGGCCTGCGGCTGCTGCCAATCGTTGTGCCGAAGGGATATGACATCGGTCCGGTTGCCGCGCTGCTCAAGGACGCCGGTCTGCGGGAAAAGGCCCTGGCGGCGCTCGAAGAGATGAGGACGCAGGAGGCGTGCGTCGCCCTCCGCGAATTCCTGCCGAAATCGGAGCCGGAATTCCAGGTCGCGATCCTCAACTCGCTGGCCCGTCTGCGCGACAAGGGCGGTAACGAAACCGTCCTCGGCATGACCCGCAGCAGCAGCCCGGCGGTGCGGGCCGCCGCCGTGCGGGCCTTGTCATGGACCGGTGATCCGACCTACCTGAAGGTCGCCCGGGAGATCGTGGCATCCGCGGATCCCGCAACCCGCAGCGACGCAGTCGATGCGATGCTCCGTCTGGCGAATGCAGTGGCGAACAAGGGTGGCAATTGGGAAGCGGCCAAGCGGGCATTCCTCGACATTCTTACGACCGGCAAAGGAGTTGAAAAGGATGGAGCCCTGAGCGGACTTGGACGGCTCGGGGACGGGTCCTGCGTGCGACCGATTCTGGAGGCTATCACGGATGCGGAGCTTCACACCTGGCGTGCCGGCATGGGGGCATTAACGTCGTTGCAGGGGGTTGACGTCGCGCGGGCGCTCGTGGAAGCCTATCCGAGCCAACCTCAGAAAACACAGTTGGCCATGATTCCCGTGCTCGGCGCCAAGAAGCACGCGCTTACGATGCCCATCCTCAAGCAGGCGGCGCAATCGAGCGATCCGCAGTTCAGACTCGCTGGCATCGAGGCGTTGGCGGAGGCCGGTTTGCCGGATGGATTCGAGCTGCTGTCTCACGCGGCCCGCAGCGGGAATGATCAGGAGAAGGCTGCTGCTCGTAACGGCTTGCTGGTCCTGGCCGATGCGCTCAAGGCAGCCGGCAAGAAGAATGAGGCCGGCGCTGCTTACCTGACGTCATTCCAGACGGCCCCAGAGAGCGACAGAGAGAGCCGGCGCCGGGCGATGGAGGGTATCGCGGCCTGTCCGACGGCCGACGCCGCCGAGGCTGCCAAAACCGCAGTCGGTGACAAGGAACTGCGGCAGTCGGCCATGAATGCCCTCGTGGGCGTAGCTGAAGTCCTGGCGGCCGCGGGGCAGAAGGAGAAAGCTCTTGGCCTGTATCAAGAGGTCACGCAGATGGGCCCGCCGATGGAGTTGATGCGCGAGGTGGCCAAGGGGATGGCCGCTGCCGGTGCGAAGATCGATCTGCGCGGCCTGCTCGGCACGGTGACGACCTGGTGGGTCGTGGGACCTTTCGAACTCGGAGAGCAGAACAAAGGCTGGAACACCGAATATATCGGCGAACCCGACGTCAACCTGGTCGGGCGATACATGTCCGGCAAGCAGAGGGTGCAGTGGAAACAGGTCGTCTCGGATGACCCCAACGGCAAGATCGACCTGCGAAAACAGGTGGCCAACCGTGACCAGTGTGTCGGCTATGCCTACACGGAGATCATTGTGGAGAAGCCGACTGACGCGGTGCTGCTGGTCGGCGTCGATGACAGCGAGAGGATCTGGGTCAACGGCGAGAAGGTTTTCGAGCAGTTTGTTGCGCGAGCGCTGCAGGTCGACCAGGACCGCGTACCGGCAAAGCTCAAGGCCGGGACCAACAAGATCCTGATGAAAACATGGCAGAACACGATGGGATGGGAGTTTTGTATGCGGATCACCCGGCCGGACGGCTCGCCGGTGTCATTCAGGCAGGAAAGCCAGTAAGGGAGTTGTCGCATGCCTGCATTTATCGTTGTGATCAGCCTCCTGTCGGCAGCGGCGCAGCCTCCTGATCCGTTCCTTCGCTTCCAGCGAACGCGAATCGGGGATGTGACCTTTGAGGCGGCCTCGGCTTTCGACGTCAACAATGACGGGAAGAAGGACATCGTCTCGGGCGAATACTGGTTCGAAGGGCCGGACTTCGTTTGCAAGCACAAGATCTGTGACATCATGCGGGTTGAGGATTACTACGACGATTTCTCGGATTACCCGATGGACGTCAACGGTGACGGATATCTGGACATCATCACCGGCGGTTGGTGGGGAGGCACGCTGCAGTGGCGCGAGAACCCGAAGGGCCGACCGGCACCCTGGACCACGCACGTCATCGACAAGTGCGGGAATGTCGAGACGACGCGGTTCTGGGACGTGGACGGCGACGGGCAGGTGGAAATCGTGCCCAATGCCGGCGGAAACGTCGTGGTGTACAAGCTTGTTTGCGGTCCGGCCGGCAAGGGCACGGGCAAGTTTGAGAAACACGCCGTCAAGCAAGGTGGTTGCAGCCATGGACTGGGCTTTGGCGACGTGAACGGCGACGGGCGGGGTGATTTCATCATCCCGAACGGATGGATCGAGGCGCCAAAGCAGCCGTACAAGGAGAAATGGACCTTTCACGAGGAGTTCAACCTCGGCGGGACGAGCGTGCCGGTTCTGGTTTTCGACGTGAACGGCGATGGCAAGGCAGACCTGATCGAGGGCCAAGCTCACGGTTACGGTCTGAACTGGTGGGAGCAGAGAGTCGGCCCCGACGGCAAGAGAGCCTGGACCAAACACGAGATCGATCCCGACCGCTCCCAGTATCACGATCTTGTGCTGGCGGACATCGACAATGACGGCCAGATGGAACTGATCACCGGCAAGCGGTATCGGGCACACCAGGAGCATGATCCGGGCTCGCTGGACCCGGTGGGCCTGTACTACTTCGAGATCGAGGGCGGCCAGTTCCGCAGGATCACCCTCGACTACGGCCCGGCGTCAAGGGCCAGCGGCGCTGGCATCTACCTCTGGGTCGCCGACATCGACGGCAACGGGTGGAAGGACATTGTTGCGCCAGGTAAGGAAGGCCTGTATCTCTTCAGGAATCTCGGCAGATAGTGCAGGCATTCGGCGCCGGCCGCGTTCCCGGAAAAAGACTGTGGCCACAAAAACCATCACTTTCGATGCCGAAGCCTATAGACGGCTGAAGCAGGCGCAGCGGTCGCACGAGTCATTCAGCCAGACCATCAAGCGGGTCGTACGTCCGCCGTTCGACGTTGATGCATGGATCGAAAGGTGGCGGCGAGTGAGGCTGAGCGAGACGACGCTCGATGCCGTCGAGGCCCGGATTCGCGGACGTCACGGGCGGTCACGAAGACGGTGGCACACGGGCCGTCAGTGAACGTCGTCGCGAACCTGAACCCTCAAGCCGGACCCCGAGGATAAACCTCGGGGCTCGTCAAGATCGCGCCTACAAATTGAGCGAAGCGAAACCCGCCGTGGCGGGCCGTTCTTACTCAAAGGCCGACGAGGACGTGGGCCCTGCTGAACCCTGAACCCTGAACCCCGAACTCTTATTTGTACATCAGATGCTTCTCACGCTGCTTCATGAACGCTTCGCGTCCGGAGTTCCAGAAGCGGACGATCTCCGACGCCGGCTTGCCCGCCAGAAACATCTTGCGAATCTGGTCGGTTCCGCAGACCTTATCGAACATGTCATCGCGCTTGCTGCCGAAGAGCTCCACCTGGGGATACAGCCTGTGAACCACGTCCATGACGTGGAATTGAATCGCCGTCAGGTCCACCGCATCGCGATCTGCGATGTAGATATGCACACCGCCGCAGGGTTTGCCTTTGACGTGATCCATGTAGTACGGCGTGAAGTAGGTCGGCCGGAAACGCACGCCCGGCAGCCGGCGGCCGGTGAGCTGCCGCGCAAAGGCGTCGGCGTCCTCGACGAAGGGCCCCCCGGCCAGTTCGAAAGGAAGCGTGTAGCCGACCCCTTCGCTGATCACATGCAGTTCGCCCATGACGCCCGTGGCGGCATAGAACATCGAAGTATCGGCTCGGGCGACGTGCGGCGAGGTCGGAACCCAGGGCAGGCCGGTCTGATCAAACCACATGTCGCGCCGCCAGCCTTTCATGGGCACGACCGTCAAATCACATTTTGCGCCCTTGGCGAGCCAGCCCTCGCCATTGATCATCTCCGCCAGTTCGCCGCAGGTCATGCCGTAGATGTACGGGATCGGGAAGTAGCCGACGTGCGATTTGTACTTGAGGTCGAGCGGGCGTCCCTCGATCCGATTACCCGTCAGCGGGTCGGGGCGGTCCAGAACGACAAAACGGAGCCCGTTTTCGGCGGCTGCTTCCATCGCATCGGCCATGGAACTCACATAGGTGTATGAACGGCAGCCGATGTCCTGAACGTCATAGACAAGCGTATCGACGCCCTTCAGCATCTCGGGGGTGGGCTTCGACGTCTTGCCGTAGAGCGAAAAAACCGGGAGGCCTGTGGCCGGATCGCGGCTGTCGGCGATCTTGTCGCCCGCGTGAACGTTCCCGCGGACCCCATGCTCGAGGCCGAACAAGGCTACCAGCTTGACCTTCCGCGAAGCCTTCAGCACGTCAATGGTGCTGCGCAAGTCGCGCGTGACACCCGTCGGGTTGGTGATCAGGCCGACGCGTCTGCCGGCCAGTGCCGCACAGTCGTCGACGACGAGCACGTCGATGCCCGTCCGGACGGCGCCTGCCGCCCCGCCAACGCCCGGCGCCGCAAGGATAGTTCCTGATGCCAGAGTGAGAACTGCAATAACACACCACAACCCGATTTCAGGGCTTTTGAGACGCGCTTTCATAGTCTATAACTCCGAAACTGCCAATATTCCATCCGGCCGGATACGCTACCTTGCTCCCACGACATCCTTGTGGTCTGCAACATTGATTTGCGTCTGCTCGGCGCTGCCTTTGGGATCCGCCGGGGCGGAAGCCGGGCGCGGCGCGGGTTTTGTCGGATGCATGTACAGGTGGAACCAGTGTTCGGCGTACATCCTCACTACGTCCACCGGCAGATTGTGCCCAAAGCCATCGTAGATGACCAGGCGGAGCCGCTCGGGGTCGGCACGGTAGTACGGTCGGGCAGCATCGACGAATGTGCGGGCAGTCTTCGGATCGACCACCTTGTCGTCTCCGCCGCTGACCATGAGCACGGCCGTCGGGTACATCCTGCTCACGTGCAGGATCGGATCGATCCTGCCCAGCAGCTTGTCCGTTTCCGGCCAGAGTTCTTTCGTGGTTCCTCGCCACAGGCCGTTGGTACGCCAGCTCTCCAGCCACTGCCGATAGGCACCCGTGCTGACAAACGCGACGACCGCCGCCAGCCGAGGCCCCTGGGTGGCAACCGCCAGTCCGGGTATTCCCGTTGATGAGCTGCCCAGCCAGCCGATCTTGTCGCCGGCCACATCGCCTCGTTTGACGAGGTAGTCGATCACCCGCCGGGCATCCTGCGGAGCACGTTGGCCGCCGAGGACATAGCCATTGGCGAACCGCTGGTCGAAGAACAGCCACTCGGGTCTTCTGGCCGGGTCTGGATCGGGTGGGTATGCCACCGAGAACGCGACAAGCATGTAGCCCTCATCCACCAGGCCGGTGCTCCAGGGCGGCAGTTCGCCCGGCCGGAGCGACCCGAGCATGAGGATCACCGGCCGTTGTGAGAGCAAGCCGGGTCGATAAGCGATGTTCAGAGTCGCGGGAGCCGGGTCTCCCGTCAGGGTGACGGTCTCGAACTTGACAGGTTCCAGGGCGGCGGCGCACAGCAGCCCAGAGCCGAACAGGACAACACCCACAGAAAGGAGCCGGGGCAGCAACATTGTTCGTGTCGATTCCAGGATCTTCAAGGACCGGGCCGCCGGTCAGTTCATGCAAGTCGGGTCGGACTCCACATTGGGACCTGAGAAACAGCCAAGGAACTTCGCCATGTCATCGGAATCGACGTCGGTGTCGCCGTCGAACCGGGTATCGAGGCACGCGGGGGCATCTTGCGGGATGGTTGACCCGCTCAGGCAGACCTGAACGTGAGCGAAATCCTTCTGATCCACGTCGCCGTCCCCGTCGAAATCGCCCGGTTTATACGGCAGGCTGAGTGTTGCGGCGTTCGACGCGACACTGCCGCAGTCGGCCGTGACAACGCAACGGTATTCGGCCGCATCCGAGCGCGTGACCAACTGGATGGTCAGCGTTTCGGTCGCGACGCCACTGACGTGGCCGTTATTGGTCAAGTCCTGGCCGTTTTTCTGCCACTGGTAGCTGAGCACGCCGGCTCCAGCCGCGCCAACGGTGAAGATCGCCGTACCGCCGGCCGGAACAACCTGCGGCTGCGGATCCTGCGTGATCGTCGGGGAAGATTTCAGCGTCAGGGCCGCCGTGTTGGATGGTGTGCTGCCTCGGCTGTCGGTAACCAGACACGCGTAGGAACCGACATCGTCCTGGCCCGCGTTCAGAACGTACAGCGTGGCCGTGGTGCTGCCCGAAATGTCCTCTCCGTCACTGAGATCCGCGCCGTCCTTGCTCCATCGGTAGGACAGGACGCCGCTACCGCTGGCCTGAAGAGCGAACGTCGCGGTTTCCCCGGGGCACACGCCCTGGCTCTGAGGTTGCTGCAAGATCACCGGGAGGCTGCTCAGAATGATGTCCTGTCGGACAACCGTACTCGCCAGAACGGTCACGCCCGGCAGCACCGCCGAGGACAGACCGGTCTTGGTGACCGTCACATCATAAGCCGTGCCCGCCGCAGTCGCTGGGATCAGCGTGACGACATAGTAGCCGTTTCCGTCCGTCTGGACCGTGTTGAGCGAACCAACCTGGACCGTCGCGTCATCAACGGGGTTCATTGTTGCCCCGTCGAGCACACGGCCGTAAAGGGTGCCCTCGACGGCCGTCGCCGGGTCCCGCCAGGGCATCGACGGCACCGGAGCGGGAGCAGTGAACAGGTTCGCGCCAACATAGGGGTACCAGTTGAAATCGTTTTCGCCGGTCCCATTCATGTCCGAGTCCACGGTCGTCCAATATGAGTAATTGACCGTTCCATTGGCCCCGGCATCATAGGCGTAGCGCATCTGGGTAACGCTGTCCGCCATGGTGTTCAGGTAGGCGGCCTGGCCGATGTACATATGCCGGTCGTATCGCCAGATCATGCACTTGTCGACCCAGTGCCGGTAGTACAGGGCCTGCGAGCTGTTGTACTCACGGTCGTAGCACATCGGGAGACCCCCATCGAGCCAGCCCATCCGCAGCCAGTATTCCCAGTTTGAGAAGAGGCCATAGGCGCTGGAACTCGTGAAGCTGGCCGGCGCGTCGCCCCATGTCACCACGTCCGCGGTGTAGCGGAGCGGCTGACGAGGGTTGGGGATAGTGGGGATCTCGGCCCGAACACGCCGGACCAGTTCGTCAATCGTGCGGCGGCGAAAATCGTTCCACTGCGTGTCGCCAGTCGCGGGCGGCACGTCGGTGCGTCCGGTGATTCGCTGGAACCGCTTCAGGCCGGAGTTGGCATAGTTGCTGTCGGCGGGGTAACCGGCGTCGGTCTGGGTGTAGCGGATGTAATCCCAGTTTATGCCGTCGATCTCGTAGTCCGTCACCAGTTCTCGCACAATCGAGAGCAGGTATTCCTGCGCGTCGGGCGAACCGGGATCGAGGACGTAGTCGCTCCCGACCGTGGCCGGTCCGCTGCCCATGCTCGCATACGGAACCATCATGTACTCAGGATGGGAAGACAGGAACGTGTTGCCGGCCGGCGGCCACGCCGTCGAGACGCGGAAGGCCACGAGCCAGCAGTGAAGCTCGAGGTCGTTGGCGTGGGCCTGCTGCACCATGTAGGCCAGGGGGTCGAAAGAACTCGTGACATACGACGAGCGGGCGACGATATCGGACCGCCAGTAAGCCCCGTGCGACCCGACCGGGTTGTCATGATGTGCCAGCACCTCCGCGACAATCGCGTTGTAGTTGCCCTCCCGGGCCATGCCGATCATCTGGTCGATCTGGCTGGCATTCTGCAGGCCGTAGTGGAAAACGTCGGCCCAGAAGGCCCTGAACTGCGGGACGGGCACGGAGAAGACCGCCGTCACCGTCTTGGATTGATCCATGGTAACGGTGGTCGTCGGGTCCGTCGGATCAGCGACCTCCGCGCCGGCCGACACGGTCCAGTGGTTGAAGACATAGCCGTCGGCCGGCGTGGCCGAGATGCTGACCACATCGTTCTGCGTGTAAGTGTAGGGTCCGCCGACGGCCGGGCTGGTTGTGCCCGAACCGGCCGGCTCGACCGCCATGGTCAGATCGACCGGACCCGGTTTGTAGAAACGCACGGCGTCGGCAACAATCGTTCTGTTTCGCCGTGCTTCATCTGACAATTGAACGTAGCCACCGGTACCGGCCGCAAAGGTGAATGTGCCCAGCGAGACCCAGGTCGAGGCGTTCAGGGTCTGGTCAACGGTGACGGTTTGGGTACCGCCATCGTAGTACACCGTGTACCGGGCGTTGTTGGGCCGGTTGCTCGACGGCGGGTACCAGACGGCCACCTCGTAACTGCCGCTGCTCGGCAAGTTCGGCCGCCACTCCACGAAGTTGTAGGGTGAGGAGGTGCGGGTGGTTTTGTAGCGATAGTCCGTTCCGTATTGACCGGACAGGCTGCCGATGCTCCAGGTCCCCGAGATCACCGAGAAGCCCGGATCGCTGTTGTCCACGACGACCGTTTCAGCCAGGCACGGCGCTGCCGCCAAACCGAACGCGAGCGCCGCCGTCGCCACGGCCGCGTGAACATGAAATCTCCACATCGGCATTGGATAAGCCTCCTTCCAGAAGGTCTCCTGACACGTCACGTGAACGGCTGACAGGGCCCGCGGACCACCTCCCCCGGTCAGAAGGCCACAGGTATTTTACCCGAATGCGACACGCAACACCAAGCACTTTTCGATGTCCGCACGGTCGAAAAGCACCTGTCAGTCGCGGTTTGTTTTTCATCCCATCCGGCCGTTGAAGCGATGCACGGTCTCAACCATGGCCAGGTAATTCGATGCCGGTACGTAATTCGTCACCGAGTTACCGGAGCCGCAGGCATAGCCGCCGTCGGCCGCACATGCTTCGACTATCCGCCGCGTCCGCCGCGATATCTCCTCCCGAGAGGCCCGGCCCAGCAGGTCCACGTCGACGCCGCCGAGCACAGCCACCCTGTCGCCCCACCGCCGTTTGAACTCCTCTACGGGAACAATGGCGTCTTCAAAGCTGTGCTTGCCGTCGATCCGGACGTCGTCGATCAGGTCGGGCATCACCGCCTCGACGTGGCCGCAACTGTGCAACAGGAAGAACCGTCCTGCGTCATGGGCCAACCGCGAGAATCGGCGATGCCAAGGGAGGATGTACTCGCGGAGATGCTCGGGGCTGATAAGGGTGGCGGTCTTGAAGCCCATATCGTCGCCGAGCCAGAGGGCAAACACCCTACTCATCTCGCAGAAGCGCTCGAATGAGGCCTCGATCAACCGCCCCACATGGTTCACGACCTCTCTGACGAGGGTTGGCTCCTCGTGGAGGGCCATCATGAAGCGCTCGAGACCCATCAGTGTGCTGGCCCATTCGAGAACGCCGCCGGAGAAGCCGATCGCCTCCATGCCCTCGGGAAGACACTCGATCGCGGCCTCCGCCTGCTCGAAGTTGAGTGTTGCCGGCGTCGGCCATGGGTATCGTTCCAGATCTTCCCAGGTCTGAATGGCTCCCTCGTGTTCGTCGATCCACTCACGGGCAGCCATGCCGGGGTCGGGTGAGCCGGTAGCCTGCAGCCGTCGCACCTGAAACGGGATATCCACGCGAACGCGATAGTAGTCGTAGCCCAAACGCCACCAGAGACGCACTCTCTGTTCGGCCCAGAGCCGCAACTGCGTCTTGTCGCCGCCGGTCGGTACCGGCGCCAGCGGCGCGCCGTTCAATTCCGCCAGCACTTCGTCGGCGATGGCCAGTTCAAAGAGCGGGACTCGATCCGGGCGGCCTCGGCGCAGCACGGTCTTGAGCCGTTCGACCTCCGGCCGCGGTTCGGGCAATCGAGCCAATGCGTCGCTCATCGCCAACAGCTTCCCCTTTCGCGGCGGGCTTCCTCGATCACCCGATCCCAGTCGAACGCCGGACCGGGGTCCACCTTCTCCTTAGTCACATGCAAATGTCCCAGGAGACCCGACCACTGCGCCAACTCCGTTTCCGAGAGGACGTCGGTGCGCACGGCGCCGTCGCTGTCACGGGGAACATCGATTCGCAACTTGGGGAAAACGCGATTGAGCGTTGCCACCAGTTTGACCAAGGCATCATACTGCTGCGGCGTGAAATCGTACTGCATCAGGTCCTGGCCGTTGATGACGCCGGTGGCGAGCTCCTTGCTCGCCGGTCTGGCGACAAACCAGGGGGTCCGGACGTTGCGCTCCTCGATCTTGTCGGGGATCCGGACATACGGCCAGCCGAAGAGGTCCTTCGCGTACCACTCGTCCGGCACCTTCATGTTGCGATAGGCGCCGATGTTCGCGATCTCGACGCCGATCGAGCGGTCGTTGGCGGTCCCCGCGTGCCAGGCTCGCTCTTTGAGATCGAGGGTCTGGTAGATCGTCCCGTCGAGATCCAACATGAACTGGACGGAAAGCCCCCGCAGGTCGTGCAGGACCTTGAAGCATCGAGCGGAGGTGCCACACGCGTCGTAATGGATCACAAACTGGTCGACTACGGCGCGGGCCTCGTCGAGGCTCCAGCCGCGGGCCGAGACCCGCTCCCGGACGTCCTTGGGCAGGTTTCGCCGCGTGCCGTAGCGGTTGGGGTCCGTCGGCGCTGCCGGCGCGTGCGGCATGATCAGTTCGGGCTGGAAATGCCGTCGGCAGCGGTATGCGTCATAGCCACCGGGGTCCATCCACAACACCACCGGCGTTCCGGTGTGGAAGAACTGGCCGGCCGCGACGATCTCATCGCCGCAGCGGAGCAGTCGATCGCCCGGGCGCTGGCCGCATCGAGACGGCCCGCACCCCGCCAAGCCAAGGGCGATAACCAGCATGGCGGAAAGCAGCGATGCACCGGTTGTCCCTCTCATGATCGAGCCTCCTGCAATGGGTAAGTGTCAGTCCTCGATCGGCTTCAGGTCGAACTGGAAGTCCCAGTCCCATTCGTCGAAATAGAGATTACGGCCGTCGATTTCGACCTCGCCGCGTTGGAAATCGGCCGGCTCACTGCGAAGGCTTGCCTTGGGCGGATCGAGCGGGCAGCCGTAGTCGAGATTGACGATCATCCGATAGGCATCCTGATGGCCGAAATAGAACTCGCGGACGCGCGGGTCGTCCGATTTCTGCAGGCCGTATGAGGTGTCGGCGGGCAGCCAGCCCCAGGGTTCGACGTAGAACTCGGCCCAGTCATGCATGTTCCAGCCCTCGGGCTTGGTCTCCCAGCCTGACTGCCAGCGTGCCGGAATGCCCGCTGCCCGGCACATGCTGATGAAGAGCATGCTGTAAATGCCGCAATCGCCCTTCGAGGTGGCCAAGGCCTTGGCGGTGCAACTCGGGATTACCGCGTATTCCTCCTCGGCACAATACTTTATTGTGGTCACGACGTAGTTGAAGATCGCGCGGGCCCGGGCCAGCGGGTTGGCTTTGTCGCCCACAGCCTGCTTGACGGCCTCCCGCAAGGCGGGCGGAAACACGATGTGAGGGGGTCGTTCTTCGAGAAAAGCGCTGCCCCAGTCGGCCGGGAGCGGCCTGGCCGCGGAATCATCCAGCTTCGGGTAGAACGCGAAGGAGACGTACTCGAACTCCTCCTTGAACACGACCGGCCGGGCGGGGTCGTCGATTCTCTGTTCGAGGTACAGCGTTCGCTGGGCCGAGCCGCCCGGTGGACGGTCATCCACGGCGTTGGGTGAGATCCGGTGTTCGGCCGGCGAGGTCGAAATCAGCCGGACCTGCTTCTGCTGGCGGTATTCCTGGGGGAACGGCAGCCAACAGCGTACGAGGGAGCCTTCTTTGGCGCCGGGGCAATTCGGTGCAACCGTCAGCGTGTAGCGAATATGGTGGCGAAGCGGGACGACCTCGGATTTGCCGGAGGACCCGGCCGCGTTGATGACCTGGACGAGATGGTTGATCAGTTTCTGCCGAGCCCGCGACTCCTTGTCCGGATCGCCGCCAGGCTGGGTCGCCGTCCGCGCGGCTCGGCGGGCCTTGGCCTCGTCGCAGAAACGGAAGATGTTCGATGGCTCCCTGATGAAGAAGGCGACCTTGCCGTCGAGGACCCGGTACTGCACCTGGCCGGCTTCTTGCCACTTTCTCACGTCATCGGCGGTCACGTCGGGGATCGACTTGCGCAGACGCTCAACCAGGCCGGGCAGGTCGAGGCTGTAGTCGCGCCGGAGCCGGCGAATGGTTTCGAGGCCGTCCTCGGCAGCCTGCCTGCGGGCCGGATCAGGTGAGGCGCGGTCGGCCTCCAGGACCTGGGCTGCCTCGGAGAGTCTGCCGGCGGCCATCAACTGCCTGGCGTGGACCATGACCGGATCGTCTGACGCGTAGATGGCCGCCGCACCGGGTGAAAGGCACGTATCCGCTTGTCCGAAAAAGACCCATGCACTCAACATGAACGACATCCACATCATCGTCTCTCCTTGTTCGCCGAGACCTGAGAGAGCACCGCCCGGCCGGCTATTCTACGCGGTCGCCCCTCGTTGGAGAATCGGGTCCGCATTGACCGGCAATGGGGATAGGAATCCCCGGTGACGAGGACCCAGAAGTGATTCTGGGTCCAGCGGATCGGAATCCCCGGTAGCCAGGACCCAGAAGTGATTCTGGGTCCAGCGGGATTCTGGGGCCAGCGGCTCTGGGGCCAGTGGGTACCTCATAAGGAACCGGGGATCGGCTCCGGCAATTAGTGGAACCGATCCCCGGAAGGGTCTCAAGAGCGCTGACCGCCCAGCCGACGATCAAGGCGCGCCGTCGCAGAGCGTGTCGGCGGTGATGCCGGCGCCGCTGGCACAGGCTTCGAAATCGCCCGCGTCATCGGAGTCGACGTCGTTGTCGCTGTCGTTATCGAAGCAACTGCAACCGGCCAGCACGGTCGGAGTATAGCCCTCGCTGGGCGACCCCGTGTAACACGCCTGGAAAGCGGCAAAGTCGACCTGGTCGACGTCACCGTCGCCGTCATCATCGGCAAACACCAGTGGGTTGCACACATCGCCCTCGAACTTGATCTCGAACGTGATCGGGTCGTTCACGTTGACGATCGGGTTCGGGGTCGGGTTGATCGGCTCCGTGGTGGTCGATCCGGTGACCAGACGGAACCACCGCGTGGAGGCTTCGTCATAGTACTGGAACTGAACCTTGAGACACTGGCTGCCATCCACGCCCATTCCCGAAACGACCTCGGCCACGTTCGGCGGCGTGATCAGGTTTTCAAGGTAGCCCGGGGTCAACTGTTCATTAGGGTACGGCTTCTGGAACAGAACCAGATCCCCCGCAACGTGGCCCGCGTCGAAGTCCTCGATCACCGTGGTGCCGTTCTTGACGTTGTCGATATACAGCGTATAGAAGCCGGAGTTCGCAGAGCCGCTGGCGATCGACAACTCCTCCAACGTGTAGCACGGTCCGACAAACTGGCCGTTACCAGTGAATCCGAAATTCACATTGGCGGCCTTGTTGAACGTCACGGTCTGCCAGTCGGCTGAGGGCTGCAGCACATAACCGCCCAGCGGAGTATCCTCATCCGCGTCCTTGCCGGTGGCGGTGATCCAGTCGATCGTACCAGCCATTTTGCCGTCTTCGCCCACATTGCAGCCGCCGGCGGGATTCGGGACATTGCGGATACCCAGCGACAACTGCAGCGCCGAGTTCTTGCCCTTGCCGACCACCGGACCACTCTTGGGCTTGGCTCCTTCATAGTCGCCCGGCGGAGTGCAGTCCGTGAGGCTCATGGTCTGGGTGGCCACGACCATCTCGCCGGCGTACAGAGGTTCGTCGAGATTGACCATGACACTCGCGCTTCCGGCGGTGGCCGAGCCGATCAGGCGCCAGTTCTCGGCGGGCGGCGGGATGTATTCATACACCTGCACGCTCTTGGCGAGCACATCGGCGCCGGTGACCAGCACTTTCTGCGTACCGGCGACAAGCAACGTATTGGCATCGTACGGGGCAATCCCCACCGGCTTCACATCCGATGCGGAGCAGGGTTTCGGGCCGACGTTGATCTTGATGTTATCGATCAGCATGCCCGGATAGCTGGCCGGGTCGGCGGCGCCGGAAACCATGTAGTTGGACGTGCAGTTGGTGGAAAACGCGATCAGGAGACTGTCGCCCGGCTGGGCGTTGATCGTCGGAGTGAGCACCGTGTACGGTCCGGCGTCCACGCCCACACCATCTTGGGCGGCGGTCAGCAGCCCGGTGTAGTCTGCGACGTTCGTGGGCCCGCAGGCGGTGAGCAGCGTCCCGGGGGCACGATGCGCTCCATTGAGCACGACGCCGACCTGGTAGGACATGTAGTAGTTGGTGGCGACGTCACGTTCGTCCACCCACATCTGCATCTCCAGGTGATACTGGCCGGCGGCCGGGAAGACGTGCCGGTAAACAGCGTAAACGCCGTTGGTCCAGCCGTGGTCTGTCACGGCCATGGCACTGGTGCCGTCGATATCCGTCCGGTTGGCGATCACGGTCGTAATGTTGTCGCCGACGCCGTACCAGACTCGCTGGCTCGGACTGGCCGGGGTGTTGGGAGCGGTCCCGGCGGTAACGGCCTGGAAATCCTCCAGGATTCCCGGTCCGGTCACGCGCCGCTCGGCGCTCAGGTTGCCCACGATGCCCTGATAGACCTGTCTCGCGGTGACGACCTGGTCCTTGACGAAAGCAGGCAAGCCGGTGACCACCTGAATCGGCGAGGCCGGCGAAGAGACGGTCTTGACCTCGGCGCCGCCAACGTAGACGGTAATCGAGTCAGCCCCCGCCAAGATATCGCCAATGACCACGCTGGTCATACCCTCGGCCGCCCAGCCGACGCTGACGGCGACGAACTGGTTGGGGTCACCAACAGTCAGGCCTGCACTCTGGCAGCCTTCGAGCGTCACGCCCTCTGCAACCGTCCAGCTCTGGGTGGCGGTGACTGTTGCCCCGTTCGTCAGACCGCCCGGCAGGATGCCGGTGTCGACCGGTACTATCACGGTACCATTTGTCGGTGAGGCTAGCGTCCCGACGGCCGAGCCATTCTGGTAAATGGTCACCGCACTGGCGTTGTTCACGCCGGAGACCTCGACATCCAACCTGCCAGCCCAGAGGATCGGGAGCACGGTCACGTCGTCGACCTGGTCGCAGGCTCCAACGGTCAGCCCGACTGACGGACAGCCTTCAAGCGTTTTGCCGTCGCGAGCCGCCAGGGTCTGTGTAGCGGTGATTGTTGTGCCGCCCGTCAGACCGCCCGGCAGAATGCCGATATCGACTGGGACTGTCACGGTGCCGTCTGCGGGCGAAGCCACGGTTCCGATGGGTGAGCCGTTCTGGTAGATGGTAACCGCGGTGGCGCCGCTGACGCCCGACACATCGACACTGAGCTTTCCGGGCCAGAGGATCGGCTGCACCGTCACGTACCCAACTTGGCTGCAACTGCCGACCTCGACCCCAGCCTGGGCCACGCAACTCTCCGTGAGTCCTTGCCATTGGGTGGCTATGATGGTGTCACCCGCCACCAGACCGCCAAGCTCCTGTGCCAGGTTGACATTAACATCCACATTTCCCACACCTGGGCTCGTGTTGCTGCCGATTTCGGTTGTCGCGCCTCCGCTGATCTTGTAGATCGTCACCTTGTCGGCCGCGTCGACCACGCCGGCCACCGTCACGACGGTATCGCCGGCCGTCAGTGGCGGGCCGTCGGGCGGCTGTGCCGGATTCACGCCGGGCAGCGCTGGATCGCAAAGGGGATAGGCACCTGTCCCGTATTTGATGTCGTCGTAATAGGACGTACCGTTGCTCGTGCTGGCGGTGCCGAAGCCCATCACAATCAGGTTCCAGCCTGCGCCGGGGACGGTGATGCCGGTAAAGGTTCTGCCGAGTTTGCCGTCAACGTAGAAATTAACCGTCCCAGGCAAGCCGGGCGGTATTTCGATCGCGAACTTGTGCCAGCCCGTGGACCGCGAAGGCGCGCCAGCGGCATTGAGGCTGTACCAGCCAGTGGTGGCGCCAGAGACGACTCGGCATGAGTACTTGGTAGCATCCCAGTCAACCGCATTGTTGTACTTGCCGCAGGCGAGGATATTCTGCCACGCTCCGGCAAAAGTACCGTCGACGGTACCTCGGAGTTCACCGTACGTACGGGTCATGTCGCTATCGTAAATCGCCCACTCGGCCCAGACGCCGTGTTGCGGCATGCCCGGGCCACCGAGACTGTGCCACATCCGCGATTGTGAGAGCGTCGTCTTCGCACTGTGCGTGGGAGACACGCTCTGGTCGGTCGACCACGTCAGCGGAGCGACTTCAGGATACACTTGCGTCCAGAAGTTCAGGCCGGGGGGGTCCTCAAGGTCGTCGAAAAAGACAACCTCAGCCGATGCGGCACCCGCCCACAGCAGGGCAATTACAGCCGCCACGCCGATTATATGACTCTTCCTTATCATCGCCCGCTTCCTCTCTTCAAGAGACCACGCAAAACGTTCTATGCCCTCACGCAACTCATACGATTCGCGGCCAGGCCGCACAACACCCTGCGGTCTGCCACCGCCGCGATTTTCGCGTTCACTCCTCTCGGGCCGGAAACTCGGTGCTGTCGGAAGCCCTGCAACCAAGTCCTTCGCCCCGGTTCCTCCAGCGTCCGCCTCCCGCCTCTCGAACTCTCCCCCTGCCCGGCGATCGGCTACGTCGATCCACCCGATGCACTGCCAGGTGGTTGCCGATTCTGCCCTCCGCAGGGGGTCGTGGCGAAGCGCGCACTTCCCGCTTCTCGCCCGACCATTTGGGACAAAGCTCACTCGCGCGCCCTGCGGAGCCCAAAGAGACGCGATTCGCAAATGCTGCGTGCGGGCCCGGGCTTGCCACCCCGGCATACCCATACGGCGAACACTGCTCACACAGCCGAGAGAGTTCAACTATCCTGAGGTCGGCACCGGCCCGAATGGCCCCCGGTGCCGACCGAAGTCACCTGTCAGCCCGCCGGGTTCACGCCGTCCGCCGACGACGGCCAATCAACAGACCGCCAAGGCCGAGCAAAACCAGCGTGGCTGGCTCGGGAACCATCTCCCACATCACGCCGCCGCTCCGAAGCTGGGTCCATGAGACACCATTGCTGTCCCAGGTCACCGTGTAGGTCGTCCCCGCATTCAGAGAAATGGGATCGTCGGTGACTCTGAGCCAGGCATTGGTTGCGCCTGGGGTGCCCGTGCTACCCGTGTTTTGAACCACGGGGTTCAGGGTCTCAGTACCCCCGGCATGCGTAATGGTTATCACGCTTCCCGCTGCATTGACGTTGGTACTCGCGGTCCATGTGACATAGACGTGGTACAACCCTGAACCGCCGCCGACGAGCCCACTTGCCACCTGCGCCTCATCTACGATTGCGAAGCCTGGGCTGGCCGGCGGATCTTGGTCGAGATACTGCCCGCCAAGTGCCGTGCCAGCCGCGAGCACCGTATTGTCAAGGTCAACCCCCGGCGTGTAGGAATAGCTCACCGTCGCATCGCCCTTGCTTTGGCTGGCGTAGCGATGGCCAATACCGGCTGTCATCCCCACAGCGCTACTCTGCAAGGTCGTGTCAACCCAATTAACGCCCGTGTATGAGGCGTTCGCAACCGCCTTGCCGCCAGCACGGGTCTCGACGATGAACGCCGCCTGGGTGGTTGCTGCCACCATCGCCACACAAAGGGCCATCAATACAACTTTCTTCATCGCATTTCCTCCTCACTCTAAAGACACAGAACTCGGCGCCGGCCCCCACCGGGCAGGCACCTACACCTATGAAACGTTTTCAGACGGGTACTTCCCCGCCCTCCTCAAGAACGCCCCGAATGCCGGGACGTGCTTTTCGCTTTTCCTCCGACGCGGGACCCGAGGCCTCACTCCGTCCTCCGGCGCTCGCGTTCCGCCGCGGCGCGGCGATCCCTGTTGACCCTCCTGCTTCACGCGGACAGGCATCAACCTGTCGCCTGTCATCTCCCTCCGGGGGCGTCGGGAAACGGTCTTCCCATCGCCACCTTGTTCAACTCAACATCACGGCGGGGCCAAGGCCGCCTCGGACGGATTGACCGTCCCCCGGAAGCCTCTTTGCGACTCGCAATGCATATCGAAATACAGGGTGTTCACCCTGCCGTTGTACACGAAGCTGCCGCCTTCCTGCCTGTAGCCGCTGCCGAGATGGAACGGCGAGATGGGCAACGGCTCTCCCGAGTTCATATTGGTCCTTTCGGAGGCCCGATCTCTCATCCAACTGCCGTGCCCGTTGTACTTGAAAAGGGTCAGATCGTTGATGCCGCGAGCGGCCGCCTCGTCCGCCCAGGGCCTTCGAAACGCGTCGGCGATGGCCCACTCGCTTTGGGGCCGTTTGATGTCGCCTAGCTTCTTGGGCCCCATGACCGCATCACCGCCGCGGGGCTTGATGTAGGCGAGCCAACTGCTGGCCACCGTTTCGGGCCCATAGCGATCAACGGACAGGTTGATGAAGCCGAAGTAGTAAACCTTGGGAGCCGTATAGTTCCAATTGTTCAGGGCGTAATGGAACGGATAGGGAGCGCCCGGAAGTATCTCTCTGAACGTGTCATCGGAGACGGGGAAAGACGGGCAGGTACCGAGATCGTCGACCACCGACTTTGCCAGAGAAGTCTTCGACGATTTGTCGGAGAAATACTTGCGCAACATGCGCGGCAGGTGCTGCTGGCGGCCGAACTCCGGCAGGTCCGGCGGACCGAACACCTTGGTGAACATCGCCGGATGCAGCGGCCCGGGCAGCGTTTCCTTGTGATCCATGGTGTACATCGAGGTGGCCAGGCCGAACTCCTTGAGGTGTGTCGTGCAAATGGTGCTCTTGCTGATTTCGCGGGCTCGCGACAGCGACGGCAACAGGATGGCCAACAGCAAAGCGATGATGGCCACAACGACCAGAACCTCGATAAGGGTGAACGCGGAACGACGACCGCCACGGCCCTCGGCGGACCGTTCAGCAACTCGCAGCTTCGCAGTCGTTATCGTGTACATGGCGTTTTTCACTCCGTTCGACGTGTACCGAGTCTTGACGTTCACGTTTAACACGACTTCCCTGTATGGATATCGTCCGTTCTCCAGACACAGACACGTTTTTGCTGCACGCAGCGGCCGAGCAAATGATAGGCGCTCGCCACCAGTCTCCTGTTAGGGTAACGCCACACGAGATAGCTGTCAAGGGCTAATCATCATCGTGTGATAAGAAATCTTTTCGAACGTGCTATAACAGAACAAGTATGGTCATAAGGCACTGTAATCGTGATACTTACATGACACATGGGGTAATACATACCATTCCTGGTAGCCCTAGACACGATCGTCGATCGAAGAAAAATGATCTATGAAGGTCATTTCGCGCACAGCCATCATTTTTCTCAGGGGTTTGGCTCTTGCATTTCTATCACACTGTGATATCCTATTGTCATGGCACGGGATTATGAGGACAGCGAGCAGCAGAGTCTCAACAGCGACGCCGTGCATGGCGCGGCCGAGTTTCTGCACCACACGGTGGCGGATGCCCTGCGTCATCGGGTGACGGCGGGCCTGCTTGCGGGCGGGTCCAAGCTGCCCACGTTGCGGAAGATCGCCGACGAGTTCGCGGTGAGCACGATGACGGTACGGCAGGCGATCCGCACACTGGAACTCGAAGGCCATGTTTACCGGATTCCCGGAGTTGGGGCGTTTGTTCGGCCGCAGGCCCCCGGGCGGGCAATTGCCCAAAGGATGCTGGCCTTCGCAGCCAGCGACCTGGCCAGTGCCTTCGAAATGGGCATCGCCAGGGGGATCGAACGAGCCTGCCAGAAGCACGGGTGGTCCATTCAGATCCTGGACGCCCAGCATGAGGTCGAGATCGAGAAGCGGAACATGCGGCGGCTGCCCGACTCGGGCTGCGAGGGAGGAATGATCCTGCCGACCTGGGGCAACAACCTCTGCGTCGAGGCCCTGTTTCGACTCCAACAGACGGGGTTCCCCCTGGTTCTGGTTGATCGCATCCCGGCGGGCCTGCAGGCGGATCTGGTGGAGTCGGATCACGAGCAGGGAGCGTACATGGCCACCAGGCACCTGCTGGATCATGGCCACACGCAGGTATTGATGCTGACCCCCCCGCCGCTGGTTTCGTCGATAGCCGCCCGCATCCAGGGCTACGAGCGGGCACTGATGGAGCGCGGCCTGAAGCCCCGGCCGGAATGGAAGGTCTGGCTGGATATGAACATTCAGGCAGCCGCCTTTGAGCAGCATCGTCGGTGGTTTGGGGGGTATACGGCGATACTACCGGTTCTGCAGAAAATGGCGGCACCGGTGGCCGTGTTCGCGGTTGACCCCTACACCGCCTGGGGGGTCTACGAAGCCTGCCGGGAACTGGGATTGCAGATTCCGCAGGATGTTTCGGTGATCGGATTCGACGAATCAGAGATCACCCAGGCGATGCGGCCGCCGATCACGATCATCCTGCAGCGGACGGATGAGATTGGAGCCGCGGCGGTGGAGTTGCTGGAGCAGCGAATCGAATCGGGCTCGCCGCGTCAAGCGAGACGTCGGACCTACACTCACGTGGTCGTCGACGTGGATCTTGTGGAGCGGGAGTCGGTTGCCCACGTATCCGGGCGATAGAGAGCGGCGCCCGGGTTCTTGTCTGAACCTTGCATGCTCAGGTTCAATCGCCAGTCGGCTTTTCCACGATCGGCCGAAAGACCGGAGGATCCGGACATGACTCTGAGACGATGGCTTCCGTTGTGGTCCGCGGTGCTCGTGACGTGCATGGCCGCAACCGTTCACGCCGGGACCGTGGCCGTGTTCTTCACGAATGAGGCATCCCTTGCGCCGGTATCGCGCTCAACGCCAGACTCGACGGACCCCGTCCAGACTGCCTTGAGCTTACTGGCTGCCGGCCCCTCCGCCGAAGAGCGATTGCAGGGCATCGGCACGGCGATCCCCGAAGGCACGAGGCTGACCGGGCTGGTGATTGACGGTTCACGGGTCACCGTAGAGTTCTCGGAGGAGATGCTGTCGGGCGGGTTTGGTGAGCTTCGCATCGAATCGGTTTCCCGCCAGGTGGACTGGACGCTCCGACAGTTCGGGCTGGCCAACGATGTCCGGGTGACCGTGAACGGTAAGCTGCTGTCGGAATACCTGCCGCCGACACCGAAGATCACGCCGCGGGCACCTCGGCGTCCGGCCGGGCCCGTCACCACCGGTGCTCTGACCGGTCACAGCATCACCCTATCGCCGGGACACGGCGTGGTGTGGAACGGGGGCTCATGGCCCGCGCAGCGACCGGAGTACTGCGCGCCGTTGAACTCGGAGGATTTCCACAATCTCGAGTTGTGCCAGTACCTCCAGACGTACCTGGAAGCGGACGGGATGACGGTGCACGCGGTGCGGTGCATGGACAAGTCATACGGCTGGCATCCACCGAGCGGACGGGACTGGTGGCAGGTCGGCGCGTACGCGTGGCTTCAGCTTCAAGGCTACCCGTGCCCCGTCTACCTGCCCCTGACGGGCGAGGCGGACGACTGCACGATCGGCGTCGGGGACAACGAACAAAGCGACGATGTCTGGAGCCGGCCGTTGGCCTCGGACCTTGAGGGGACGGACATCTACATCTCGATGCACACGAACGGGTTGACGGGTTATTGCGTGGGCAGCGAGTGCCCCACGGGAACCCTGGTCTTCTACGATGCCAGCCCCGAGCATGCCGCCTGGGGGGCGGTCAGCGAGGCTCTCGGCAATGCCGTGAGCACGAACATCATCAATACGATCGTCGCTCACGCTGACAACACATGGACCTGTGACAGGAGCGGCTGTGTGGCAAACTCTAACGGCCGATATGGTGAGATCCGCATTCCCGACCGGGCGGCGATCCTGATTGAACTCGGGTACCACGACACCTGCGATCGGGACGCCGACGCGTTACACCTTCGCGAGGAATTCTTCCGTTCGGTTGCGATGTGGGGTGTCTACAAAGGGGTCTGCGATTACTTCGGCACGACGCCCACGTGGAACATCTATTCGAACGAATACGTGGGCGACACAATTCCCTCGGAGATGATCGGCGACGAACAATACGCCGTGAGCATCACGCTGCGCAACCGAGGCGTGGTCTGGTCGGGCACGCGAGGCTTCTGTCTCGGGGCGGTGGGCGACAGCGACCCGTTCACCTCTTTCAACCGTGTCGGTCCCTCGATCGAGGTAGGGCCGGGGCGAGAGTACACATTCGGATTCATCATGACCGCCCCACACCATCCCGGCGAGTACACGACGGAGTGGCAGGCACTGCGGGAGATAGGCGGCGTGACGACGTGGTTCGGGGCCACGGTAAGCCGGCTGATCACCGTCGCCCCGCCTCCGACACCCGGAGACCACGACGGCGACGGGGACGTCGACCAGATCGACTTCGGATACCTCCAGGCCTGCATGACCGGCTCGACGGTCGAGCAGAACGACCCAGCCTGCCTGTGGGCCAGGCTGGACAACGACTCGGACGTAGACCAGGGCGATTTCGCGGTTTTCCTGGGTTGCATGCGGGGCCCTGATGTGCCGGTGAGCTATACGTGCGCGGACTGAGGGACCGGCAGGATAAACCTGCCGGCTCGTCAAGCAGGTGAGCTATGACGTCCGCGGATTGAGGAGGTTTTGGGTCGGTTCGCGAACACGAGCGTTGATTCGAGAGCGACGGAGCGTAGGATTCAATAGAAGCGGAGGAGCGCCACCATCCATAATCACGATTCGGTTGCCCTGCCGAGGGGGCCGGGGAGATTGTGTCCGGGGCGGCAAGCGGATGATGAGCAAGAAGTACACTTTCCAGAAAGTCGGTTCGATGACCGCGTCCGTAGTCTTCGTTCTGGGTGTCTCAACGGCCTGGGGCCAGACCTCGTTCCGAGGCACCTGGGCGGACGCCTTCCACATCGGCTACAAGAACGCCGCGCAGGTGAACGAACTGGTCGGCTACGCGGTACAGGGCAACTACAACGCGATCATCGCCGAGGTGCTCGCTTATCACGATAATGACGGCGGCGGCCATGGGGCTTATTGGACATCGGACTACATACCGAAGGCCACCGACGCAGCCGCCGGGTTCGATCCTCTCGCCTACCTCTGCCAGCAGGCCCACGCCCAGGGGCTGGAAGTGCACGCGTGGCTGGTGCCCTATCGGGTCTGCGACGTATGGCCTCCCAGCGGCAACTCCATCCTCGCGGCGCATCCGGAATGGATCACCGTCCCGCGTGCCGACATTGGTACCGGAGCGAAGCCCGTTAAGCCCGACGTCAATAAGCCCGCCACCTGGTACTATATGCTGGACCCCGGTTCGCCGGAGGTGCAGGACTACCTCGTGGCAATCGTCCGCGAACTGGTGACCCACTATCCCATCGACGGGATCAACTGGGACTATATCCGCTACACGCAGACCGACGGGGGCTATCCCTCTGACAACAACTACTACTACTCCGGCCTCAAGCGATTTCAGCGGATTACCGGCCGGAGCGACGTACCGGCTGTCACCGGCGATGCCGCATGGAACGATTTCCGTCGACAGACCATCAACGAACTGGTGCGACGCTGCCGGGCAGAGATACCGGGCATGCCCAGCAGCCGACAGCCGGTCCGGCTGAGCGCCGACGTGATGGCGGCCGGAGGCTACGGCGGCAGCTTCACCTCGTCCACCGCGTACATCTACTTCCAGAACTGGAAGTACTGGATGGACATGGCCTGGCTCGATGCCACGATCCCGATGAATTACAAGCGGGAGCACTGCAGCAGCGAGGCAACCATGTACCGCAGTTGGGTCAACGCGGCAGTCAGTTGGAAGAATGGGCGCAACGTCTACTGCGGCCAGGGAGCCTATCTGAACACGATGCCCAACAGCATCACGCAGATGAACTACGCGTTGAATAACGGCTCCGACGGGATCGCCAGTTATTCTTATTATGCCACCCGGGTGACCGAGGACGTCTGCGAAAGTCCTGCACAAGATCCCTGGGTTAACGACTGGAGCTGGTACACGTATGTCGCGGATAACATTTTCCTGACCCCGGTTGCACCGCCTGAGATGCCCTGGCGGAGTTCGGCCGCGGCGACCGAGGGGACCGTGTGGGGACAGATCTACAGCAGCTCGGACAGTCTGCCGGTTGACGACGCCTCGGTCACGATCGGTACGCGTCCGGTGAACAAGACGGACGGCAACGGCTACTATGTGGTCACGCTGCTGCCCGCGACAGCCGCCGGGAACAATTACACTCTGTGGGTCAGCAAGTCAGGGCTGCCGTCGGGCAGCTATGGCTATGCGCTGGCCATCGCGGGCGAGGTGAGGCGGTATGATGTCACGTTGGGGGCGTCGGCGGCTCGCATCGGCATCAACGGCAGCGAGAGTTCGACCGTGTTGACCCGGGAGATCGCCTATCAAGGCAGCCTGCCGGGCGAGACGTTCACCGTGGAGGCCATGTTGTGGCCGGCGAGCGGATCTCTTAACTACAGGATCACGGATGACGCGTCCTGGCTGGCCGTCGATACGGCACACGGAACGTCAAACGGCGAGGCTGATACGATCACGATCAGTTACAGCACCAACAGCCTCACACCCGGTGAATACACGGGCGTGATCACGGTTGCGGATCCGGCGGCGGTCGTCAGTCAGCAGACCGTGACCGTGAACCTGACCGTGCACCCGCCGCCCATTCCGGGCGATTTCGACGGCGACGACGACGTCGATCAGGCGGACATGGCCAGGATGCAGGTCTGCCTCAGCGGTGCGACAGTCCCGCAGGAAGACCCGGACTGCCAGGCTGCCAAGTTCGACGGCGACAGCGACGTCGATCAGGACGATATGCAGAAGTTCCTGGGGTGCCTCAGCGGCCCCGGCACAATGGGCGACTACAACTGTCTCAATCCTTGAGATTGAGGCCCTCGCCCCGGCTGACACAAGGCGTTCCGCAGGCAGCCAACCCAAGGACTGCTTGCCTGGGATCGCTTGCCGGACCCTCGACCGCCGGTGGAAACGGGTCCACACATAATCTACGATGACAACCTCGCTGGGTTGTATGCACAAGGAGCTGACATGCCTGGTCATCGCCGCTACGGAATCATGCGTTTGAGAACAACGGTGTTGCTGCTGGCATGCGCGGTCATGCCGGCGGCCGGACAGAGAGCGGCCGCGGCAATTTCGGACTTCTGCTTCCTGCACATCTCCGACATGCATTTTTCGCCCGTTCCGTTCGGGACGGACAAGGCCAGCGCCGTTCGAGGCTCGGACGTCATTGCGTGGCTCTACGAGGAAGCGACCCAGGTGCAGAAGCTCGGCCCGTTGGCGATACAGACGCCGCCGCCCGCGTTTGTGGCGGTGACCGGCGACGTGACCGAGTACGGCGTCATCAATGAAACGTGGGACGCGGTCGAGAACATCCTCAAGCCGCTGCGCATCCCGTTCTATGTGACTCCGGGCAACCACGACAACACCTGGACGTCCATTCAGCGGGTGATGCGGCGGAAGTACGGTTCGGACCACTACTCCTTTGAACGGTCCGGCTGCCATTTCACCTTCATCAACACGGCCACCCCGCAGGAACCGCTGCCGAGCATCGAACGGCGGACCCTGACCTGGCTGGCCAAGGATCTCGAGAAGGTCTCGCGGACGACACCGGTCTTCGTTTTCTGCCACCACCCGCTGTCATCCAAGGAGTTTGCCGAGCCGTACGAGCAGGTTCGTCTCATCGAACTGCTGGAGAACTGGAACGTCGTTCTGCTGCTGATGGGACACGGGCACGGCGCCCGGCACGAGCGATGGGGAGCGATCGACAGCGTCATGGGTGGATCGACATTCGGTCCAAATGCCGGATACGGGATCGTTTCGGTCAGCAAAGGCGTGCTCCGTTGCGTGTATAAGTTCCACGACTCGAGCAAGGCCATGCAGGTTCTGCTGGAGAAGCCGGTTGCGCCATTCAAGAAGCCCACTCTCGAATTTCAGACGATCGGACAAAGCCTCGGCAGCAAGAAGCTCAGACCGACGATTCGTACCTCCGGCATGGCAATCCGCGTGCAAGTTCAGGGCGGCCTGCCCAAGAACGTCACGGCTTCGATCGACGGCGATGACAAGTCCGCGGTCAAGCTCACGAACAACGTGACCGCCGGGATATTCACGGGCACCCTGCCCGTGAGGTCGCTGGTGGACGGGCGGCACTTCCTGCGCGTGGTCGCGGACTTTGGCGATTACCGGATCGACCGGGCCAGAGAGTTCACTTGCGAGAGTAAGCGTGTCCCACTGCGATGCTCGACGGTTGAATTGACGGCCGGGGTCAAGGCGGCTCCGCTATTCGTCGATGGTGACGTGATCGCCTGTACGACGGCCGGCCAGGTTGTCAGGGTGTCATTCAAGCAGACGCAGCCGACGGTGAAGGAACTGCTGGACGCAGGGGTCGAGATTCTGCACGCGCCGGCCCTAGAGGCCGGCGCTCTCTACGTGAGCGCGGCCGAGAAAGGCGTTTACGCGATCGGCCTTGACGGCAGACGGCTGTGGCAATGGCAGCCGGGCACGGGGGCGGCCGTCTATGGCACGCCGGGGCTGGACAACGACCGGGTCTACTCCGGCGATCTCGAAGGCTTCGTTCACGCCATCGACCGCAAGTCGGGCAAGACGATCTGGTCGAAGCGGCATGCCGCATTCAGTATCGAGCAGCCTCTCCTGCTCCACAGCGGGCGGCTGTACTTTGGGGCATGGGACGGCCTGCTCTACTGCATCGATGCCCGCGAGGGCACGCTGGTGTGGAAGAAGCCCGGTCCGGCGGGTCACCTCTCCGAACCAGCTATGAAGTCCCGTTACTACGCGCCGGCCGATTGCCCGCCGCTGATCATCGGCGACCGGCTCTTTGGCTGCGACCGGGCTTATCGGCTGGGATCGTACTCGCTGACGGGGGACTACATCGGCGGCATCGCCGAGAGCGTCGCCGCAATCGGGCTGACAGCGGACGGTAAGGGTTTCTATGCCCGGGGGCTGTCCGAGGGGGTCAGCCGTTACGACCCGTCGGGCAAGATCGTCTGGGAGAGCAGTAAGGTGCCGATGGGCCGCTTTCCGGTCGCGCCTGTGGAGGCGGCGGGCCGGGTCTATGCCTGCTCCAACCATGGACTGCTGTGCGTACTCGACGCCGCGGACGGGAAGCTGTTGTGGCGTTATCAGGTCACGCCGCAGTTGCACGTCATGGCGGGCACGGCGACCGACGGCAAGGGACGGGTCTGCGTGGCGGGGATGGACGGCACGCTCAACCTGATCACGCAGGAGGAACCGTAAAACTCATGGACAGAATTCACCCCAAGGAACCACCCCGGCTGGTCGCGGCACAGATTCCCACTCCAGTGCTTGAGGCGAGAAACCTGGCTCGGCAACTGGGTATCGGGCGGCTGTTGGTCAAACGCGACGATCTGACGGGCCTGGAACTGAGCGGCAACAAGATCCGCAAGCTGGAGTACATTGTTGCCGACGCCCTTGCGGCCGGGGCGGATACCCTGGTGACTCACGGCGGGTTTCAGTCGAATCACTGCCGGGCGACGGCCGCACTCGGAGCTCGACTGGGTCTGCGCGTGCGGCTGATGCTTCGCTCCGCGGATCCCGCGCCGCCGAACGACGGCAACCTGTTTCTCGACCGGTTGCTGGGGGCCGAGGTGAGCATCCACCATCCCGACGAGTACAACGGGCGGCGACATGAGATGATCGAGTCTGCGATGGAGGCGGAGCGCCGGGCCGGCCGCCGGCCGTATTTCTTCCCCGTGGGAGCGTCGATTCCACTGGGCTGCTGGGGCTATATTCGCTGTGTGGCCGAGTTGATCGAGCAGCTCGGGCGTGAAACGCGGCTGCGAGTCTTCTGCGCCGTCAGTTCGGTGGGCACCTGCACAGGCCTGCTTCTGGGGCGGGCCCTGCTCGGCTGCGACAACTGGCGGATTACTGGAATCCCGGTGAGCGACACGCCGGCGATTCTGGCCGCGGATATCCGGAAGCTCGAGCGGGAAACGGACGCGAGATTCGGCCTCGGGTTAGAAGAGGCCGACACGCCTATTGACCTGATCGACGGGTTTATCGGTGAGGGCTATGCCATCCCCTACCCCGAGGAAGTTGAGACGATACAACTGGTCGCGAGGACAGAGGGTCTGGTGCTCGATCCGGTGTACACCGGCAAGGCGATGACCGGCATGTTGAGCGTCATCCGGGAGAGGGGCCTTCACGACGGTGAGGTGCCTGTGTTCATCCACACGGGCGGGACTTTTGGTCTTATGGCGAGGCGGGACCTGTTTCCCGTTGCGTGAGTCGGCCTGCGGTCGGGCATGGATCGAATCAGGAGACGCACTTCGGCAGCGCCTCCGGCGGCTCTCTGTCCGTGTAGAAAGAGAAGCGGCCAGCTTAGAAGCCGGCCGCTCCAGGAAATCACTCGTTTTGACGCTAGCGCTGACGACTACTGCACCAGCCAGACGTGACCCAGCCGGAAACCGGTCGAAGGCGCGTTCTCATCGACCCGCACCCACTCATCGAAATACGCCGACGGCTGGATTGAGATGCAACGCTTCGTCGGGCCTCCCGTGATCTTGACATCCATCACCCGACCGAAGGCGATGCCACAGATCTTGTAGTAGGCGGTTGCACCCGTATCAACAATGCCCTGGTGAAGGAAGTAACCGATCACGTCGCCAACGCGGGCGTCAACTTCATCTTTCATGCCCACCGAAATGCCCGGGTTGCCGGGAATGTTGTAGATGCGAGGACCCGTTTCGGCCGTGTGCTCTTCGTCATAGAAGACCAACTCGTCCGTCCCGAACGCATCGATGAGCTCTTGGGCGCTGATTCCGCTGCGAATCTGCTCTTCAAGAAACATCGTGCCCTGGCAACCCAGGCCAACCGTCAGCGTACCGAAGTTGCCGGCCCCGTCTGAGCCGTCCATGTTGGGCAGGTCCTGCCATTTCCACGGATAAAGCTTGATCTCATGTACGCCGTCAGCGGCACCGATTGTGACAGCACCTGTATCGAGGTTGAAGCCAAAGGCGTCGGGGCCGTTCAGGATCATCCAGTTGTGCAAGTCCACGTGAACGGCGAACGGAGCGAAAATGCTGTCTTTGTACAGCCGATAACCCGAGACGCGGTCGCATGCGACGGCCCGTGCGTGGGTGGTCACGTTGGTTGCGGACCTGCCGAAGATCCGGGCGAAGAACAGCGAGACAGGCCCGTTGGGGCTGGCGTCGGTCTTGCGGGCAAAGACATCCACCGCATTCCATGGTGCGTCAGGCAGCATCGGCCCCGTGTAATTCGCAAAACTGTGCTGGCCCAGAGCTATGTCGCTGTCGGCGAGCACGACTCCTGCCCCGTTCGCCTTGTTGAGGACGGAGAAGGACCTGGCACGGGCTGTCGCCAGCGGAACCAGCTCGTCGGGCGCCATTCTCATGCCGGCGTTGCTGAAATAGGCCGAGGCCCCGGCGAGGGCCGCGGAGTCCGCGGCATTCTGGAGCTGGGCCTTGGTTGCCGCCACATAGCCGTAATCCACGGTCAATGCCACGAAGCCTATCATCACGGGAACCGTGACCGCCACCAGCGGTGCCGCGTTTCCACGACGAAGCCGACCGTGCCTGCGAGCGGTTTTCCTGTTGAACATGACTTCTCCCCCCCTTCTGCGGGTCTGCTTCCCATTCCGCGACAGTCGGTGCCCAAGCACACGACTTTAATGAAATACGCCCCGGAGCGGCTTCCGTGGACGCTTCCGACTGGAGGACAACCATTAACATACAATTCATTTGGGCCAGATGCCCTGGCTTGCCAGCCCGAACAGGAAAAAACAGCGGCGCGGCTTCGCGGGCGGGTTTTACTGGACGGGGCCAGCGGCATGTTTACCCCGTTTGACAGTGGGCGATAACCGTGCTATTCGCCGGCCACGTTCAGGCCCTCCTGGACGCTGCCATGGCTGAGATTGGCGATCTCCTTCCGCTGGCCGAACCAGTTACCGGTGATCACGGCGGTACTGACTCTTTCGCCGAGGGAGATATCGGGCCTGTCGCTGCCGAAACGGCAGCCGCTGATGGCGAGATGGCCGCCGCGGGCGTCGACCGTCGAGTTGTCGGGGCCTTGTTGCGGTTGGCCATGGTTGTGGAAGTTGCACTGGCTGAGATTCACATAGCCCTTGCCGTCGGCGCGGACGGCCGACGGGCACGGGCCCCAGAACGCACAGTTGCTGAGCTGGACAACGCCCTCGTGACCGGCGGTCACCTCCATCATCACCTTCGAGCCCTCGCCGCCGACGAATTCGCCGTTGGTGATGAGCAGGCCGGGCGGCTGGCTGGCCTCGACCACGACCGCGCGCTCGCACCAGTCGGCTCCGATCCCCAGGAAATTGCCGTTGACCGTCCCGTCTTCGCTCTGCTTGAAAAGGTATCCTACCTTTGCACCAAAGCAAAAGGTATTGAGCACGTATTCCCAGTCGGTCCGGCCGAAATCGAACGCCACCAGGTTCTCCCACAGGTATCGGCGCAGGTCGGGCCACCGGGGGGAGTCGGGGGCATCCGCGCGAGCCCAGTAATGGGGGTTGAAATGCACGTTTTCAATCCGGCCGATGTCGGTGCACTGGTCGACGCGGACGCCGGCCTTGAGGGGGCAGCCGAAGCAGTTGCGAACGTAGTGCAATTCGTTGGGGTAGGTGGCGAAATCCACCGCCTTGTATGAATTGACAAAGGTGCAGTCGATCACGTTGTTGTGCATCCCCCGACCCTGGATGGTCCACGGATAGGGCTTCGTGCCGGGAATGCGCTGTTCGGGATAGAAGAAGGTAATTCCCTGGGCGGTGCTGGAGGGGTTCAGGCTGATCAGCGGAGGGCCGTCCTCCCGGCCGGCGTCGGCGTAGACGAGGAACACCGTGCCCCCTGCAAGCTGGGCGTGATGCGGGCCCGGCCAGGTGCCCCGGAGGCACACGCCCTGTGGTATGGTGATCGGGCGGTCGAGGCGAAACCGGCCGACCCCCAGATCGACCGTCCCGCCGGCCGCCGCGGCGTCAAGGAGCTTCTGGATGGCCGCCGAGTCATCCGCCAGACCATCGCCCCGCGGACCGCGAGGCTGCGCGGGCGACTTTGACGCGGCCGCCAAGCCGGCGGCCAGCAGGACGAGACACAGCAGTGCGATTGAGACACATTTGTGAGTCAGAGACATAGATATACCTCTATATACCTTCATACAACAGCCCATGTGTGTCGGAGGGCTGCATGCCCAGGTTCGCCGGGGCGAACGCCGGCCTGTTATCATGGAAGGAACACATGGCGGCGCCCCGATTTCACAGGGGCTTGGCGATGCCACCCCGCCGCGGCAAAGGTGAATCTCGCCCGAATCATTTCTTCCGGCTCTTGCCCTGGGTCTTGCCGCCGCTTCGCCTCACCGCCTTGTCGGCATCCTTCATCACGCCCGCGGGCTCGGACTCGCCGGGTTTGAGGAAGATGATCTCCCATTTGGATCGACCGGCGACGAAGAGGCGGGCGGCGCGGCCGGTGAGTTTGTCGGTTTCTCGGTTGGCGGCACTGGTGCCGATAACCTGGGGATACCACTTCGAGCTCTCGAGGCGGCTCCCATCGATCAGCTTCTGCGGCTTGCTCCAGCCTTCGGGGTTGTTCAGGTCGCGGTTGAAGGTGACGTAGACGCCCTCCTGGGTCCAGTCCTTGTCCCGCGACCGGTTGAGGAGGATCGCGTACCGCTGGAGATGCGAGTTCCAGTGAATCGACGGCCCCCAGAACACGTCGGCCCGCGGCTTGTGCCAGTCGACGGTCGGCCCGAAAATCGGAGTCACGCGGCCGCCGAGGCCCGGCTCCTTCCACTGCCTGCGGTACCACTTGAAGGCCTTGCCGACGGGCATGTCGCGGTCGGCGTGGCGCATTCTCGCGATCGACAGGCCCTGCTCCTTCGGGTCCTTGTTGTAGGTGCTGATGAGAAAGTACAGATACTCCTTTCGCTGGTCCAGCATCACGGAGAAGTCGCCGTTTCCGCCGGCGAAGTACTTGTTGGGCGTGTCGCAGAAGATGGAGTCGTCGGGGGCCTTGAGGATGATGCCCAGGTCGCGCCAGTTCATGCCGTTGTCGGTCGAGACGACGGCTCCGATCTCGGGGGCCGTGAGAGTCTTGCCCGGGCACACGCCACCGGGCTCGCGGTGGTACCAGCCGTAGAGTTTGCCGTCGTCGGCCTTCCAGGTGGCCTCGATCCAGCGCCCGCCGTTGTAGTCCTTCTCGTTGTCGTAGGACGTCCGTTGCGACACGGGAGCCAGGTGCATGAGGTCCGGGCCGGAGGATCGGAACGGGTGACCGCCCGAGAAGAACATGTACATCGTGTCGCCGTCCCAGTGGCTGGGGCTGTTGCAGTCGACGTCGCCGTTGACCTTTCCGTCAGGACGGGCAACGCCGGGCAAGAGGATCAGTGGGGCTTCACGGACGACGGCAGAGCAATCGGCTGCGATTGCATCGCCGACGGCGGCAGCGAGAACCAGGAGAACACACGCGAATGAACACATTCTTGGCATCGTCTCAATACTCCTTGTCTCGTCAGGCGGTCAGTCGGCCCCTGATGGTAACTGCGTGACGGGCGGGCGTCCAATGCGGGGGGGGAGGAAAGACACGGAGACGCTGGGCGGAAGGATGAAGGCGGAGGGATGAAGGTTGAGTCAAAACAGGCTGGTGATGGTCGGCCGCAAGGATCAGGATTCTTCATCTGACTTTTGGGTCGTTTGCATGAACAAGATGAGAGGTTATCGTGTTCATGCCCGGAACCGGCCTGGAGGGGTCTGGGCGAGGTTCTCACGCCCGGGCGGTAAAGGCCGGGATGGCCGTCCGGGACTTCGGAAAAGGAATCTATGGAGAGCATGCGATGATACGGCGACTCGCTCGTGAACACGTCTGGTTTGCGGGGCCGGCGCTGACGGCGGCGGCTTTGCTGGCGGGATGTTCGACCGGGGTAGAGCGGCGATGCGACGTGGTGGTGTATGGGGCGACCGCCGGCGGGACCATCGCGGCGATCTCGGCGGCAAACGAGGGCATGTCGGTGGTGCTGCTGGAGCCTCGGCGCTACGTCGGAGGGATGGTTTCCGGGGGGCTGGGGGCGACCGACTTCGGGAACAAGAGCGTGATCGGGGGGATGTCGCGGGAGTTTTTTGTTCGGGCCGGGCGGCACTATGGCGAGCCGATCTCGTGGTATTTCGAGCCGCATGTGGCCGAGCGTATCTTTCGCGACTGGCTGGCCGAGGCGAAGGTGCCGGTTCTGTTCGAGCATCGGCTGGACAAGGTCGAAAAGACGGGCAACCGCATCCGGCGGATCCGGATGGAGAACGGGGCGGTGTTTACGGCTCGCGTTTTCCTGGACTGCACCTATGAGGGCGACCTGATGGCCCGCGCGGGGGTGTCTTACACCTACGGGCGCGAGGGCATGGCCCAGTACGGCGAATCGCTGGCCGGGCGGCGCGAAAAGTGCGAGTATCACCAGTTCAAGACGGCGGTGTCGCCCTACGACCAAAACGGGCGGCTGTTGCCCTGCGTCTACGGCGGCGACCCCGGCCAGATCGGGCAGGCGGACCGCAAGGTGCAGGCCTACAACTTCCGGATCTGCATGTGCAACCGGAGGGAGAACCAGGTGGCGTTCCCGAAGCCGGCACACTACGACCCCTACCGCTATGAGCTTCTCAAGAGGTATCTGCGTGCGGCCCCGGACCTGACACTCGATAAGGTCATCAACATCAAGATGATGCCCAACGGCAAGACGGACGTGAACAACAACGGGGCGTTTTCGACCGACCACATCGGCGCGAGTTGGGACTATCCCGAGGCCGACTATAAGCGGCGGCAGGAGATCTGGGACGATCACGTCAGCTACGTGCAGGGCTTCTTCTACTTCCTGGCCAACGACCCGAGCGTGCCGAAGCAGATCCAGGACGAGCTGAACAAGTGGGGCCTGGCGAAGGACGAATTCGTGGATACCGGGCACTGGCCGAACCAGCTCTACATCCGCGAAGCCCGGCGCATGGTCGGTGAATACGTGATGAAGCAGGCGGACCTGCAGACCGATCGCACGAAGGCGGACTCGATCGGGATGGGGTCGTACAACTCGGACTCGCACCACGTGCAACGGATACCGACGCCTGACGAGGCCGTGATCAACGAAGGCGACATGCAGGTGCCGGTCAGGCCGTACGAGATCGCGTACCGGGCGCTGGTACCCAATCAGGCGGAGTGCGAAAACCTGCTGGTTCCGGTGTGTTTTTCGGCGTCGCACGTGGCGTACTCGTCGATGCGGATGGAACCGCAGTACATGATCATGGGGCATGCGGCGGGGCTGGCGGCGGCGTGGGCAGTCAGGAACGAGGCGCTGATGGTCAAGGTGGACGTGGGCTGGCGGCAGAAGCGGCTGCGCGAGCAGGAGCAGGTGGTGTCGATGGCCGAGGCGGTGGGTGAAGGGGTGAATCCGAAGTCGCTGCCGGGCATTGTGGTGGACAACACGGCCGCGATGGTTCTCGGCGAGTGGGGTTCAGGCATGTCGGTGCGGCCGTTTGTAGGCAGTGAGTATCTGCACGACAACAACAGTGGCAAGGGCAAGGCGGCGGTACGTTTCGTGCCCAGGCTACCGGCCGACGGGCTGTATGAAGTCCGGGTGGCTTATTCGGCCAATCCGAACCGCGCGACCAACGTGCCGGTGGTGATCCACTCGGCAGAGGGCGACAAGACCGTGACACTGAACCAGCGTCAAGCGCCGGCGAATCCGCCGTTTGCGTCGCTGGGCCATTATCGCCTTGCGGCAGGCGTTGATGCGTATGTCGAGATACGCAATGAGGGAACCGATGGGCATGTAATTGCTGACGCGGTACAGTGGGTGGCGGTGGTGCCTTGAGCGCACGTTGCCTGCGGCAACGCGCGGTATTGCATATTGCGGATTGCAGATTTGAGATTTGAGGCTTTGTGCAAGGAGCTCTGAGATGAGACACCTATTCCTGGCCGTCATTATGCTGGTCGCCGCGGGGTGCGCATCGACCGAGAAGGGCGCGCCTGCTCCCGCTGCCGCCGGCAAGGTTGTGAAGTACGCTCGCTTTGAAACGGGCGACCGCGAGGCGTATGGGATCGTCAAGGACGATGTCATAAATGAGATCGCCGGGTGTCCGTTCGGGGATTGGAAAGAAACCGGGCGGTCGCATCCGCTTGCGAAAGTCAAGCTGCTGGCGCCGACCAAGCCGACCAAGGTTCTGGCGATGGCGGGCAACTATGCCAGCCACCTCAACGAGCAGCCCAAGCCGAAGAATCCTGAGCTGTTCTTCAAGGTGCCCTCGTGCCTGATCGCTCAGGGCGAAACCATCGTGCTGCCCAGCTATTCGGGGGAAGTCCATCCCGAGGGCGAGATGGTGATCGTCATCGGCAGGCGGGCCAGGCATGTGTCCGAAGCGGAAGCGCTCAAGCATGTTCTGGGAGTAACGTGTGGCAACGATGTAAGCGCTCGGGACTGGCAGGGCAACGATCGGCAATGGTGGCGGGCCAAGGGGACGGACACGTTCGGGCCGTGCGGACCGTTCATCGTGTCGGGCATCAACTATGACGACCTGTTGTTGACGTGCCGGGTGAACGGGCAGGTGCGACAGCAGCAGCGAACGAAGGACCTGGTGTTCAATGTGGCGCAGATCGTCAGTTGGGCCAGCCGACATGTGACCCTCGATCCGGGCGACCTGATCTACACGGGTACACCGGGCAAGACCTCGGCCATCAAGCCGGGGGACGTGGTGGAGGTGGAGATCGAGCACGTGGGGGTGTTGAAGAATCCGGTGGCGGCGGAGAAGTCACGATAGGGTCCGAGGAAATCGCGAGCCCAGGTTCAAGAAGAACCTAAGCCACCCGTAGCGGAGCAGTGGGGATGAGCGTTACGCGACGTGAATTCGTGGGCGGGTTGCTTGTGACGGGGGCGGCAACGGCGATGCCGCGTGCGCTGAGAGGGCAAGCGGCGTCAGCCCCAGCAGGCGGGGCGGCGACGCCGTTCACTTTTGTGCATCTGACCGATATGCACGTCACCCGAAAGCGATGGGGAGACAAGGGCTACCGGAGGTGCATCGAGACCGTCCGTGAGTTGCAGCCGAGGCCGGCGTTCGCACTGATGGGCGGCGATCTGGCGTTCGACGGCAACTATTCGCCGAAGGCGGATTTCGAGGAGAACATCCGGCTCTACAGGGAAATCAGCGACGGGATGGCCATCCCCTACTACAACTGCATGGGCAACCACGATGCCCTGGGCTGGTCTTCGCGGCGAAAGGTGCCTGTCGACGATCCGGAGATCGGCAAGAAGATGATCATGGACCGGCTCAACTGGGAGAAGAGCTACTACAGCTTCGACCACGGCGGGTGGCACTTCGTGGTGCTCGACAGCATCTACCCCATCGAAGGCAAGGACGGCCCGACCTACGAGCCGCGAATCGGCGCCGAGCAACTGGAATGGCTGGGCTACGATCTGGGCAAGGCGGCGGGCAAGCCAACTGTGGCCGTGACGCATATTGCCGCGTTCTGCAATCGCGGTCAGATCACCGGTGCCCCCAGTTATCGGGCGATGGACGGGCACATGGTTCTCTGGGACACGAAGGAGCTGCGCACGGTTCTGGAGCGGCACAAGGTGAAAGCCCTGCTGCAGGGACACAGCCACACCATCGAGGAGTACCGGTTCAACGGCGTGTGGTACGTGACCAGCGCTGCAGCCAGCGGTGCGTGGTGGGCCGGGGACTGGGTGGGGTCGCCGCCCGGATACACGGTCTTTCGCTGCGAGGGTGACAGGCTGACGTGGGAGCATGTCGAATTCCCCTGGGAGCCGCACCTGGAGGAAAGCGACACGCTGGAACGCAAGAAGATCGCGGAACTGGAGGCATTCAGGAGCGAACAGCGGCGTCTGCTCGAGAAGGAGCGGGCCGGAGCCAGGTAGCAGTCACCGCCCTGGGCCGCATCACGGCACCCAGGGCAACCATCCCCGCCGCGTCTGCCACGAGGGGTCGTGATCCGCCTGCCGCCGACCGGGTTTAGTCCGGTATCACCCGGTAGACCTGGTCATGCTCATGGGCATGCTCCAGGATCTGGACGCCGATGTTGTCACCGGGCTTGGCAACCTGCACGGCAGCGTGCTCGATCTGCATGGACTCGATCTTCTGGGTGAAGTCCGAGGTATGCCCGCGGATGTGGATCGTATCGCCGACGTGCAGTTCGCCGCCGGTGATCTCGATCGCCGCAACGTGAGGCTTGCCGAAGTAGTGGGTGACCTTGCCAATAAGCTGTTCGGACATGGCTGGCCTCCTGAAGTAAGAGTGCCTGCATTGACGATAGTATTCTAGCGGCGCACGGCCGGCCGCGGAATGGACACATTCAGCCGGCGCAGGGCAGCGCTGGGGTTGGCCCGCAGGAGGCGTCGGGGTGCTCGTAAGTCGTTGTCACCGCTGTACGTGCGAGCGATGCCGCCTGAGTGAGTGAGGGGGGGTAATGCAGCGTTTGGCCGAGCCCGAAACGTTGCACTGTGGTGTCGGAGAGGTGTCGGGAATCTGGGGGTTGTCGCGATTCCGCATCGCTGCGAGTGAAAGGAGTCGGTCAATGAAACGGGGAGTTCAAACGCCGTGGTCGCGGGCGGTTATGGCCGCACTGAGCCTTTTGCCCTTCCTGGTCGGGCAGGGATGCCCGCCGCTGGCCGGCGATGGTCAGGGAACACCGGACGGCGTTGAGGACGTTACGCCGCTGGAGGCTGCGGCGCTGATCGAGAGTCACCTGGGCGACCCTGATTTCGTGATACTCGACGTCCGCAGTCTTGAAGAGTACAACGCCGGCCACCTGGAGGGGGCGGTCAGCCTGTGCGTCCTTTGCCAGTCGCCGGACTTCCTCGATGCCGCGATCAGCATCGGCAAATCGAAGACGTACCTGGTGTACTGCCGAACGGGGCGCCGGAGCGTGACCGCGGTAACCATCATGGCGGAGAACGGTTTTCCAAACCTCTACAATATGACTGGTGGCATCACCCAGTGGATCAGCGATGGGCTGCCCGTCGTGGAATGAGCTGTCCCACGGAGGATCCGATGGCACTCTGTCCATACTGCAAGGAAACCGTGAGCCTGGAGGAGACCCGGAAAGAATCGTCCGAGTCGAACGAGGTCGACCGGGAGGTCTCGGGGCTGATCAAAAAGGAAGTCATGTATTCGTGTCCCCATTGTGACTCCATCCTGGGGTTTGGCTTCTTCTTCGGGGGGCTGCTGACGGGCAGGCCGAAGTAGCGACGCTGCCCCGGAATCGTGCTCCGCGTGGTGACGCCCGGGGCGCCAATCCGGACGAAGGTGCCCGTTTATGGGTGCGCAGTCGCCGGCAGCGTGCCGGCCGGCCGCGAACATGGCCTCTTCGCCGCAGGGCCGGACAGATCCGCCAGACGGACCCTGCGAAACGAAACCGGGCTGTGATGGTCCTGGAAACCGACGAAGCCGCGTGGGCTGCGTTTGAGCAGCTCGGGGTGGCTCCTGCCGTCGGCGTCGATGACTCTCTCGCCGTTCAACTCCACCACGATGTGATCACGGATCGCGGTGATGCGCATCTTGTTCCACTGCCCTGCGGGTTTGCCCGCCCGCCTGGATGGGGCCACGATCTTGTACAGTGAACCGCAGAACTGATATGGCTTGAGCGTTTTGTACTTCTCGGCGGCGTCGTCGAGGATCTGGACCTCGATCGAGACGGCTGAGGGATGGCCCTGACTGGGGGTCCGCAAGTACACGCCGCTGTTGGCTCCGGGGGCGACCCTGAACTCCAGTTCCAGGATCAAGTCGCTGTACTCGGTCGTGCTGCCGATCCAGCCGCCCCATAGCCCGCCGGTACTGGTGCAACTCAGCACGCCATCCTTGACCACCCAACTGTCGACAGGCGCCTTGCGTATCTGCCAACCCGGGATCGAATCAGCGGTGACGATTTCCTGGAATTTCACTGCGGGAGAGCAGCCGACACACGGAGCCAGAACGCTCATGGCAACAACGACAAGATACCGAACAAACATCGCTGATCCTCTCAACACGCTGGCCGGGCCGCCCTGACTGCGAATCGCCTCGGGCTCCGGCCGGGGATTATAGCACGGATTGCTTCCGCAACTTCGCCTGCGGACGCCGGTAACAGCGGTAGAGCTCCAGCCGATCGGGAGCCAACAGCCATGACTCGCGCAGCACCTGTCTGCAAGCTCTGCATGCCGGTACCCGCCCTCGGCGGGCCCGGGCATGTCATCCGTGACCTACATGTTAACGTGGACGACCTTCGCCGGCGGGAAGCCGTTGAACCACGTTGAGGACGCGTGGCTGTAGGCTCCGATGTGCTCGCTGTAGACCAGCTCACCCAGATGGAGGTCGGGGAGCGGTTCTGACTGGCAGATGGTGTCCAGGGCGTCGCAGGTCGGGCCGAAAACGGCGCAGAGCTGCGTGGGACCCTTCTTGAAGGCCTTGATGCGATACTGGCAGTGGTCGAAGAGCACGCCGGAAAAGGTGTGGTAGATGCCGTCGTTGAGGTAATAGCAGCGTTTGCCGTCGCGTTCGGCCTTGCCGATGACTTCGGCGACGAGGGTCGCGGCGGTGGCGACCATGAAGCGGCCGGGCTCGGCGAGGATCTCCAGTTCGCTGGGGAACAGTCGGCGGAATTCGGCATTCAGCACCTTGGCCAGCTCGCGGAATCGCTTGTTGCTGCCATCGTATGGGGCGGGGAAACCGCCGCCGATGTCCAGGAGCTTGAGCTTGTAGCCTCGCCCGGCGGTCTCCTCGAGCACCTGGGCGGACATGTTCAGGGCCTGGACGTAGTTGTCGAAGTTGGTGCACTGGCTGCCGACGTGGAAGCAGAGGCCCTCGACGATCAGGCCGTTATCGAAGGCAGCGGCAATCAGGTCGGCGGCCTCACCGGGGGCAGCCCCGAATTTGCTCGACAGCTCGACCATCGAACCGGTGTTGGGGACGCGGATTCGCAGGGCCAGGCCGGCGTGGGGGGCGTGCTTGCGGATCTTGCCGATCTCTGCCAGGTTATCGTACGTCACCAGCGGCTTGTACTGGTCCAGCTCTTGAAGGGTTACGTTGTCCTTGATCGGGTTGGCGTAGATGATCTTGTCCCAGATGTAGTCCTGGCGGGCCTTGGGGGGCAGGTCACGGATGTTCTCGTAGACCAGGCGGAACTCGCCGATGGAGGCGACGTCGAAGCTGGCTCCGGCCTCGTAGAGGGTCTTCACGATTTCCGGGGCCGGGTTGGCCTTGACCGCGTAATAGGCCTGCACGCGCGGCAGGTACCGCTTGAACTCCGCGTAGTTGCGACGCAGTTGGTCGTGGTCGACGATGAAGAGCGGCGTGCCGTGCTTTTTCGCCAGTTGCTTGAGTAATGTGGTCTTGGGCATGGTCCGGCTCCATTTTGTCTTGACGAGCCGGTGGCTTTATGCCACCGGTACTTGGCGTGTTCGACAAGGACCACGGGGATAAACCCCGTGGCTCGCCGGGATCGCGGCTGCAAGCCGCTCCTACATAGAACTCGCGGTCAGAGACCGCTCCTACAGTGTTTTGTTGTGCTTCCAGTACTCCTTGGTTTCCTGCTCCATGAGCTCAGGCAAACGGTCGTAGAGGCGCTTGAGCTTGCGCGTCTTGTGGCGGGCCAGGGCATAGTGTGTCAGCATCGGCAGGGCCACGGTCGAATCCAGGTAGCAGACGATCGCGTCGGGCAGCTTGGTTGGATCGACCTTGCCCCAGCTCACCGCCTCGTGCGGGGTCGCGCCGGAGAGGCCGCCGGTGTCCGGGCGGGCGTCGGTGAACTGGATGAAGAAATCGTGGCCGGCCTCGGGGATACGCAGGACTTCCTGGATCTGCGGCTCGGTCTGCAGAGTAAAGTTCTTGGGTGAGCCGCCGCCGACAAGTACGACGCCGGTCTTGCGGCCGGCAAGTTTTGCATCCAGGACGATGGCCGTGGTTTCGTTGACGTCGCGGGAGGGGTTGACCCACAGTTTGCTGCCGCGAAGCTCCAGGCCGGCGACGTTCATGCCGATGGTCGAATCGCCCGGCGATGGGCAGAAGCACGGGACGCTGGCCCGGTAGGCCGCCGCCAGGACTGAGACGTCCTTGCGGCCGGTCTGCTCCTCGAACTCCGCGCAGTACCTGCCCAGCAGGTGGTGAAGCTCGGCCGTGCCCATCTCGTGTTGGAACTCGGGCTGCAGCAGAATCTGCCGCAGGATGTGGTCGGTCTGCATCAGGACGTCGTTGTAGTCGAGCAGGATGTCGTAGATGCGGACCACGCCGACCGCACGAAGCTCGGGGTCGCGGACGAAGGGCGATCCCCGGAACAGAGGCAAGTTCATCGCGTGGTGCATGTCGTGGTACAGGTTGGCGCCGGTGGCCACGATCCAGTCCACGAAACCGGCCTTGATCAGCGGAATCACCGCCGCCGAGCCCAGGCCAGCGGGTGTCAGGGCCCCGGCCAGGCTCATGCCCACGGTCACGTCGGGCTGAAGCATCCGCTGACTGAAGAGGTGGCAGGCCTCCTGCAGGCGGGCGGCGTTGTAGGCCAGGAACGACTGGTCGATCAGGTCGGCCAGGTCCTCCTTGCCGGTGATCGGCCTGGGCAGGATACGCTTGCCGCAGAGGAACTGCTGCTTGCCTTTTGAAAACTTGTGGGGATACTTGCTGGTGAATTTCTTCGGCAGTTGGATCTTGCCCATCAACCTTCTCCTGTTGGGTCTTCGCGTCTCGCTTCCAAGGGAGAGAAAGATACTGTCCCGGTGCTGGGGTTTCAAGACGTCGAAGGAGATGTCGCGCATCTACTTCTCGCCGACCCGCCCGATGTTCGAGCTGTATGACCTGGAGAAGGACCCGCAGGAGTTCGACAATCTTGCCGGCAGGAGGGAGGCTCGCGAGATCGAGCACGAACTGAAGGTCGTCCTGCAGGAATGGATGACGCTCGAGCGGGATTTCCTGCCGCTGCCGATCGTCAGTGAACGGCGGGCGGGCCAGAGGTAAGGCTTTGAGAGGCGGTCACTCCCCCTTCTGCCGCCCTGCCACCCTGCCGCGCCTGCCGGCCATCTGAGAGCATGTCTGAAGACCACAGGCTATGCCCGGGGGGAATACCCAAGCTCGCCGCGGCGAACGCCGGCAGGTTTCCCGCCGCAGCAGACATGGCGGCGCCCCGGCAAGCGGGTCCGTGACAGTTTAGGCGGCGCTTTCAGAACCCCGAGCCTGGTCGACGTGGCGACCGCAAGCGAGTGGGCCTTGGATCGTGCGACGGCTTCGCGGTCTGGCCCGCCCTTGACCGACTTACGGGGATCGGTCAAGGGCCCGTCGCTTGCGCTCCGGGTTCTGAATTGGCCCTTCCGCTACCCCGCCTAAGCTGTCACACACCCCCGGCAAGCCGGGGCTTGGCCATGCCACCCGGGGTGCGGAGAGGTTTTCACACAGGTTCCCAGATACCGGCGGCTCGCCACAGGGCTGGCGGCTCGCCACGGACCCGGCGGCTTGTCCGACGGCGCCCCATTTCCGAAGCTCCTCGATTTCAACGTGCGGATTCGCGGCACCTTGGGCGCGTTAAGGGTAATCGGAAACGTCCCGGAGGTGGTTATCCGGTCCCAGGGCATGGTGTGTACTGCAAGCCAGGCCGCCACACCGGGGCTGGGTGAAGGTGCGCGGGGGTCCACGGAGCCGGATCGCGCATCGGTCTCATGCTACGAGGATAGTATGGCAAACTCTCAACTGAAGCGTGTATCTATTACCGGCACCGGTTCGTTTCTGCCCAACGATCCGGTTCCCAACAACCGCATTGACGAGGTTCTGGGGCCGCTGGACGACGCCCCGGGCAGTGTCAAGTCGTTCATTGCCACGGCTGGGGCTCGCATGCTGGCCGAGAGCGGCATTGAGACCCTGCATTTCGCAGTCGACCCTCAAACCCACAGGCTGACGCACACCGTGGCCGCACTTGGAGAGGAGGCATGCCGGCGGGCGCTTGACCGCGCCGGCAGGAGCCCGTCGGACGTCGAGCTGCTCATCCTGGCCAGCTCGAACTACGATGCGTCGACGCCGCCAACCTCGGCCCTGCTGCAGGAACGACTCGGGATCAGAACCTGCATGGAAATGGAGATTCACTCGAACTGCTCGGGTGTGGGCAAAGGCGTGCAGGTTGCGTATGACGCTTTGCGCCTCGGGCGAGTCAAGACCGCCCTGGTGGTCTATCCGCAGTTGTCGAGCGTGTATCTGCGCAGTTGTTACTTCAACCAGGCCCGGATGACGAAGAAGCAGGCAGCATTGCGCTATATCCTTGCTGATGGTGCCGGGGCTCTGGTCCTGGAAGCGGCAACCGTCCCGCCCGATCAGTCGGTGCCCGGCGAGGTCATCGGCACTTTCGTCGAATCGGTGGGCGGCGACCGGGCTCCCGGCATGACGGCGGGCGGCGGGGTTGCCAACCTCCTCGAGCCTGACAAACAGATCGAGTTTGTCTACGCCGAGGGGCTGCACCACCTGTGCCAGGATTTCACGGCCGTACACCGCGATGCCGCCCGGCTGCTGTACGAGGGGGTCGTTCGGATGATCGAGAAGCTCGGACTGGATCGGCACACGGTCAGCCAATGCGTGTTCTCGATACCGAGCTGGCAGTTGTACGAGAACGGGGTCGGCCAGTTCATGGACTACTTCGGAATCGGCCAGGACCAGGTGAAGTTCCGGGCCCGCAATACCGGGTACGTCGGAGGGGCCGCCATCCTGCTGCACCTTGACGAGATGGCCCGCAATGATGAGCTGAAGCCGGGCGACCTGATCGTGGTGCACTCGGTCGAGTCGAGCAAATGGATGACCGCCGGCTTCGTGGCCAGATGGTGATCTTCCTGAGAACCGATCTCCTCCTGAATGGCGGACCGACGCCGCCACACTGATTCCTGCTTCGGCTGCTGATGAGAGCAGAGGTCGCGGAGGGACGAAATGTGGCATGTGCACCCCTGCAAACGAGAACGTCACCCAACGCCACCAGTCCTGCAACGCTGGACAACGCCCAGCCGGCCGGTATGCTTTTAGTGGCACGAGCAAACCGCCTCGTCAAAGGAAAGAATCAGCAATGCCGAACGAGAATTCGACCAATCCACGAAGTGAGTCGGAGCCATCGGTCTCTCCACACGCGCCGGATGTACCGGGCACCGCGCCCGCCGCAAGCGGACCAACGCCGGACGAGCTGCGCAACGCGATCAAGGCCTTCAAGAAGCGGCTGAAGCTGACGCGGCTGGACGATGAGTCACGGCTGGGCCACGGGGCGATGACCAAGGGCGGCCGTTCGGGCGTCCAGGCGATCCAGCCGCCGGTTCAGCACCCCAAGGCGGTGTGGGACGAACTGGTCAGGCAGGGGCGGCTGAAATACGTCGGTCACGGGCTCTATACGCTCGGGAGCGAACGATCGGACTGAGCCGTCGCCGCGAGAGACTCATTCACACATCAAGGCAGGCCAGTCATCACCACTTCAGTTGTGTGATCTCATTTCGCGCTGCTCCGCGCAAGTGTGTACGAGAGGATCTTATATGCCAGTTTGGCCGAAAGGAAATCCGGGGCGATGAAGCCGGGGATGGGGGCGAGTTCGACGACGTCGAAGACCGGGACGCAGGCGGCCTCGCGGGTGATGACGCGGCAGATTTCGAGCATACGGGGCCAGAGAATTCCACCGGGCTCGGGGGTGCCGACGGCCGGCATGATCGACGGGTCCAGGCCGTCCAGGTCAATGGTCAAGAAGACCTGTTTGCCGCGAACGAATGCGGCCAGATCTTTGAGAAACGCCCCATCGACGGCCGTTGACTCCTCGGCAAAGACCGTGTGGACCCGGTCACACGAACGGCGGAAGGGCTCTTCGCCGGCCGAGATGTTGCGAATGCCGATCTGGAAGACCGGGCAGACGT
>CAZPIO010000030.1:0-59254 GCA_964586235.1 uncultured Planctomycetales bacterium
GAGTGGTACGTCGCCTTCCCCGACCTGCCGACCTGGCAGCAGTGGGCGGGCCAGACTCCGACGCCGCCGGGCGTCTGCCTCGAAACCGGTCGCAGCCTCCTGCAAATCACCGGACCGGTCTCAGGCGATGTCCTGGCGCTGAGCGATCCGCTCAGCGCCCTGGCTGGACCTGTGAATACGCCGGTCGGCGAGGTATTCACCACCGCCGGCACGCTCAGCGGCCTGCTCAAGACCCCGCTGCCGGCCGGCCAACTGTCGGTTGCCACGTTGACCTTGGAGGTGTCCGCAACTCCGGGCACCTACACGCTGGCGGTCACTGAGGCCACCGCCTTCACCGCCGACGGCGAAGAACTGGAGTTGGCAACGGCCACCCCGTTCGTGATCACAGTCCAGGGTCAGTAGCACAGTTTCCCCGATTCTCAGGCCAAAGGGAGCGGGCTCCACTGTCTGCTCCCTTGTGACATCGGGTGTTTCCACCGCCTCCGCATCCCTGCGTGTCCACCTTCTCTTTCGTCCAAGCTCTCCATACATATCTCCGACGATCCGTCGTCGTTCCTTCTTTGGCTCCTTCCATCTCTTGGCGCCCTTGGCATCCGGCGGTTCAACCAACTCGGCTCCCAGACGAACGATGTACCGTTCCGGTCCGAGCGAGCGCGTCTTGTGCCTGGATGCGTCCCCTGACCGATGGGTGTATACTCCCAACCGTCGACCGGGGTTTCGGCCCGCTGCACCAGGCCTCCGGTCGCCTGGCGGCGGGTCCGGCGACGGCCGGATCTGACGCGGAAGGAGACTGTGAACGTGAGAAACCGCCGTACCACGCTTTCCTGCCTGGGACTTGTCCTTATGCTCCTCATTTTGCAGACCGGCTGCCACATGCCTCCGTCAGGTCCAAAGCAACCCGCCAGCCGGCCGGCTCCACCGCCCAAACGCTACACCTATACGCCCCGCCCGTACCCGCTCGACGAACGAGGCTTCTCACCCGTGGACAGAGCCCTCGCCAAGGCCTTCGCCCGCGAGGAGATGATCCAGGACGATGCCGAAAACTCTCTCAACCCCTATGTCATGAAGGTGGTGTCAGCTTACCCGCTGGATGGTTCCTACCCATATCATTGCGGCTGGAAGCCCCGTGAGTACGACCTTTACAACGGCGTGACGCAGGATATGTGGTACAAGGGCATGGTCGTGGCCAAGGCTTATCCCGACGGGTCGCGATGCAGCTACTGTTGCGGCCTGACCTTCGAGATCTTCATCCGGGCGATGAAACTGCGGAACGTCCAGAAGGGACTCGACCCGGACGATTTCAACGGGATGACCTTCCACGACCTGTTCAATATGCTCCAGCTCTGGTACATCGAGGGTAAGGGCGACTGCGAACAACGGGGGATCATGGGCTACGGGCTGGGGCGGGCGATCACCGATTTCGAGGAGGCACGCCCGGGCGACTTCCTGAGCTACAGCACCACGCCGCCGGGCGGCCACTCGGTCGTGTTCATCGACTGGCTCCGCGACGAGCAGCGAAGAATCGTCGGCCTGCGGTATTTCTCGTCGAACCTGTCCGGCAGCAAGGGCGTCGGCTACGGCCAGGGTAAGTTCAGCGACTGCAACAACGGGCGCGGATTGTTGCGGAACTCTTTGCGAATCGCCCGCGTCGTAGCACTAGCGGACTACAAGCCGTTTGACCGGCTCAAGATACCCGCGAGGAATGCCTATGCTCCCAATCAGCCGGACCGGATCATCTATCTCCCGACGCGGCCGGCCCCGTGATATAGCGCGGGGTGCCACTGGCGGCTTGCCCGCCAGTGTCTTCTCGCTCAGGACGAGCCACGGGCAGACAAGCTGCCCGTGGCACCCACTTTTCTATTTGTGTGGTCCTGTTTAGGATCTGCGAAAGATTCACGCTTCTCGACAGGAGGCACGGATGCGGCTCCGATTCATGCTTGCGACGGCGTTGGCACTGTTCGCGCTGGCCCCGGTCTTCGGCCAGGCCCCGACAAACGCATGCAAGAACCCCGGCTTCGAACTCCTCAACCCGGCCGGCGACAACTTCCCGCTCAACTGGACGGCCGTGCGCAACCCGGCCGACGGGGCCACGGTCGCGATCGACAGAAACGCCCACGGCGGCTCGCTCGCCATCCGCATGTCCGCCGCTCCCGGCAGCATCGCGGGAGTCAACTCCGAACCCCTCATCGTCAAACGAGGAACCGTCTCGTTCTGGTACAAGGTCCTCAGGTCCGACTCAGGCGGCGAGAACCTGCGCGTCTTCGCGACTGCAATGACGGACCCGACCACCGAAGCCGCCAGAACGGCCTACCTCGTACCTCGCGAGCACACGGAAGACAACCAGTGGCATCAGGGCAAGCTCGATTTTGACTTCACCGGCCAGGCAAACGTAAATGCGGTCATCATCGCCTTCCGAATCAACGAACAGACGCCTTCTTCCGGCGGCGAGTGGTTGATCGACGACGTTGAAGTCGTCGAAACGCAAGCCGGGCCGCGCCCGATCATTGAGGCGCTTCATCTTCCCCGGCCGATCCTGCAGACGGGCGAGCCGGGCCAACTGATCATCCAGGTCGCCAACGAGGGCCCTGCCCCGCTGAAGCCCTCGAAGCTGCGTTTCGTGCCGGCCCCCGTTAGCGCCACTACTCCGGCCGACGCGAGCGCCGACAGGAAGGACGAACCGGCCTTTGAGCTCAGATCCAAGTTCGGCGACCGGGTAACCGAGTTGCCCATACCAAGCCTTTCGCCGGAGCAATCGCTGCGTTTGACCATGCGGATCATTGGCCGGCGACAGGGGAGCGTTGAAATCGCCATCGAGTGGACAGGCGAAGGCTTCTCGCTCGCTCGCACGCGCCGGACAGTCTGTGTTGACAAAATGGAGCCTCGGCAGTTGTGCACCGGGGACGGCGGCGCCTGGCGGTTCATGCCCCAGGCGCAAGCCCTGCAAGAGAACAATTCCGCGCCGCTCGAGCCGCTGGCAACGAAGAAATCATCCGAGCTGCCGAACAGCTATATCGGCGTCAGTGCCCACCTGCCGCGTTCGCGCGATTTCGAGGCCATATTCGAACCGGAACACCTCGTGGACGGGAAACACGATACGAGCTGGTCGGGAAGAGCCCACGCGACGCCCGCACCCGGCTCGACCGACTGGGTCGAGGTCTACCTCAAGCAGCCTGCCGCCATCAAAGAGATTCGCCTGGTGCCTTATTGGCGAGCTGAAGGCTTCCCCGGCGACTTCGACGTCAAAGCGCGATCGCGTGGTGCCTGGAAGACCGTTCAGGAGGTCCGCCGCGCCAGCCTGCCGTCATCGGCCGGCGAGGGGCGGAAGCGGCCCTACACCATCACGTTCACCAGGCCCCAGCAGGCCGATGCGATCTGCATTGAGGCCTCCCGGTTTGCCCCCGCGTCGAGCTTCTTCACCGATTGCGGCGCCACTTATTATTTCAGGCTGTCCGAGATCGAGGTGATCGATTCGAATGGCAACAACGCCGCCGCCGGTGCCGGCGTGAAAGCTTCCTGGACCTTCCGATCGTATTACGGCTCGACGGACGTCATCCGCGAAAGCTACCCCGAACTGTATAACCTCGGCGTCAAATGGAATCGCGTCGGGCAGTGGGGCGATTGGACCTGCTGGTCGATCGTCGAGCAGAAGAAAGGCGAGTACACCATCGACCCGGCCACCGACCAGGCGATCACCGAGTCGGTCCGCAGCGGGGTGAACATCGTCTACACCCTGTGCTACGGCAACCCGCTGTACGAAGAAACGCCACCCTTGGCGGAGCCCGGCCCCGTGTGGCGCCACGGCCATCCATTCCTCGGCCATGGCGGGCCGACGAAACCGGAAGCAATCCAGGGCTTCGTCAACTACGCGAAATTCATCGCCAATCATTTCAAAGGCCGCGTGAAGTGGTACGAAATCTGGAACGAGGAGAACAGTTGGGCCTGGTACGGCTCTCCGCCCGATCCGAAAGCGTTCGGCACCCTGCTCCGCGAAACAGCCAAGGCGGTTAAGGAGGTCGACCCCGACGCCGGCGTGATGGTCGGCGGGACGGCCGCCCTCGCTCCGACGTTCATCTCCAAGGCCCTGGCGGAAGGCGGGGGGCCATACCTCGATGCGGTCGCATTCCATCCTTACGGGGTGTCGTACCCGGAAGCGGGCGTGGGGTCGCTTGATATCATCGACGGCAGGCAGATGAGACGCACGCCCGCCGAGCTTGGCTACAACACCAACCGCGAAATGCTCGCCTTCCTGCGAACCGCCCTCGGCCCATTCAAGCCGCATTTCGAGATCTGGGCCAACGAGTGGAACGCCATTCCCACCCGAGAGGACTCGCCGTACAGCGGAGGAACCGAGATCACCGAGGCCAAGCAGGCCGCCAGGTTGTTTTTAGAAGGAACTCTAACCGGCGTGCGTTGTATCTGGTGGTCCCTGGTCAACGAGAACGGCGTCTACGATTGGGCCATCCTGCGGACCGGCGAACTGAGCCGCAAGCCCGTGTACTACACCATACAGGCAATGGCCACCCTCCTGAGCGGGGCCAGGGCCGCACCGGCCATCAAGCCGGTGGTTACGGGCGACGCCCCGAACCTGCGTTGCGAGGCCCTTCGCGGTCGCGACGGCGAGGTGCTGATTGCCATCTGGTCGGCCGTCAGCCCGCAGGATGATTACGCCGGCAAGCGGGTCAGCCTCAGAATCTCCGGCGGGGCCGGCAAGTCGGTCGACGCCGTGGACACTTTCCATGGCCTCGTTCAGAAACTCGATACAAACGCCGGCGGCGATGCCCTGCTGATCGACGGCCTGTTGGTGATGGACTATCCGGTGATTCTCCGCATCAGATGAGGCCGCCCGCAAGCTGCCGTCTGTCCATGGACGAGCGGGCTGGATGAGAGTACTCTGTTCCGATACCCAGCCCGGCTTGCGCGCCGGATCAGATGCAGTCGATCTCAGGTGCTGCGCACGAGCGACAGGCAAGTATGAGTGCTCCGACTGAAAAGTCGTTACCCCCGCAGCCGCGCCCCGAAGGCGGACCATCTTCGAACGGCGCCCGACCCGCCCCCTTCTCCCACACCTTGAATGTCGCGGTGATGAGCCTGCTGAGCATCGTGCTGCTGCTGTATCTCATGCGCGAGTTCGCCACAATTCTGCAAGAGCTTTTCATCGCCGCAGCGATCGCCTACCTGATACTGCCTGCTCACTACTGGCTTGTCCGACGACGGGTGCCCCCCGGGCTCTCCGGTCTGATTCTTATCTCGGCGTTCATCGGCGCGTCTTACGGTCTCGGACAGATGCTCTATCATAACTTCTCGGAGCTTGCGGGCAATGCTTCGCTCTACCAGCGGAATCTGTCGCGGCTGCTCGAGCGCCTCGCAGACCGGATTCCGGGCGTCGATCCCGACCTGCTGAATCAGATCATCGTGGGCCAGTCGGCCACGGTCCAGAGCAGCATCGGCATGATCCGATCGGTGCTGGGCTCCTTTTTCAGCTTCCTGACCACGATCGTCGTCGTCCTGGTCTATCTGTTCTTCCTCGTCGCCGAACAGTTCAGCTTCCGGCGGCGCATCCAGGCGGCCTTTGACCCTGCCCGCGCAGAACGAATCCTCAATGTCGTGGCGAAAATCAACGACTCGATCATTCAGTACATCGCGGTGAAGACGGTGATGAGCCTTGTGACCGGCGTGCTGACAATCGCGGTGCTTGCTGTCCTTGACGTGGATTACCCCGTGCTGTGGGGCATTGGCGCGTTCCTCCTGAACTACATTCCCTACCTTGGCAGCGTGATCGCGACCCTCCTGCCGACCATGCTGGCCCTGGTCAGCAAGAACAACCCCTGGTGGGCCTTGCTGACCCTCATCGCACTCGGCGTTGTGCAAAACGGCATCGGATATGTGATTGAGCCCCGCGTGGCCGGCAACCGCCTGAACCTCAGTCCGCTGGTTATTCTTCTCGCCCTGGCGTTTGGCTGGACCGTCTGGGGCATCGTCGGCATGATCCTGGCCGTGCCTCTCGTGGTCGTGGTGAAGGCTGTCCTGGAGAATGTCGAGGATACACGGCCGATCGCGGCAATGATGTCACACATGTGAGCGAAACAGCCTCTCGCAGGCCGATCAGGACGGCGGTGCGGATAAGGCCTTTCCGCCCACCTTCCAGTGCTCCAGAAGACGGAAGCCAACCACCAGCAGCGTCGGGCCGAGAAACACGCCGATGAACCCGAAAGCGATCACCCCGCCCAGAACGCCGAGGAAAATCAGCACGAACGGCATCTTGCTGCCCTGGCTGATGATCATGGGCTTGACCACGTTGTCCACGCTGCTGATCAGGAGAAGGCCCCAGCAGGCCATGAAAATGCCCCAGCCGATCGAGCCCTGCGCAAACAGCCAGATGGTCGCCGGAATCCAGACCAGCGGAGGGCCCATCGGCAGCACCGACAGGAAAAACGTCAGCAGCGCGAGGAACCCGGCCCCAGGCACGCCTGCAATGGTCAGACCGATACCCGCAAGGATGCTCTGGGCCAGCGCCGTCCCGAGAATGCCGTACACCACCCCGCGGACCGTCTTGCCCGCGACATCGAGCAACTGACGCCCGTCCTGGCCCGCCAGGTTGTCCACCGTCTCCACCAGTCGCTGGGCCACAGTCCGACCGTCCCGGAAGAGGAAGAAGGCAATAAGGATGCTCAAGGCAAGCTCGGCCAGCCCCTGGGCGAACTGCACGCTTGCCCCTAGCAGCCAGCCGCTTACCGGCTCGACCAGTCGCCGCAGATGAGCGACCAGCACGGCACTGTCCGAAGCCAACTCTCCCCAGAGGTCGGCAGCCCTGCCGCCGATGAGAGGCAGCCCGGCAAGCCACCCCGGCGGTTCTGGCGGCGGAGACGCGAGCAGGTCGCGCGCCCCCGACGCAAACTGCTTCACGTTGTCCGCCAGGCTGGCCCCCATGATCACGAACGGAGCCAGCATCACCAGAATGATCAGCAGGGTCATCAACGCCGCCGCCAGTGTTCGCCGGCCGCGAAGCCACTGTTCAATCCGCGAATACACCGGCCAGCTTGAGAAAGCCAGCACCACCGCCCACATCAGTGCCGACAGGAACGGCCTGATGACCACGAAGCAGCCGATCAGCAGAAGCCCCAGGGCAGCAATTCGCAGGACCTGCGTGTTGGTCGACAATTCCGCCGGCGCTGCCGGGCGGCCGCCTTTCTCTTTCGGAGCTGCGCTCATGCGCATGAGTGTCCTTCAGATCCGTTCTCTCTGCAAGCTTTCAGCCGACCGCGATGGCGTCCGTGAGCCGCCGGCCGTGCGTGACAGCTCAGGCAGCCCTTTCAGAACCCCGAGCGCCAGCGAGGGGCTCCGTGTAAGGCGGCTCTGTCAGAACCGCGAGCGTAAGCGAGCGGCCCCCGTGTGGTGCGGCCGCCTTGCGACCCGCCCCCTCGCTTGCGGTCGCCACGTCGACCAGGCTCGGGGTTCTGAATGAGCCGCCTGACGTGTCACGGACCCCCTTGTCAGCATGCCGGCGGACGGCAGGTTGACGGTTCCTCGCGGAGGTCGTACAGTAAAAGGGCCGCGCAGATGGATTCGCTGCACCGCGATTGAGGTTCACTTCAGGAGCGAAGGACTGTGCCTGAAATCCCGCTGAGAAACCGTTCCCTGAGCCTGCTGGCCTTCTTCATCGCCGTCGGATCGGTGATCATCGGAGCCGTGCTGGTCATCACCGCTCTGGTGCCATCCACGCTTGCGAATCGGGCGGTCCTCCTGGTCGGCGGATTGCTGCTCATCGCCGTCTCGCTGCTCCTGTATGCCGTTGTGAAACTGATGGTCCTGGCTGAGGCGAACATCAACCGGGTCCACAACAACACTCTCGACCTTCACGACACCGCCAGGCGGCTCGAGCCGATCGTGCAACTCATCGCCGACAACAGCCAACTGTCCGATGCCGCCAGATCAATCACCCACCGCGACAAGGAGCTCGAGGCCCTCCGGCACGCTCTGCGCGAGGAAATGTTCCGCGGCAACTGGGATGCCGCCATGTACCTGATCGAACAGATGCAGACCCGGTTCGGGTACGCCCGCGAGGCCGAGGCCCTGCGCAAAGAGCTCGCCGGCATCCGCGACATGACCATCGAGGAGAAGATCGGCGAGGCCCTGAACCATGTCCAGAGACTGATGGACGAACACGTCTGGGAACGCGCCCGTCAGGAAATGGAACGGCTGATGAAGCTGTTCCCGCGCCACGAAAAGATCCTGGCACTGCCGGCCGAGTTGAACCGCCACCGCGAGGCCCGCAAGCAGGAACTGCTCCAGCAATGGAACCAGGCCGTGCAACGCGAGGAAGTCGAGCGGGGCATCCAGATTCTGACCGAGCTCGATCAGTACCTCACCAAGGACGAAGCCCGTAACCTGCAGGAGTCGGCCCGCCACGTGTTCAAGGCCAGGCTGGTCGCCCTCGGGGTCAGCTTCGGACTGGCCGTCTCCGAAGCAAGGTGGCGCGACGCCCTTGAACTCGGGCTCAGTATCCGGCAGGAGTTCCCCAACAGCCGCATGGCCCAGGAAGTGGGAGAGAAGCTCGATGTGCTGCGCGTCCGAGCAGGCTTCGCAACAGGAGCCGAAGTCGTTCAGCGCACGGAACCCAAAGCGTAGCAGAGGGTTCGCGGATCGCAACGTCAGGCTGACGCGACACGTCTTACACGAGCACCCACCAGAGTGGTGATTTCATACGGGATCGTGCCCGCGAGGCGCGCGAGAGATTCCACGCAATTCGGTGAAGACGGATTGTCGTCAATCACGACAACTTCATCCCCGACACGAAGCTCCGGTGCGTCAGTAAGGTCCACATTGATCTGGTCCATGCTGACCCGCCCGACTACTGGAATACCCGTGGAACGCTTTCCGGTCGTTTCTGAGAGCGTCACGCAAGCCCGACCGCCCAGGAGACGCCTGTATCCGTCCGCGTAGCCCACCGAGACCGTCCCGATGAGGCTGCCTCGCTTGGCAGTCCAGGTACACCCGTAGCCGACCGGCGAACCTGCGGCCAGGGGCCGAACTTCCGTCAGCCGAGCCGTGACCCGCATGGCAGGGCAGAGGTCGGGCGGCCGTTCTGCATCGGGTCCGCCCCAGTAACCATAGATCGCTAGGCCCGGACGCGCAAGGTCGAAATGGGAGTCAGGCAACCTGAAGACCGCGGCCGAGTTCGCCGCGTGGAAGGCCTTCACCGGCAACCGCAACTCGACAATCTCCCGCCGAATGGCAATGAAACGATCCAGTTGCAGCCTCGCGAAGGCCAGATCAGCCTCATCAGACGTGGCAAAATGCATGTAGACACCGTCGATGGACACCGCCTCGATTGCCGCGACCTCTGAGACAAGCTCGACGGTCTTGTCCCAGAGTACCCCGCAACGCCCCATCCCGGTGTCGGCCTGGACTTCGACGCGGGCGCTGCGATGCTGTCGCCGGGCGGCCTGGGCGAGAGTACGGGCTTCATCAACGGTCGTTATCGTGCAGGCAATCTTACCCGCGACAGCCTCTGCCGCCCTCTCCGTGCGCGAGGCGGCGCTGCTGACGGCAAGGACGGGGCCAAGCGAGAGGACCGGCCCGACCCAACCTCGCCGGCGCAGGTCGCAGGCCTCCTCGAGGTTGGCGACGCCTAAACGCTCCACGCCCGCCAGCGTGAGGGCGGGCAGCACCTGTTCCAGTCCATGGCCATAGGCGTCGGCCTTCACTGCCACGCACAGCGGCGTGCCGGGCGGGAGCCGGCGGCGCACGGCCGCGACATTGCGGCAGATGGCACCGCTGCTGATGCAGGCAGTCGCGGATTCGGGCATAATCGGCGCCTCTCCAAAACGGCATCCGGCGGCAGGGGGCCTGCAGGCATCTGGCCCTCGCCGCCCGGATGGTATACAATTATCGGCCGATTGGCAGGAGAACGACCATCTGGACACGACGCCGATGAGTGTCGGCTGACCACACAATGCATAAACACCACGAGCTTCCGGCAGCTTTTGCCCAACTTGGTATCGAGACCCACCTGCTGCTTGCCCTCCAGAAAATGGGCTTCAAGCAGCCGACCGAGATCCAGGAGCGTTTGATTCCCCTGGCCCTGTCGGGGAAAGACCTCCTCGGTCAGGCGCGGACCGGGACCGGCAAGACCGCCGCCTTCGGCCTGCCGCTGCTGCAGAGGGCCGAAGTGCAGCGGGGCCTGCAGGGCCTCATCCTGGTGCCCACCCGCGAACTGGCCGTCCAGGTCGCGGCTGAGATGCATCGGCTGGCCGAAACCAGCGGCATGCACGTCGTGCCGGTCTACGGCGGTCAGCGAATCCGGCAGCAGGCTCATCAGCTCGGGCGCAAGCCGCACTTTGTTGTGGGCACGCCGGGGCGGGTCATGGACCTGCTGGACCGGAGAATCCTGTCGTTCGAGGCGATCCGTTTCGTCGTGCTCGATGAAGTCGACCGCATGCTCGACATCGGCTTCAGGGACGACATCAGGAAGATCCTCTCGCAGGTCAAGACCGCACACCAGACCATCCTGGTCTCGGCCACCATGACCGACGAGATCAAGCGGCTGGCCGAACAGTACATGACCGACCCTGTCGAGGTGAACGTCTCCCAGGACAAGCTCACCGTCGATGAGGTACAGCAGACGTTCTACACGGTCGATCGCTGGGACAAGTATCGGCTGCTCAGAATGGTCCTGGCAGCCAGACAGCCCAAGCTGGCCATCGTGTTCTGCAACACCAAGCATGCGGTCCGGCGCCTGGCCCGGCGATTGAACGGTGACGCCATCGACGCAAAAGAAATCCACGGCGATCTGATCCAGGCCAAGCGCGACCGGGTGATGGCGAGGTTCCGCAGGCACGCGATTCACGTTCTGGTGGCCACGGACCTCGCATCTCGCGGCATCGACGTGCAGGGCATCACCCATATCATCAACTACGACATTCCCGAGGACCCGAGCATCTATGTCCACCGCATCGGGCGGACCGCACGGATGGGCACCTTCGGCGAGGCGATCACCTTCGTCACCCGCGAGGAAGGCAAGCAGCTCACGGAGGTCGAGAAACTGATCAACCGGGAGATCCCCAGCGAGCAGATGCCCGGCTTTGAACCCTCGCCGCCGCCGGAGGAGCATGCGGCGGCTGACTTCCTGCCCGGCTTGGCGACGGCGCCGGCAACGCCCGCCGCCCCGACTCCCGCAGCGCCCGCGGTACCGACCGCGCCAAGGCGCCTCGGAGGCAAGTTTCGCCCGGCCCGCAGGCGGCGCCTGTGACAGGGCTCAATGCCTTGCACGTCGTGCCCCGCAAACCTATACTGGTCGGATCGACAGCGATTGAAGGGATGTGTGGATGCCGATCTACGAGTATCGATGTCAGAAATGTGGACACGAATTCGGCCAGCTTGTCCGCTCGATCAGCGAGGAAGAATCCATACGCTGCCCGAAATGCGGCCGGCACGACCTCGACAGAAAGCTGAGCGTCTTTGCCGCCCGGGACGGCGCCGCGGCAAGGCCAGCGGTGCCGGATTCCTGTGCCGGGTGTCCCAGCGCCGGCGGTCCGTGCCCCATGAGGTCGTGATTCTCTCGATTGAAAGCAGTCCTGGATGACCAAGAACGTTCCGGAAACCAACCCCGAAGTCCGAATGACCGTGGCTGGCGTGTTGACTTGGCTCCTGCCCGGCGCCGGGCACATCTTCATCGGCCACCGGGTCCGCGGGCTGATCATCATGGTCACGATCGCCGTCACCTTCTGGGGCGGCGTGGCGATCGGAGGGGTGAAAAAAACCATCGATCCGAAAGAGCAGCGATTGTGGTTCATCGCGCAGATCTGCGCCGGAGGCCACAGCTTGGCGGCCCTGGGCATCGGCACGCTGGTCAAACCCCGGGAGGGCGAACGTGAGTCCTCCCTGGAAGCCTACGGCCGGGCCGCGGACGTAGCCTCCGTCTACACCGCTATCTGCGGGATGCTCAACATCCTGGTCATTTTTGACGTCCTGGTTCGGGCTGAGAAACCCCCGGCCCAGGCACAGCGCGGCCCGCCGCTCGCCAAGGGGGCCGCCGGATGACCGACCTGCTCGCGACGCTGATGCTTCACCCGCTGAACCTGGTTCGGTGGCAGCAGGCTCTCCTCCTCCTGCCGCTGTGCCTGGCCATCAGCATCGTCTACAAGACCACCCGCTGCGAGAACCTCCGCGACATCCCGATGGCCGTCCTCAAGAACTGGGTCACCATCGTCGTTGGCATGTACGTCGTGGGAATCGCCCTCCTGCTGATCTATCAACTGCTGGCATGAGCCTATCGAAGCCCAACGCCTCGCAGCGAGGCACAATCCGCGACCCCTTGTGCGACAGGAACATGCACTTGCTCGGTGGCGAAGATGGGTTACAGGTGCTGTTTTGTATGTCTAGCCTTTCTTGCGAACAATCCAGACCGGCATCCTGCGGATGCTCTTGCGGAAGGTAATCCCGAAGTTGTCCCTGTACCACGCTACAGCGACTGCAACGCCTTCCTTTCCTCGAAGGTTGGGGGCGACATTGCTAAGGTGAATGTCCTTATCTATACCGGTCTCGTCCTCGACAACGATGTCCTGCTCGTTGGCCAGATGCCGCAGCAAGCTCCCGATCTTCATAGGATATGCTGCTGATTGCGTGCCTGGACCTTGCCCTTTAGGCACAGGACACTTGATGCTGTGTGCTTCCCTTGGTTCTTGCCCGTTGTATTCAGCGGTCCAGATCGTACAGTCGTCCTCACTCTCAACGATTTCCACACCCACCTTGGCCAACGCCAATTCCACTAGTTTTTGTGTGCTTACGTCTCCCCGGCTAATGATGTCGTATTGGACAAACACACCATCGAGATTTCGGTCAATTCTGAACCTGCCGTAAGAGGGACTATAATAGAGTGTCGCGAAGTGCGAGGCGCTGGTCCCGACCTGCATGTATTTGTAGTCTTGGAGACCCTGGATCGAACCAATCGTCACTCCGTCCTTTCTCAACCCTGCGCGGAACTCCACCTGCCCCGGCTCGAGCGGATTGGCCTTGTAGTACTCAGCCAATTGTTTCTCAGACAGGTGCCCCTTGATCGGATGCGAATCATCATGGGCATGGGCTGCATTCTGTGGTGCATAATCCTCTCCGCCGGGATCTTTGAGCAACGCATATGCCAGGGTCGCCATGCTGCTACCGGCAGCACGAGACGTATCGAGAAGCAGTTCTTCATACTTGCGATGATTGAAGAACTCTTCAGGCTGCCGCTGTTCATACGTGACAAGCACATCCACGCTTCCCCCGTCGCGGGGATCCCACATGCGAATCCGGATCGGAAGCGTGCTCTCGCGAAGAACCCAGATCCGCATCCATTCGAAACCTGTCGTTGAATCGAGGTCGAACACCAGCAAATCGCGGGACACCATGGCGTCCGAGTTGATTCTAGGCGTCGTCTCCACGAGGCGTCCCCCTCCTGCCGCGCGAACGATATTGTCCAGAGAAATCGCTTTATGTTCGTGGACAACCCCGATAATGCCTCCCATCCTCCTGTCATATTCGGAATCACGCAGCCGCTTCTTCTCCCTGTAGTCGTATCCGGCAACAATCTCCCCGTCTTCAATGAACTGAACCTGGCTCCCGATGCGAGCCCGTGCCCTGTTGCCGCCACTAACCCAAAGCTCCATTTGCGTCGGCTCGGAAGCGACGTCTTGCTTGGCATACAAGACGACATGATAGAACGGCCTGGAGTCGAACTCCTTCACGACATCTGCCCAGGCAAGGCCGTCGGCTCGTTGCTTCGGCCACAGGCCAACCACGAGCAAGACCGCCGCTGCCGCTGCTGTGGGGACCAGCCATCTCAGTGTTCGAGAATGCAGGATGCGGTATCTCCTGGTGTCAGGTGTCAGCTTGACCAACACTGACTCACGGCGTTCAAGGCGCTGCTCGATCAGATGGAATGCGGAGGACAGCTCTCCCTCCTGACGCTCCAGATCAGCATGCAACTGCCGGCAGGTCTCGCAGGTTGCCAAGTGGTGACGCAGTTCGTCGGCGGTAGAGGTGTCCAGGCCGCCCAACACCAGCAGGGCGATGTTTTCCTCCCGCTTGCGGCAATCGGATTGGCCACTCATGGGTCATCCTCCCTGAGAAGGTCTCGCAGGATGAGCCTCCCCCTGGCCACGCGCTGCCTGGCTGCAGGTTCGCTGATTCCAAGGCATGAGGCCACGTCAGCGCAGCTCCGGCCATCGAGGTAGAAGAGAGCGATAGCTTCACGATATCGATCAGGCAGGCGACTCAGGACTCCCTGCAAACGCTCGATCCTCGGATCCAACTCGTCTTTCGGCTCTTCGATGTGATGGTCCGACAGCGGGACGGGCGGTCCAGGCCGCCGATGATAGTCCGTGCATGCTCGCCGAGCGATTTGCAGAAGCCACGGCCGGGCCTTGTCCGGTTCCCGCAAGGTGTACAGCCTGGTCAACGCCCTGACGAACACTTCCTGCATCAGATCCTCAGCGTCGTGTACTCTCTGGGTACTGGCCAGACAGATCGCCATCACCGCCGAGGAGTATCGACGTACCAGGGAGGCGCAATCCAACCTCTCTTCCGTCTCGTCAGCAGACAGACCTGCCGGTATTGGGCCGTCTTCTCTGTCGATCTCAGCCAATAGGTGCTCCTCATCGACCCTGACGGAACGACGTGGTGAATCGTGACAAGATTATCCCGAAAAAGCAGAAAAGACGCTCGCGGCTTGCCCCGAGGTCGAGTCTGGTCCTGACAGCTACCTTCGCCAAGTGGCCGCCTGAAGAGGCCAGCCCCTTCTCTCCGACTCGTGACCACCCCCGACGGGCCTTGCCAAATCTGGAAATCGGCAGGTAAGTAACCGGAGACAAAAGGACTTATAGCAATCTAGCGAGGTGGTCTACGGATCGCAACTGAAGCGGAACGAGTCGTCCAGGTCGATCGGCAGGACCAGCGTCCTGAGATCCCGGTTCAGCGAATCGGCGCACATCTGATTGCGGATTGGAGGCAAGTTGACAAACCGGTCGGCATACTCGGCATTGAACACCGGTTTGCCCGCTTCGATGAACGGCTCCAGCCGGTCACATTCGTCGAACTCGTGGCACTGCTCGTTGACCGCGAAATCGAAATACTGCACCAGTCCGGTGATTTGATCGAGGTCGTTCTTCAGGCCCACGGAAAGATTCCGCTTGTGGGCTTCGTTGGCGATGAAGCGATTGAAAGCGAGTTGATCTGCGGCGGTCAGCGGAAAGCCGGAGTCGTTGGCATAGCCATCCACGTTGTCCGGCTCGACGCCGTCGAAGCCGCGGGCCGCCGCGTGGTCCAGCCGGGCGAGCATGATCCGTCGGACATTGGCTGATCTGACGTCGAGCCAGCGTTCGTCGGCGAAATCCTCCAGCGTGTTGCCGATCTCCGAGGCCTGGAATTCCCCCGCATCGGAACGGAAAGATTCATACGTCCCGGCCGAGAAATAGGCGATCACTCTTCGCCCCTGAGTATGCAGGTCGGAAATCACTGAGTCGGGTGCGTCGAAAAGGTCGATATCGTAGACCTCAACATCGTAGGCGGTGTTGATGTTGCCTCCGCTGTCAGGCTGAAGCTGCCACTGCCAGGTGGCGGTAACGGCGGGACGGTACCACGCCCCATCAGTAATCGGGGGGGTGTTCGGGTCAATAGGCTCGCCGTTTCCACCGGGATCGTCCGTCGCCGGGTCGCAGCGAGCCGCGCAGAGCATGGCGCTCACAAACAGGTATCCAAGCAGGGACAACAGCCGCAGCGGAAGCCACGAAGCGCGGTATCGAGGCGGGGTCATTGCGGATTCTCCCTTCTATCAGGCTCATGGGGCGAGCTCAGCGGACAAACTCTGGTCAGTCGCCAATCGAAGCCATCTCTTCGGTCGGCATCTCCAGTTCCATGAGCCAGACCCGCTCCTGGCCGACGTTCCGGTTCCAGTTCGTTGACCAGACAATGCGCGAGCCGTCATGGGTGATGCTGGCCTGCGTCTCCTCCCAGTACGCCCCTGCCGTGCCGTGAACCTTGGCCAGATAGAACACCCGCGGATGGCTCGGGTCGAGCCTGACCAGCGTGATCGTGCGGTCCAGCCAGTTCTGCTCGGGCAGACCCGGTTCGGTGAATGTCGACACCACGCACCAGCCGGGGGCGTTGCACGAGATGTGGATCCCGCTGTTGAGACTGAGAGGAGAAGCCGAATCGTAGAACAGCCGGATGAGCTGGGCGCGTCCCGTGCCTGCATAGCTCTCCCCGGTGTCAACCGGCTGCGTATTCGGGCTCAGCGGGAGCATGTCGACGGAGTCGGTCCGGTTGCTTTGCAGAACGATGATCTCGTTGCCTTCGCTGTCCAGCCCGACATCCGAGTGGCCCGCGTTGTAGTCGATCTGGTGGAACTGCGAGAACTCGCGATCGGCGATCACCATGCCGGACTTGCCCCCGCCGTTGTCCCAGTCGGCCCCAATCACCACCCAGTTGCCCAGCGGCGACATGCCCACCCAGTCAATGCGCGACTCGTCGAGCGGGATGGCCCACGTGCCGAGCACGAGATCCTGCTGCCGGTCCCAGGTCAACAGATACCGCGGTCGGTAATCGTCGGCCGTACCCTGGAGCATGAAAGCCCAGTACCGCTTGTCGGTCGAGGATTCGCCCTCGTCCTTCATCGTAATTCGGTAAAGATCGGGATTGGCGGTCAGGATCGGCGCAATGGTCGCGTCCTGGGTGAAGTCCTTCACTACGGTCTCATCCCCGGTCTGGACGTTGACCGTGACGATCTGAAAATCGCGAAGCCCCCAGATGAGATTCGCGTCGCTCGGGTCCCATCGGGGCTCGCCCACGTCCAGGGCCCGGACGAGATTGCCGCCCTGGTCGTAAGGCACGCTCTGCGTGCGGTAGACCCGCCACTCGCCGGCCGATGTGAGCAGCAGCAGGATCAGCGTGCGGTCGCTGTTGAACGGGTCCAGGCGTGAATACTCATGTCGCAGCCCCTCGGTCTGCACGACGCGTGTTTGCGGGATTCCGAAGGCTGAATCGGTCACGGATTGGCCGGGAGCCGGTACGCCAGCGCCCACGAGCACGTACCGCGGATTGTCGCCGGAGAGCGGATCGGGCACCTCAACCAGACCCGTCGGCCCATTGCCGCCGTTCCCGCCGTTGTCGTCGCCTCCTCCGTTATCGGTTCCGTTGTTGTCCGGATTGCAGATCGCTCCGGTCATTGTGAAGACCATCAGCAGAGCGCCCCATCCGCAGATCGTGAATGTGTGCCTCATGTGAATTGCCCCTTCGAGACCCCGTGACTATCCAGGTTAATCCAGGTACGGCTACGGTGCCTCGTAGGCACCGATGTCCCAGGTCGCGGTTCCGTCATCATCACCATCGACCGGACGCGGCTGGCCATCGAAATCGGTGCCGGGGGCATCCGTCCCAGAACCGTGGTCGATAGCCGGCGAGCCGGACTGCAGGCGGAAGTCCGCCGATGCGGCATCCATGAACATCGGATCACCCTCGACAAAGTCTGTGCCGCGGGTCTCGTTGCCTTCGAAGTCCTGGAAGCCGTCGATGAGATTGTGATCGATCACAACCGGTGGGGTGCCGCTGCCCACGACGATCTGGAAGGAGAGGTTCTGGCTGCAGATGTTGTTGCGGATCACGATCTCCGTAGCGGCAGTATTGTCCACGGCGATGGCCCCGCCAAAGTCGTCCCAGCCGTTGTTGACAACGGTGTTGTTCACGACCCGGATGTTGTTCATGGGAGAGTCAGCCACGAGGCCGTTGGGAATGATGTGGATGCCGACAAACTCATTGTGGAATACGACGTTGTTGAAGATGCTCACATTCTCCAGCAGGCCGCCCATCTCGGAGGCTGCCACAATGCCCTCACCGGCAACATCGTGAACGGTGTTCTGCGAGATCTCGATGTTGAACGTGTGTTTGTCCCAGGCATCCACGTAAACGCCGACACCGTACGTACCCTCGACCACATTGCGGTAGACCTTGCCGTTCGATGAACCTTCCTTGAGGCAGATGCCCTCCTTGCTGCCGTCGCGGACGGTGTTGTTCCGCACCTCGAAGGTGTCCGTGACGGCCACCGAGATGCATTCCTGGCCGCCGGCCTCACCGGCATGGTCGACCGTGTTGCCGTCGATGATGACGTTGTCGCTGTCCCAGACGCCGATCCCGGACGAGGCCGTGTGATCGGTCGCATTATCGTCAATGGTGATATGGCTTCCGTGGCGGACGAGAATGGCCGCGTTATCGGTGTTCGGCCCCGCATTAATGACCCGCAGACCCGTTATCCGGATGTAGTCGTTGAATGCGATCTCGAAGAGGCCGGCCAGATCGTCCGGCAGGGTGACACTGCTCCCGTCGAGCGTAACCACCGCGCCCGGCTGGGCCGCGAACGTGATGGGGTTGCCCGCGGTCCCCGAGTTCTGCGGTATCACCCGCTCCGCGTAGGTGCCGGCCATGATGTGAACCGTTTGCCCCTCGACCAGCGAATCCGCCGCTTTCTGGATCGTACGCCAGGGCTGCGTCTCGGTGCCGGGATTGGTGTCATCTCCTGTCGGCGAGACATAGAACAGGCTGTCCGAGGGAGGTGCGATGACCGTGACCGTCGCCGTGGCGGTCGCAGTACCGCCCGCGCCGACTGCGGTCAAGGTATAGGTCGTCGTCCCAGGCGGGCTCACTGTGGTGGAGGTGCCCGTTACCGGGCCGATGTCAGGGCTGATGGAAAGACTCGTCGCACCTGACACTTCCCAGGTCAGCGTCGAGGACTCGCCCGGCTCGACGCTTGCCGGATTCGCCGTGAAGCTGATGATGTCCGGGGGTGCTACCGGAGTACACTGCACCCCGCCCCCGAGGCCCACCGCTACTGCCGCCAGGATCATTGCCATCGGTTTCGTATGGTTCGGTCTCATCGTGTCACTCTCCAATTCTCCTCTGGCGACCCGCCGGCTGGCTGGGCCGTTGAAACACACCTGAAGCGCCGTGAAGCCGTTCAAGCACACGTCGGCATCAGCCTCAAAGTCGGCATCGGAACAACAGATTGGATCAGCGGGCGGCTGGCGGCGATCAGTGAATCGACTTGCAGATGATCCTGCCCGGCTCAGCCGCCGGCCCGTGTCCGGTAATTGTACAACACTCCCTCCGGTTGCGCCTAGCACCTGTCGAACTCGCTTTCTTCGTCGCTTGCCAGGCCGCCGGTTTCAGTTGTACCACATGAGTTCCTGGCACAACTGTCTGGTGATGCGTGTGGGCTGCAGTGCCAGACGTGACCGGCAACACCGCTTATCCTGGTCCTTACCTGCCGCTCCTTACCGGGGAATGACGGAGTTCGCAAGGCTGCTCGTCTCTCTGCCGCGAGATGCCTATCACGAGCAGTTCCGGTTCAGGCTCAAACAGAGGCAGCTTGCTTATCCTTCCCGCGAGGACGTCTGACTGAGCAGGAACAGCACGGCCATCCGGATGGCCAGGCCGTTGGAGACCTGGCGGAGAATCGAGCTGTTGGGGCCGTCGGCCACGTCGCCCGCGAGTTCGACACCACGGTTGATCGGGCCGGGATGCAGGATCAGGACGTCCGGCTTGGCGTGCTTGAGCCGTTCACGGGTGAGGCCGAAGAGCCGCACGTACTCCTGGGTGCTGGGGAACACCTGGCTGGTCATGCGCTCGTGCTGGATGCGGAGCATGTTGATGACGTCGGCGTCGCGGATGGCTTCGTCGAGATCGTGTGTGACACGGGCACCCATTTTCTCGAACGCCCCGGGCACCAGCGTGGTGGGGCCGCAGAACGTGACCTGGGCTCCGAGTTGCTTGAGGCCCCAGAAGTTGGACCGGGCCACCCGCGAGTGGGCGATGTCGCCGACGATGACCACGTTGAGCCCTTCGAGTTGCTTCTTCCGCTCGCGGATCGTGAAAATGTCGATCAGGCCCTGGGTCGGATGCTCGTGCTGGCCGTCGCCGGCGTTGATCACGTGGCAGTTGGTGCAGCGGGCGACCAGGTGGGGGGCGCCCGACGCCGGGTGGCGGATGACAAAGGTGTCCACGCCCATGGCCTCGATGTTACGCACCGTATCGCGGAGGCTCTCACCCTTCTGGACCGACGAGCTCGCGGCGGTGAAATCGATGACGTCGGCCGAGAGCCGCTGGGCGGCCAGGGTGAAGCTCGTCTTGGTCCGCGTCGAGTTCTCGAAGAACAGGTTGACCACGACCCGGCCGCGAAGGGGCGGCACCTTCTTGATGCTCCGTGTCGAAATCCCCTGGAAGGTCTCGGCCGTCCGGAAAATGTGCAGGAGCTCCTCGCGGCTGAGGTCCTCCAGCCCGAGCAGGTGCCTTCGCGTCCAGGTAAACTCGTTTTCAGCGGGCGTGCCCTGCCCGGAGGCGGCTTCCACGGCTTTCGCGTGAGCTTTCATCCGACGCGCACCTCATCCACTCCGTCCGACTCGGCCAGGTTGACCGTGACGGGAACACCCTCGCGTGAGACTCGAACACCGACGAAATCAGGCTGGATCGGCAGCTCCCTGCCCGGCCGATCCACCAGAACGGCAACACGAATGGCCTTCGGCCGGCCAAGATCCACCAGGGCATCCATCGCCGATCGCACCGACCGCCCGGTGTAGAGAACGTCGTCGACCAGGATCACGTAGACGCCGTCGATGTTGAAGTCGATGTCCGTCCTGCGAAGGTGGGCCTGCGAGCCGATGCTGGCCAGATCGTCCCGGTAAAGGGTGATGTCCAGCGTACCGTGCCGGATGTCGCGGGCACCGAGCCGATGAAGCGCTGCCTGTAGCCGCTGTGCCAGCACCTCGCCTCTGCGCAGGATGCCAATGAGCGCGACGGGGGCGCCGGCGGGCAGGTGGTTGTGAATCTCCTGGGCCATGCGATCGAGCGTCGCGGCAAAGCCGGCGGCGTCAAGTAGTACTTCTGATGAGGAAGGATTCATGATCTACAGTAGCGTACCCGCCTGCCGGCCTTTCGGCAAGCCTGTCGCGGCCGGCAGCGGCCCGAAACCGCGACAGTTCAGACGCGTCGCACCGCCAATTCTCGGCCCGTCTTGAGCCCGGCCCTCCCCCCGGTCCTGAGCCTCAGCCAGGGTCATCATGGGAGTGCTGCGATACGAATACGCTCAAACCCCGCGAGTGATCTCTTCCATCGTGACGCGCCGACTCTCATCCACCGCCTTACGCACCAGGAGGCCGACCAGCACGGCGGCCCGCCCGTGGTTGACGTCGCAGACCGGCTTCTCGCCGGCTCGAACGGCTTCGAAGAAAGCACCCATGGCCGACGAGGTCATCTGGCTGTAGCCGCGCCGGCCCGGGATTGTGATCGTCTGCTTTTTCGGATCGCGAGGGAAGATCAGTCCTTCGTGCAGGGCCGCGCCGCCGTCGCTGCCCAGTACCCGCTCGAAATAGCCGGTGAACCGACCCATCGTCATGTCCAGCTCGCTTAGCCCCTCCCATTCATCGTGCGTGGGCGTAAACCAGCAGTGCTCGTGTGTCACCATGAAGTGATCGGGATACTCGACGTGGGCGAAGTAGAAGTCGGTAACATCGCGGTCAGGATCGAGATGATGATACGCGTCCTTCCGGCCGATACCGCTGGCCGCGACGGGCAATAAGCCGGTCACCCAGTTGAGAACATCCCAGGTGTGATTCGCCTGCTCGATCATCCAGTCGCCGCTCCGGGCACGCCGGCCATACCAGGGCCGGTCGGAGTCGGGCAGGCCGAGCGGGCCCCACGGGACGTTCCAGGTCGTGCGGGCACCGAATAGCCTGCCGATCGCACCCTGCCGGAGCCGCTCGATGCACTTCTGGTAGAGCGGATCAGCCCGCCGTTGAAAGCCGATCTGGCAGATCACACTGGGGTTGAGCGCCTGGGCCTTGACCACGGCCTGCGTCTCGCGGACGGTCAGGCACATGGGCTTCTCGCTGTAGATGTGCTTGCCGGCGGCGAAAGCGTCAAGGAGCATCCGCGCGTGCAAATCAGGCGGCGTGGCGATGATCGCCGCGTCGATATCATCGCGGGCCAGCAACCGGGTTCGGTAATCCTGCTCTCCGCGGTAGACATCCAGTTTTGCACTGAGCGATGATGGCGATTCGTCCTCGATCAACGTGGTCGCAGCGTCAACCGCTTTGCCATTGGGCTCGGCGACAGCCAGAACGGTGAAGCCACCGTGTTTGAAGGCCCCCTTGAGCAAGGCCCGACAACGGCCGCCCGCTCCGATCAACCCGAGCCGGATCGGTCGATCAGGCCCGACCGGCCCGCGTGCCGGACCGGCAACGGCATCGAGCATCGGCTCCCTCCTGATCGAGGAACACCCGGCCGCCGCCGCCAGTCCGCCCATAGCGGCGGTCCTGGCCAGAAAGCTGCGCCGCGTCTCTGGCGGATCATCTCGCATGATTCTGTCTCCGTCGAAATGAGTCAGTTTCAGGCCGCGGGCCGGCCGCATCACCGCCGGATCCGCCTCACTTTCCGGCGTTTGCCGACCCCGCCAGCTTCAGGAACTCCTCCGTCGTCACGATGTAGTCGTACCGGCTGTTCAGAAGTCCCGAGCGCCAGAGCGGCATCAGGCCGGCAAAGGTCGCATCCTCGACGCACAACGTGCGGTAGCCCCGCTCCTTGGCGGCGATAGAGGTCTTGCCCAGGCACGCGTCGGTGTGGCCGCCGATGAACACGATGTTCTTGACACCGAGGTTTCGCAGCACGAAATCGATGTTGGACGATACGAACGCGTCGTGATCCGTCTTGGCGAGCACGTACTCGCCCTCGCGAACGCCGAGGAACTCGGCCGGACGAGCGTTGGGATGGGATACGTGGTTGGGCCACTTGGCGGGGTCCGGCCCGAACGTGCTGACGTTGAATTTGCGGATCTCAGGCTCGAGGTCCATGCCGTCCGCAAGGCGATGCCCCCAGTGAACGAAGATCATCGGCAGGCCGATCCGGCGGCAGGCATCGGCGACCTTGCGAGCGTTGGGATAGGCAACGTCAAACTTGTGGGCAGTCGCCGCGTTCAACTCCTCGGGCTTCATGCCCGCCTCGCGCCACGATTTCGGAAGTGACTCCAGGGTGGCCGTCGTGCGCCCTCCGGGCTGAATGTCGACACACACGAACGCGCAGTCCTTGAGGAAAGAGGCGTCCAGCGGGGCAACCGGATCCTCGACGGCCGGTGGATTGGCCTTCCACGCAAGAAAACGCTGGTAAGCCTCCTGCAGCGTCCCCTCGTGAACGAAAAGGATACCCCTGGCACTCCTGGCCTCGGCCGCGGGAATGTCGAAGTCGGCCGGTTGGACGTGATTGCAGGCAACGATGCCCGCCCGATTATAGAAGAGACCGGCCGCCGGCTGCCACGAATACCCGAGCACATATCTCCCGTCGCTCGACACCACGAACACGGCGCCCTCGCTCAGCGCCCTTGTTGTACCGTCCTTCATCTTCACGGCCTGCCCCACGTTTGCGCTGCCCCGCATGCCGCGATCGGTAATGGCCGTCTGGATCGTCGGCGTGAGCCGGCCGTCGAGCACCCAGTACGTGCGCTCACCGTGGTTATCCTCATAGTCCGTCGCCGCCGACAGTTGAAGGCAGCTTCCCGCCTTGGCGTTTTTCCACACGTTGCCGCTCTGGTTCTGAAACGTCTGGGTCAGATGCAGGGTCGCCCCGTCCTGTCGAACCGTGCGGATGAACCGGCCGCCGCCGGGAATGTCGCACTGGGCTCTCAAGCCTGCAGGCGTCTTCTCCCACCGGCCCGGATCGTTGCTCATGTTCATGCGCCAGATCGCCTTCCCGTCGGGCCCGTCGATCCCCCCGGCCTCCGGGAACCACATGCGGATGATGTTCCACGGATACTTCTGATTCCGCACGGGCGAGGCGACCCAGAACTCCAGTGCGCCGGGTTTCGCGACGGACAACGACTGCTTCACATAGATGGGCTCGGCCAGCGGCGGATCGGGGGGAACCTTGTTCCTCAGAGAGCTCTGGCCGGAAGCACAACCGCCAACGCAGATTACCACAAGCAGCAGACCCGTTACGCGATACATTGCCCAGACCTCCCTTTTCTTGCAGTGAGCCCACCCGAACCGATCGCAGGTATGGTAAACGGCCTCGGCGGCATCGTCGAGGCAGTCAGCGTAGGATCAACCGGTCACGGTTGCCCGTGGCAGCCGCGCAGGATCACTCGGCGTGCGTCACCCCCCCTTAACCATCTTGCCGGGCCGAGACGAAATGCTGCTCAACGAGTTCGCAGATCAGATGGTAAGCGAGCTGATGGATCTCCTGGATGCGATCGCTGGTCGTGTGATCCACACAGAGGCAGTAATCACAGAAGGCCTTCAGCTTGCCGCCCGTCTTGCCGGCAAAACCGATCACGCAAGCCTCCAGGCTCCGTGCCGCCTGGACGGCCTCGACGACGTTCGGCGAGTTGCCCGAGGTTGAAAGCGCCCACACGACGTCTCCGGGCCTGACCAGACCCTCAACCTGCCGGGTGAACACGTGCCCGAAGCCGTAATCGTTGCTGATCGAGAGGAGATTGGACGTGTCGGTGGTCAGCGCGACGGCCGGCAGGGGGCGGCGCTCCTGCTTGAATCGGCCAACCAGTTCCGCGGCGATGTGCTGGGCATCCGCCGCGCTCCCGCCGTTGCCGAGAATGTAGACGCGGTGATCGTCCTCGATGGCATTGATGATCACCCGGGCCATGTTGTTCAAGAGACCGACTTGGCGATTGAGGTCCTCGATCAGGCGGAGGTGGTCCGCCATTGCCCCGGCTGCCAGCTCTTTCATCGCTTAACCCCCTCGCGGATACGCTCAATCAGGCTGCTCGTGCTCAGGCCGTCAACCAGCGGCAGCAGCACCACGCGCCCCCCCCGAGACTCAACGAACTCACGGCCGACCACGCCCTTGTCCTTCCAGTCTTCGCCTTTCACCAGCACGTCCGGGCACACCTTCTCGATGAGCTGCTGCGGGGTGGGCTCGTCGAAGAGAACGACGTAATCCACGCTTTGCAGCGCGGCCAGCACCTCGGCCCGGTGCTCCTGGGCCACGATGGGGCGATCCTTGGCCTTGTTCTGGGCGCGGACGGAGGCGTCGGAATTCAGACCGACAACGACGATGTGACCCAAAGCCCGGCACTGCTCCAGGAACCGGACGTGGCCCGCGTGGAGAATGTCATAGCACCCATTGGTGAAGACGACCGTCTCGCGGCGGCTTCGACGCAGTTGCAGTTCGGATACCAGCTCGTCGGCGAGGCGGATCTTGCCCGCGCCGGCCCCCGAGGCCAGCCGCAGGTCGGCGATCACCTCCTCACGGCTGACCGGGACGCAGCCGAACTTCTCGACCTCCAGGCCGCCGGCCACGTTGGTCAGCCTGGCGGCCTCTTCCCACGTCGCTCCCGACACGATGGTCGCGGCCAGCATCGCCAGCACCGCGTCTCCGGCCCCGGTGTTGTCGTACACCGCGCGAGGTCGGGTCGGGATGTGCACGGGCGGCTTGCCGCGTTCGGCCAGCACGGCGCCCTCCCGATCCATGGTTACCAGTAACCCGCCAAGGCCGTACTGATCGATGGCCTCTCCAGCGGCGGCAAGAATGGTCTCCAGCGATGTCCCCTGGCAGCCGGTGGCCATCTGAAATTCGACCCGGTTGGGTGTGAGAATAGTGGCTCCGCGGTACTTGCCGTAGTCCTTCAGTCGGGCCGGGTCCACCAGCACGGGCTTGCCGGCGGCGGATGCGGCCTTGATCACCTTCTGGCAGAGCGCTTCGCTCAGCAGGCCCTTGTCGTAATCCTCAAGGCACACGGCCGCGACATCCTTCACCGCCGAAACCGCCAACTGGGCGATCCGGGCAGCGTCCGACTCGGCCAGGGGCCGGGTGACCTCGTCATCGACGCGAATCAACTGTTGCCGGTGCCGATGCTGCGCAAGACCGACGAATCGGGTCTTCGTGGTGGTGGGGCGGTCGCCAAGGGCCACAACGCCCCGGGTCCCGATCCGCTGGGCCTCCAGCAGGGCCCGAATCCGGTGGCCGGCGTCATCCAGCCCCACCCCGCCAACACACATCACTTCCAGCCCAAGCTCGCGCATGTTGGCGGCCACGCTCCCGGCACCGCCCACTCGCTCCTCGTCATGCTCCTTGCGCAACACCAGGACGGGCGCTTCCGGACTGATACGCTCGGCATCGCCATATACGTAGCGATCGAGTATGAGGTCGCCCACCAGCAATACGCGCTGGCAGCGGAACGATTGAACCAGTTCGATCAGGCGGGGGATCAATCTTCACGCCTCGCTGCATCTCCGGGCCTGCCGCCGCCGTAAGACACGCTGACCGAGCAGCTTAGGGCGGCCCATCCGCACGGATACCCGGTGATCGACCAACATCCTAAGTGGCGCGACCGGAAGCGTCAATTAAGCGCCTGCGGCCGACAATCGGGCCTGCGTATTTGATGGCGTCAGGCCAAACGCCTACGATTCTGCGACCGGACTGGGACACGTGAAGCTGGATAACAGGCAAGGGAGACGGATTCGTGAGCGAGATGAGACGACGGGATTTCCTGCAGAAGGTCGGCGCTGGGTTTGTGAGTGGGGCGATGGCTGCGTCGACGCTCGTGGCTGAGGCTGACACTCCGGTTCCCGCCAGCGGTTCGGCGAGCGACAAGTCCTCTCCGGTCGGCACCATCCGCGACCTCCCCAAGCGCCGCCTCGGCAAGATCGGGATCGAGGTGCCCCCGTTCAGCATCGGCACCGCGCCCATGGGGCACGCTTTCTATGAGCAGGAACCCTTTGAGACGGTCCTCAACGCCGCCCTGGACGCTGGCGTGGTCTACGTGGACACCGCCCGGATTTACGACGTGGCCGAGGAACGCCTCCGGCCGATCCTGGCAAAACGGCGAAAAGGCATTTTCCTGGTCACCAAGGCCTGGGCCCGGACTCGCGACGACGCCCTGCGATCGCTGGAAAAAAGCCTCTCCGCGCTCGGCGTCGACTATGCCGACCTCGGCCACCTTCACAACGTCGGCCAGTACGAGCGCGATGAGGCTCTGGGCAAGGGCGGACTCCTCGATGGCCTCCTGGAGGCCAGAAAACGCGGTTGGATCAGGCACATCGGCTGCACCGGTCACATCAATCCGAAGAAATTCATCGAAGTGATCGAGACCGGCGAGATCGAGGCGGTCATGACCGTCATGAACTTCGTCGACCGCAACACCTACAACTTCGAGGAGACGGTCCTGCCGACGGCAAGAAAGCACGGCTGCGCCATCATCCCGATGAAGGTCTACGGAGGCGTGACGGGAAGCTGGGACGGTTACAAGAAGAAGCGCCCCGGCCGTCTGGCCGTCGACGACAAGCTCCGCCAATACGCGGTCGACTACGCGCTCAGCATTCCCGGCGTAAGCACCTGTGTGGTCGGCGTCAAATCTCTCGACGAGCTTCGCCTCACCATCCAGGCATTCCGCAACCACAAGCCCCTCGAAGGTCCCCGCCGCGACGAAGTCCTAGCCCTCGGCAGGAGGATGGCCCTCGAGTGGGGGCCCCATTTCGGGTGAGCCGCCGCCGGCAATGTGGGCGCGACCTGGGCGATTAAGGCCGACCTGGATCCGATCCTCATCTGACCTGAGTGCCCGCGGGACGAGTCTCCCCCGGACGAACTGCCCGTTCCATCCGGAAGTAATCGATGATCGTCCTGCACCGGTTGCCGTCGATCGGATTGCCCGTGAATCTCACGGTAACAGGCACCATCCCCTTGCAAAGCGAGACGCGCTCGCCCACGGGTCTCCCGTCGATGAGCAGTTCGAACGAGGAAGACTTCACGTCGCGAGCCAGAACCGGCGCCAACTCGTACACATCATCCTTGTCCACCGGCAGGCGGAAGGTAAACGCGTCGCCCAGATTGCCGGTGAACTTGAGCCCGCGGCCGCTGGAGAGCGGCTTGGGCAACCCGTCCTCATCGATGATGCTGACACCCTCGGGCAGGCTGCCCTCATCCTGGCATCGCTCGATTTCCACGGCGCCAGGGGCGACGAACCCGCGTGGAATGCGGTCCGCCAGCGGCACTTCCTCGAAGAAATCATCGCCGCCGGGCAACTGGTACCAGTAGGCCATCGAACCGTAGTCGTTCCGACTGCCCACACCGGGCTGGCCCTTGACCGACCCGCGTGAGTCGGTCAAGGGCTGGCCCGCGTAGTTCTCGATGGTCATTCGAAGCGACCTGTAAAACGGAATGTTGTCGCCGAGGTGCCAGCGGTAGCAGCCCTGCATCCGCTCGACCGTCTTCTGCGGGTGGCCGTGCGATGGGTTGACGAAGTGCCTGATGCCCCAGGCGTCTCCGAAGTAGTCTTCCGAGCCGGTGCCGAACCACGAGGGGAACTTCTCGCCGTCCACGTAAACCTTCTCATCGCCCTCACCCCACCAGCCGCCATGAATGTTGTCGGGAAACAGGCAGATGCCGACGAGTTTGCCGGTTCCCGTGGTCTCGATCAGCGGGTAATCGAACGTCTCGGATGCGACCTCGGCTCTGAACTTGGCGTGGAACAGTCCCCAGTTCTCGGGCACTTCCTGTGGTCGGTAGGTGATGGCCACCTCGACGGGGGCCGGCTCGCCTCCCTCGTTCACCAGATCAATCCTGGCGTTCTTGCGGAAGGGCATCGGGAAGAAGCAATAATTCATCTGCTCCGTGATACCCATCGGGTAGGACTTATACTCGGCGTCCTTGGGCTCGCCAAAGAAGTCGCCGATCGGGCAGCACACTGCCGGCGTGGTCTGATCGTCCCAGTAGATGCGAAGCCCGACCTTGCGCGTGGCCCATTTCTCGCCGGAGCGGAGCTTGGCCCGGAATTGGCGGATGACGGCCGGCCCCTGCATCTCCGCGACAACCAGCCGCTGACCCACCGGTACGGTCTCTTTCTTCGTGACAATGCGATCGAGCGGATGCGCCTCCGCCCGGCTGCAATTGGCCCACTTGGCCGCGGTTGCCTGCACGGCCGCCCGTTGCGACTCGGTCAGCGGCAGCCTGAACGTCGGCACCGTCCACTCCTTCGGGAAGACGCGGTAATCAATAAGGTAGTACTGTCTCGGCGCTTGGCCCGAACCGTCGGGCTGAGGAACCACGGCCGTCACCCGGCAGCTCCTGGCGAACGGGATCGGCAGGTAGATGTTCGAGGCGGACTTGGGAGCGTTCGGGTCGCGTCTCCACACCAACGGTTTGATAAACGGATCGATCTGACCCGTACACAACCTGGCGAAATCCCACTCGTAGGTTGGCTTGGCGTCTCCACCGAGGTAGAAGCGGATGACGCCTTGCGGGTTGGCCGACCAGATGCGGAAAATACATCCCGGACCCTCCATCTCCGCCATGACGCCTTCGTTCGTCTGCGGATCGACTCTCAGGTAATAACCGCTGTCGCGGTTCGCGTCCCAGTCGATGTACGTGTCAGTCGCCTGATCGTACTTGCTCGCCCGGTTGTAGCTGCTGAACTGCCGGCAGTAGACTCCGGGCTCGATGGCCGGCAGCCTGTCCAGATCAGTCAAGTGAGCCAGCAGGTCTTCATACGTCAGCGACACGGCCGCCGATGCCGAGTGCCGGCCGAGCCCCGCGGCCAGGAGCGAAATCACCGCACACACCGCATGCAAAGCCTGCCGACGCATCAGGCATCCTCCCGAGGCCAAACGGCCCAGAAAACCGTGATAATGGCGGCAAATCGTACGACCGGGCACCCGCCCTGGCAACCCGGCCCGCCGCCCCAGATCCGCTCAAGCAAAATCGTCCGGTCGCCCGATAACTACGACGGCGGGCGGAGTCCAAACGCCTGTCCCTGTACTTGAGCGAGGGTTGGCCAGTGAAGAACCCGCAGTGTCTGTGTCCGTACCTCGATAGGGGTGATGCGCGCTGTGCGGGCCTCTGGACACTGTTGAACCTGCGGGAGGCCTTCCGTCTTTGCGCCGACGACCATGAGTCATGTTCCGTCTACCATAGGATCCGAGTCAGCGAGGCCCGGACCAGTGCCCGACTTGCGGCTCCGCAGTTGGCCTCAGCCTGAAACGGCCGGAAACTCTCCGACGTCGTTCTGCGGGCTGATCGAGGTCTTCCTGCGGCAGCTCAGAGTCGAGGCCGGACTGGCCGAGAACACGCTCACCGCCTATCGCAACGATCTCATGTCGCTGGCCGGGTTCTGTACCGAGCAGCGCATCGAGCTCAAGGCGATCACCGTCCGCCATATCCAGACATTCATGGTCGGTCTCCGCGAAAGCGCGGGCCTGGCCGAGTCGTCCATCGCCCGGCGCCTCATCGCCGTCAAGCTCTTCCTGAGATACTGCCATCAGAACGGCCACATCACCGAGGATGTTGCCGCGCTCATCGAGACACCCAAGAAGTGGCAGCACCTTCCTCGCGTGCTCAGCCGCCAGGACGTCGACAAGCTGCTGGGCCTGCCCAACGAGAACGATGACCCCCTGGCCCTGCGCGACCGGGCCATTCTGGAGCTTTTCTATGCCACCGGCCTGCGCGTCAGCGAACTGGTGGGCCTGACGCTCAGCAGCGTTCATCTGGACATCGGCTATCTCCGCTGCATCGGCAAGGGCCGGCGCGAGCGAGTCGTGCCGATCGGCTCGCGGGCGATCGAGGCCCTGCGGGCGTATTTGGGCAGCCTTCGGCCGCAATTGCTCGAGGGAGTGGCCACCGACAGGCTGTTCGTCTCTCGCACCGGAAAACCGCTTGACAGGACCAACTGCTGGCGCCTGGTCGTGAAATATGCCCGGCAGTTGGGCGTGGCCGGCAAGCTCTCGCCGCACACGCTGCGGCATTGCTTCGCCACCCACCTTCTGGCGGGGGGGGCCGACCTCCGCGTGGTGCAGGAACTGCTCGGCCACGCCGACATCAGCACGACGCAGGTCTACACGCACGTGGACAACTCACGCCTCAAAGCGATTCACAAGCAGTTCCACCCGCGTCAATAGTCCAAGCGCCACCTGGAGTCTGTGGCTCAGGCTATTCGTAGCGGGGACTGCGCTGCTCCTCTCCGCCGGGTGCCACTGGCGGCTTGCCCGAGACCGTCCGGGAATTCACCGAGCGGAATGCACGCCCGGGTGGCCCATCGCTTCAGCGATGGGGGAGCGAACTCGCGGCCGAGTTGATGTCCCCCACGGCTAAAGCCATGGGGCACCCACCGAATTCCCGGACGGCCTCGGCTTGCCCGCCAGTGCATGCAACTGTCCTGCCGAAAACGGCACTACGGCAGCCCGCTCATCCAGTCGCAGACCGCATCCGTGGCCACCTTGACGATGCCGTCGCTGTCGGCCCCGGCGTTCATCGCTTCCATGATCTTTCGCACGAGCGCGCTGCCGATGATCGCCCCGTCCGCCGCTGAACACACCATGCGGACATGCTCCGCGCTGCTGATCCCGAAGCCCACCACAACCGGCCGCCCGGAAGACCGGCGAAGCTCGCGGACGTTCTCCACCAGGTCCGGCGGTAGTTGCCTGCGCTCACCCGTTATGCCCGTGACCGACATGTAATAGACGAAACCGCTGCACGTGGCGGCGATCTTCTCACGACGGTGGGGGGGCGACACGGGCGAAACGAGCATCGGCAGGCACAGGCCCGCGTCGGCAACGACTCTCGCCGTTTGGGGAGCCTCTTCCAGCGACAGATCGGGCAAAATCAGCCCGTCGATCCCGGCCTCACGGGCCAGTCGCACGAACGTTTCCAGCCCGATGCGGTGGACGATCGAGTAAGACAGCATGGCCAGCAGCGGCATCTCGCTGTGCTTGCGAAATTCAGCGACCATCGCCAGGATCTCGCGGACCCGGATGCCATGATCTAGAACCCGTGTGAAGGACTCCTGGATCACGGGTCCGTCGGCGATCGGGTCAGAGTAGGGGAAACCCAACTCGACCGCGGTCGCACCCAGTGCGGCCAGCGACTCCAGTATTCGTTGCGTCGTGTTCAGGTCGGGCAGCCCCGCAGTTACGAAGGGCAGCAGCCCTTTCTTGCCTCTGGCCCCCAGGTCCGCGAATGCCCGATCAAGCCGGTTGCTATTGGTCGTCCCCATGTCTCAACGCCAGGCGGCATGCCGCCCGCGGTCGTCTCCCGTTCAACATATCAGCAACATCGCTCCCGGCTCGAACTCAGCCGCGTTCTTGAGCGATGCTGACTATAGCCGAATACGGCCACCCAATCCAGCGATCCCCCGCTCAGCAGCAGCACCAATTCAGAACCCGGAGCGTCACAACTTTTTGCATCAAGGAGGGTTCAGATGCGGCGAGGGGCGCTCACATAGCCCCGTTCCACGGGGCTTTCCCGCCGCAGGCGGGCTTCTAGGCCAGCCCTTTGCAGGGCTGGTTGCGAGCGGCCGCTACATCTCTCTTATCTTCCTCTCCCGGCCGGCTTCAGCCGGCCAATCGAGACGCTTGATGCAAAAGCTTGGTCAGCGACGGGCCGGGCCGTAAAGCGACGGGTGGCATGGCCAAGCCCCGGCCTGTCGGGGCGCCGCCATGTTTGTTCGGCAAGCGGCGTCTCTGACAACGGCCCAACCAGTCTCCCTGAATACTCGCCGCGCGAGTGAATTGACGCCCCTGCGGGGATGGCCGATACTGGACATAGCGGCCTTCGCCGCGCGGCGGACGAGAAGGGCACTCATCGTGAACGCGATCGTCTTCAATCAATCGCTCAAGCTCGATACGAGATACCCGGACCCCGTCCCGGCGGACAGCGAGGCCTTGATCGAAGTCAAGCTCGCGGGCATCTGCGCCACCGACCTGGAGATCACCCGGGGCTACATGGACTTCACCGGCGTCCTCGGGCACGAGTTCGTCGGCGTCGTGGTCAAGGGCTCCAGAAAATGGCGTGGCAAGCGGGTGGTGGCCGAGATCAACTGTGTCTGCGGCCGATGCGATCTGTGCCAGCAGGGGCTGTCCAATCACTGCCGGCGCCGGACCGTACTGGGCATCTCCGGTCGCGACGGCGTCTTCGCCGATCTCGTGAGCATCCCCGAACGCAATCTCCATGAGCTCACTGACGCGGTCACCAACGAGCAGGCCGTCTTCGTCGAACCGCTCGCAGCCGCCTGCCAGGTGATCAAGCAGTGCCCGGTGGAGAAACGAAACCGCGTGTCGGTCGTCGGCTCCGGCAGGCTGGGTCTGCTGGTCGCCCAGGTGCTGCGAAGGACAGGCTGCCGGCTCGACGTCGTCGGGCGCAACGAGCTGACCCTCAGCTTCTGCGAGAAGAAGGGGATCCAGACAATCCCCGTCTCGGACCTGGTGCCCAAGGCCGATCGCGACGTGGTCGTGGACTGCAGCGGCAGCCCCGAGGGCTTCGAAATCGCCGCCCGGCTGGTTCGACCTCGTGGAACGATTGTCCTCAAGAGCACCCATGCCGGAGCCTCGCCGATCAACCTCGCGTCCCTGGTTGTCAACGAGGTGACCGTGCTCGGCAGCCGGTGCGGACCCTTTGCAGACGCCGTCAGCGCCCTGGTCCACCGCGAGATTGATGTCGAATCGATGATCTCCCGCCAACTGCCGCTGAGTCGCGGACTGGAGGCGTTCGAAATGGCCGCCGATCCGCGCCATATCAAGATACTTGTCAAGGTGAAAGGGTAGCCGCACGTGTCCGTGGTCTGTTCGTGATGATTGAAAGAACCTGCGACGATCTGAATCTGCTGCATTTCGAATCCCTGGTCGGCCTGCCGGGACTCGCCCATGCCGTCACCGCCAAACCGCAGAACTACGCTCCGCATCGCGGCCCCGGCCGGGAGATGGCGATTCATTGGCGAAAGCGCGTCTGCGACATCCTCGGCGTGCCGTTCGACTCGCTGACATCGCCGGAACAGGTTCACGGGGGTGAGGTGCTCCCGTTGGAGCCGGGCGACGTGGGCCGCGGCCGCGACGGGCGCCAGACGGCTGTCCAGTTCGTAGACGGCTTGATCACCGACATGCCCGGCGTGCCGCTGATCATCCTGTCGGCCGACTGCCCGCTGGTGATGCTCTATGACCCGGACAGGCCGGCGATAGGGGCGGTCCATGCCAGTTGGCGCGGCACCGTTGCCTTCGCGGCCGAGAACCTCGTTCGCCAGATGAGCCGCAGCTACGGGAGCAATCCGGCGCGGATGAAGGCCGCCATCTCACCCTCGGCCGGTGCGTGCTGCTACGAGGTCGGTCCCCATGTCCGTCGGGTGGCGCGAACCAGACTGCCGGAGGTCGATGCCTTCTTCCCCGAGAAGAACGGCCGGGTCCACTTCGACCTCTGGCGGGCAAACCAGAGCCAACTGCTCGCCGCCGGTGTCCCCCAGTCGAACATCGAAATCGCCGGCCTGTGCAGCATCTGCGATCAACGATTCTGGAGCCACCGCCGCGACGGCCCCGACGCCGGCCGCTTCGCCCTCTTTGTCTCTCTGCCGTGAGCGTCTGCTATAAGAGCTTGTGCCATCCCCTCCGTGTGCCACTGCTCGATCGCGTGCCACTGCTGTATCGTGTGCCACTGCTCTATTGAGTAGTGCTGGTGTGAGAAGCCCCAGATACCCGGTGTGGCATGGCCAGGCCCCGATTAAATCGGGGCGCCGCCATGTGCTTCGCGTGCTTACTTCAACTCGACATTCCAGTAGGCATGATCGAGGAACTGCTTCCACGACCGATACCGGTCGTGCGAAAGCTTGAGGTTGATGACCGGGCTGCGGCGGGGCTTGACCGGCTTGGCGATCAAGCTCATGTGCGCCTGGTCGGGAGTCCGGCCTCCCTTCTGTACGTTGCACTTGAGGCAGGCGCAAACCACGTTCTCCCACGTGGTCGTCCCGCCCTGGCTGCGCGGAATGATGTGGTCGAGGCTCAAGTCGGTGGTCGGGAACTTCTTGCCGCAGTACTGGCAGCTATTGTTGTCGCGGGCAAAGAGGTTGCGGCGGTTGAACTTCACTCCCCGGCGCGGCAGGCGATCGTAGAACACCAGGCGAATGATCCGGGGAACCACGAGGCTGAACCGCACCGTCCGCACCCAGTCGTGCCGGTCGGGCTCGAACCGCTGCTTGAGCTCACTGACCTCCCGCCAACTGTCGAAATCGTACGAGAGGAAGTTGTCATCCTCGACGTGGACGACCTCGGCCAGATTGCGGTACAGGAGAGAAAATGCCCGCTTGGCCGTCGTGATCCGAATGGCCATATAGTCCCGGTTCAGGATGAGCACATGGTGACTCAGACCTGAGGGGGGCTCAAGAACAGAACTCGTGACACTTGCCGTGGGGAAGACAACACCCTCCTGCGCGGCCCGAGTCCCAGACCGGCTGGGACTCAACCGCCGCCAGCCTTTCATCAGTTACAGCCGTCATTATAAGACATCCCGCCGCATCCATGCAACCGGGTCCAGGAACCCACGCCGCATCCTGGAAAACCCTCACAACCCGGCCTCATCCTTCAGATTCCGCTGCATCCGTCTCAGCCTGGCCGGCTGCGAGGCGGGGGCGGGGGCCGTCAGTCGCCGTCCGAACAGCCGCTCGTAGACATCCACAACCCCCACCAGCGCGAACAGCACCGCGAAGCCGCCAACGGGGGTTAGATTCCTCGAAAGAGGCTCGGCCAGGGCCACCATCGCCCAGTGGGAGAGCACAAACAGGCCGGCGGTCACCGCCAGCCATCGCCACGGACGGTATCTCAACGCAATCCAAGAGCCCCACAGGGCGGGTGCCAGCCAGGTGAACTGGAGCACGACCAGAGGGTAATGCGTCAGCCCGTCGACCGTCGCATAGATCGATCGCCAGAAGCGCCCCGCAAACCAGAAAACGCACTGTCGAGGTGCGGCCCGGCACTGTTCGATCAGGAAGGCGACGGCCGAGGGGCGATCGGCCGGGCTTGTCTGAGCCGAGCGGTTTCTGGCCGCGATGGCCATGGGCGAACCCGTCCCGTCGTCCAGTGCATTCCACAAGTCCGTGTTCACACGGTCCGATGCCTGCTCCACGTCCTGCACGAGCTGCTCCCGCAATAACCACAGCCGCAAAGCCGCCCGGATCGATAGAGCGTCGCCCCGCGACAATCGTGTCGCGGCCAGCCGATCCGAAGGCAGCGTCCAGGCCCTGTCGGCTTTGGCCGGGTCTTCCGATGCCGTGACAGCCTCCGGCCCCGCCGGGGCAATCCGCAGAACTTGCGGAGCCAGAACAACCGCCGCCAGGACAACACCGCCGGCGGTCAAGCCGACCAAAGTCGCCGCCGCGCCGCCCAGACGGCCGCCATGTTTGCGAGTCGAGAGCAACATTGCAGGTACCGCGATCGCTGCCATCAGCAAGCCCTGAAAGCCCACAAAGCACGCAATCGCCGAGACCAGACCGAAAAGAAGGGCGGTGCGCGGTCGTCGCGACCGTCTCCATGCCAGCAGCGCGCACCAGGCCGTCGGCACAATCACAATGAGGAGGTTGACTCCCTCGGCCTGATTCGCCAGAAACGCGAACGAGGGGTGTATGACCCAGAACAACCCCGTCCAAAGCCCCCATTTCGGCCCGAGCCCCAGCCGCGCGACGCCGAACCAGGCAACTCCCGAAAGAAGGGCCATCAGCAGGTTGGCAATCACCAGGATCGAGTTGGCACGGCCGGCTTCGAGGCCCTGGGCCGCCATCTCGGACCGGGCCAGATCGTAGAGCAGGTCGTAAACGACGACGCTCGGGGGCGTCGACGCCTGCATGGGCTGGGGACGAGCGCTGACCAGCCAGACCGCAACCTGGGTCGCCGCCGCCGCGATCAGGATAATGCTGCCTGCAACGAGTGGATGCTGGAGCAGGGGGCTTGGTAAGGAGGGCGTGCCTGCCGGTGATTCGCCCCGACCGTCCCGCGGCGGCGAGTCCGATGTGCCAAAGCCTGTTCGCACCATCCTTGGCATGATACGGTTGTCTGTCGGCCGCCATCAACCGGCAGCACATACGTTGAAATCAGTCCCGTTGTTCCGCAACGAACGCGCGGATCGAGTACCCACGCTTCCGCCGGACGGCCGGCTCGCGTCAACCCTGCTCGATCTCCTTCGCCTTCGCCGCAACAAGGGCATCCACCTCAGCCTCATATTTCCTGGTCATCTCCTGAATCCGCTCCTTCGCGTTCTCGGCGTCGTCCTCCGAGATCTTCTTTTCTTTCTCCTCGGTGTCCAGGTTCTTATTGGCGTCACGGCGGACATTGCGAATGGCCACTTTCTGGTGCTCGCCCAGCTTACGGACCTGGGCCAGCAGTTGCTGGCGTCGCTCGCCGGACAGCGGGGGGATCGGCAGGCGGATGATCTTCCCGTCACTCATCGGGGTGATCCCCAACTCCGATCCCCGGATCGCCCGCTCGATGTCCTTGAGCGTGCCAGGGTCGAAGGGCTTGAGCAGCAACTGGTTGTGCTCGGGGACGGAAATGCTCGCCAGCTCGCGCATCTCCATCGTCGAGCCGTAAGACTCGACCGTTACCTTGAGGTGTTCCACCAGCCCCGGAGAGGCACGGCCGGTCCGAACCGTCCGCAACTCCTGGCGAAGGAAGTCGACCGCCTTCTCCATCGCTTCTTCGCATTCAAACTCGATTTCATCTACCGGCATAGGTCCTGGCTCCAAGCTACGGATACCCGTCCAACAGCCCGCATGGGGCGACATTCTATTAACCATCGGATGAACGGGCAACAGAGATTCCTTCACTTACCGCCCGCTTCCCCTATAATCAGCCCCCGCGATCGAATCGATCAATGGAGAACCGCTGATGAAACTGGTTACCGACCGCGTGGAGACGCTTGCCGTCCTGGATCGCTTCCGCACAGCGGGGGCGGCCCTGTTCGCCCCCAACGGCGAGCTTCCCGCCGAGATCGAAGGACTTTGCATGGGGGCCCAGGCTTTTGCCAACGACCACGGACTCGATGAGATCCCCATCGCCATCGGCATGACCGGCATGTATGCCGACAACCCACAGTTCAGGAAAATGTCCTTCGGGTGCCGGATCGCCGAGGATGTCTCCGGCCTCACCGGGGGGAGCGTGCGCGAAGGCTGCGAGATCTGGCTCCGCCATCTGGCCTGCTACCAGGACTTGCTGGACACCTTCCCGGCCGTCCGCGTGCTGCCTTTCATCGACCACGGCTGGGTGCCCGACAAGGACGACATGGCCATGCTCCACGATCCGGAGACCGTCGAACGCATGGCCATCATCATGTACGACGCCAGCAAGTATGACTACGACGAGAACATCAGGCGGGTAGCCGAATACGTGAAGAAATTCGGCGACCGCGTTGTCGTCGAGGGGGCGTCCGACAAGATTTACGATCCCAAGGACATTCAGCGTCTCAAGCTCTCCCGCGACGACCAGCTCTCCAAGCCCGACAAGGTGGCCGAGTTCGTCGAGAAAACGGGCGTCGATCTCATCGTCCCCAACCTAGGCACCGAGCACCGCAGCGTGGGCGTGGGCACGGCCGAACGTCGATACGAACGCGACCTGGCCCACGCAATCCGCGATCGGGTCGGCGCGATCATGGCCCTGCACGGCTCGAGTTGCCTCGGCGGCAAGGTGGGCACGACCGCCGCCGACGGCATCGTCAAGGTCAACTTCTACACCGCCATGGCGGTCGGGGCCGGCAACAAGATCGCCGCGCTGCTCCGCAGGCACGCCGATCTCGTCGAAGAAGACAAGAACCTGTGGATCAACAGCGCAACGTACTTTCATGATATCCGCCGGCGGCATGTGGCCGATGTCTGCGTGGAAATGCTCAATACGCTGGGCTACGCGAGACTGCGCGGATAGGGGGGCTCCAGCCGTGGCATTCGTTCCGAACTGGCCGCAAACCGAAGTAGGGGGGTCTCGAGACGGACGCCCCATCGAATGGTCCTCGACCATGACCGCTCTTGCCTACTTCGGCAAGGAGCACATGGAGGTCATCGACGGCCGCCCGATCGTCTGCACCGACCAGGACATCATCGCCCGCGTCGACCGCGTGCATCGCTGCGGCACGGACGTGAAGATCTTCCGAAACGGACGCCCGGACCAGTGCGAGGAGTCGCTGCTCGACGAGTTGAAAGCGATCTTTCAGTGCGAAGAAGCGCCTGGCAAGGTGCCGTTCTCATCTTACGCCGATCTGGCGATAGGGGGGGTACCCCGCCGGGACATCGACGACCCGCTGTACCGCAGCCTGGCCGAGCGCATCGCCGCCCTGCCCGACGATCAGCGGCGGGACCTGCCCAGGCTCATGCGCCTCCACTGGGGCCGGGTCCTCGGTCACGAAACCGTCGTCACCATCGAGCGGGTCGGCTCACGGGTCAAGGACCTTCGCAAAGGCATCGGCTACCTCGACGGCGTCGAGCTGACACCCGAGTACCTCGACTTCCAGCCCGGTCAGAGGTGCGTTCTGCAGAGCCGCATCGCCTATTACGACCCGCCGCCCGCCGACATGCCTAATGCTCGCGGCGTGCAACTGCTCGGCGGTAACATCACCGATCTGGCGATGAACCAGGGCGGCGCGTACGCCAGCAAGGTCCGCCTGACCCCCGAGATGATCTGCAGCGGCTCGATCATCCGCGTGCCGGCCGGCGTCTCGCCCGAGGCCGCCGCCCTCGCCGAACCCACCGCCTGCCTGCTCGACTGTTTCCAGAAGAGCACACACGAAGTCGGCCAGGACGCCGGCGGCTCGATCCCCGTCAAAGGCGTTCGGCAGGGGGGTCTTACCTGCGTTATCGGCAGCGGCTCCATGGCCCTGATGGCTGGCCAGCTAGCCCTGCTCAACGATCCCATTCTCAAGATGGGCCGGGGCCGGGAGGTTGTTTTCGTTGTCCGCAGCGAGGCTAAGGCGCACTTGGTCAAGACAATCCTGTCCGATCACCCTGTCGCCACGGTCATTTGTCAGGATGAAGCCCGACTGTCCGCCGTGCTTGCTGAGCAGTATGCACCATCCTTTGCGCGGCGATTCGGGCGGCCGTTCCAGGGTTTCGACGACGTCATCATTGCCGCCGGCGACGCCCAGACCGTTGCTCATGCCCACAGCCTGATCGTCCCGACGGGCGGCCGCATTCTGGCCTTTGCCGGCACCCGCGGCCCGTGCACCATCGAATCCGGCGTCTGGCACTACGGCAACGCCGGCATCGTCGGCACCAGCGGCTGCAACACGAAGATGATGGAAATCGTCCTCGGGCTCTTCGCCCGAGGCAGCCTCCAGCCCCAGCCCCTGGCCGGCAAGATCTATACCTTCGCCGACCTCAGAAAACCCGGCGGCATCGAGGCTTTCTTCAACGACAAAAACCTCCGCCCGTGCCTGGACCCGAACGCCTGACGCGTGAACTCAAGCCCGAGGCGAGCCACCGGGTTTATCCCGGTGGTCTTCCTTCGTGCGGCATCCCGTTCGGACGGGTGGCCCAGGTTGTTCTTGAACCTGGGCTCGCGATTGCCTGCCAACGGTGGTCGTTCCTTGTGACCTGAGCCAGAATGCTCCCACCCACCGACTTCCTTGCTCCAGCGTCTGAAATCAGTCACAATACACCAATCTGATCGGCGGTCCCCGTCTTGTCGTCTAGTGCGTGCCGTTTCAATCCTGCGTCAGATGCCGGACAGAGCCGTTCGTGCCGCCAGACAGAGGGATGACCTTGAAGACCGGAAACCTGGAACTTGTGACTCCTCCGCCCGATCGCCGGCCGTCTGTGTGCAAGCTGAAGCGAATCAGGCGGCGTCTTCAGACGGAGCCGCTCATCAAAAAGGCCTACTTAGCCTGGGTCACCTCCCCGAGGCAGCCGGAGGGCAGCCTTCAACTCGGTCTGGAGTTCCGGGAAGACGTTGACACCGATGGCCCCATCGTTCCGGGCATCACGGAGCAATTGTGGAAAGATCTCGATCCGCTCATAGGACTCGAGGGCGTGATCGTGGTTAACGCGTTTTTGATACGCGGTGGCTATGAGGACTACGTTCGCGAGATCCCATGTATCTACAGCGCCAAAGACGAGGGGTGTCCCTGACAGCGCTTTCCCCGCCCCGCCATAACGTCCGATAAGACAGGTTATGTTGCGTTGGCCGGTGGGGGGGCGGAATGGCGAAAAACGGCACGGAATCTGAGGTTTTTGAGCATTTCCGGGATTGGCTGAAGACCGGCGGGATTAGGCCCGCCGGCTCGCCAAGTCGCGGTCAGAGACCGCTCCTACCCCACGACGATGGCAGCCAAGTGGCCGCCAAACCCCAGCGACGTCTTGAGAATGGCCCCCGCCCCCAGGGAAAACGACGAACGCGGCAGGCATGCGTCGCCGAATTCCGGGTCGGGTTCGATGAGCGTCGCCGTGCCGGGACTTTTTGCGTCTCGGAGGGCCAGGACGGCCAGCGAAGTCTCGATGGCGCCGGCCGCGCCCATGAGATGGCCGATCGCGCCTTTGAACGAGACCACTGGCAGGGAGGTCAAGTGCCGTTCAAAGACCCGTGCGAAGGTCTGCATCTCGGTGCGGTCGTTCTGATGCGTGCCTGTCCCGTGGGCATAGATGCAACTGACGGCCGAGGGACCGATGCCCGCGTCGGCCAGAGCCGCCTGGACCACCGCCGTCAAAGGCGACTCCCCCTGGGTCAATTGCGTCAAACCGGCTGGATCGCTGCCGGTCGCCCATCCGGCGATGCGTCCGAGGGGTCGAACGCCCCGCCGGGTCGCCGACCGGCCGGATTCAAGCACCAGCATCGCCGCACCTTCGCCGACCACAAATCCCGCCCGGGTGCGGTCAAACGGCCGGCAGGCCCAGGCCGGACCCCGCTGCGGATGATCCGAGGCCAGCACGCCCATCTGCTGATACGCGGCCAGCCACAGGGGCGATAACGAGGAATCCGCGCTGCCCGCCAGAACGATCTCGGCATCACCCTGCCGGATCATCTCCGCGCCATGAATGATCGCGTGTGTACCGCTCGCACAGGCCGACACGCTGGCATGGAAATCACCGAGCTTGAAATGCCCGCAGACCGCCCGCGCGGGCGCATCGGGAAGCAGATCAAACAACGTGCAGGGGGGTTCAATCCCGGCGAAAACACCCCGATCATCACCGCGCCGCCCCGGCCGCAGCACGTCCAAAAGCGGCTTGCTCGTCCCAATGGAAACGCGGGTCTGCTTCCTGTCCGAGCCGTTCAGCAGCCCCGCCATGCTCAGGGCTTCCCCGGCCGCCGCCACGGCCATCTGACATGTACGGCTGAGAGCCTCTGTCCCCGCCGGCGGCCGGAAATCCTCAATTGAGGCGCCATATATTGGTGGCTTTTGAGGTTTTAACCCCCCTGCCAGACGGCGCACCGCCATGCCGCCGGCCAGCAACGTCGACCACGTCGCCTCCGCACCGATCCCCAGGGGCGAGACAATCCCGATCCCGGTCACGAAAACGTCAGAGGACATGATTAAGGCCGACGCCGGCGTGGTCTGGTGGCTCGACCGATTCGTCTCCTACCGGCTGATACGGTTGCAGTTCCAGCCCAAGGTCGCGCAGCATCTGTAGATCGGCTTCGACCCCCCTGCCGCACGTGGTCAGATAATTGCCGAGCATGAAACTGTCGGCCCCCGCCCGGAACATCCAGCTCTGCAAGTCGCGCAGGTTCGCTTCCCGCCCCCCGGCCATGTTGATGTGCTGCCGCGGTAGCAGAAAACGATAGATCGCAACAATCTTCAGGCACTCGAGCGGCTCGGGTGCCCTGCTCGTCTCCAGTGGCGTCCCGGCGATCGGAATCAGGAAATTGATCGGCACCACCTCGGGCTCGAGCTCGCGAAGCTCAAATGCCAGGTTGAGCCGATCCGCCCACGTCTCGCCCATGCCGAACAGCGCGCCGCAGCACAACTCAATACCCGCGGCCCGCAGATGGCGCAGCGTCCGCAGCCGATCATCGTAGCTGTGAGTGCTCACGATTCGCGGAAAATACCGCCGCGACGTCTGGAGGTTGTGGTTGTATCGCTGCACGCCCGCCCTGGCCAGCCGCACGGCCTGCTCGCGGGTCACGACACCCAGCGAGGCACAGGCCCGAAGCCGCCCTTCCCGGCGCATTTGCCGGATCACCTCCGCCCATTCGTCGATCTCGGCGTCGTCCGGCCCAAGACCGCTGTTGACGATCCCGAACGACTGGGCCCCGTTCTCCCCCGCCTGCCTGGTCGCATCGAGCACCTTCTCATGAGGCAGCGTACCCGCGGCCACGACGTGCGTCCGGTAGTGCGCCGATTGACTGCAGAACGCGCAGTCCTCCTGGCACAAACCCACCTTCGAGGCCACGATGCTGCAACAGCGAACCTTCGGCCCGAGGAAGTGCTCGCGGATCCGGGTGGCGCCGGCGAACAACTCGTCCAAACACGCCGGGCCGAGCGTAACGAGCGATTCCGCCTGCTCGCGCGTCAGGGGCGCGCCACCAATCACCTGGCGTACCATCGCCGCGATCATGTCCGGCATCAACGGGTATTCCTTCCGGCAGTGGCCGGCCGCCACCGCCTGCCAGATTGGCTCTGCTCCAGGTCAATCATCTGCGGGTCGGCGACCTTGTCCCCCCCTCCTGAATCTGCCGTACGATCGGAATCGGCGGCTGGAGGAGTTCGACCTGGCCGGTCTGCGTGTTGAAGACGTAAGCGTTCATCTTCAGTTGCGCGGTGTCAAAGACAACCAGCAGTTCAATCCACTTGGTGTACTGGGTGGTCGTGACCAGATAGTCGCCGGCGCCGGCATTCTGACCGAAAGCCTTCGCCTCCCGGGGGGCCACGGCGTGGATGATAATCAGGCCCGTCAGGAGAATCACCGCCGTCACCGTGAGCACGCCGATGGTAAAATCCTTGGTGTTCATCTGCAAGCCCCCTTTCAGCGGAAATCCCGAACCAGGTCGCGGGAACTGTACCAGCGGACCATTACCGTTTGCTCGGCCACCGTGGGAACCATCGCGCGGAAAACGTGCATCTGCCGCCTGGCCAGATCGAGCAGGTAGATGGCGTCATTGTCTTCCGTGGCCTGTGCCGAAACCAGGATGAACTCCCCGCGGATACTCACCGGCTGGGCCTGGGCCTCCGGGGGCGAGTAGCTGGACAGAATCAGGCCGCCCAGCAGCAGCAAGTTGACTCCCACCAGCAGGATGATGAACCCCTGTCTGCTCATGGCACGATCCTCCATTGCCGAACGCTGTTGGCCTCCCGGTTGTCCGGGCGGGATCCCTCACTTGAGGTTTGAACGTTTGCTGGGTTTGAAGGCAACGACCAGGCAGCAAACCAGAAAAGCCGCCCCGATGCCCCATTCAATGAGAACCGACCGCTCCTTGGTGGGGTATGTCGGCGCCTGGTAGGGCTTCTGGGCGAGGGCCGGCCCGGCTGTCAGGAGCAAGGCCATCACCAGATGTAGGATTCTGCGAATCATATCTTCCTGTCCCTTTGTGGCGATGTATGCCTCGCCACTACACGACCATTATAGACGACCCCCATCCAGGGGGGAAGGTCGGCGGGCGTAGCTGTCAGGGAGCTGCTCAGGAGGCCCCCAGGGGCCCGTTCTTCAGAACCCGGAGCGCAAGCGACGGGCCGCGTTCAGACCCCCGGAGCGCAAGCGACGGGCCACGTTCAGACCCCCGAGCGCCAGCGACGAGCCACGTTCAGACCCCCGAGCGCCAGCGACGGGCCACGTCCAGAACCCGGAGCGCAACAAGCTTTTGCATCAAGGAGGCTTCAGATGCGAGAAGAACCGGTCACGTTCAGCCCCGTTCCACGGGGCTTTCCCGCCGAAGGCGGGCTGATAGGCCAGCCGTTATACGGCTGGTTTGGAGCGGCCGCTTCATCTCTCTCTTATCTTCTGTTCCCGGCCGGCTTTAGCCGGCCGAGCCAGACGCTTGATGCAAAAGGTTGGCAAGCGACGGGCCGGACGGCGAACCGCTCACATGACCGCCGGTCCACTCGCTGACGCGGGCCTCAACGGACCGGTCAGCAGACTCTCCAGCGGCCGAAGTATCCGCCGAAACGCACTGTTCGGCACGGACACGGTCTGCCAGCTCTCAGAACGCTCGCGGCACTCCCGCCGGTAGTCGCCCACCGTGACCGTGTAGAACGCATACGACTCACCGTCAAAAACGTGCGGGGGCAACGGCGGCCAGCGATCGGGCGGCCCCTGGAGCAGGTACGCGAACACCAGCCGGGCCTCGTACTCCTCCCCGAAGACCGACTCCCAGTCGGCCAGCCCGGCCAGGTCTTCCCGCGTGATCCAGCTTTCCCAGTACCGCTTGCCGCCCCCCTGCTCGTCGACATACGGGAAATGCCGCCCCTTGACATCTACCAGCCACGAACGGCCGTTCGGCGGATAGACCAGGTAGTCGAACGACTTGATCTTCGCCCCGGCAAACACCGCCCGGCGCGTCTCATCCACCGAGACGTACGGAATACTCCTGCCTCGCAGGTAATCCTCGAACGCCGCCTCGTAATGATCGCTGCCCCGCGTCATGGCCGTCGTGTCACATGTCAGAAGCTGTGTAAAAAGCGCCCCGCGTGAACAGGCCAAGGTCTTCATGCACGTTCCTGTGCACCGCTGCCCGGAGGCCAGCCGAGCGGATCGGCCAGGAAACGCTCCACCGGCACCTCCACCTGCGTCCCGGTGGTCAGGTTCTTGACGCTCAACGCCCGCCGCTCGGTGTATTCACTCCCGATGATGACCACCCTGCTCGCGTTGCACGCCGCCGCCTGTTTGAACTGCTTGCCGAGGGCCTGGCGCCGATAGCTGAACTCGGCCACAAAGCCCCCTCGCCGCAACCGCGCCGCCAGCTCCAGCACGTCTCCGAACAGGCTCGCATCGGCGTCGATCACGAACAGATCCACCTTGCGGGCCGTCTTCGCCTCGGCCGGTACGCGGTTCAGCTCGCCGAGAAGCTCCATGATCACCACGTCGCTGGTGCCGAAACCGATCCCGGACATCGGAGGCCCGCCGACCGCCTCCAAAAGGAGGCCATACCGGCCGCCGCCGCAGATCGCCCGCTGAAAGGAGCCCTTGCCGAACCCCTCGAACACCACGCCCGTGTAGTAAGCCAGCCCGCGGACCACCCCCATGTCGAACTGGCAGTACTCCCCGACGCCCATCTTCGCCAGCAGCGCGAGCAGTTGCCTGACTCGCTCCAGCTCCGCCTCGGCCGGCTCGTTCTCCAGTGCCATCTCCGCCAGGCTGGCCAGTCCCGCATCGCCCGCGGCCCGGCCGATATCCAGCAGCGTTTGCTTCTCGTACGGGCTTCGGACGACCTTGTCTACCATCTCGATGAAGGCCTCTTCGGGCACCTTGTCCCGCTTGTCGAGGACGGCGTAGACCTCGTCATGCCGTGGCCGCTCGAAGCCACCGGCGATCAGCAGCGACGCCAGCAGCGAACGCGAGTTGATCTTCATCACCACGTCCGCCGGCGTCAGCCCCACCTCGCGAAAGAAATCGACCGCCACGAAGATGCACTCCGCATCGCTCACCACGTCGTCGATGCCCACCACGTCGATGTTCCACTGGAAGAATTCGCGCAGCCGCCCGCGCTGGGGCCGCTCCGCCCGGCAAAGCCGCGGCATGCTGAACCACTTGATCGGCCGGGGCAGCGAATTGGCCCTCGCGGCGATCATCCGGGCCATCGTCGGCGTCATCTCCGGGCGGATCGCCAGCTCGCGCCCGCCGCGATCCTCGAAATGGAACAGCTCAGAGACAATGCCCTCGCCGCTCTTGGCCTTGTACAGGTCGAGCAGCTCGAAAATCGGCCCCTCGTACTCCTCGAACCCGTTGCGCAGCGACACCCTCCGCCACGCGTCCATGATCCAGTTGAGGGCCGCCATGTCCTCGGGGTAGAAGTCTCTCGTGCCTTTCGGTGCCTGGAACCTCATGTGCTCACTTCTGGCTGATCACCCACCTGCGAACCGAACCCGTCACGCCGATCTGAGCAGCGGCAGCGCGATACCCGGTCGACGCGCGGATCCGTTCTTCCGAACGCGCAGCCGGCGCTTGCCCGCGGCCGCGGCTTCCCGCCGTTTCCTCGCGGCGGCCCGGCGCTTGCGTTTCTCCGCGAAATACTCCCTGGCATACGCGGCAATCTGCTCGGGCTCGGCAAAAACGTGCTCGTACTCGTACTCGTCGCCGTGCCAGTCGCACTTGGCCGTCTTGTATGACCGGCAGATTGTCGGCCGCTGCTCGTAGATCGCGCATCGGTTGTCGGGCAACAGGGCTTTGCACTGGGCGTTCATCTGGAGGTACCACTCGCCGTCCTCGACAAAAATGGTCGTGTCGCGGTGCAGCAGATACCACCGGATGTCCTCAAAATCCCGCTTCGTCTCCGGCTTCTCGATCGCCAGGGCAAAATATCGGCAGCACAACCCCGCGCACTTGCCGCAAAGGTTGTCGGAATCGGGCTTGATCGGCAGTCTCATAAGGCCATTGTCTCCATTCGGCTCATCTTACAGAACCCCAAGCGCAAGCGCGGGGTCGGTATTCTACTGGCGGCAGGATCAGGGCCCGTCGTTGGCGCTTCGGGTTCTGTTCGAGATCCATGAGCCAGATCGATGATTGTAAGGCCCCGCTCGCCCCTCGGCAATGTCCGGATCTCCAGTTCCGCGGAGGCTGCATCCGTGTGCCACTGCTCTGCGAGCAGTGCGGGGGGTATGCCACTGCTCCACGAGCAATGCTGGTGGTGTGTTACTGCTCTGCGAGCAGTGCGGGGTGGCATCATCATCCCCATGCTTCGGGTGGCATGGCCAAGACCCGGCTCGCCGGGGCGCCGCCATGTCCTTTACCCGCCCCGCGGTTCGCAATTCTGCATTCTCCATTCTCAATTCCCCAACGTTGCGATACGCAACGTTGGGCTATACTCTGACCTCCATGCGAATCATCGCGGGCAAATGGCGCGGCCGTCAGATCGCCGCTCCGGAAGGCGACCGGACCCGCCCGATCACCGACCGCGCCAAGACGGTCCTCTTCGATATCCTCGGAAACCGCCTTGACCGTCCCGGCCGTCTGCCCCCCCTGGCCGTTCTCGATCTCTTTGCCGGAAGCGGCTCGCTCGGCATCGAAGCCCTCTCGCGAGGAGCGCGATTCGCCCTCTTTGTCGAGCAGCACCGCCCCACCGCCGCCCTCATCCGCCGCAACCTCGAACTGCTCGGCATCCCCGACGACCAGTGCCGCGTCCTCACCGCCGATGCCGCCAGGTGTACCTTCACCCAGCCGCCGGGCTCGCCGCCGGCCTACTCGCTGGTCTTCCTTGATCCGCCCTACCGACTGCTCGAAGGCCCCTCAGCCGACCCGTCCCTGCGCCCGCTCATTCACAAACTCGCCCCCGACCCCCTGATCGCCGACAACGCCGTCATCGTCGTCCGTCACGCCGAAGCCCCGCTCGGCGGCCCCGACCTCGCTCCCTTGGTCGAGATCGAGCGGCGCGACGTCGGCTCCATGACCTTCCGCTTCATGGGCACGGGCAGGCAACGCGCAGTCTCACCCTGCCAGGCCCCTCCGGTCGATAACCAGGAGGCCCGATGAAGCGTCCTATGTCCATCCAGGATGCCGCCTTGGCTGTGGTCGAGCGTCTCCGCCGGAACGGGCACGAGGCCTTCTGGGCCGGCGGCTGCGTCCGCGACATGCTCCTGGGCCACGAACCCGCCGACATCGACGTGGCCACAAACGCCCCGCCGGACCGCATCATCGAGCTGTTCACCCACACGCGCAAGGTCGGCGCCCAGTTCGGCGTGGTCATGGTCCGCCAGGGCCCCCATTGGATCGAAACGGCCACCTTTCGCAGCGACGCCGACTACCGCGACGGCCGGCACCCCGAGCAGGTGCGGTTCACCACCGCCGCCGAGGATGCCCAGCGCCGCGACTTCACCATCAACGGCCTGTTCTACGACCCCGTCAAAAAGCGGGTGATCGACCACGTCGAAGGCCAGAAAGACCTCCAGGCCGGCGTCATCCGGGCCATCGGCGACCCGGCCAGGCGATTCGCCGAGGACCACCTCCGCATGCTGCGAGCAGTCCGCTTCTCCGCCAGGTTCGGCTTCCCCATCGAGCCGCTGACCGCCGCCGCCATCCGTGAGCACGCCGACCGCATCACCCGCATCAGCCCCGAACGCATCCGCGAAGAGCTCGAAAAGATGTGCGATCGCCCAAGCCGATCCGACGCCATCCGCCAGATCGGCCAACTCGGCCTGATCGAGCACCTCTGGCCCGACGCACACTGGCCCGCCGAGCGGCTCGACAGCGCCGTCCGCGCCCTCGAACAACTGCCCGAGCAGGCCGGCTTCAACCTCAGCATGGCCGCCCTGCTGCACGAGTCCCCCCCGGCCGAGGCCGCGCGTATCGCCCGCGACCTGCGTTGCAGCAACCAGCAGACCGACCGCGTCGCCTGGCTGGTCGAGCACATAGACGAGATCCACCACGCCGGAGCCCTCTGCCTGCCGGCCATGAAGAAGCTCATCGCCCACCCCGGCTTCAACGAGCTGCTCGACCTGCACAAGGCCGTCTGCCTGGCCCACGGCCTGCCCCTCGATGACAACGAGGCCGCCCGCCAGCGCCAGGCCTCAATCCCGCCGGACGAAGTAGCCCCCCCACCGCTGATCACCGGCGACGACCTGATCAACCTGGGCCTGACCCCGGGCCCGCGCTTCAAAGAAATCCTCGACCGCCTCTACGACGAGCAGCTAGACAACCGCCTCACCACCCGCGAACAAGCCCTGGAGCGAATGCGGTCTCTCGTAGGGCCGACGCCCCCGTCCGCCAAGTAGGGCCGACGCCCCCGTCGGCCCCCGCAGCAGCTCAGTAGGGTCCGCCCTGGCGGACCATCGGTAGCTCAGTAAGGTCCGCTCCGGCGGACCATCGGTAGTCACGTCCCCCCTTACCAAGGGGGGATAAAGGGGGGTCGCTCGCTCCGTCGCGAATCCTCTCCTGCTCCGTCGAGAATCCTTTCTCGACATCCTCTGTTGGCGAATCCTTTCGCCTTCGTAGAGCCAACCCGGCTACGCCAGCGAGCTTTGCCGCGGCGAGCGTCCCCGTCGGCCATCACGCAGACCCGGTGCCGGTTCTCAAATCTCCAATCTATAATCTGCAATCCTGGTCGGATGCCGGGTGGCCCGCCCATCCGCTCAGTCCCGAGCTTGTCGAGGGGCCGCAGCGAGTGGTTGGTGTCTCGATGATGTCGCCCGGAGCGCTAGGATTCGCCCAGGCGGACCGCCAGGCTGAGAGTGAACCGCTGAACGCTCAGCAGACCCCTTGCCCCATCGCAATCTTCTGCCCCGAACGGGGCAACGGCCTGTAGCCAGGGGCGGCCGCCGCCGCCCCTGGTTCCCATCAACAAAACAGCCCCCCGCTCCGGCAGGAGCGGAGGAATCTCTCCACCCCGTTCGTCCCTTTCGCATATTTAGCCTATTTCGCGGTTACTCCGGTCAGCTCAACAACGACGGCAGAACAAAGGGATCGATCTGCCTCGCCCCCCGAGTCTGATGCTGGTATCCTGAAGCAGCTATGTCCGACTCGGAAGAGAACCTGCAGCCCCAGAACAAGACTGAGCCAGAGCTGCTCTGCCAGAAATGTGGCCAACCCAACTCCCCACACGCCGGCTGGTGTCTGAAATGCAGCACCCCGCTGCCGGTTCGTGACGACTCCGCGGAGCCAGCGTCGGCCGCGGCACAGCAGTCGAGCCGCGCGATCGTTCCGGTGCGGGGCAGCACCCTGGGGATGCTCGCATTGTGGTTCATCGTAACGCCTGTTGTCGGTCTTCTGGCGGTGTTGTGTTTCGAGTCCGCGAGCCACGGCGGGGGACCTGCCGCGGCATACGCATGGCTTGGGCTGATTGCGGTCGGTCTGTACGCGATTGCCCTGGCGCTCATCACTCGCCGCTATTTCCGCGTGCGGCGCCTGCCCGTGACAGTCTGCACAAAGTGCGAGTACCAGGTCCGCGGCGTCCCGCCGAAGGCCTGCCCGGAGTGCGGGTATCCCTTCCCTCGCGCCGCCCTGCGAGACGCTGCGACGCCGGCCGATGATGACGAACCGGTCCAGCCGTTCTGGATCAAATCCGACTCCGTCTACTCCGCCACGGTAGGCTTGTGCCTGGCATGGACTGCTCTGTGGACATGGTACGGCAACGCCGCCCGTTCCGCGGGCGCCAGGCTGGCGCCTGCCGCCGTCTGCGCCTCGACCGTCGCCAGCTTTGTCCTTTTCTTCGGCGGCCTGCAGCGCATCGCCGACAAATCCCGCCCCCGTCGCTCGATGCTGTTCTGGTGCGTGTTCATCCTGAACGCGGCCACGGTGGCCGTGTGCGCCATCACCTCATACGCCACCACCAGGTAGGGCCGACCCGGCTACGCCGGCAGGCTTTGCCGCGGCGAGCGCCCTCGTCGGCCATTCTGGGTGCTGAAACAACTGCCGACAAGATCGCCGACACCACCTGCAGTATCACCGCCCACGGCGGGCTTTTCTTCTGCCCCGAACGGGGCAACGGCCCGTAGCCAGGGGCGGCCGCACCCGCCCCTGGTTCCCACCAACAAAACAACCCCCCGCTCCGGCAGGAGCGGAGGAATGGTCCGACTGCTCTCCCTCAGGCCTGAGCCTCAGCGTCGAAAACTGCCAGGAGTCTGCGCCGAATGGAAAACTGACAACCGATCACTGACAACGACGACCAGCCGCCCCCCTGGCCATCCCCTTTTTTGTGCTTCTTGAGCTTCTTCGCGGCCAGCTCACCACCCCCCTCTCCACTTCTGGCTGACTGCTGATTGCTGACGGCTGAGAGCCTCCTTCCCATCCGCGTCAATCCGCGTCATCTGCGGGCACACCTCTCGGTCTTCTGCGGTCTCGTCCCGCTCCTCCGTTCGCTCCGTTCACTCCTGTTTATTTCCTTCAGGCCACCCGACCGTTGCCGAGCTTCGACATTCAGGCTTCGTCATTCATTCGTCATTCGGATTTCGGCATTCGTCATTCGCCCCTCTCCCCGTCTCCGTGTCGGAGTTTACCCGCCGTGGCGGGCGTCTCCGTGTCTTGCCCCCTATCCCCCGATCTCTTTCCTGATCGCCTCCAACCTGTCCTTCAGCACCGGCGCGAACGCGAAGAACCCTTCGAGCGTCTCGCAGGCATACTCCGGGCAATGGGCACACGTCTGCACCCGTCGCGACGAGGCGCACAGCCGCAGGCTGCACGTGGCCGCATGGGCCGTGCTCAACCGTTTGTCCGCCGAGCACCCGTCGCAGACGCACATCTCCGCGCTGATCTTCTTTCCCCCGTACTTCGCGGTCCATTCCGAAGCCGCCTCTTCGAGCCCGGCCGGGTCGTCCTTCTGACTGGCGATATAGGCCTCGCATTCTCCACAATCGAGCCCGCAGAAAGCTTGAAATCTGGCCATGATGCCTCCCTTTCCGTTTTCGGTGCCTGACTGATCTCACGAGAAATGCGGACGCCGTCCGTCCTCATTCGTCCGCCACGACAGGGCATTGTCGCCGCACCGCCCCGCACGAACAACCCCGCCCAGGTCATCATCCGGGGCTCCGCATCCCTTCGTCATTCGGACTTCGGACTTCTTTCGTCATTCGTGCTTCGTCATTCGTCATTTCTTCAGTCTCCTGTCTCCTGTGTTCTGTCTCCTGGCTCGTTCCCCGAGCGCCCCGCCGTGTTATCCCCCCATCGGGACCAGCGGAGACACTCCGCGCAGATCGGCTGGCCAACCGCACCCTGCTCCCAAGGCCACCGATCCCCCGCGGCCCCGCGCTCTTTGACATGTGAATCAGGCTGTCGGACTGTCAGACGGGCAGTCTGCTCGAACTGCCGCACCGTCGTCCTGCGAAACGAACCCATCAAGATGGCGAATCTTCGACATTCGGAGTTCGACTCGCCACGGCGGCTTGTCCCGCTGCAGCTTCAGCGAAGGAGGGAGCCCTTGGCGTAGCCTTCTTGGCGTCTCGGCGTCATGGCGGTCCAGCCAGCCCGCCGCGCCGAACGAACCCAAAGTATGATATACCATCTTGTAAATAAATGACTTAAGTGTGTATGCCCCGGGCATACACCCATCGCCTCGCCCAGGGGTCAGACGCCAGAAGCCGAAGGCTGATAGCTGAGACCTTGAACGCCCGCCGCCGACCAACCGTCAGCCAGCTCCGTCTTGACTCATCCTTCAACCCTCATCCTTCATCCTTCAGCCTTCATCCTTCCCCGCCAACCGCCACCGTCTCCCCCGTCTCGCACGCCCGGGTAATCGCCAGGTTCACCGCCAGCGTCTTGACCCCCTCGCTGTAGTCGCACCGGATCCGCGAGCGGTCGCCGGTTCGCACCGCATGAACGAAGGCGTCATCCTCCACGTACCGGGGCTCTCGCCAGCCGCGATCCGGGCCGATGAACTGGGTCACCTCCCCCTTCCTTTGGACGGTCAGCTTGCAGTTCCACGGCATCTCGTTGATCTCGAAGCACGAATCCGGCGTGTACACCTTGAGCCCGACGCTCGTGGCCCATGCACCCAGATGAGACGTCTGAATCGCCGCGACCAGCCCGGTCGCAAAATGCAGCACCGCCGCCTGCGAGTCCCAGATATCGTGATCCGCCACCCGCCGCGACATCAGCCCCTTCGTCCCGCCGGCCGAGACGTGCGTCACCTCCCCGCCGAAGTATCTCGCCAGATCCACGATATGCGTGCACTGCTCGGTGAACTGCCCGCCGCTCATGGCCATCCGGCGCCACCAGAAAACCGTCGGCATGCTCCCGATCCACTGCCCGTGCAGAAAGCCGATCGGCTCATCGCCCAGCATCTCGTTCGCCAACTGCGTGGCCGCCATATATCGCCAGTGGTAACCGACCGCGGAAATGTGCCCGGTCTCGGTGACCTTCTGTTCCACCTTGCGGGCCGTGGCCATGTCCAGCGCCACCGGCTTCTCCACGAAAATGGGCAGCCCGGCCGCCAGGCAGTCGATCTCCATCGGCCCGTCAACGTAAGGCGGCACGCAGATATACATCGCATCCAGACTCGTCTTGCCGAGCATGTCGCGATAGTCCTTGAACGACCGGGCGCCGTACTTCCGGGCCGCGTCGTCCAGGCGGGCCGGGTCGATGTCGCAGACCGCCGTCAGCTCAACCTCCGCGTGAGTCACCAGGTAATCGGCGTGAAACCGGCCGATACCCCCCATCCCGATCATCCCCAGTCTCGTCTTCATGCTCTATGCTTTCTGTGTATTCTAAAAGGAGGGTCACCGCCGATCGGCCCGGCCCGTCACGCCGAGGGCCCTTCGTCCAGCAGCCAGTTCGCCACCTGCTCGCTCACCGGGTCGAAATCGTATTCCTGAAAGTCCGGCCGGCGAACCCAGCGAATCTCCGAATAGTACCGGTTCTCGAGCTCGGGCGCCGCCGCCTCGCAGAAGTAGAACCGCCAGCGGCACAGCACGTCGTCCCACGGCAGATCGACCGGCGGCTGCCCGCAGATGACCCGGATCTTCACCCCCAGCATGCTGTCAATCATGCGCCGCAGCGCTGCCTCGGGCGACTCGCCCGGCAGAGCCGGCCCGTTCGGAAAGGTCCACTTGTCCTGGTACGGTGGTGAAGGGATTTTGGCGATCAGCGTCTCGATCACGCCGTGGCTGATCTTATCAATGATTGCGCCAACCATGACCGGTGGTATCGCTCGCCTGGTCATCCGATTGCTCCTCGTCGGCGCCGGGCGCGGGATGCCGAACCGCGAATCGTTTCCCGCACGGCTGCCGGCCTGAGGTTGCCGCAGTGGTCGACCACGACCTGTGCCGGTATCATACCCCCCCATGCGTATTACCACAACGACGCTGGAACGGATGGCCCAGCAGACCAGGCCACCCTCGACCTTCGGCCCGTTCAAACGCCTGTTGGGCTACGTCTGGCGGCATAAGCGTTTCCTCCTTCCCTCCATTGGCTGCATCATCATCATGGCCATCACCTACTCGGCCAGCATCGGGTCCGTCCTGCCCGTTCTCTCGGTGCTCGTACGGCCGCAGGGCCTCCACGGCTCGCTCGACCAGCACATCGCCGAAAAACGACTGCGCTGCCAGTTCGTTCTCTATAACTCGCTCAAGGACGGCCGTATCGACGGCCTCGACGAAGGCACGGCCCGCATCTATTCCATGAAAGCATCCTCCCCGCTGGCCCAGGCCGACGAGGGCGCGCCTCGCCTGCCGCGCGGGGCTTTTATCCTGGAGGTCAACGGTGTTCGAGGCGTTGCGGCCACCGCTTTTCATGAACTGGCCGGACCGGGCACCGACTTGAGTGTCACCTACCGCACCGAGAGCGACGCCGCCGAGCAGACGATCACTCTCACCATCGACCCGGTCGCTGACTACTACCGCCTCGCCCAGCGCGCCCTGGCCATTGTGCCCGGCGGCCTGAGTCCCGGCGAGCGATGGCGGACACTGCTGATCGTTCTCGGCCTGCTCCTCATTGTCGTCCTGATCGGCAATATCGCCCGCTACTTCGCCGAGTACTTCACCGTGGTGGCCAACTGCCGGGCGATTATCGATCTGCGCCGGGAACTCTACGCCCGCGTGCTCAAGATGCCCCTGAGCCACTTCAGCCGGAATACTGCCGACACCATGAGCCGCTTCGTCCAGGACACCAACGAGATCTTTCGCGGGCTGGCCAATTTCTTCGAGAAGATCGTCACCGAGCCGTTCAAGGCCCTCGGGGCCCTGGGCGTGGCCCTCGCGATCGATTGGCGCCTGACCGTGGTCGTGATCCTGTCGGCCCCCTTGATTGTGGTCATCATCCGCAAGCTGGGCAGTAAGATCCGTAAGGCGAATCGCAAGCTGCTGATAGCCTACTCGGCCATGATGGGCACCCTCCAGAGTACCCTGGAGGGCATGCGGGTGGTCAAAGGATACTGCCAGGAAAACTATGAACGACGGCGGTTGTTCTCCGTTGACCACCAGGTCCTGCTCCAGCAGGTGCGGATGGGCCGCATCGAGGCCTTCGCCTCGCCGACGCTCGAAGTGATGGGCTTCATCGGGGTCATGCTGGCCGTCATGTACTTCGCCAGGCCCGTGCTGTACCAAGGCGAAGAGCAGATAGGTGATTTCATCGCCATGGTCGTGTGCCTGGGCGCGATGTTCGACCCGATCCGCAAGCTCAGCACCGTTTACCCGAAGATCCAGCGGGCCAACGCCGCCGCCGATCGCGTGTTTGAGCTCCTGGACAGCCCCACCGAGTTCGATCAGGACGACGGCAAACCCCGCCTCGCCCCGATTCGCGACGGTATCGAAATCCAGAACGTGACCTTCACCTATCCGGAGGCAAATCAGCCGGCATTGCAGGATGTCTCGCTGACCGTGAAGCAAGGCGAGACGATAGCCCTGGTCGGCCCCAACGGGTCGGGTAAGACCACGCTGGTCAGCCTGCTGCCCCGCTTTTTCCCGATCCAGCAGGGCCGGATCCTCATCGACGGACACGACATCACCCAGATCTCGCTAAGGTCGCTTCGCGATCAGTTCAGCCTGATCACCCAGCAGAGCGTCCTCTTCCCCGACACCATTCGCACCAACATCGCTTATGGCCGGCTCGATGCCACCGACGCCGAGATCGAGGAGGCCGCCCGCAAGGCCTATGCCGACGAGTTCATCCGCCAGCTCCCGCAGGGCTACGCGACGGTTATCGGTGAGCGAGGGGCCACGCTCTCGGGCGGTCAGCAGCAGCGCATCGCCATCGCCCGCGCGATCCTCAAGGACGCCCCCATCCTCATCTTTGACGAGGCCACCAGCCAGATCGACCCGGAGTCGGAGCTGAAGATCCATCAGGCGATGGATGCGTTCCTCCGCGACCGCACCGCCTTCGTCATCGCCCACCGCTACAGCACCATCAGCGAGGCCGACCGCATCGTCGTCATGGACGCCGGCTTCATCCTGGCCGTTGGCACCCACGAGGAACTGCTCCAGTCGTGCCCGCTCTACAAGCGGCTGTACGAGACGCAGTTCCGCGCCAACCTGCTGGAAACGACTCCCTGACACGTCGGGCGGGTGCCACTGGCAGCTTGCCTGAGGTTGTCCGGGAATTCGGTGGGTGCCCCATGGCTTCAGCCGTGGGGGACATCAACTCGCTTCGCCCGGAATCCGTTCCGGGCCGTCCCGCCTCGGCGAACCCGGCCCACAGTCGACGCGAAGGAATAATCTTCGACCCAGGAGACCCCAGCTTCTCCGGCTACCAGAGACTGCTATTCTGTCAGTTCATCGAGCAGTCGATGCCCTCCATTGACCCTGCCGCAGACTCGCGTATGCTCTAGGGTCATGTTCCGCTTACCCAAATCCGTTCGAACGATACGCCGGGTCCAGACCATTGCCCGCGTGTTGACGCAGCACGGGTTTGGACACCTGGTCGACAGCCTCCACCTCGAGCGATACGTCCCCCTGCCCAAGCGCTGGCAGCAGGCGGTCATGCCGTCGCTGGAGGGCGATGGAGAAGCCAGCATCGGGCGCCGCCTCGTCCGCGTCTGCGAGGAGCTCGGGCCGACCTTCGTCAAGCTCGGCCAGATTCTCTCGACCCGTCCCGACGTGATGCCGGCCGACATCATCACGGAACTGGCCAGGCTCCAGGATCGCGTGCCCCCCTTCCCCACCGAGATCGCTCGCCGCATCATCGAGGCCGACCTGGGCTCCCCGATCGAAGAGTGCTTCACCAGCTTCAGCGAAAGTCCCTTCGCGAGCGGGTCCATCGCCCAGGTCTATCGCGCGACCACCATCGCGACCGCCGAACGTCCGAGCGACCGCGTGGTCGTCAAGGTCAAGCGGCCTGACATCGAGGATACGATCCGGCTCGACATGACCATCCTCCGGTGGATCGCCGACATGGCCGAGCGCTTCGTGCCCGACCTCGGCGTTCACCGTCCCAGGATGATCGTGGACGAATTCGAGCAGACGATGATCCGCGAAATGGACTTCGTCAACGAGGCCGCCACCATCCAGCGGTTCGTCGAATCCATGGGGCAGGACCCCAACTTCCGAATCCCGACCGTGTTCTGGGACCTGACCGGCACGAGCGTTCTGACCCTCGAGGAAATGCACGGGGTCAGCGTGCAGGCCCTTCTCACCCACCCGGACCCCAACATCGACCGCAAGCAGCTCGCCGACCGGCTGGCCAGAGGCTTCGTCAAGCAGTTCTTCGAGACCGGCCTTTTCCATGCCGATCCGCACCCGGGCAATCTGCTCGTCGAGCCGCCCGCGGCCATCAGGCTGATCGACTTCGGCCTCACCGGCCGGATCGACGACGAACTCCTGGGCCACCTGGTCATGGCACTCACCGGGGCCTTCAATCGCGAGCCCGAACTCGTTGTCGAGGTCCTGGCGGAGATGAACGCCCTCGGCGATCAGACGGATCGGCATCAGCTTCGCCGCGATTTCCTGGATCTGATCGAGAAATACTATGGCCTGCCTCTATACCGCTATAACATGCAGACCCTCTTTCACGAGGTCACCGGCCTGATCCGCCGCAACGAGGTCGTTCTGCCCCGCGAGTACATCCTCTTCGGCAAGGCCCTGGTCGGCATCGGCGGTATCTGCCTCCAGCTCGACCCGGAGATGGACCTGCTGGCCCTGGTCAAACCACGGCTGGTCAGACTCCTGGCGGAACGCATCTCCCCCGCCCGGCTGGCCAAATCGGCGGCCATGTCCGCCTGGCATCTGCTCAAATTCCTCAAGAGCTTCCCGGGCCAGCTCCGCGACGTCTCCCGCCGTATGGCCCGCGGCAAATGGCAGGTGAATATCCGTCATCAGAACCTGGACTTCTTGGCCAACGAGATCGATCGGGCCAGCAACCGGCTCAGCTTTGCCGTCATTACCGCCGCCATCATCATCGGAAGCTCCTGGGTCCTGGGCTCCGGCGGTGCGACCACGTTTTTTGGCATTCCGACATGGGGGTTCGGAGTTATCGGCTACTTGGTGGCCGGCCTCATGGGCCTGTGGCTGATCGTGGCTATTGTGCGAAGCGGCAAGCTCTCATGACCTCCGGAAAGCCTCCCAGATACCCCACATTCCGCTCTGAACGCCCTGAAACTGGCTGGCTCGATCCTTTTTGACACACTTGCCCGCGAGGCCTGTCCAAGGCGTCCGCTAACCGAGCGCAGCCCGGAAAAAGGCCCCACCGCGATGCCCAATCGGCCAATTCCTCGTCAGGAATTCCGGGAAATCCGGTTGCTTTTCCGGAAATCGAATTCTACAAATACTATGGAAGCTGTCGTGTCCCCTTTCAACGGCCCCGCGATGCTCAGGTTGGGCATCGCGGGGTTTTTTTGATTGTTCGGCGGGCACGCGGTCTCCACAGGGACTTGTAACGGGACCGTCAGACGCTTAAGCTACGAGCCACGGCTTGAGGTCCGCGCGGACCCTGCCCGGTCGGGCGGGCAGATACGCAATGCCGACGTGGCTCAATGGCAGAGCGGTGCTTTCGTAAAGCACAGGTTGTGGGTTC
>CAZPIO010000031.1:0-59052 GCA_964586235.1 uncultured Planctomycetales bacterium
GACGCCCAGGGCAACAAGATCTTCGACCAAGTCGACTACAGCAACTACCTCGACTACATCGCCGAGGAGGTCCGGCCGTGGTCTTACATGAAATTCCCGTTCATCAAGTCGATCGGCCCTGAGAATGGCTGGTACCGGGTCGGCCCCCTGGCCCGCATCAACACGGCCGACTTCATCGATACGCCCGAGGCAGATGCCGCCCTGAAGGACTTCAGGGCCGCCACCGGCAAGATCTGCAATCTGACCATGGCGTACCACTGGGCGCGAATGATTGAAGTGCTGCACTCAATCGAGAAGATCAAGGAGCTGCTGCACGACCCCGACCTGCAGGGCACCGACCTGGTGGTGAAAGGCCAGCGCCGCAGCGAAGGCATCGGCCTGGTGGAGGCCCCGCGGGGGACGCTGTTCCACCACTATCGCGTGAACGACGACGACCAGGTGGTGATGGCCAACCTGATCGTCTCGACGACGAACAACAATGAGCCGATGAACCGGGCGGTGCAGAAGGTCGCGAAGGACCACCTGTCCGGCAAAGAAGAAATCACCGAGGGGCTCCTCAACCATGTTGAGGTGGCCATCCGGGCGTACGATCCGTGCCTCTCGTGCGCGACCCACGCGCTCGGGCGGATGCCGCTGACGATCGAGCTGTATGACTGCAACGGCAACCTGCTCGATCGCAAGAGCCGGGGGTAGATCATGAGCCAGGGTGCCGTTCGGGTCCTGTTGATCGGATACGGCAACCCAGGCCGCCTGGACGACGGGCTGGGGCCGGCGCTGGCCGCCGCGGTCGAGAAGCTGGCCATCCCCGGCGTGAAGGTCGACGCGGCCTACCAGCTCAGCGTCGAGGACGCGGCGGCGGTCGCCGAACACGACGTGGTGATTTTCGCCGATGCGGACGTGGCCGGCCCCGAGCCGTTCTGGTTCCGGCGGATTGAGCCGGGGCCGACGTGGAGCTTCAGCACCCACAGCGTCGAGCCGGCCGCGGTGCTGGGCCTGGCCAGGCAGATGTTCAGCGCGAGAACCGAAGGTTACATCCTCGGGATTCGCGGGTACGATTTCAACGAGTTCGGGGAGCGATTGTCCGACCGGGCGCGTGCGAACCTCGACGCCGCGGTCGCGTTCATCGAACCGATGCTGCGAAGCGGTTCGTTCCGCGAGGTGCCCGGAAAAGTCGAGGAGTCTTCAGTCACGAGTACTGGACCAGACAGCGAGGTTGACCCATGCAAAACGGAAAATACGTGATTCTGTACGTCGACGACGACCAGGACTTCCTGGATTCGATGCGCGTTCTTCTCGAGGCCAACGGCTACAAGATGGTCGAGGCCGGCAGCGGCGAAGAGGGTCTCAAGGTCTACAAGGAGACCAGGCCCGACCTGGTCATCGCCGACCTGATGATGGAGGAGGTTGACACCGGTACCGGCTTTGTCAAGGAGCTTCAGTTGATGGGCAACAAGGCGCCCGTCTACATGCTCAGCTCAGTCGGGGACGGTCTCAACATGGCCACCGATTTCCAGTCGCTCGGCGTGGACGGCATCTTCCAGAAACCCATCGATCACGACGCCCTGCTCTCGGTCCTGAAGGCCAAGCTCAAGTAGAGCCGGGGCCGCCCCGTTGCGATCTCACCGACCACCGGCGGGCCGGGACATCCGCGCCCGCCGTTTGCCATTACACTCGCGTCTCATGCGAACCGCGCTTGCCGTCTGGCTACGCCCGGAGTCCGGAGGCGGCGCACACCGGCGGTTATCGGGTCCCCCGATCCACGGTTCTCTCGCTCGCCGCCAACAACGCAGCAAGGCTCCAGGCTATCGGACGGCCCTGGCTCAGGTCTGGCTTTATTCCTGCCGATACCCATGACAGGAACCGGTGTGATCCGGAAGGACAACATGTCATTTCGAAGAATTCACGATGCGATAGGAGACGAACCATGCGAAGCCTGATCCGAATCGTGATGCTGGCGGCGATGGCCTGCGTGATGGGTCAGGGCTGCCTGCCCGACTGGCCCGCGCCGGTAGTCGATACGACTGGTGTCTACGAGGGCACCTGGCAGGGCTCCACAAATGAGAACACCCCGGTCGAGGATCAGCAGGAGGTACTCGCCTGCCCGCTCACCATCACGCTGACACAGGATCTGGCCGCCGCGTACCCCGGAGACCACGTGGTGACCGGGACGGTCGTGGTCAACTATTCCTGCATGCAGTTGCCCGAGGGCCTGAGCCTTCCCGAGAGTGTGGTGGAAGTGACCGGCCTGCTCGGCGACGACGGGGTGCTGACGCTGCTGTCAGGCGGCTGTGGCACGGGCGCCTGCCTGGGGCTCGGCCTCAGCGGTCAAGTCGTCGATGAGGACGGAGACGGATTGATGGACGGCTACAGCGGCGAATGGGGCCTTGCCATCCTGCTTGCCGGAATCGAGGCCTTCGGCGTCGACGGCACATTCCAGGTCGCCGTCAGCGATTAGGGGACTGGGTGTGTAGTTGGCGCGGTCGAACTGAATGCGGCCTGGACCGAACTGCCGGCGGAAGTCTGGAGGACCTCGATGCGGGCCCCGGCCGCTTCCGCCAGGTTGCCCCAGGCGGGCGGGACGTAAAGGAAGATCTTGTCCTTGCCGACGCAGATCACGATGGCGGCTCCGGCTGAGTCGCTTGCGGCCTGCGGAGGTGTCCAACGAACGACCTGCCCGCCGGACAACGTGACTTCCGGCTCGGGTAGGGCCACAAGCGTACGGGACTGGGAATGTGTCAGATCGATGCGGCCGGCGAAGACCCATTCCGGCCGCTTGCCAGTCGTGCGTCTTTCGGCCATGTCCCAAACCCTGACGGCCGTGCCGTCGCCCACCAGCGGTCTGATCCTCGCCCCGCAGTAGTCCACTTTCACGGCTTCGACGGTGAGTTCGGCGACTTCCCGCACCGCTCCCGGGCTTGCCGGCACGGGTCCGCGAACTACGAATGTCTCGTAGGGCTGGACGCCGTCGCTCTCGCCCGCGGCGATGAGGCAATAGTCGCCGGCAACCTTGAAAACGGCGGCGGTCAACGGCCTGGGGGGCTGGCCCGGCCGTAAGCGAACCAACACGGTGTCGCCCACCTCGGGCGTCCCGCGGCTGGCGGACTCCATCACCAACGCCTCGCTGAGCGGATCGCCCACCTGCCGGATTGCGGCGGCGCCGAGATACTGCCCCTTGCGAAAGATGTCCACCAGGCGGTTTTCGACCAGCCCGTCCGCCGCCGTCCCGACGATCGTGATCATCGGTCCTTCGCGAGACTGGGCAACATCCAGAATCGTGCTGTCGAGCCGAACCTCACGATCCACACCCGGCGGAGGCCAGATTGCGGCCTCGTCTCCCGGTTCGGGAAGCGCGTTGCCGACCAGTGGCTGAAGCTCGGCCAGCGAGACTTCTTCGTCGACGATCTCGAGCCGGCCCCGCGAGATGGGAATCTTGAACCGACGAATGACCACCGGGTCACCCCGTCGCAGGCCCGAGGTCCGGCCGAAGCCGACCCATGCAGTGCGACGCGCGGGAGGGACCCGCACAACGGTCGAGCGAAGGACCACGTCCGGGCTGACTTGCGGTCGGAGGGCAGGCAACGAAGCGCCAACCAGGACGACGGCCAACTGCTTCCTGGCGATACCCTTGGCCGTGAAACTCAGCCGCCCCACCGACTGCGTCGCCGAAACCAGATAGACGCTGCCCGTTCCGGTGATGTTGTCTTCGTTGAAAAGCCAGAACCGGTCGCCGACGGATACGCCTTCGTCCCGCCCGACACCCAGGCTGACGATCTGCCGCTCGGTGTTATAGTCGCCTGCCCTGGTCACCAGGACGGGCGTCAAAGAGACATCAGATTCGCGCGTAGTCTGAGCGGCAGCCGTTGAGGCCAGGAACAGAACCGGCAAAACCGTCGTGAGCCGCTTTCTCACAAAGCCGCCACTCCCGGCCGACATGATAACCGGAGTCTGCCCATGATGACATCTGGGGCAAGGTCTGCCATACATCGATGGCCGTGAGGGCAATCGGCCACGCGTTTGATGTAGCAGGGTGAGCACAGCAGATCCAGGCGGATAACCGCCCCCGGCTGTCCGTATGGGCCGGTGCGTCGGGGACTGGTCGGGCCATAGATGGCCACCATTGGGCGGCCGACTGCCGTGGCTAAGTGCATGGGTCCCGAATCGTGCATGACGGCCATGGCCGCTCCGGCCACCAGGGCGATCAACTCGGGGAGCTTGGTTTGCCCCGCCAGGTTGACAATGCCCTCGCCGGCGGCTTGTTGAACCTGCCGGGCGACCTCAACCTCGTCCTCCATGCCGATCAGGACCACCGGCAGGCCGAATTCGGAACGGATCCGCCGTGCGATCTCGGCGAAGCAAGCGGCAGGCCAACGCTTGGTTTCCCATCTCGTTCCCGGTGCCATCAGGGCATAGGGTTGCCCCGGACCGACGCCATGGCCGGCCAGAACCTCGGCCACGGCATGGGCGGCTTCAGCGCGAACCGGCATATTGAAGGCCACCGGAAGGTCGCCGAAGCCCAAAACGCGGGCAAAGAGGTAGTTCCGGTCGACCGCGTGCATGTCGGGGTCTTTCACCGGCAGCCGACGGGTGTAGAACAGCGGTGCGAATTCGCGAGCGTTGGCGAAGCCTAGCCTTACCCGGGCACCCGTGGCCAAAGCCATGAATCCGCTGCGAAAAAGACCCTGCAAATCCAGCACCAGGTCGAAGCAGCGGCGCCGCAGGTCTCTCAGAAAACGAACGAACTCAACGCTCGGTCCGAAGCTGCGCCCGATGTGGCCATACCGCTTGCGGTCAAAGCGGATCACTTCATCGAGGTCGGGGTGGTTTTCCAGCAGGCCGGCACAACTGGTGGCGACCAGCCAACTGATGCGGGCTTTCGGGAACCGAATCCGCAGACCGTGCAGCACCGGCATGGCGTGGATGACGTCGCCGAAGGAGCTCGGCTTGATGATGAGGATCCGCCGGAACTCGCGGTCATCCATGGCTGCCTCCCGCCCTGTCAGCCGATGGATGTTCGAACGCGACCTTCATTGCCCCGGTGCGATGGCTGGCGATCAGCGTGTTAAACGCCTCGCGGTATTGTTCGACGCGAAAACGATGCGTGAGCAGCCCATTCAGGTCGAGCCTGCCCTCTCGGATGAGTTCAAAGACGACCTCGTAGGTGTGCATTGAACGCCCCTGGTACCGTTCAATCGCCCGGCCGTTCGTGCCGGTCACCGTCAGCTCGTCAAACCACAACGGGGCGGTATCCACCAGGGTGATCTGCGACGTGCCGACTTCGACCACCGTGCCGCCGGCTCGGGCGTATTTCATGGCATCGGTCAGACTTTGCCCGGTCCCGACACAGTCGTAGACCAGATCGGCGCCACCTATGAACGCCTGATGTCCGAACTTCGTCGGGATCACGACGCCACCCACAAGTCCCGCCACCCGCCCGTAACGGACGGCCTGCGGGGCTCGTCTGCCGACCACGATCACCTCATCGACCCCGAACCGCCGCAGGATCTCCGTTCGCCGCTGCTGGTGAGCAACGGCCAACAGGCGGCAACGGCATCCCAGGGCCCGGATGCAGGCGGCGACTCCTGTGGCGATCAGGCCATCCCCGAGAATCACGACAGTTTCGCTGTCGAGTGGCGTTCGTTTCAACACCGCATGCAGGGCCCCGGCCATGGGGTCCGTCAGGATGGCTATCTCGTCATCGATGGTGTCCGCGACCCGATGCAACTGAGAAGCGTGGGCGACGAAGTGCGGCCCCCAACTGCCGCCGGTGAAGCTGTTCCAGCCGATCATCGAGCCGACCGGCAAAGGGCCGGTGCGGTAGTTCTCGCACAGTGTGAACCGCCCTGCCTCACAGCTCCGACACAGGCGTTGCATGCCTCTTGGCACGCACGAGAGCGTCGGCTCAACTACCACCCGATCGCCGGGCTGCCAGCCGGCCACCTCTCCCCCCACCTGCTCGACGATCGCAACGTTTTCATGGCCCAGCAGGGCCGGCAGGCTGGAGAAGGCCTGAAGAATCGAGGCCGGGTGACCTCGCTGCATGATCGCGGCCACGTCCGTGCCGCAGATTCCGCCAAGAACGGTTCGCAGCCGTACCCAGTCCGGGCCGGGCAGGTGCGGCACATCGACCGGCCGCAGCCTTAACGTTCCCAGGCTGGACCAGAACACCTTGGGCGTCAGCCACCCAAGCACTTTACAGACCGTCCAACGGACGGGTTTGACCGTGTAGACGAGGGCCTGCATCCGCTCTGAAACGATGGCTTGCGACACGCCAAAATCATATCGTGTCGCGGTTTACGTTGCCACACGCCCGACCGGGACGCCGGTTTCTCTGCCCCTCCGATCGGGTGCCACTGGCAGCTTGCCTGCCAGTGCCCTCTGCGACACGGGTGCCTGACAGATTGGGCGGGGAGACGCTGCGATTCTTTCAGAACCGCGACCGTGAGGGAGCGGTCCCCCGGCGGTGCCGACCGCTTTGCGGTCGGGCCCCTCGCTGACCAACCTTTTGCATCAAGGAAGCTTCAGATGCGAGAAGAACCGGTCACGTTCAGCCCCGTTCCACGGGGCTTTCCCGCCGAAGGCGGGCTGATAGGCCAGCCGTTATACGGCTGGTTTGGAGCGGCCGCTTCATCTCTCTCTTATCTTCTGTTCCCGGCCGGCTTTAGCCGGCCGAGCAAGGCGCTTGATGCAAAAGGTTGTGACGCTCGGGGTTCTGAAAGAGCCGCCCACAGCGTCACGGACCTCTGCGACACTGGGCCACATCGGCACAGTGGTCAGGGTACCCGTCGGCCGGGATAATGGAATGCACAACGGTTTTCGAGGTGCAGACATGACCCACATGGGTAAGGTGTTCATCCTTCTCGGCGTCGTGATGATCGTCGTCGGGGTCATCGTGTGGACCATCGGCCGCCTGGGCTTTCGCGGCCTGCCGGGCGATATTCGGTACGAGTCGGATAACGTCCGAATCTGCTTCCCCATCGTGTCCTGCATCATCCTGTCGGTCATCCTGACACTGGCATTCTGGCTGTGGCAGCGATTTGGTCAGAAGTAGGTTTTGGAGAGCATAAAATGAGGGCACTCCTGTGTACCTGCCTGCTGAGTCTGGCTGGAGCGGCCGCGCCGCCTCAGCCCCAAGACAGCCTCGCGTTTCAGGACGTGTCCTTCACCGCTGCGTGCGACGGGACAAAGCAGTTCTACGTGACCGGTCTTCCTCCCGGTTTCAAGGCCGCTGAATCGCATGACGTACTGATTGCTCTGCATGGACACGGCTCCGACCGGTGGCAGTTTGCTCGCGATGCCCGCGATGAATGTCGGGCCGCCCGCGATGTCGCGGTCAAGCACCGGATGATCTTCGTTTCACCTGACTACCGGGCGAAAACTTCGTGGATGGGACCCAAGGCGGAGGCCGACGTCGTGCAGATCATCGGGGATCTCAAGCGTCAGTACCGCGTCGGCCGGGTGATCGTCTCCGGCGGGTCGATGGGTGCATCGGCGGCTCTGACCTTCGCCGCGATTCATCCGGAGCTGGTTGACGGCGTTGCCGCGATGAACGGGACGGCGAATCACCTGGAGTACGAGAATTTCCAGGACGCCATCCGCGAATCCTTCGGCGGGACCAAGGCCGAGATACCGGCAGACTACAAGAAGCGCAGCGCCGAGTACTGGCCGGAGCGGTTGACGATGCCCATCGGCGTGACCACCGGCGGCAAGGACAAGAGCGTTCCGCCGGACAGCGTCCTCCGGCTGGCGGGGACCCTCAAGAAGCTGCGTAGGCCCGTCCTCCTCATCCATCGCGAGAACGGCGGCCACAGCACAACCTACGACGACGCCGTGCGAATCCTCGAGTTCGCGATCAACCCACCGCTGCCGGCAAGCAAGCCCGCCCCATAAGCACCCCCTATCTCCTCTATTCGTGTATTTCGTGGTCCAAACGGCCACTTATCAACCGTCGCGAGGCAACTTGCTTCTGCTCACTTCAGCCTGGACGAGAACCGATAGGTGCCCGAGACGACCTCGAAAACGGCCGCGCCGGCGTCGAGGCCCGCCGCCTTGACTCCCTCGGCCAGGGCAGCGGCCTTGCCGCCTTCCATTACGCTGGCCGCATCCATCGTCGGCACACTGATCGTCGCCGTCGTGTTGGCCGGGACGACGATCTTCCACGTGAACTTGTCGTCGTCCACCCTCCAATCGCTGACGATCCGGCCGCTGATCGAGTCGTAGCTACCCTTGGCCCAGGTGAGCCCGCCGCCGATCTGGGGCCGCAGGAAGAAGTGCCGATAGCCCGGCTGGTTCTCGTCCGGATTAATGCCCAGGATCGAGCGGTACATCCACTCACCGACCGACCCGATCGCGTAATGGCAAAACGAGTTCATGGCCGGGTCCTGGTAGCCGCGTCCGGCGACATAACCGTCCCAGCGCTCCCAGATGGTGGTCGCGCCCTGGTCGATCGTGTAGCCCCACGACGGAATCGTACGATTGTTGATCAGCATGTAGCCGACATCGCTGCGGCCGGCGACGGTCAACTGGTTCATCAACATCACCGTCGTGTGGAAGCCGGTCGAGATGTGCTTCTTGTAGGCGTCGATCCGCTCGACCATGTACCGGGCCGCGGCCTCCCGCTTGTCCTTCGGCAACAGGTTGAAATCCAAGGCAATCGCGTATGCCGACTGGGTGTTGCCCTTCACACGGCCGTCGTCGGAGACGTAGGCCTTGTTGAACGCCTGGCGGATATCCTCTGCAAGCTTGCCATACGTCTGGGCCTCCGCCTGGCGCCCAAGCAACCGAGCCATTTTCGCCGTCAGTTCGGTGCTGTGCTGGAAGAACGCCGTCGCAAAGACCTCCTTGGGCATTTCCGCCTCGCCCTTGGGGAAACCCTCAAGCTTCAGCGTATCGCCGTTCAGCCAGTCGCCGTAGTCGTTGTTACGATCGTTCTTCCACAGCAGATCGGGGTTCTTGCCGTGGATCCAGTCCACCCAGCGGCGGCAGGCATCAAACTGCTTGTCGATCGCCCGCCTGTCGCCGTAGTTCACGTACATCCGCCATGGGACGACGACGCCGGCATCGCCCCAGGCCGGCACGCCGGAAAACAAGGCGTTCGCGTTGTAAGGATGCGGTGCGAAGTCCGGGAAGCGGCCGTCCTCGGCCTGGTCGTCACCGATGTCAAGGATCCACTTGGTAAAGAACGCGGCCATGTCCATGTTGAAGCAGGCCGGCTGGGCGAATACGAGCATGTCGCCCATCCAGCCCATACGCTCGTCGCGCTGGGGGCAATCGGTGGGCACGCTGTGCATGTTATCACGATGCGTCCAGACGATATTACTCATTAACTGGTTGAGGAGCGGGCTCGAGCAGGAGAAGGCGCCGGCCATCGGCGGCGCGGAGTGGAAAACTCTCGCCAGGATAGAGTCCTTAGATGGCCGGCCCGGTAGACCGGTCACCTCGACGTAACGGAAGCCGTGGTACGTGAAATGCGGCTCGAGGATCTGCGTGCCGCTGCCGTCGAGGATGAACTGGTCCTCCTGGCGGGCGCCCAGCTCGCCGCCAAGCGGCTTCATTCGCAGGTTGTCGCGGTAAATCATGCCGTCGGGTTCGAGCACTTCTACATGCCGCAGGGTGACCATCGTGCCCGCCGGTCCATTGACCTTGAGACGGCACCATCCGGCGAGAATCTGGCCGAAGTCCACAACGTAGATGCCGGGTCTGGGCTCGGTAATGTCGACCGGTTGGATTTCCTCGGTAATCCTGATCGGCTCGTTCGGCTGGGCGACCGGTCTGGCCTTCACTTCGCCGGTTAACTCGGCCGGGCTCCAGGCTGAATCGTCGAAACCCGCCGTGTCCCAGCCTCTCATTTCCTTGCGAGAGTCGTAGACTTCTCCGTCCAGAATGCACGCCTTGCGGACCGGGCCGTCGGTGGTGACTCTCCAACTCGCGTCGCTGACGACCAGATCGGAGGAACCGTCAGCGTAATACACTCGCATCTGCATCAGCAGGGCGAGCTTCGTGCCGTAGTGGCCGCGGAGCGGGCCATTCTTGACGATGTGCGAGATACCCAAACGGCCGGCGTACCAGCCGTCGGCGAGGGTTGCCCCGACAGCGTTGGGGCCCTGCTTGAGCAGGTCGGTCACGTCGTATGTCTGGTACTGGACGCGGGTATGGTAGTCCGTCCATTCAGGGGTGAGGAGGCGGTCGCCGACGCGCCGGCCGTTGATACGGAGCTCGTACATGCCCAGCGAGGTCACCGTCACCACCGCCCGTTGAACCCGTTTGCCGAGCTCAAACTGCTTGCGGAACACGGGCGACGGCCGGGCCGGCAAGCCCTTGGCCTCGGGCGTCGGGCCGGGCAGGCTGATCCATTGGGCCTTCCAGTCCGCAGGAGCGAGCAGGCCCATTCGCCACCGGGCGACGGGGCTCCAGGGCGTCGCCTGGTCGTCCTGGGTCCAGACGCGGACCTTCCAGAAGACATCCTGCTCAGCGGCCAGCGGCTTGCCGGCGTAAACGATCTGGGCCATCTGGTCTGACTCGACCCTGCCGCTGTCCCACAGGTCGCCCGTGTCCTTATCCAGCAGGGCCTGGCTCGATGCGACCAGCACCTGATAGGCTGTCTGACGCACCCCCCGTGCGTCGGAATCCAGGACCCAACTCAGGCGCGGCTTCGTTTCGTCGATCCCCAGGGGATCGGTCAGGTACTCGGTTCGCAGATGTTGCGTCTTAATGTTATTCATGCTGCATGCACTCACTGTCAGGGCCAACAGGACACTCATGATCGCGGTACGAGCCGACACGTCTCACCTCCTCGCGTCTCGAAGAAGCACATAGGCGAGTATTTGAGCCGATTCGCCAAGAGTTTCAAGCCCCCGGGAGATTGCCGGGGCGGAAGGGGTCCGTGACAGTTTAGGCGGCTCCTTCAGAAAGGCAAACCGGCAAGATGCCGGTCCCACACAAACCAATCGTTTGTAGGAGGGCTCTCTGAGCCCGATCCGGAGCAGAATCGCGGTCGGAGAACGCTCCTACAAGACCCCGCCTAATCTGTTCACGGACCCGGGCGGAAGGCGGCCGGTTGCTCTATGGCCTGCCGCCGGCCGGACTGGTCGACAAAGCTTTCAACGACGCGTCCAGCCAGCGCCGCCACTTACGGTCAAAACGGCCGCTGTTGTCGTAGTAGACATTCCGATATGCCGGGTCCTCCTGCAATCGTGAATGGGCCGCGACAACGCGATCGGCGGCGGCCGAGAGATCCTGCGCCGCATTCGCGGTCGCTTTCCTGGCCTCGAAGGCCTTGCCGACCGCAGCGGTCAACGCGAAACCCTTGCCGATCCAAAGGATTCGTTCGCGCACGCGCGAGTCCCTGGCCTTGGCCAGTGCGCTACCCATGTGCCTGCCTGCCTCCGCCAGCAACGTCAGATCGGCCATCGCTTCCTCGGGGGCAAGGTTGTCGAGCCCCTCGAACCAGCGGCCGGGCCTGGCTCGCGTCCAGTACCTCTCGCAGGCATCATGGTAAGCCCGCATCTCCGCCGCCACCTCGCCGAAACAGTCGCGATAAAACTCGTCCAGGATCTTGTCGACATCCGCGTTCGCATCCCATTGGACGCGCGAGGCGACGTAATGCATCGGGCCGCTCCATGCCCAGAATGGGTATGCCTCGCAGTAGATCGCCTTCACCCCGTTGACGGCCCCGAAGCGCAGATCTTCTGCCACCAGCCGGGGCGAAGTCCGCGGCGTGAACCACCCCAGGCCGTAGTAGACATAAGTGTTGAGGTGCTTCGCGTAGCCGGCCCATGCCTTGAGCAGGGCCCGGTCCTTGTCACGGTAGGCCGGGTCATAGTGCTGAAGGATGTCCTGCGTCAAGGCGACGATGACGTTGTCGGGCAGCTTCTTGCGATTGCGCGGAGGTTGCTCAACGTTCCAGTAAGCGTAAACGCCGACGTATCGGCCCGGATGCGACTGGGCAATCGCCTCGGCGACCTTGCTGACATAGTCGAAGTAGCTCTCGGAGTACTGCCGCCCAACCGGCAAATCGCGATAAGACTTGTCGAGCGCCGAGCAGTTCGGGCATTCGCAGTACCACGGGTTGTCGTTGACGCAGAGCGAGAACGTGTCGCGAGCAGGGTTCTTGTCGAAGAACTGGCGTGCCGCCTCGATGCTCAGCCCGAGGACGTCAGGGTTGGTGAAACACGGTTGGGTCGTGTCACCCGCGTTCTGGCCACGAACGAGCCGCTTACCGTCGCGAAAGGCGAAGTACTCGGGATGATCCTTGCCGTGTTTGGCCACGGAGATGATCGTCGCGAGATTGTGCCCAAAACCGAAACCAGGAGCGGGGATTCGGAGATTGCTCAGACGGTTCCTGCGAGTATAGGCCGCGGCATCCGGGCCGCTTACTCCGCTCCAGATTCGGTAGGCAAATGTCGGCTTCACCTCGCGCGATCGAATTCCCAGGCTGCTTGTCTTCGGCACAATGGCGCCCAGCGGGTGCGGATAGTACATCCGGACACCGATGTCCTCCATCAGGATCGTCGCCACCGCGTTGGCCGTGCCGGCCGGGGTCATGCCGCGGATGGCAATCCCCTTGGCGGACACTTCGACAACCGCCCCGTCATAAGGCAGGTCTGGCGCACCGGCCAGTTTGGACAGTGCGACAACATCCGGTGCCAGGCTCGATATCTGAATCGCCACTCTCGCGTCGCCCGGCCGTACAGAGTCATACTGCTCCAGCTTCACCCCCGTCGCCTCCGCTACCGCCCAACGCAGATCGTCGGCCGCCTCCTTCTCCATCGCGTGGGCATTGGCCGCCAGTACAACATAAGACGAGGCTCTGCCCTGCCGAGCGATCTCAACTCCGGTTGCCTTTGGCTGCTCGGCGGCAGCCGCGGACGCTCGGGGTAACAGAGCCAGCGCCGCTATGGCAGGGATCAAACACCGCCCGCAGAAGAATGCCAGACACCCGAATCGCATGAGAGCACCTCGTCAGGAAGACCGCGGATAAGCGCGTTACCGTCGCCGGCAACCAGACCGATCATGGCTCGAATGGTACCAGACGGCGGTTGCCATTACTATCATGACCACAACACGGTCACGGCGAGCCATAGGGAGTGTCATGCATGCGGCCTATCCTGCGGTTTTTCTGCATCGTATGGATTCTGTTCGATGGAGTTCCGGCATTCGGGCAGCCAAAGACGCAACCAGCGTCTGCGACGCGGCCCGCTGCCGCTGCGATCCTCAATGAGCCGGGCATGCCCGTCAAAGGGGCGTCATCGTCGCCCGAGACCATCGCAGCCATTCTGCACAAGGCCGGTCTTCAGACACGGCTGATCTTGGCCGGCGAGATGGCCGATCCGGCCGTCCTCAACCCGACAGCCTTCGACATTCTTGTCCTTCCGACCGGCGAGAGCTTCCCTGTCGAAGCCCGCGACAACGTCGTCAAGTTCCTTCGGGACGACGGCAGCCTGATCGCCATGGGCGGATATGCATTCAACCACCTTGTGCGGTTCGAGGATGGCCGCTGGCAGAGCGAAGCAGACATCTGCACGGGTCGGCTCGAACGGGCGACACGCAAGGAGAACTCGCTTCTGGCCAATGGCGACTTCGAGGCACGCCAGGAACTGGCCGCGCCGGGCCGGCCGTCACCCGAGCAATGGGTGCGGACCTCACCCAGGTGCGAATTGACGCAGGAATCGCCGCATGACGGACAATGGTGCGCGACGGTCGTTGTCCGCCCGGAGGATGCCGATAAGGGTCCGGTCTTCTGGCAGGAGGTGCCCTGCAAGGCCGGGGCCACTTACCAGATTTCCGGCTGGCTGCGGTCGGAGAAGGTCATCGAGATGGGCATGGCCTACATCGCCCTGTACCAGCACGACAGCGAGGGCAAGCTGGTCACATTCCTCGACTTTGCCAAGGCTCGTGGTACGACCGACTGGACCTTTCACAAACTCGTTGCCACGACCGGGCCCAACGTCCGGCGGCTGATGGTCAAATTCGGCCTCTACCAGACGCACGGCACGGCATGGTTCGACGACATCCGCCTGTCTGACATCACCGACGGCCAGGTTCGACCGATGAACACATCGACCGGCAAGCCGATGGACGGCTTGGTCGTCGCGCCGGAGCAGATCGGCATCTTCGATGCATCCTATCCCCTCAAACGCGCGGTCAGCCTGCGGGCCGCCGGCTCGCAACACCTCTTCGGCAAGGAAGTGAGTCAATCGGGCCCCTTCACCGGGTGGGCCGCCTCGGGCGTGATCGGCGGAAACAACGCCCGGTGGATTCCGCTCCTGGAAGCGACCGATCGATATCATCGCCCGCGCGGGGCGGCCGGAGGCTTGCTGCTGCACTATAACGGCTATTACGCCGGTTCCTGCTGGGCTTACTTCGGTATCGACAGCGCGGATCTGTTCGCCGACACCGAAGGCCCCATGGCCGACGGCCTGGCAAAGGTGGCCCGTTTCCTGGAGAGAAAGACGTTCGTGCGAAACCTGATCACCAACCACCGCCTCTATAGGCCCGGGGAGAAGGCCTCCGTATCGGTAACCGCTGAGAATCGCGGCAACAGGACTCGCCACGCCCTGCTGACCGTAGCGGTCCACGAAGCGCCACCGGGCGCCCGGCATCGCGAGACCAGGCCGGTGCACACCATGGGTTTCAACATGACCATCGCGCCCGGACGATCAGAGTCGATCGAATCACATTTCGAGATTCCAGTGCCGGCCAAGGACTTCTATTACGTCGAGGCCACACTCTCGATGGCAAACGAAGGCCCCCGGCATGTGATCATCGACCAGATGTCGAGTGCCTTCCTGGTCGATAGTGCGGCAACCGTTGCGGCCGCTCCGCAATTGAGATTCAAGGACAACTACTTCACGCTGAACGACCGCCCGCTCTTTTTGTTCGGGACCGATGCGTACAGCTACACCTACAGTTCCTCGGGCAGCAACCCGCTCACCTGGGCGGCCGACATGCAGGCGTGCGTCGACATCGGCTTGAACCTGTACGAAAACCTGAATCTCACCCGGCCAGGCTACGAGATGACCGACGACGACTGGCGGTCGTTCCGGGCCATGGGGCAACTGACCCAGAAGCACGGCCTGATCTTCATGCCCGGCATGCTTATCGGGCATAACGTGGCGATTGGCGATGATCTATTGGCCAGGCAGAGCGCTTTGTGCGGAGAGTATGCCCAGCGATTCAAAGATATGCCCGGTCTGCTCTATTACATCAACGGCGACTACCAGATGATGCTCGGCCAGCACCCCAAGGACGTCGAAGCACTCTGGAACCGCTGGCTGACGGATCGCTACGGCACGACGGACAAGCTCCGGGCCGCATGGGGACCGGCCGGGGCGAGCATGGAGCTCGGCAGGATAACCTTCTGGCCGCCGGACAGCGGGAAGTGGAATGACACCGCGATTGTCGATCGGCTGAGGTTCCAGACCTGGCTCACGCGGCGCTGGAACGAGTCGCACGTGGCGGCGATTCGCAAACATGACACCACCCACCCGATTACCTCCGAGTACTACCAGATGTGCTGGTCCGGGATGGACCTCATCCAGACCATCGACGGACAGGACGTCAGCAACTTCGGCTTTTTCAGCACGCCTGGCAAGGACCTGGACATTCTGCCGCTCAAGATCCGGTTCAACGACCTGCGTGTTCGCGGCAAGGGCGTCTGCCTGGGTGAATACGGTGTCAAGACGCACCCCGCCTGGAGCGTGGAGAACGGGGCGACAGATTATCACATCGTCCGCAGCGAGGAAGAGCAGATTCAACTGTTCATGGCGGTCGCGCACTACGCTCTGGGCATGGGAGTCGGCAAAATCCAGAACTGGTGCCTGCAGGATTCGCAGGACTCCGTGTTCCCCTGGGGCCTGTTCTATCCGAACCAGCATATCCCGAAGGATGTGGCCTACGTGCACCGCAACCAGTCGCTGATCTGGCGGCACTTCGCGCCGCGCTACGTTCCTTGCAGACTGACCGTGTGCCTCCCGAACAACCTGCGGCTGGGCAACTTCGAGGCCGTCGGGCGCGACGTGGTCGACCGCTGCTTCGAGACCCTCCTGGGGCTGCATTACGACTTCAACGTGATCGATGACCACCATCTCGAATCGGTTTCGGCCGACACGAAAGCCATCATCTATCCCTCGCCTTTCTCCCTGAGCGACGAGACATACCAGCAACTGCTCTCGCTCGCGAAGAAAGGCGTTTTCATCCTGGTCAGCGGCGACATTTCGTATGACGAAAACCGCAAGCGGACTCGGACTCAGCGTCTGAAGGAACTGGCCGGCATTGAATTCATGAGTGAGAACTACCCCGACATCAGCCGACCGCCGGAGTCGGCACAAACCAGACCGGGCCCTTCGGACCCACAGAAGCTGCTCAGCCCCTGCATCCGCGTACGGCCGGCCGGCGCCGAGGTCGTCATGGCCGCTGCCGACGGCTCACCGGTCTTTGTGCGGCACAACAATGTGCTGACGTGCCTGGATCCGGCCGAACTGGGCACTGACGAATCCGCCGCGCAGGCACGCCGGCACGTATACAAGGCCTTCCTGAAAACAGCGGCGATCGAGCCTCTCCGAGTCGAGCCCGACGAGCCGTGGCTGCACGTCATGGCCCAGCCGACGGCCAGAGGCACGGTTCACGTCATCTACAACTGCCGCAACGACCCAGGCGAGCAACAGCTCACCATTAACACGGCCGCGGGACGACTGACCCTGAACACGCGAAATCGCTGGCCGGCCCTTGCCGCAGTGACAAACGACGGCAGGCTCGTGGCGGTCAATGCATTCGGCAACGCCTCGGTTGGCACAGATCCGCTGCTGCGCGGCAGCGGCATGAAGGCCCTGTTGTCGCTCGACGGGCAGGATCTGCGGCACTCCAAGACCGTACTGATCGCGCCGTTCCAGACGGGCGTTCTTGAATTGCAGGCCTCACCCTCCGACGTCGGCCCGCAGAAGGCACACGTGCTCGATTTCGCTGACGGCCACTGGTGGACCCGCGAAGATCTGGCCGTTGATGGCAAGGCGCCGCGCGTCGAGATCGACCCCGACCGGGCCACGTGCGTGCTGGTGCTCGACCGCGGCTCCGACGGGCAATGGCGGGAGCACTTGAAGAAAGCTATGCTGAAGCCCGCTTCAATCGAAGGATACTGAGAACCAGGACTCATCATAGATGCAGGAGACATGTCATGCTGTCATGCCTGAATCGATTTGCCGTAAGCATCACTTTCGCCGCCGTGCTGAGCCTGTTATGTCCGCCACTGGCTGCCGGCGACGAGCCGTTCGACTACTTCTCCAACTCGTGGAGCGTCATCGGCCTCAAGGACTACAAGGACGGCACGCGGATCACCCCCGACAACCGGCTGCTGCTGTCGGACGGACGCGAGTTGAGGATCAGGATCGGCGAAGGCAAACACCGGCTCAGCCGCGAGCAAACCAAGACCCTGCTGGACGGCTGGCTGCCGGTCGTGCTGCTCACGGCCCACAATGGACGCATCCGTTTTGACATCACCATGTGGGCCACCCCCCTGCCAACGCTCAAGGACTGGCAGAAGGCGTTCGACTGGCCAACGGAGGGCGACAACTACCTCAACTGGATCGTTGTCAAGGCCACTAACAAGGGTCAATCATCGGCGACTGCCAACCTTGATGCCGTGATCGTGCTTGCCGGCAGCGGCCAGATCGCATCGGTGAGCAGACTGTCACGGCAACTGAAACCCGGCGAGACGGCCGAGACAGTGCTGCGAGTGCCCTTTCAGCCGCTTGAAAAGGACGCGACCTTTGACAAGGAAGATCCCGCCCTGTGGCTCGATCGGACGGTCAAGTACTGGCGTGACCTGATTTTGGATGCCGGGAAAATCACGGTTCCCTGCGAAAAGAGCACGCGGGCCCTGCTGGCCGCTCACGTCTGCCAACTCATCGCCAACGATCACGGCCAGCTTCGCGGCGGCGAGGGTTTTTACGATGAGTTCTATATCCGCGACGGGGCCTACCAGGTGATGGAGCTGGAGGAGGCCGGACTGACGAACGCGGCGGCAAAGGCGATCCGGCACTACCTGCCGACGCAGCGGCCGGACGGACGCTTCGAGACCCAGAAAGGCCAGTTCGACGCCAACGGCCAAGCAGTCTGGGCGCTGTGGCAGTACTACAAGATCACCGGCGACCGGGCCTGGCTGGAGGAAGTCTACCCGCAGATGAAACGGGCAGTGGACTGGACGATGCAGGCCCGCCGTCAAGCACCGGCCGACTCGCCTTTCGCGGGCGTGCTGCCGGCGGCCGTCGCCGATGGCGAATTCCTCTGGGACGGCAAGCACCATATCGTCGGGTACGACTTCTGGAATCTCCGCGGGATGCTGTGTACGGCAGACGCCGCCGGGATCCTCGGCAAGACCACTGACCGCGACGCCCTGCTCACGGAGATCAAGGACTATCGGGCAGACATCGAGGCAGCCTGGAAGCGGACCGGGCTCGATCACTTCCCGCCGAGCTGGGAGAAGGCCGGCACGCACTGGGGCAACACCGAGACACTCTGGCCGACCGCCCTTTTCGACATCAACGACCCGCGAATGGCCGCCATGCAGAAGGAGGTGCGCCAACACCACGGCGGTGGCTTTATCGAGGGAACGATCCTGTGGACCGGCGCGCCCGACGCGATCCATCCCTATATGTCCGCGTACACGACGATGGCCGCCCTGATCCGCGGCGAACACGAGCAGGTCGTCGAGGATTTCCACTGGTATCTGCTGCACGCAGCGGCGACACAGGCCTTTCCCGAGGGCATCTTCTACAAGCGTCGCTTCGCGTGGAGCGACACCATCCCGCACTGCACCGGTGCGGCCAACTACGCCCTGATGCTCCGGCATATGTTCGTCCACGAGCAGGATAACGTGCTGCACCTGCTGCCCGCGGTTCCGGACGGCTGGCTCGCCGATGGCAAGGAGATCCGTATCGAACGCACGCCCACTCACTTCGGCCCGATCGACATGACGGTGAAGGGCTCGCCCAAGGGCGTCCGCGTCGACTTCACAGGGGCATTTCGGCAGGAGCCTGAGCGTATCGTGCTGCACCTGCCGGCCTCGCGCCCCATCGAGGCCCAGGTGCCTGGCATCACCGTTCAAGCTCGCCCGGATCAACAAACCGAGTGGGGTTTCGAGAAGGTGGTGGCGACATACCTCAAGACCGCCCCGCCGCTGCCGCCCGTGATTCCCGACCTGGTGGATCTGCCGCTGGAGCCGTCGTTGCCGGCGGAGCGTTGTGACATGCTCGACCTCTCCACGTCCGCCAACACCGATCCGTTCACCGCACCGTTCGGCGTTCCCAATCCCGGCGAGTTCGTGTTCAAGGACATGCCGACAGGCATACAGACCGTCGGCGGCGTGCCGTTCCGGATCATCGATCCGTCAAGGAACGGCGGCAAGGGACTGGTTGTGCTGGCCTCGCAGAAGGCCCCTGCCAATCGCCAGTGGCCGACAGAGGTCGAGATCGCGGCCAAGGGCACGGCCAGGCGGGCCTACTTCCTTGGAAACGTCACCGGCTGGGGTGCCAGCGACGCGGGGACCGGCCCGTGGGGCGCCGTCGGCGCATACGAGATCCAATATGCCGACGGGTTAATGCAGGTCGTCCCGCTGGTGACGGGCGCGACTTGCGAGGACTGGACCTCACCGCCGGCGGCACCGAACGTCTTCTGCGGCCTGCGTGGCAAACCGTGGCATCTCAACGTCCTGGGCGTCGAGCTTCGACCGATCGAGATGAAGAAGATCGTCTTCCGCGACTACGGCACACCCGCGGCCCCCCTCCTGGCGGCGGTGACAATCGAACGCTAATCGCTGGGCTTCCTGTCCCTCGGCGACAGGGGGCCGACGGGGGCGTCGGCCCTGCTGTGGTGCCGACGCCCTCGTCGGCACATTCAGCCCCGACGGCAAGCCTCTACCGCCTGCGGCGGCTCCGACCATGCCCCACCGTTTTCCCGCCCACCCTCAGGCCGCAACTGCCTCGGGGGCCAGCTTGCGGAACAGGTTATGGCGGAAGCCATGCAGGTCCGACTCCGCCCGACGATCCCCTGAACCTCTCGCCAAGCCCCAGAGACCGCAAAGGGGAACCCTGTCACGCCCGCATTTCTCTGCGTCACAGCGCCTCTGCGTGAGATCTCTTCGCGGCTTGGCTGACCGCTGATCGCTGATCGCTGACAGCTTCGCCCCCGCCCGGCCCCTCTCGGTCAATAGTCCAGTTTCATCGGCAGTCTGTGGGCGACCGCGTCTCGACACAGCCCGAGCAAGATGGCAAATGCGAACCTCGCACCCAACTCCAGAGGACTCTGATACTCAGCCCCGTCATGCCGCCAGGATTTGAGAGTGGCTTCATCTGTACGCCACGTGTCCTGGTTGAGCCGCTCGAGCTGAGCCAGAAGCTGAGGCGACGATCCCATGCCCACGCTGTTGCCCGAGGCATCTTCGCTCTTGAATGTGAACGGGAAGTCCACCGGCAGCCAAAGCTCCACGTCGTGCAGGAGTTGCCCGTAGCGCGAGTTGAAGCCTTCCGCGGTGCTGGCCTTGTAGGCCGGATCGCTATCCCAGTTGTCGCAGTACTTCACCGGCCGTGTCAGCTCCGGGTGCTCCGCGTAAGCCGCCCAGAGCAGGAGTGAACCGTACGAGTCCCACGCGGGCTTATCGGTGAAGTACGGGCTGGACATGTCATCCTGCCAATCGAACACGACGCCGGCCGGCAGGTGCTCGGCCAGTCCTTCCCGGAGCCCGCCCATCCACGCAACGATGATCTCGGAAACTTCACCAGGGTCTGTCAGCGCATCGTCCGGCGGCTTGTTGGGACGCACAACGTTGACCTGCATGCCTTGCTCACGGCCCATCCTCTGTACTACGGTCTCCCACTGCCCGACGTAGTATCGCGTGAGACTGCCTACGTAAACGTCGAGCCCCATCTCTATTCCTCCCGCGGCAGGTCTCTCGCCCGTCCGACCGCCCGGCCTCATTCTCTCGCCAAGCCGCAGAGATCGCAACGCCACACCCCGGCCCCGCTCGCGTGCCGTAGGCACAACCCGACAATAGCCCAGCCTTTTCAAGGCTGGGTCTCCAGGCCCCACAACCCAATCGAGTCCCGGAGGGACGACTGAAAACCACGCCTCTCCCCCTTACCAAGGGGCCTGTCCCGAGCTTGTCGAGGGGCCTGTCCCGAGCTTGTCGAGGGGGAGCCGGAGGGGGTCGCATTCTCCTCTGCTCCGTGCCCGTCGTGTCTCCGTGGTAAAAAACCCCAGCCCTCTTCTCACGCGGAGCCGCAGAGACCGCAAAGGGCAGCCCGGCCCCTGACCTTAGCAACGGGAGCCGTGACAAAGACCCCTGCGGCTCCTCTTTCTCATGTATCGTTCGAGGAGCTTCCGCATCTTCGGGGTGCCATGGACGGGACAGAGATGCTTGAACGCATTCCAACCATCATGATCCCGGGCATTTGCATCGGCTCCTGATTCGAGCAGCAACGCCATGCACTCCACTTGTGCATATTGAGCGGCGAGCATCAGGGGTGTCTCTCCGTTCTTCCCGCGTGCATTCACATTGGCACCACACCTGATGAGGTACTTGGCGATCCGTGGATGACCGAACACGACTGCTTCCCCGAGCGCGGCTCGCCCTTCACCGTTGATGAGTTCTATGTCGGCGCCGCGCCTGACTTCCTGCTTCACGGCCGTCATCGCGGCTTCGCGTATGAAATGGATCAGCAGGTGATTTCCAAACCCATCGGTTGCATTCGGGTCCCGCAGGGCTGCCTTGATAAACTGCCTCTCTTCGCTATCCCGCTCGATCAGATCAGCCTTCCATTGACGGAGGAACTGCCGGATGTCGGGGAAGCGGGCAATCGCAGTTTTCGCGATGTTGGCCGCAGTGATGGGCAGGTACTCAGAACGGCTGCGCCCGGAGTAGTCAGTTATGCCCTCCTCGGAGTAGATCTCATGACAGAGAACGTAAACACGGCCGGAGGCAATCTCCACCGCTATTGCGTCACCATTGGGCTCGGAACCGAAGGTGATGAAACCTTTCGGACAGGCAAAACAACTTGGCCCGTAGTCCCGGTTCACCGTACGAATCATGTCCGGAGTCAGCAGGCAATGAAACGGCCTGTCGATATAGACTGTCGGGACGCAGGAGGAGAAGTAGGTCTGGACATGTGGCCCCACCCGGCCGCGAGGCCCCGCCAATGCTGATATGTCCAAAGACGTCAGCCGCAGTCGCTCGTGTCCACATAACTTCGCAATAGCCTTGACCAGTTGCTTCATCATCCATTCCTGCCGGGTGCCATGGCTCTTCCCCTGGCTGGCTGCTGATCGCCGAAAGCTCTCTCCCCCCGTGCCTCCGTGGTGAAAAGCACGGCCCCATTCTCTCGCAAAGCCGCAGGGACCGCAAAGCCAAACAGAAAACAGGCCAGGTTCGTTTTCGCGTCGCTTCGCCTTCGTGCCCGCTCACCGTCTCGCCTCCTACGGCGGTCAAACACTCCACCCACCGCCAGAAAGGCGGAAAATAGCCTACCACTCGCAGGCCCCGGAACAAGGGGGCAAACCGAGCTTGTAGCCCGCTACGGCGGGTCTTTCCTTCGGTCGACTGTCAGCTCGCCACGGCGAGTTCCGCCACGGCGGATCTTCGACTTCCTACGGTCGACACTCGACGGTCGGCCCGAGAGCCGGGTGGGGAACCAGGCACGGCCGTACGACGCCCTCAAGGCACGCCCGCCAGCCCCCGCCCCCCCTCTCTCGCCTCATCCCCCCGGATCTTCCGGAGCTGAATGCTGACGGCTGAAAGCTCCCCTCCCCCTGCCCGCCCCCGCCCCGCCTCCCCCCTGAATACTGACGACCGACAACTGACCACTTTAACCATCCCCCCGCCCGCCACGGCGGGCGTCTTCTCTTTCGTCCCCGTGTTTCCGTGTCTCTTTTTCCCCCGCATCTCCGCGTCGGAGTTTACCCGTCCTGGTTCGTCTGGCCGACCGTCGCGGGTGTCTCCGGGTCTTCCCCCGTCCCCCAGAATCTGCGTAATCTGCGCAATCTGCGGACACACTCTTCTTCGTCATGCCTTTCCTTTGGCCGACCGCTGACCGCTGACCGCTCTGCATTCGTCATTCCCGCTCGGCCCCCGCGCTCGCCACGGCGTAGCTCGCACAGCGAAGCCGGGCTGTTCTGCTCCAACAGCGTTTTGCCGAACGCCCGCCGTGTTCTCCATTCAAACGGCAGGCAGGTCCCGCGCGCCGACGTAGGCCGCCCCCGCCGGAATAGGTAATAGCTAAGAGCTAATAGCTAACAGCTAAGAGCTGAGAGCCAAGAGCAGTTGCTCAAGAGCTTTACAGCTCAGAAAGGATCACCAATGTCACAGGAGATACCCGACAAACCCACCTCCGACGCCAAAATCGCTGCCAACAGGGCCAATGCCGCCAGATCCACCGGCCCCAAGACCCCCGAGGGCAAGGCCGTCTCCTCCATGAACGCCCTCAAACACGGCCTCACCGCCCGCCGCGTCGTCGTCCTCAACGACCCCGACGAGGACCCCGCCCAATTCGACCACCTGCTCGACGAGCTCATCGACGAGCACCAACCCGACGGCGTCACCGAGCGTTTTCTCGTCGAACGCATCGCCACCTGCTACTGGCGGCTCCGTCGTGCTCTACGATACGAGGCTCAATCGGCCGCTGACCGCCTCCTCGCCAGGCAGCAGGACCCCTCCGGCCAGACCCCAGCCGGCCCGGCCGCCGACCCCCTCTCCGACGGCGGCCCAATCGTCACCCTCATCCGCTACGAGTCCATGATCGACCGCCAACTCAACCGCGCCATGGCCCAACTCGACTACCTCCGCCAAATCCGCCCAATGGTCGTCAGGCAAACCTCGCCCGTTGCGCCAAGCGCCGCCGGAGATCCGGATTCGGCTGGCAATTCGGGCTTGGTCATTGGGAATTCGGATTTGATTGGTCATTGCGACTTGGACATTGGTCATTCGGCTGCCCCCGCCCGTCCCCTGTTTGCCGACCCTTTCGCCATTCGGCCGTTGGATTTGAATGATCCCGCCACGAGCCTGCCCGCCGTGGCGGGCGGATCTTCGACTTGCCACGCCGTCTCGCCACGACGAAGCGAAGAGGAGGCGGGAGCCTCTGGCGAAGGCGGGAGCCTCTCGAGGGCCGAAGCGCCAAACGAAGCCAATCCCGGAGCCCCTGGCAAGGCCATCCGCCTCCGCCAACCCGCAATAATCGGCGTCGAAGCCCAGCGCCAAGCCCCATGCCCGCCAACCGGAGGGTAGCGAGGTAGTATTAGGGAAGGATAAAGAGGTATTCTGCGTCAACGGCAATGCTGCCGGCGTCCTCCGTGTAGCTGATCGAACGAAGCGTGCCGCGAAACAGCACTCGGTCAAAACCGCTGAGGACTCCGATGACCCCTTCCTGATGACGCTGCATAGAGCTCTGCATGGCGTTGCTCCTGGGGAACGGATGTTGATCACAACACATGCCGTAACCTCAAGAGCGACGCCTTTCATTCGTCATTCGTGCTTCGGATTTCATTGGTCATTCGGATTTCGTCATTCACTTGGGTTGCGGGCGAAGCCCGCGCCAAGCGCCCTGCGAGGCTCGCAGAGCCAGAAACAGCCCGCCCCGCCGCATGCTCCGCTTTCGCTGAATACTGACAACCGAAAAAACCGGATGCTGAACTCGTCTACTGTCGAATTCGGGGCGAGCAGATTCGAACTGCTGACCTCCTGGACCCAAACCAGGCGCTCTATCCAGGCTGAGCTACGCCCCGGGATCGGCCGACGGCACCCTGTGAGCACCGCTGCCGTGTCTATTAGACGTGAAGCTCCCGGCCGGGTCAACATGCCCAGCCCCAGCCGCTCCCGGCACAAGCCACCCGCTCGCAGGGCGGCTGGGCAGTCCGATCACTCATAGACAGTCGCCGTCGGGCGCAATCCCCGGACCGCCGAAGCATCCCTGGAAGAGCCCCCAGTCGACCGAGTCGACGTCCTCGTCGTTGTCCAGATCGGCGTCCGTGCAGGCCTGGTCCGTCTGGATGACGCCCCCGCCGCTCAGGCACCCTTGCAGGTGCCCGAAGTCGTTCTGATCGACGTCGCAATCCTGATCAAAATCGGCTCGCGGGCTCTGGACATTGATGGTGATCGTCAGGCTGACGCCCGAATTCGCGGCCTCCGGCGCGGTCGCCACGACCCTGCACGTGTGGACCCCCGCGCCGAGGCCGCTGAGGTCATAGCTCAACTCAATCGGGTCCTGTTCACCGGCGCTCGTGCCGCTTGTCGGGTTCACCAGGACCCAGGAACATTCGGGCTTCAGCTCGTACGTGATAACGCCGACGCCTCCGCTGTTGCGGATCATGAACACGTCGTTGGGCAGTTCCGCGCCGCACTGGATCGTGTGGCTGAACGCCCACGGTATCAGCTCGATCGCCGGCGATGGCGGCCCGTCGTCAAGCTGCCTGACCTCAACCTGGTCAACGTAGAACTTGAATGACAGGTCGGTCAGCGCGTGGCCGGCCCGCAACCAGATGCTGGCGGTCGGACCGCTGGCCGTGAACGTCCGCCAGACATGGGTGAAGGTCTCGTGCACCTTTGCTTTGTCGGCCACCTGGTCGATACCCCAGTCGATGGTGGCGGCCTCACCATTGGCCGTCTGGCCCGTCGGGTCCACACCGAGATAGAACTTCAACTGCGTCGGCTGATGGCCGCGGAACTCGTACTTGGCCCAGGCAATCAGCAGATACGCCTCGCCCGGCATGAGCCCGCCGACCACCTGGTTCACGCCGCCATTGAACTGCCCCGCGGGCGTCAACTCCGCGAGTGTCTTCGGATGCACCTCACCCGCACCGAACATCTGAGAATACAGCCCGTCCATTGCGTCGGCAGGGTGATCGTAGTTCCAGGCGCCGATGGCCTCGGCCATGCTCTGGCCGCCGGCCAGGTATTGCCCGACAATGTCGAAACCCGGCCAACTGCACTGCGCCCCCACGACGAAGTTCACATAACCGCACCACCACCGGTTCGCGTTCATGTAATCGCCCATCGTGACCAGATCGGTGTACACCTGATCGGGCGTGTACGTATCTTGCCACGGCCCGGTCGTCGAACCCTCCGTCGCGATCACCGGCGGGAAACGCCAGCCACGGCGGTCATACATGTCCTTAAACCGCCGCGGTCGCAGCGCGAACGAGCATGCATCCACCGCGACCTGCCTCGTCACCATGAACTCGTCAGGGAACCAACCATACACGTGATGGCCCAGGTAGTCGGCGATCGCCAGCAGGTCGCCGCAGTGCGGGTCATAGCTCTCGTTGACCATCTGCCAGATATTGCCCGGGTTGCCGGTTGCCAGGTTCAGCGCCACGGTCTTGAGGCCCAGCTCATGGGCTCGCTGAGCGAACGCGTACGAGAAATCAATCACCTTCTGCCAGTTACCGCTTGTGTCCGGCTCGTTCCAGTCCAGCCAGGCATCGATGCGCGGGAACTGCTGCTCGAAGACCTTACAGTGTTCCGCGAGCCGTGTGCCCCAGTAGGTCGGGTTGCTGTAGTAATCGCCGTAGTTAGCGTCGACCATCGGCCGACCGATCACGATCGTATCCTGCAGGTAATCGAATGTCTTGTAGTAGTCCGAGCTGCCCAGCGTGCCCGGCACGCCCGGGTGCGTCTCCGGGTTACCGGAGACCAGCATCGCCGTCTTCGGGCGCATCAGCACGTTCTCATTGTCTCCGCCACAATCGTATTTGGCCCCGCCGACTTTGCCCACCCGTTGCGAGCGTTTCCACTGGCCCGAGCCGGCGGTCCACCACTTGTTCCAGCCCGCGGACACGCCCTCGGTAAACGCCTCCTCGAAGCTCGGATTCACAACCAGGTTCGGCCCCATGGTCTCGGGAATCAGCGACTCGGGGTCGATCGGCTCGTCCCCCGGCTGAGGCGGGGGATCGGTCGGCACGGGGCCGCTGAACGTCACCTGATCGAACCACACCGTCGAAGTGAGCGATATCGGCCACTTACGCGTGGCCTTGAGCGAAATCGTCATCACCGGCAGCACAGCCTTGACCGTCACGCTCGCCGTGACCCACTGCCCGTACGTGCTCACTTCGTGCCACGTTGTCGCGCTGCTGTCGCCCGTGGCCTCCCCGTATGGATCCAACCCCAGATGCGCGAGGAGTTGCCACCCGTCGGGATCGCTGATCTGCAGGTACATGCGGACCGTGGCTGTGTATGTCTCGCCGGGGATGACGTACATACGCTGATAGAGCCCGGCCTCCTGCATGTCGGACGTGGGCGTCGGCATCACCAGCTTCTGAGAATAAGTACCGTCGGTCTTGCGGTCGGTCGCCGCGTAGTGCACCGTGCCGGGCAAGCCCGAATCTTTCCAACCTGTCCACTGGTTCGCCACGCCGTCGGTGAAGCCGAGTTCGACGCTGGGGTTGAACACCTCGGCCCAGCCCGCACCCGGGGGCGGCGCCGGCGTCGGCCAGGGGCATGGATCGTTCACACCCACGAAACCGCTGGCCGAGTCCGCCGTTGCAGCGGCCAGAGCACCCAGAAGAACTACCGCGCTCACATGTCGCATATCGGACTCCCGTTCAATCGCGCATATCGCCGCTGCCGGATGACCCCGCTCACAGCGTGCATCCGGGAGGTATGGGCTGGTCCGTGCCACTCATGCATCCCTGGAAGATGCCAAAATCCGCCGCGTCCACGTCCTCGTCGCTGTCCAACCGGGCATCCGTGCAGCCCGATTCATTCTGGGGCACGCCCGGCCCGCTATAGCAGTCCTGGAGGTGCCCGAAGTCGGCCTGATCCACGTCGCCGTCCCCGTCGAAGTCAGCCTGGACGGCGGTCAGGGTGAGCGTCACCGCGATGGTCTGAGGCGGACTGATCTCATCCGGGTCACTAACAGTGATCGTGGCCTGATGCACGCCGGCATTGAGTCCGGCGGTGTCGTATTGCACCGTGATCGGGTCGGCCTCGCCGGTGCTCGATCCGCCGGTCGGGATCTCCGATAGCCAGCCGGCGGTGTCCGCGATCGTGTAGTTGACCGTGCCGAGGCCGGAGTTTCGCACCGTAAAGCTGCTGTCGGGCACGGTTCCGCCGGGCGAGCCGCCGGCCGTGATCTGGTGCGTCGACACCTCGATCGTGGGGCCGGGCGGAACATCATCAAGCTGCTTCACTTCCACCTTGTCCACGTAAACCATGATCGACGGGTTGTTCACGCTGTGGCTGGCCCGCAGCCAGATGCTTGCGGAGGTCGACGTCGGTGTGAAGGTACGCCACACATGACTGAAGATCTCGTGTACCGGGGCCTGATCCGCAATCCGGTCGGTGCCCCAGTCGATGGTCCCGGCACTGCCGTCGCTCGTCTGGCCGGTGGGGTCGACGCCGAGGTAGAACTTGAGATTGGCGGGCTGTATTCCGCGGAACTCATACTTCATCCAGCAGATCAGCAGATACGCCTCGCCGGGGATCAGGCCGCTGACCACGCGGTTCACGCCGCCGTTGAACAGGCCCGCCGGACTCAGTTCGCCGATGGTCCTCGGGTGGACCTTGCCGGCCCCGAACATCTGCGAATACAGCCCGTCCATCGCGTCGGCCGGATGATCGGCGTTCCAGGCGCCCACGGCTTCGGACATCAAACGGCCGTCGCCGATGCGCTCGCCGATCATGTCCCACGGTTTCCATGCGTTGTTGCACTGAATGCCGGTGGCGAAGTTGGTGTAGCCGCACCACCAGCGGGTGGCGTTCATGTACTGCCCCATCAGGTTCAGATCATTGGTGATCTGGTCAGGCGAGAACAAGTAGCCTTCCTCGGGATGCCAACCGCCATAGGTTGAGCCCTCGGTGGCGATCACCGGCGGGAATCTCCAGCCACGGCGATCGCACATGTCCTTGAAACGCCGCGGACGCAGGCCAAAGCTGCACGCGTCGTCGCGAACCTGGTTGGCGACCATCATCTGGTCGTTGGGCCCGCCGTAGACGTGGTGCCCCAGGTAATCGGCGATAGCCAGCAGATCATGACAGGACGGGCTGTATGTCTCGTCGATCATCCGCCAGATGTTGCCCGGCGACCCGGTGGACAGGTTCAGCGAGCAGGTCTTCAGGCCCAGCTCGTGGGCCCGCTGGCCAAAAGCGTGCTCAAAACTGAGCGTCCGCTGCCAATTGTCGGCCCAGTCAGGTTCGTTAAAGGCCTGCCAGCAGTCGATCCGCGGAACAAGCGATTCAAGATGCTTGCACTGCTCGGCGTATTCGCGCCCGCGGGCAACCGGGTCGGCCTCGTAGTATGGCAGGCTCGGGTCGATGAACGGCCGGCCGACAAAGATGGTGTCCTGGAACTTCGATTCGTTGGCCAGGGTGTTTGCATCGCCCATGACCCCAAGGCCGCTCGGGTTGGTGTGCGGGTCACTGCCCATGAGCAGCACCGTCTTGGGGTTCATGTAGCTGCACTCGTTCAGGTCGCCGCAGTCATAGCGGCCCGGGCCGACCTTGCCCATGCGCTGGGACTGTTTCCAGGTGCCTGTGCCCGTGGTCCACCACTTGTTCCAGCCGGTCGACACGCCGTTAGTGAACGACTCCTCGAAGCTGGGGTTGGTGACTAGATTGGAGCCCATGGTGGCGGGGATGAGCGTCTCCGGATCAACGGGGTCCGGCTCAGGACCCGGGCGTGGTCCCGTGGGGATCAGGCCACTGAAGGTCACTTGGTCGATCCAGACGCGGGCCTCATTGCCGTGCTGGGGCCACTTACGCGTACCTTTGAGGCCCAGCGTCATGACCGGCAGGACGGCCTGTGCCGTAACGGTGGCCGTGATCCAGGTGTTCGGTGTTGCGACGTTGACGGACCAGATCATGCCATAGCCGTCGCCGCTCTCCTGGCCGAAGGGATCCAGCGCCAGCCAGGCCACGAGGTCTTCCCCGTTGTAGGTCTGCTGGGCCGGAGGCGAGAGGTAGAAACGGGCCGTGGCGGTGTACGTTCCGCCAGGCACCACCCAGATCTGCTGATAGATGCCCGCCTCCTGGTCGGAGTAGTTAGGCGGGGGCTGAGGGAGATAGAGTTTCTGAGAGTGGGCCCCGTCGCTGAAACGGTCGTTGCCATCGGAGTGTACCTGGACGGTGTAGGTCGAGTCCTTCCAGCCGATCCACTGGTTCGCGACCCCGCCGGTGAAACCGCCTTCCATACTTGGGTTGTTGGCCACGCCGGCACCGGCCGAAGCCGGTGGATACGGAGTCGGAACAGGGCAGGGGCCGGTCACCCCGACATACCCGCGAGCCGCGGACATCATCACCGGCACGGCGCCAACCACGATCAGCAGAATCCGCACCCGCATCCTTTAGCCCTCTGCCAAGGTACCCTCTCCCGACACACCACGTTACGGGCAAACGGATACATCCGGTGCAATCGATGAAGCACCGATAAGTATTCCCGCCACGTCAGGTGCGTCAGGCGACCCTTCCCGCGACAGATTTCATGTTAACTGCGAACTTCGGTCGATTCAAGTCGATTGTTAAAGGGTGGGTGAAACAAAAGGAGGATCAGCCGCCCATGAGGATGCCCTCGGCCATCTCGACCTGCTCCAGCAGGTTCTCCCGGACGCTGTTGAAGTCAGTCTCCGACAACCCGACCGACTGGAGCAAGGCCTCCTCCACTTTCTGCTCGGAGCCTGTCAGATAGAAGCCGATGCCGTCATGACAGCAGAGTGTGTCGGCGATATGAACCAGCGTAGGAAGCAGGCGGTTCTCGGCGCTCAGGAGCTCGATCCGATGGTGATACCCCATGACCGTCTGGAGGCCTCGCGGGAACTTCCACTTGGTCGCCAACGCCGCTCCGAGGACCTGGTGGTCAACGCCCAGCATCTCGTTCTCGATGACATGGAAGGGCTTTTCGCGCTTGGCGGCCAGGCTGATAATCTCGGCGAGTTGCTCGGGGTTCGCCTGTCTCTCGACCAGCAGACCCAGATCGTGAATGAGGCCGCCGAGGAAAGCCTCCTCCACAAAGGCTTTCTTTCCGATCAGGGTGCAGAATTGGCGTGTGGCGACCGCCACACCCACGGAATGTCGCCAGATGTCGCGGGCACTGAACTGGTCGCTGATCTTCTCGGCGGTGAACAGCCGGCTGATGGAGGCGGAAATTGCGATGTTCTTGACCGCGCTCAGTCCCAGCAGCACGATGGCCCGGTCGAGATCGGACACCTGCCCCGGCAGGCCGTAGAAGGCCGAGTTCACGACCTTGAGGATCTTGGTTGCCAGGGCCGGGTCATTCTTGATGATTCTGTGCAGATCGTGCGCCGTGCTCTTCGGGTCGTCTACCGCCCCGATGATCCTGGCGGTGATTTCGGGGAGGGTGGCTATCTCGCCGATCTTGCTGAGGGTTATTTTGACAACTTGCTCGGGGTCGAGAACAAGCGGTGTCACAGGCATCAGACTCGCGTCCTTTGTCGACGAAAAGATTCTTGGGCTGGACCGACGTCCGCCTCGTCATCATCGTCGCCCATACCACCAGTCTTTAGATTTAATCCGGCCGCGAGCCGGGCTCAGACGTCTTCTCACAAGCCGCTCAGGCCCATGGAGTTACAGCTCTGCGCGCCGCCGGGACCCACGGGAGATGGCTTGGAGGAACGATCGCGGGCGAGGCAGCCCGATAAACCTCTACCGGATAGTACGTTAGGACTGTCGCCTGGGCCAAGGAGAGGGTCAGTAAGAGAAATGCTTGCGCAGAAGGGCCGGAGTCGCGCGCAAACGCGCCAGAATCGCCGCGATTCGCCCGCCGGCCCGCCCATCCCCATAGACCGAGCGAGCGGGCGGCGGCGGCGGTGATTTCACGGCCCGACGGATGGCCCGGCAAATGGCTTCCTCGCGGTCCGGTACATCGAGGACCGTCGGGGCACAGCGCAGTCGGCCATCCTGGCGCGGACCTGCATTGACTGCACCGACGCCCAGGCTGGCGGATTCAATGATTCCGCTGGACGAATTGCCCACCAGCACCGCTGCATGACAGGCCAGCCGGAGGTAGTCTTCTCGCGGCAGCGAGCGGAAAGCCGGCCAGCCCGGTCGCACTTGCCACCGCCGGATCTCGCGGATGATACCGGCGTGCCCACGGTCGCTGTTCGGGTAGATCATGACCGCACCCAGACCGGCCGACTGCACCGCCCTGAGCGTACGCTTCATGCTCGCCGCCTCCTCCGCGTCAGGGCGGCCGATCGGGTGTTGAATCACAACAGCGTATGGCTCACCAATCAGGCAACCCAGCAACTCAGCCAGACGGCGACGTGAAACGGACGGATTCCGCCGTTCTCGCTCGTGAAACGCGCGGATATCATCCAGTCCCGGTGCTCCCACAAGGCGGATCCTGGAGGCCGACTCTCCCATGCGGCGCAGACGAGCCACGGCCTCGCGCGAAGCGGCCAGATGCAGGTGGGCCATCCGGCTGATGGCATCCCGATAGACGTCATCCAGCTCGCCAACCGCCCGGTCACCGCCGTGGATGTGCGCCAGAACTCGCCGGCTCGCAGTCGCCGCGCAGGCCGCCGCGAAGGCTTCAATCCGATCGCCCAGAACAAGCACAACGCGGCAGTCCAGCCGGTCGAGAGCCTTGGCGATGCCGGAAATGCCCCGCGCCAGTGCCATCGGATCGTCGCCGGGACCGGCCGCCCCGGTCTGCATTCGCACCGTGGCATCCACATGCCAGCCGGCCTCACGGATCTGGTCAACGGTTCGGCCAAACCCGGCCAGCAGGTGCATTCCGGTCACGACCAGTCGCGGCTGAAGGCGAGGGTACCGCCTCATCGCCCGCAGGACGGGTTCAAACAAGCCAAACTCCGCCCGCGTCCCAGTCACGACGCCGACGCGGAGCCGCTCTGAGCCTCGATTTCGTCTGGAAGCCCTGTTCAAGAGACCCATTCCTGCCGGATGGCCGTATCGGCGGGAATGTCCGCGTTGGCCCTCCGACCGATGACGGACCGGAGCTCACCCGCGGTGATACCGTCGTCCGCCCGCTTGATTGTCAGCATTTCGGAATCAAACACCTCACCCGCCCGGATCTCGCGGACCGCCACGACCTTGCCCCTGGCCAGTCGGCGGATCTCAGCCTCGCACTCCTGCGGCCCGATACGGCCGTCACCCATCAGCCGTTCGGCGTGTCGAATCCGCCGGATATACTCGGCCATGGCCGCCGGTTCGAGCGAGAACGCATGGTCGGGGCCCGGGCGCGTGCGATCGAGCGTAAAATGCTTCTCGATGATTCTGGCCCCGGCCACAACCGCGTAGCCGCCGACCTCGATGCCTTCGGTGTGGTCGCTGAATCCGGCCGGGCAACCGAATGCACGGCTCAACTCGCCGATGGCCCCGAGATTGACCCGGTCTTCCGGGGTCGGATAACAGCTCACACAATGCAGCAACGCCAGAGGGCCGGCGTTCGGCTCCTTGAAGCGTTCGACCACCCGCCCCACCTCTTCCATGCCGGCAGCACCGGTCGAAACGATCACCGGCAAACCGGTAGCAGCGGCGGCGTCGAGCAACGGTTCGTTGACAATGTCGGGCGAGGCCACTTTGACCGCCTGGACACCGAGCGAGACCAGAAAGCCCAGATCGCTTTCGCTGAAGGGGGTGGCCAGAAACTCGATATCGCAGTGGCGGGCATACTCCGCCAGTTCGTTGAAGTGCCCGCGGGACAATTGGAGCCTGGCAAGCATGTCGTACTGGCTCTCGCCCTGGGCTGCTTGCTTCTGGTAGGCAGCCGTGGGCGCTTCCCTGGTCACCAGGCGGTCGGCGGAGAATACCTGGAACTTGATCGCATCGGCCTCGGCATCCGCGGCCGCATGGATCAACTCGCGACCCACGTCGACGCGTCCGTCGTGGTTGACTCCCGCCTCCGCGATCACGTAGACCGGCGCGCCATGGCCGACGAGGGCCGGGCCGATACGGAATGAACAGCCGCGACTATCGTTCCCGGGTCGCTTCATGTATCACCGCTGCCGTGAATGGAGGTCGACGAGAGCCCGCCGTGGGCGGTTCGCCGGACGGCGATTCTCTCGAAGCACGAATCAACGCTTCTGCGTGGTAGAAGTCCGCGAGGGTGTCGATGTCCACCGTGTCGTTCTCGCCCTGGATCACGGCACGGCGGTCCTGACCGAAGAACGCGTGAGGATTCTCGTAGGCCTCCGGCGTAAACAGGCTGTCCCGCCGAACAACCAGGACCGCCCCATCGTAATAGTAGAGCAGCTCCAGATCCTGTCGGCGGTGGACCGCGTTGGGACGAAACTGAACCAGGCGGTCGCCATCCAGGCGGTGGATCCAGTCCGGGTGCTGCTTGGTAACGGGGGCGACCGTGCGAACCGAGTCGCAGCCCGTTTGAATCAGGTGGTCGATGCATCGGTCAATGATCCCCGGTGCTCGGATGGGGATATTGCCGTAAAGGATCACCACCACGTCAACCTTACGCTTCGCCTGGCCTTCATAAGCTTCGACAGCGTGCCGAACGGCATCGGCGACAGAAGCGGCATCGGTAGCCAGCTCCGGCGGGCGATCGATGACCATCACTCCGGCAGACCGGCCGATGGCTTTGGCCGTTTCAGAATCGGTGGTTAAGACAATCGCGTCGATCAGGCGGGCTGCCTGGGCGTGTCCGATGGCGTACGAGATCACCGGCTGCCCGCACAGGGGCAGAACGCATTTGTCGGGCAGGCCCTTGCTGCCGGCCCGGGCCATAATGACAACCAGAGTACGCACTTACCCATTGATCGGCCGATAGCAGTCAGCCGCTTGAACGGGGAAAGCCTGCATCGCCTTGTTGGCAGCAGAAAACACGGACGGCTCGTTCCTTCTGCCCCTGGCAAACCGGAAAGCTGGCTCAGTTTGCCGCCGCGCTGGCGGGTTGCAGACCGGCGGCAGGCTTGTCGAGTTCGAGAACGACGATCGTGTCCTCAGGCTGCCTTGCCTCTCTCGGGACGGTCACCTCGATGGCCCTTTCGGTCTGAACAACGATAGGCTTGCCGCCTGACGGCATGCTGGAGGCGAGGACCCTGGCGGCAAGAGCAGGCAACACCAGCCGTTCCTGGTCCTGTTTGAGGAGGTGCAGGTACCCCTTCTTGCCCCGGTGTGTGCTGGCCCCCCACTCAGCGGGCGGGAATGGTCCGCCGCGGGTGCCGTAGATGCTTTCACCATACCGGCTGAGCCATTTGCCGATCTCCCTCATCCGTTCCAGCTGACGAGGCTCGAAATCCCCATCGGGTGTGGGGCTGACGTTGAGGGCCAGGTTGCCATCGCCGCCCGCGCATCGCACGAGCAGGTCGATGCACTCCTTGAGGGACTTGATGCGGTCGTCCGGTTTCCAGGTCCACTGCGTACCAAGGGTAATGCACGACTCCCACGGGCGATGAGTCTGGAACTTGCCGATCTTCTGCTCAGGGGTGTCGAAATCGCCCGGCAGGCCACAACGGTTGTTGATGAGGATGTGGGGCTGCAGTTCGCGGATCAGCTTGAACAAGGTCGGCGCGTCCCAGTCCTCGGCCTTGCCGCCCAGGCCGTCGAACCAGAGCCCGTCGATCCGGCCGTAGTTGGTCAGCAGCTCGCGGATTTGCCCGTGCAGGTATTCGATGTACCGGCGGTGATTCGCGGTGCGGTAGTCGGGGTGATGCCAGTCCGGTTGAGAGTAGTAAACAAACAGCTTGAGCCCTGATTCATGGCATGCCCTGGCCACGTCAGCCATCACGTCGCGCCGCCATGCAGCCTCCGGACTCGTGCTCTTGTAGTCGGTGAGCTTCGTGTCATACAGACAGTAGCCGTCGTGGTGTTTGACCAGGAAGATCATGTACTTCATCCCGGCATCCTGCGCGGCCCGGCACCACAGGCGGGCGTCAAATCTGGTCGGTTTCCACTGCTTGTAGAGGTTGTCGTACACCTCGACCGGGATCGTACCCGGTTTGCCGCCCGTGCCGCGACGCTCGCCCCCTCGCGACCAGCCGATCTCCGTGCCCTTTAGCGTCACCGGCCCCCAGCAGACGAACAACCCGAAGCGGGCCTGCTGCCACCATTGCAGGTCTTCGGCCGATGCCTGGAGATGAGTCTTCGCCTCTTGCACAGGCTGGGCAACGGTCACAGTCGCGCATGCAGGAACCAAGATACCAATCAGGGCCACCCAATTCTTGACAATTCTCATAAGCATCTCCCGAGTTTCTTGAGCCAGTCTCACAGACGAAAGGTCACAGGGTCCGGCGGAACCAGGCGCAATGCCGACATCCCATGAAGGAGAGGCCGGGGCATGCCTGCCGCCAAGTTGCCCCTGCAGGCGTCCAAGCCGTTTGGCGCCTATGGCAGGGCAAAGTACACTTGCCACCCGCTGTCAGCAAGTCGTATCCGTCGGCTTTCGGAGATTGCGAATGAGCAACGCCCGGGCCAAGATCGATCGCGTCATTGCCGCCCTCGAACACCGGGAATCGGACCGTGTCCCGATTGGCGAGTTCTTCTGGACCAATTTCATCCGCCGGGCCAGACAGGAGGGCAAGGTCGGTGACGGTTTCGACCCCTACCGGCACTGGGACCTGGATATGATCGTCATCAACCCCAATATGGATCCGCACATCGCGGGTATACGGGTGCTGGACGAGTCGCCGGATCGCAAGGTGGTCAGGACCGGCTTCGGTGCCACGATCGAAATGCGCGAATCCTGTCCCATGCCGGCGTACCGCGAGTTCAGCACCCAGACCTGGGAACAGATCGAGTCGCTGCGGTTCGACGATGCCCGCGACGAGCGACGGTACTTAAAGGCGATCGACGACCAGATCAACTCCGTCGGGGATGCCCTGAACGTCAACCTGCCGCCGTGGATCGACCGGGTAAAGGCCTATGCAGACGACTTTTGCGTTTTTGGCAGCGTCTGCGAGCCGCACGAGATGCTCTGGCGGATCATCGGGACGGAGAACGCGTTGTACAAGATGGCCGAAGAGCCGCAACGGCTGGCGAAGTTTATCGAACGGCTCGGCGACTTTCTGGTGGGCATCGCCGAAGCCCAGATCGCCGCAGCAAAAGGCAGGCTCACCGGCCTGTACATCTGGGGCGACATCGCCTACACGCGAGGTATGTTCTTCTCGCCCGACTATTGGCGGAGCGCGTACAAGCCGCAGCTCAAGCGGATCTGCGATGTGGCCCGCGCGGCTGGCCTCAAGACGATCTACCACGGCTGCGGAAACGCCTCGGCCGTTTACGAGGACATGATCGAAGTCGGGATCGACGCATACAACCCTCTGGAGGCCAAGGCCGGGCTAGACGTCGTCGACCTCAAGCGGCGGTACGGCAAGCGATGGGCCTTCAACGGCAACATCGATGTGCGGGTGCTGGCGACCAACGATCGCCACCAGATCCGCCGCGAGGTGCTCCGAAAGCTGAACGCCGCCAGAGGCGGCGGCTATATTCTGCAATCGGACCACAGCGTGCCGGACAATGTGTCGTTCGACAGCTACGACTACGTCGTTCAGCTTGCCCGAGAGTACGGGCGGTATCCGCTGCGACTGGCCGAGTTTGAGGAGGCGAGCTGAGATGAAACGGTACGGCATGGTGGTGAAGGTCAAGCCGGATAAATTCGACGAGTACAAGCGGTTGCATGCGGCGGTGTGGCCTGAGGTGCTCAGGATGATCGCCGTCTGCAACATCCGCAATTACTCGATCTACCACAAAGACGGCTACTTGTTCAGCTACTTCGAGTATGTAGGCAACGACTTCGCCGCTGATATGGCCAGGATGGCCGCCGACCCCGCCACGCAGAAATGGTGGGCAGTGTGCAAGCCCTGCCATGAGCCACTGCCAACGCGTGCCGAGGGCGAATGGTGGGCAAGCATGGAGGAGGTGTTCCATTGCGAATGACCTCACGTGAACGAGTAATGGCCGTCTTCGATCACATCGAGCCCGACCGCGTGCCGGCCTGGTGCGGGTCGTCGGTGGAGTTCTGGGCCAAGGCCAAGAGGCAACTGGGGCTGGATGACGAGGGCCTGCGAATCCGCTTCAAAGACGATTTCCGACGGGTTTGGGCCCAATACGTCGGGCCCGAGGTTGCACTGCAGCCCGGGGCGGTCTACGCCACGCCGTTCGGCATCCAGCGTCAGGGAATGGGTTACGGCCAGCCAATGAGCCACCCACTGGCGGATGCGACCATCGAGCAGATCCACGAACACCCCTGGCCCAGCCCCGACTGGATGGACGTCTCGGCCATCCGCGACGAGGCCGTGCGATACAACCGCGAGTACGCCATCCTGGGCGGCGATTGGTCGCCATTCTGGCATGATGCGATCGACATGCTGGGCATGGAGAACCTGATGCTGCGGATGTACGACGAGCCGGACGCGGTTCACGCGGTGCTCCAGCATATCGTCGACTACTATGCCGCCGTCAGCGAGCGGATGTTCGAGGCCGCGGCCGATGCCATCGACATCTTTTTCATCGGCAACGACTTTGGCAGCCAGACGGGCCCGCTGCTCGGGGAGGACTTGTTCCGGCGGTTCTGCATGCCCCACTTGCGGCGGCTGGTCGAGTTGGGTCACTCGTACGGCCTCAAGGTCATGATGCACTGCTGCGGCGGCTTCGCTCCGCTGATTCCGGCGATGATCGAGCTCGGCCTAGACGGCCTGCACGCCGTCCAGCCCTCATGCCACGGCATGGACCTGGCCGTGCTGAAGAAGACCTACGGCCGGCAGATGGTCTTCAACGGGGCCATCGATTCCCACCACATCCTCATCAACGGCACCCCCGAAAGCGTCCGCCGCAAGACCCGCGAGGTGCTCGACATCATGAAACCCGGCGGCGGCTACATCGCCGGGGCCAGCCACGATTCCATCCTCGAGGAGACGCCCGTCGAGAATGTCGTCGCGATGTTCGATGCGATCCAGGAATTCGGGGAATATCGGTGAGGGCTCGGGGTTGAGGGTTCGGGGTTCAGGGTTCAGGTTCAGCGAGCCGGCAGGTTTATCCTGCCGGTATTCACGCGGGAACAGGTGGCCCAGGCCTTTCAGCACCCCAAGCCTGGTCGACGTGGCGACCGCCAGCGCGGGGCCAATGCCCCACCCTCCGCCTGGCCCGGGCCCGTCGCTTGCGCTCCGGGTTCTGTCGTAACGGGTGGCCCAGGTTCTTCTTGAACCTGGGCTCGCGATTATAGAATCGCCAAGAGAATATAATTGCCCGCCTCGCTGGCGTGACGATACAAGGGATGCTGTTGGCCTGGTCCGCACTCGCAACAGAGAGCCGCTGCATGCCACTGTTCCCAAAATCCTACGGCGCGACCCCGACCTGGGGAGGCCTTCTCGTCAAGGGCCTCGACGGCAAGGGGACCGTTACGCTTGTGCAATGGGACCGGCTGGAGGAGGGTCCCCGCGGATGCTGGTACGTTCGCGACCCGGATGGATGCCGCCTCAAGCACGACCGCCGCGAAGTCAGGGTCTGGGTGAACGGTGATCGGGCAATGCAGCTCGCCCATCGATCCTACTGCCATCACCTCAAGCCCGCCTGGAACAGCGGTCAATTGCAGCTCACCCTTGCCTGCTCCAGGCACTGTCTCGGCCTGTGGTTCATGGCGCTGCTCTGTCTGGCCTCCGGCATCGCCATGACTTGCCTGACTGCGGAAAGGTCACCGGAGCTCTGGAATCCTGATCCGCCCTTCCCGGACTCGCGGCACCTCGTCTTGTCGCGGATGATCATCGCGGCATGGTTCCTCGCCTCGGCCGCGCTGATCGGCGTGGGCACGTGGCTGCTTCCCTGGAAGCGTTGGCGACCCAACGTCCGCAGGGTGCTCATCGATCGCCAAGGTATGCATACTCAATCGGTCGATAGCGCGGAGAGGCTCATCACCTGGAACGCCATCCGCGAGATCAAACGCTCAATGAAAGGCACCAGGATCGGCGTCGTCGACCAGGAACCGATCATCATCCCACATGAATGTCCGCGTCCGCCGGCATGGAATCACTTCTTCACTGCGTCCCTCCCCCGCGAGATCATCGAGCGGCAAGAACGGAAAAGGCGAAATGCAGGTCTGCGCGTTTGCATCTGGCTTACGCTCGGCATAAGCCTCTACATACCGGCCGTCTGGTTGGTCGCCGATCATCCGACGCTCACGCCCGTCCAGGTCGTATTGATAGCGACAGCGATATATGTCGCCATGGGTTCGCTGCTCATCGGCCTGGCACACGAGAAGGCGATCAGACGGAGGCTCCGCACAATGCAGTGGAGACGTCGGCGCCACACTGTCTTGAAACCCGCCTCGGGCACCACCTGACTTTGTAGGCCCCCGCCGTCGGCGGTCAAAGCCCGCCCGCCGTCTGAGAGCGTCAAAGCCGCGTCTCAGCATCAGACTTGTAGGACCAACCGCCCGAGCTACACTGTCTGCCTATGCGTACCCGCATCGATCATGCGACGATCATCACTTGTCGGGGAAACGAACCCGTGGTTCTGAGCGACCACTCCGTCGAGTTCCGCGACGGAGTCATCACCACCGTCGAGCCGAGCGGCGGCGTGACAGCAAGAGCCGACCGCGATCTGACCGTCATCGACGGACATGACTGCCTGGTCATTCCTGGCCTGATCAACACCCACCATCATCTGTTCCAGTCGCTGACCCGCTGCCATCCGGCGGTGCAGGACGCCGCGCTGTTCGACTGGCTGGTCAACTTGTACCCGCTGTGGCAGCACCTGGACTACGAAACCCTGCGTCAGGCGGCAAGGGTCAGCACCGCCGAGCTCCTCTTGAGCGGGTGCACCACCACGAGCGATCACATGTACCTCTTCCCCTCCGGCAGCGACGTCGCTGCCGAGGCGGTGCTCGAGGCGGCCGAGACGCTGGGCATCCGCATCCATTTTTGTCGGGGCAGCATGACGCTCGGCAAATCGGCAGGCGGGCTGCCGCCCGACGAATGCGTTGAAAGCGACGAGCAGGTCCTTGCCGATTCGGTCCGGGTCATCGAGCGGTTTCATGACGCTTCGCCGCTGGCGATGCGGCGAATCGACCTGGCGCCGTGTGCACCGTTCAACATCACACCTGAGTTGCTCGACCGGACGCGAGACCTGGCGGCCGAGCATGGTGTGCTCCTGCACACCCACATTGCCGAGACGCTCGACGAGGAGCGGTACTGCCTCGAGCGTTTCGGCGTCCGGCCGGTGGAGTATCTCCGCCGACACGGCTGGCTGGGGCCGACGGTCTACCTGGCCCACTGCGTGCACCTGAACGACGATGAAATCCGCCTCCTGGCCGAGACCTTCACCGGTGTCGCTCACTGCCCATGCTCCAATATGCGGCTTGGCAGCGGAATAGCTCCCATTCGGCGGATGCTCGATGCGGGCGTTAGGGTCGGGCTGGCGGTCGATGGCAGCAGCAGCAATGACGGCGGGAATCTGCTGGCCGAGGCGCGCCAGGCGCTGCTCCTGCAGCGGGTCGCCCACGGACCGTCCGGGATGACGGCCGGGGAGGCCTTCAGGCTGGCCACTGCCGGCGGGGCCCAGGTGCTGTGCCGCCCTCAATTGGGTCGGATTGAGGCTGGCTGCGCGGCTGATCTGGCTGTTTTTGACGCCAGCGACGTCTGTCTTGCAGGGGCGGTGGCCCAGGACCCGCTTGGGGCCCTGCTGCTGTCCCAGCCTGGGCGCCCGAAATACGTGTTTGCGGCCGGCGAGATGGTGGTCGAGGGCGGCCGCCTGACCAGGATCGACCAAAACCGGCTTTCGGCCGAGTTCAACAAAATGGTGACAAAACTATTCACAAGCGGTTGACAATCGTATACAATGAAGTCGTACGTAGACCCCTGGAGACGGCTTGAGACATGATTGTCGATACACTGAAAAACGCGGACCTGTACTCCACGATTCATCCTCTGATGCCCAAGGCGATCGAGTTTCTCCGTCGCCCGGACCTGGCATCGCTGCCGGCCGGCCGGTATCCGATCCACGGCGATAGCCTGTTCGCCATGGTCGACGAGTACGACACACGCCCTGTCGACCAATGCAAATACGAGGTTCATCGTCGTTACTGGGACATACAGTGCGTGATCAAGGGCGTGGAGAAAATGGGGTACGCACATCTGCAAGCCATGCGGGTTCGCAAGCCGTACAACTCCTCGACCGACCTGATGTTCCTGGAAGGCCAGGGTGATCTCTTCGATGTGAGCGAGGGGATGTTCGCGGTTTTCGGTCTCGAGGACGCGCACATGCCGAAGGTCGCGGCCAACGGCCCGGCCAAGGTTAAGAAGGTCGTGGTCAAGGTCGCCGTTTCATAGGCATGAGTCTGCTATCCAGGAGGCGGCGCCGGGCGACCACGAGCCGGTCGCGGCAGCAGTCTGGCGCGGCACCTGCATCGGTTGAACCGCGATCATCCGCGCCAAGGTACACATCAGAGCTCGATCTGCATCTGCTGCTCGCAAGCCGCGTCCGATTTCGCCGCCATGATGAAGTCGTTGCGGTGGAGTCCTTTAATCTTGTGGGTCCACCAGGTCACGGTCACACGACCCCACTCGGTGAGCAACGAGGGATGATGGCCGACCTCCTCGGCCAGGGCGGCCACCCTGTCGGTGAATCGGATGGCTTCGGCGAAGTCCCGGAACTTGTACACCCGCTGCAGCCGCCGCTCGCCATCCTGTTCGATGATCCGCCAATCAGGGATCTCACGCAGCGATTCGGCTATCTCCGCATCGGTGACGCCCCGCTCCCCGGTGCGGCAGGGTTCACATTTCAGGTCAGTCAGTCTCGACATATTGATTCTCCACGGCCTTGAGCCGTCCAATGCACAACGGCCAGTCTCCGATCATCATCCACTGGCCATTTATAGGTACCCGCGACAGGGACAACCAGCGGTCGGCATGGGTCGCAAAGAAAAGACTGGTTGTCGCAAAGGTGAACTTGGTACAATGGTGAAGGATCGCCCGGTGGCGGAGTCGAGGGGGGCCTCCGGGTCTCGTGGCTATGCCCTTCCGCAGCAGACCCCTCATGAGCCGATCTATGAGAGCCGTCGCGACGCTAATCTGGTTGATGTCGTCGGGGATGCTCTTCGGACACACGTTCGAGCCGCCCGGTATCCATCAGTTGGAGTCGCAGGCACACCTCACCGAAACCTCGTGGGCAAACCGGCCGCTCACGAGTCCTTCGGCCTCGACAACACCGCCCTTGGCGCCCGCGGGCACCGGCATCGCCAGCCCGCCGACCAAGGCCATTTTCGGCTATCTGCCCTATTGGGAGCGGGACGCGGCTGTTGCCACACTCAGATGGGACCTGCTGACACACCTGGCGTGCTTCTCCGTCGGTGTGAACAGCAACGGCACCCTGGGGACCTTGAACGGTTGGCCCTCGAGCTGGACCGGCCTGATCGACACCGCCCACGCTAACGGGGTCAAGGTGATCCTGGTGGCCACCAACTTCACGCCCGAATCGATCTATACGCTGATCACCAGCACGAAGAACAAGAACGCCTTCTTCACCAACATCAAGAATCAGATGCTCGCCGGCAACGCCGACGGTCTGAACGTCGACTTCGAGGGCAGCAACAGCCCCGCATGGCGATCCGAGATCAACGGCTTCATGGCCGAGCTGACCGCGTATCTGCACAGCCAGAACCCGGATTGGGAGGTCAGCTTCGCCGGCCCGGCGGTGAATTGGAGCAGCAGTTGGGACCTGCCCGGTCTGGCCGCCAGTTGCGACTACATCTTCATCATGGGCTATGCCTTCTACGGCAGTTGGAGCACCGCCAGCGGGCCGTGCGCTCCACTCGATCCCCGTCCTCCGGCTACGATCTGCGTTCGGAACACCGTCGAGACGCAGTACGCCTTGGTCACGCAGAACAACCCGGAGAAGCTCATTCTCGGGCTGCCATACTACGGCGGGCATTGGAAAACGCAGACGGCCGATCCCTATTCCACAGTCGTCTCCTGGGTTGGGTCCACGCGTTTTCGCGATGACGCCGCCACCTCCCTGAGCCGCGGTCTGCTGTGGGATACGTATTCGCAGACACCGTGGTACACCTGGCACGACGGAACCAACTGGCACCAGGTCTGGTTCGACAACGACGTCAGCCTGGGAATGAAGTTCCAACTGGCCCAGGACTACAACTATCGGGGCGTGGGGACGTGGGCGTTGAACTACGACGGTACGCGGGGGGAACTGTGGAATGAACTCGCCCGGCGGTTCAGTCCCGACTGGATCGCCCCGCCCCCGGATTTCGACAATGACGGCGACGTGGACCAATCGGATTTCGGCAGGCTGCAGCTTTGCCTCAGCGGGCCGGACGAGGTGCAGTGGGACCATTCGTGCTCGCCCGCCCGCCTCGATCGGGATCTCGATGTTGATGCCGATGACGTGAGCCGGTTCGTCAACTGCCTCTCGGGCTCGGGACAGCCGCCCGCGGCAGACTGCGCACAGTGATTCGAATTATACTCAGATGTCAGGGCGACGGGTCAGGCGCCGGCACGGTCGGCGAGGAGCCGCCGGACGTGGTCGCGCACCGTCCTGGGCGTCAGGCCGAGGGACTTGAGGGCCTCGTAGCCGACGGAGCCTTTCTCCAGGAGCAGGCCGATCAGCAGGTGTTCGGTGCCGATCTCGTTGCTTCCCAAAGTCTTGGCCTCCTCGATCGCCTTGGCCATGACGTTGCGGAAATGGGGGGTACCGGGCAGCCGGCCGAAGACCCAGGTGTCCTCGAGGCTGTCCTTGATGAGCTTGTCGACGGCAGCGCGGGCCTTTTCCTCGGTGGCCCCGCACTCAGCAAGCACCCGTCTGGCGACGCCTTCATCTTCGCGGGCGATTGCCAGCAAAAGGTGCTCAGTGCCTACATACTCTTGCTCGTACTCGCGGGCGATCTCATGAGCCACCTTGACCACCCGCTCCAGCCGCTTGTTCATGTGCTGATACATATCGCTCAACCCGAACTCGCCGGTCGTGTCCCAGCATCGTTCACCGGGGCCGTCGCCGGCGTCCCGTGCATCCTCTCGCGAGCGGCCGGCACGCGCGCCCGCAGGAAAGTATACCCGTAGCTCATGAGGGCCACAAGAATCGAGGCGATCAGCGTGATCTTGATGATCTTGAGGCGGTTAGCGATCTCGCGGTCTCGCCATTCGGCCAGCCGGCGGTCAATCTGGTCCAGTTTTCCATCGATCCGGGCCTCGATTTCGTCCATCTTCTGCCGGACGTAGTCATCGGCCACGCCGCGGATGGTGCGGGCCAGCCCGCCGACCACACCCTCGTCGGCGATCCGCTCCTTGAGCGAGGGAGCACCGCCGTCCTCCGGGAGGAAGCGGTACGCCTCCTCGGATTCCGGCTCGACGTCGCCGGTACCGTCGATCATCTGGCTGATCAGCGAGCCCAGGATCTGTCGTCTCTTCCGGGTCACGCGGTCCCAGAACGGCTCGGCATCCCGGATCGCGTGCTCGATCTCCTTGCGAGACTGTTTCGGCGAGACCGCCACACCCCGCAGTCTGGCCAGAGCCATCAGGCCCCGGTCGCTGAGCCCCGTGAAATCCACCCGTTTGACGGAGGCGATTTCGCGGGCGAGATGCTCTTTGCCGGCCGACTTGCGCACCGGACGCCGAGCCCATACCACGATGTCCAGCAGGGCCTGACGGTCGAGCTCGGCCAACAGGGTCTGGCGCTCCCGGACCCGGCGGAGCAGCTCCCCCCTGCCCATCCTGGCGTCGAGTTCCAGCCCCAGCGTACGGCCGTAGGCTATCAGCTCATCGACCGGCAGATCGCTGATAGCCGACGATTTGACTGGCTGCTCACCCATGTGTCTGTTGCACCTCACGAGCCCCCCCCAACCCAGCGATGAGCATAGATCACCATCGCAAGGACTGCCAGCAGCGCCGCGATCTGACACAGATCCCATGCGAACTGGCGAAGCCTGATTCGCAGCAGTAGCACGACGGCATAGTGACCGAGAACCTGCTTGCGTCTGGACTCGCTGAAGTAGTCCAGCCACCTGAAGAGCGTCTGGGCCATGCAGATCAGCGTGTAGACGGTGCCGACAATCACCAGCAGCCAGCGATACATCTCGAAGAGATCGGGCTCTTGAGGCATTCAGTCACCCCGTCGGCACCACCGCCGGCAAACAAAGCCAGGCGCGGGGGTCTCCCGCTTGAGGCGGTTTACGATGTATACCATAATAACCGGAAACAGCATCGGGAAACGGATCTTGTCTCGTCCGGGACGGTGCAGGGGGCAGTAATCATGGCAGAACAGCAGAAGCAGACCGTCGTGTCTTTTCGTGTGGATCAGCACTTGGCCGAGATCCTCAATGAACTGCCGGACAAGTCGGCGTTCATCCGGGATGCCATCCTTCAGCGTTTTCATACGGTGTGTCCCTTCTGCCACGGTCGTGGTGTGCTGCCCCAACTGCTGGCCGAGTGGCTCAAAGCCCACACGCCCGATTTCGAGGTCGTCGAGTGCACCTGCTGTCATTTCGCCTATCCAGCCGAGCTGGCCGCACAGCCGCCCTCCGCGGCGGGGAACCCGGAGTTCGTCTGCCCTCATTGTGAGCAGCATGAGCATCTGCATTAGTCCCGGGCGGCGGTGCCGGAGGGGGCAACGGGCGGCGGGCGGCGGCAAGGGCGGAGGGGACGCACGGGCGGTTTACCGGCTTCTCCTGGCAAGCCTGCGGCCGGAAGAAAGTGGTAACCCGCCGAGGCGCCAGGCAGACTCTCCATTTTAACTCTTGGGTTCCTTCGGCGTTCTTGGGGGGGCATGGGGCGAGGGACCAGGGACGGGAGATGTGGCCTGCCGGTAAGCCTGCGCAATTGCCGTAGTTGAGACGCATGGGCGTCGAGGCCATGGGAACCACTCTGACCGCTGTATGACTCTTCGAAGCCCAGGGAGGTCGATGCAATCGCTCCCCACGCACCGGCGGGGTCGGCGCGCGGCATCTCCGTTGGGCTCTTTGGCTTCATAACACGGCGGCCCACTCGGCAAAACGCGGCAGGAGCAGAACAGCAAGTCGAGCGGGAATGACGGATGCCTAAATCTCTCCGAGCCTGAACCTGAGGCTCATCCTCAGAGCCGATGGCCGAGTGTCGCAGACTCGCCGTGGCGAGTCGAAGATCCGCCCGCCACCGTCGCCGCGGCGACCAGCACGGGCAGGTCCGTGGCGGAACGAAAGGAATCCGAAGTCCGAACGTCGAAGACTCACCGGCCATGGCTGACGCGAAGACACGCGGGCTGACAGGGAAAGGGCGCTGAACGCATGGAGGTCTGTTCCGTGTTCCCACGGGCGTGGGAAGCGACTCAAGCGACAGAGGGACTATCAGAATCCACCGGCAGCTTGCCAGAGCGGGATGTTCCTGCGGTCAGTGGTGTTCAGTCTCTAAGCCATCTGCTATACGGTAAATTAGAACTACTCTGACTTCTAGCGAGTACTGTCTTTCTGACATTTTTTTCAAGAAGGCTATTGACAACTCGTCGAGGCGATGTATGTTTTATGGCAGCTTGCGTAGGAGATGAGTGGCCTGTAGGCGCAGACTCCTACTCCCACTCCTGATCCTGCTCATACTCCCACTCCTGACAATTCGCAATCCGGCGCTGCGCTTCTTCGCGGCGGCGGATGCAGAGGAGGTCTGCGCATGAAACGGCTCATCATTCTATCGGCAAGCGGCTTCTTGACTGCTCTCTTGAGTGTTCTGGTGTTGAGGGCAGGGCCGGGGGCGGTTCCGGCGCAGGCTCAAACACCACCGCCAGGTCCGACGCCGGCCGAGCAACTGGCCCAGGCGGAATCCGCCGAGACTCCCATGAAGCGCTTGGGGGCATCGAGTGGAGCCAGCGCCCAGTCGACCAGCGACCCGCCCATGCTCATCGGCGCGGTTTCGAGGATGAGCCATCAAACCCCAGGCGGAGCCGTTGACTTCGACGTGCCATTGCCGTTCACCGGCCCGGCCGGCGTCGAAAGCCGGGCGTGGTGGGATGACGAAGGCACGTACCTGCAACTGGTACTCACCTTCAACATGGCCGTGATTGCCGCCGACGGGGTGCTCGATGGCAGCGAAATCACTGTGACCAACGCAGCGATGTCCAGCGTCGCCGCTGCTGACGCCGTTTTGACCCTTCAGTTACTGGTGCCCAGGGACCCGGTCTGCATCAGCGTGCAACTGGCCGGGCTGGTGGATGCCGCGACGGGCGCTGTGGCGCTTGCCGGCCAGACCGAGGTCCAGCTCGTTTTCCTGCAGGGGGACGTGGATGGCAATCGCATCGTCGATGCCGCGGACGCGACCCTGATTGAGTCGGTGGTCGGCCAAACGCCGGACTCGACTAACTTCCGCGCGGACCTTGATTTGAACGGCACCATCGACGAGTTGTTCGACCGCGACTACGCGATAGCCATCGCGATGTATGTCTCGCTTGATCGTGCCGGTTGTCCCCCGGACAGCGACCTCGACGGCATCGAAGACGGCTCGGACAACTGTCCCTTGTTTGCCAACGTGGATCAGGTCGATCAGGACCAGGATGGCGTCGGCGATGCCTGCGACAGGTGCCCGGGAGCCGATGACCGCATCGACACCGACGCCGACGGCCTGCCCGACGCCTGCGACAATTGCCCGGCGCTCTCCAACATCGAGCAGGAGGATTGGGATCAGGACGACATAGGCAACCCCTGCGACAACTGCCCGGCCGTGGCCAACGCCGACCAGGCAGATACCGACGGCGACGGTCTGGGCAATGCCTGCGACCCGTCACCGGGGCTTTCCGGTTTGGAATCACCGCAACTGATTGCCCCCAGCGAACTTGTGCTTCCAGGCATCTCGACCGGGACGCTCACCGCACCGCTTCGACGGCCGGCCGACGTGGTCGAGCCGTTCAACATGGCCGACCTGGTGGCCAGCGGCTTGGTCACGGATGCGAGATTCATCACGAGCCAGCCCGACGGTGGCGGCCAGTACAGCACTATGGCCACTGCCTTCAGCGGTGGCTCACAGACGGCGGCCATGTATGACTTCGACCTGGACGGGGACGTCGATCAGGCTGATTTCGCCTACATCCAACAGTGCCTCGGTCGGGCCCTTCAGCCGGAAGATCCGTGCAGGAACATGGATCTGACTTGTGACAACTATGTGACGCCGCACGACTTAGCAATGTTCGAGTTCTGTGCGTCGGGCCCTGGCGTCCCTGCGTCTCTGTTGTGCGGGGACTGCAACGGGAACCAAATCTACGACAGTTGCGAGAGCCGTTACTGTCAGGATTGCGGGACTATCGACCAGGACGAGGATCTGGTCCTGGATATTTGCGATAACTGCCCGGCCCAACCGAACGGGCCGCTCCGGAAGGTATGCCGCTTATGTGAGGGTTCAGCAGGCTCAGAGTGCCAAGCCTGCGAGGCCTGTCAGGTGTGCTTGATGGACTCGACCAATGATCTCGCGTGCGGGCTGTGCTCGGCCTGGGAAGCCTGTGACGCGAACCCCTCCGACCAGGAGGCGTGCAGCATTCGCTGGGACTGCTGGTCGTGCTGGGTCTTTCCATGGGACTGTCCAGGCCTAGCCCAACAGGCCTGCGAAGCATACGGTCGAGAGCATTCAGAGGCTGTGAGCCTGGGGCAGCAGGATACGGATGCTGACGGTGTCGGCGATGCGTGCGACCAATGCCCGAACAGTTCCGACCCGCAGCAGAGCGACATCGACGGCGACGGCGTGGGCGACTTCTGCGACAACTGTCCGACGGTCTCCAATGCGAACCAGCAGGACAGCAACAGCGATGAGGTCGGCGATGCCTGCTCGCCGGCCAAGAGCCGGATTCAGTTCATACTGGAGCTCGGCGGCGAGAATCATAGTGGCGGAGGCGGTCCAATCCCACGTTTTACGCCCGGCAGCCGCGATGACGGGCGATCGTTTAGCGTTGGCGACAAAATCACCTGGGACGCCCAGGTGTCGGTCTCCGGAAAGCACGACAACCCGGGCAGGCCCGGCGACGGCGCCGCTCCCAACGGCTTGGCGGGGGTGTGCTTCAATCTGGAACTCCACCAGGGAACGGCCGAAGGTCCTTTGGCAGATTTCCCGGCCGGCTCAGACGACACGCGCGGCTGGTTCAGCAGTGCCGAGGCCGGGCAAAACGCCGCGTTCGCTCGAAGCTTCAGCATCGGCGGGAACGAGCAACTGGCCGGGCGCGTGTTTGATCCCCTGTCGGCGGGCGGTCCCAGCCTCGCTTTCATCATGTACCCGACGGCCAGCGGACGGCCGACATCTGCGTTGACTCGCTCGGGGGTGCTGGCCGGCCAAACGGCGGCCTTCGACGCGTATCTCACAGGCACGGCGTTCGCCGGCGTCGGCGTGAGTGGGCCGACCGGCCTGACCGGCGGCGGTTGCAGCGGGTTGGGCATCCTGCCCCTGTTTGAAGGCCAGATGAACACCACCGGCCTGAGCCCCGGGACCTACGTGCTGGTTCTGGTGCCCAGGGGTGGGCTGATCCTTCCCGGCGATTTCGACTGCATGATTGAGAGCCCGGACCGCTTCGCGGTGCCGGCCAACGAAGTCATCGGCGACCAGATCAGTTTCAACCTCACGGCCCCGTGACTGGTGGCCGTGAGCAGGGTCGAGTGGGAGCGGCTTGCAGCCGCGATCCCGCCGGTCGAGAAGTGGCAGAACGAGTCGAGGCAAGAGGCAGAAGCCAGAACGAGTTTGGCCAGCAGCCTGAGAAATGAAAGCTAGCAGCAGCTTAACAGACCAATAGACGAGTGTGCAATGGAAACCATCGAACAGAAGACCGCACGTCAGGCCGAGCGAGGCTCTCACGTGGGCAAGGCTCATACGACACACCGAAGGGCGGAGGATGAGATGACAGGTACACGGTGGTGGCAGAATCGGTCCGACTCTCGAAGCGGATGGGATACCTGCAAGCGGCGATGGCTGATGGTCGCCGCTTTTGTGGCGTCGGCAAACACGGCGGTTCGGGTCGGCGCCGGCGATCCTGTGATAGAAGAAAACGGCACATGTCGACACTATTATGATTCTATTCCGGGGATATCGGAGTACCACTCCTTCTCCAATACTTACCCGCCGTACGACTCCACATTTCTATGCACGGGCTGTCACTCTGATGGCAGCTGTGGACACTGGGGGACCTGCTACTGTTACCCGGAGTTTCCATCCAGCAACTGCTCTTGGACAGTCAGTTTCGACAGTACCGGCGGTGCAGTAATCGAGGTCTATTACGGCGATCCTGGCGCTGTGGCGGCATGTAGTGGCTTCAGTCCGGGACCCGATCAACTTGACGGGCACTACTCTCACTCGATCTCGGTGTCCGGTGCCACAAACGCCTCCGACAGCGCGGACATGTCTGGCTTCGAACTACGCGATGCCTGGATGTGTTGGGCCCCCGTGTCTGAGCTGCACGTGGCACCGGGCTACTGCACAGTCAGCGTCGAGTATGCCGTGACGCCTCCGTCAGTAGCCATTCCAGGAAGCTGTTGGTTTGAAAGCTATTTTCCAGCGGGCTATATCGGCATTCACATTTCCATCGACCAAAGGCCGGACTCGGACGGAGACGGTATTGTGGATGAAGAGGACAATTGTCCGTTCGATCCGAATCCCTCACAACAAGATACCGACGGTGACGACGATGGTGATGTCTGCGACAACTGTCCGAACACTTACAATCGGGATCAGGGTGACACCGACGGGGACGGCGTTGGCAATGCCTGCGACAACTGTCCGACCCATGCGAACAGCGGCCAACCGGACTCCGACGGCGACGGCTTTGGCGATGCCTGCGATAATTGTTCGGATCAGCCGAATGGTCCTGAGGGTGGAACATGCATTGCGGGCCGCATGGGAATCCCTTGCACGTCGGACAGCGCCTGCGACGACGGCCAAACTGCCGGCGTGTGCGCTATGGACCAGGAAGCCGATGCCTGCAACACCTGTCCGAGCGATCCCGACCCGGGCGCTGCATCGACCTGCGTGCTCAACACACCCTATCGTGGAACGATCACATCGCTCCGTACGACGTGCGCGGATATCCCCTACGGCGAGGTCCGAAACCAGATTGTGCCTCCAAACTGCGATTCCCCGACCATAACATCGCCGATGTCCATCTGGGTTGACCAGTCCGGCGGTTCGCAGGTGTGGGACCGCAGCGTCCTGCGGCTCTATCGCAGCCTCGATGCCGCGGCAAAGAGCGATGGCTCAAGCAACGAGATCGACCTGACGAGCCACATAGACGAAAACTCAGCCTACCAGATCCAGAACCCCGGCAGCTTCCAGCAGTTTTCGTTCAAGGCCATCGGAACCAAGACCCTGGCCGGCCAGACCTTCAAGGTGGTATTCAAGTATCAACTGGGCGGCGGTGATTGGCACACGGACTCGCGGACGGTGCGGGTCGCACCAATGAGCGGTTCCTTTGACGGCTTGCCGGGCGAGAGCGAAGCGTTTCACTACGGCACGCCGATTCTCGACGTGGCCGTCGGGGCGGCCAGCCTGAGGGTCCCGATCGGCCGCAAGGCCGAGGAGATCGGGGCGGCCTACGTCGATTATAAGCCGGTCGGTCCAAGCGGCTCACAGATCGCGACCAGCGACATGCTCCTGCCCGGCGTGGCGGAGACGACGTACGTCCCGCAGACCGCTCAATTTCGGCTCAACGCCAACGACGGGTATGCCAAGTCCGACTGGGGCACACCGTGGGCCGGATACCTGGTTGGGTACCGGACGAGTGGCTCTTACGTCTACGGTCCCGACGGGACCCGATACTCCCTTGGCAACCCGACATCGGATGGCCGGTACCGAGTCAATGAGATCTACCCGCGAGGAACCGCTACCGGCCAACAGACGTACAGTTACAACGCCAACAACCGCGTAACCACCATTACCGATGGGCCGAACACCATCACGTTGACGCGGAATCCCACCACGGGCCGGGTCACGCACATCAGCACGTCGGACGGGCGCGGCTGGGGCATCATCAGCGACGGCTACGGCAACATCGCCGGCGTCGTGCCGGACAGCGGCAAGGGGGCCCGGTACTTCGTGTGGAACGGGTCGGTGGCCGAGGGCGGGCGGGTGACCGAGGTGCGGACCAGCCCTGCCGGAGGCGAGGAGAACATCCTCTATAAGTTCGAATACTATCCGGACGGCGATATCCAGAATGAATGGCGCTACATCGCCGAGGGCGAGCAACCGGGGCCGCAGATCGTCGTTGCGCACGTGCGCGACGGCGAGAACCGCGCGCGGCTCGAATATGACGGCACCGGCGACTATCGTAAGACCTTGCTGACCTACGACTCGGCCTATCCCAACCGCTTGGCCAGCGTCACCACCTGGTCGGGCCTGAACGGAACAGGCAACGCCTACGTCACCACCTACACCCACGACATCGAGAACCCCCGGGGCAACATGGTGGTCACGCAGGTAGACCTGCCCGACGGGTCGAAGCTCATGCACGAGTCCGACTACGAGGACGGCGTGGGACTGCCGGCCTCTCCGAGACGGTTCGGCTTCCGCACCAAGACCACGCGGAGCAAGGGAGACAACTCGCTGGTCACGTTCGATGCCGAGTACAAGTTTTTCACCGGTTCCACTCCCAACCAGTTGCTGACCTGGCCGCAACTGATGAGGCAGCGGGATGGGCGCGGCGCAACCACCCCGGAGCCGCACGACTACGAGGTAACCTACACCTACGACGGGACTTCCAACCGGGTCCTCACCAGGACCGGCCCGACGATCACCCAGGGTCCCTCGGCTCCGCGAACGCCCAAGGTCGAATACGGCTACAACGGTTCGAAACTGCTCTGGCGCGTCCTCACCTACGACACGGGCTCGACCTATCGCGAGGTCACCTACGCATACGACTCGCTCGGACGGCTGACGAGCCAGACGGTCGATCCTAAGGGCAGGAACATCGTCACGCAGTACGACTACTACTACAACGTGGACCAGGACACGAGCCAGAAGCTGATCGTCACCGATCCTGACGGCTATGAGGTTCAGACCTTGCTTAACAAGGATGGCCATGTCTGGAAGGTGCAGCGTTTCCTGACCGCGAACCAAACGACCGGCAACTACTACCAGACCGAGAACCAGTACGACGGCAACGGGTACCTTCAGTACCAGCTCGTTGACAACAAGGACCAGGACGGCAACCCGCTGAAGGATGCGCAGGGCAACGATCTGCCGCCCATCACGACGCAGTTCATCCACGATCCCCTCGGACGCCTGGTGACGAAGATCGTCGATCCGGGCGGCATCGGCCAAGAGACCCATTTTGACTACACCTGGCTGGGCGAAGTCGAGCGAGAGTTTGATACCTCCGGGCGAGGCATGATGCGGACCTACGATGGCCGTGGGCTCGTCGATTCGGAGACACCGCTGGGCGTCAACGGAGCGCCGGACACCAGTCTGACCACCAGCCATACCTACGATGCGATGGCCAATTTGCGGTTCACCACCGGGCCGACCGGGACGCAGACAGAACGGGTGTACGACGCCTTCGGCCGTCTTCACCAGGAGATCCGCCATCCCATCAGCGACTCGGGCTACGAGACCATCACCAAGACCTTCGAGCACGACCCGGCCGGCCACGTCACCCGGATCTACCAGGATGCGGACCTCGTGCCTTTGTTGGACACAACAGCCCAGTACGATGAGGGCGGCTTCAATTACGAATCGCGGACACGTCTCGAGTTCGAGACCGACGGCGACAACGACCCGGTGACGCAGCGCAAGTTCGACTGGGCCGGGAACGTCATTGAGGAGAAGTCACTTGGCGACACGACGGTTGGCGACCGCGTTCTGACGACCCACTATGACCGCGCCGGTCATGCGGACTACACGACGGATTCCGGGGGCGGTCGCACCAGCTTCATGCGAGACAAGCGGGGCAACGTGCTCCGGCAGAAGGTCATGCTCAGTGTGTCACCGACGGCCCATGCTTGCACCGATACGACCTACGATGCCCTGGGGCGGGTGATCCGGGTCATCGACCCCGAGGACGGTATCACCGGCGGACTGCGCCACTATCGCGTCCGGCAGTACGATTCGCGCGGCAACCTGCTGCGCGAGACGGCCTTCCAGGAGGCCGGCGAGAACGACATTCCGGTCCTGACCAACGTGTTTGTGTATGACAACGCCGGGCGACAGACGCGGCAAGCCCTGCTGGCCACCCCGGCGGCTTGGGGCACCGCGCCGAACCCGGCCGTCGACCGCGTTGTCGACCTGGCCTACGACAGGGATGGGCGGCTGCTGTCCCAGACGACCTACAACAGCAATCAGCTCACCGCCTTGGTGACGACCACTGCTCATGACGACCTCGGGCGGGTCCACAAGGTTACCCACGTGCCTTCGAATACCTATACCCAGGAAGACTACTACCCCGATGGCCTGCTCATGATGCGAACCATCCAGGATGGCCAGGGTGAGCGGTCTTTCTTGTTCAATTACGATGGTCAGGACCGCGTGCAGTCCGAAGTGGCCCTCAGCTTGCCCGAGCTCACGACGACCTTCACCTATGACGGACTGGATCGCCAGGTCGAGATCGAAAGCCCGAAGGAGGGCATCAAGACCAAGACGGACTTCGATCTGGCCGGCCGTCGCTGGCGGCTGACCGAGGATGTGGGCGGGGCGCAGGAACGCATCACCGAGTTCGACTACAACCGGCTCGGTCAACTGATCACCCAGACGGCAAAGAACAAGACCAGCGTGACCAGCGGGGGCAACCCGCTGGACGACCAGGTCACCACCTTCCGCTACGACACCCTCGACCGTCAGCGGCGGGTGATCCTGCCGGACAACACCACTGCCAGCCGCGTCGATAACGGCCCCGAATCCTGCACCGACTGTATCAGAATGGAGTACGACGCCGCCGGACGGATGCTCAGCCGGACCGATCAGCGAGGTCTGACGACCTGGTACACGTACGATGGTCGCGGCCTGATGCTGAGCCGGACGACGGGCGGGATCGTCGAGGGCTTTGGCCGCGACGCCGTCGGGCGTCTGGCCGCCGCCCAACGGGGCAATAACGCCTCCGCCTTCTCCTACACCGGCCTGGGCGATCTGTACAGTGAGACCCAGACCATTGCCGGTGCGGCCCACACGGTGATCTATGGCCACGATCAGGCACGCAACCGTACCTCGCTGAGATACCCGGGCGGACAAATCCTGGCATACACGCACACAGGGTTGAATCAGGTCGATACGGTGACCCTCAACTCCCAGCCGTTGCTCAGCTATACCTATACGGGTAGTCTGTTGAACACGCGTCGTATCACGACCAACAACAACGCGGTGTACGAGGTCGACTGGGACTACGAAAACCATCGCCGGTATTCGGCTATCATCAATACCCTCGAGAACAGCAGCGGGCGCGAGACCGTTGCCCGGTATGATTTCCCATTATATGACGAGAACGGCAATCCGCTGCAACAGACGACCGCGGGTCGTGCTGAATTCGCCGGGGACAACCGGACGTTGATCGTGGATCGCCACGACCGGTTGATCCAGACGAACTACACCGACTCGGGCCAGATCGAATCGGTGGTCCTGGATCTGGCCGGCAATCGCGAGAGTTCCACGGATCGCGACGGTTCGACCCATTCGTACACCGGAACCAATCGCGCCAACGAATACGGCCAGATCGACGGCCAGACTGTTCTTTATGACGACGCCGGCAACCTGTCGATTGACGAGGACGGCCGTCACTACGATTACGACGAGGACAATCGACTGGTCGAAGTCCGGGCCGCCGACGATGTCACCGTCCTGGCCCATTACGCCTACGATGCCCTGGGCCGGCGGGTGCAGGCGACCATCGGCACCCTCACCACGCGGTACTACTACAGCGGCTGGCAGATGATCGAAGAGCGCGACGGCGCGGACGTCCGGGTGCGCTATCACGTCCCAGGGTCGCAGTACATCGATGAGCAGGTGGCCACCTACAGCGCCGAGAACGGCCAGTGGCAATACTACCTGCTCGGCCGTCAGTACGACGTGGTCGGGCGGGGTAACGCCGACGGGTCGGTGATCCTGCCGGTGCACCATGCCTCGGGGAGCAGTCTTCCGAGCAACCCCCTGGCCCAGCTCGACTTCAACCAGGATGGATTCGTGGATGGCGAGGACGTGCTGCATCTCCGGGCGTGCACGACCGGGGCAGACCAGGGTCCGCCCGATCCGGGCTGTGAGGACGCCGACCTGGACGCCGACGGCGACGTGGACGCCGCGGACTTCACTCTGCTGCAAGCCTGCCTGGCCGGCTCATACATGCCGGTGCCCTCCACGTGCGCCGGTCTCAGCCCGTTTGCCTCCGGTAGCTTCACCATGCACGGCCGTCAGGTGGACATCCTGCCCGACGGCAAGGCCCTCCTCTACGTCCGCGCCCGCCACTACGACCTCAAACACGGCCGCTGGCTCCAACGCGACCCCCTCGGCTTCGTCGACGGGCCGAACCTCTACGAGGCGTTCGGGGGGAATGCGCTGGTGAACCTCGATCCCGAGGGTGCCGGCCTTATCACGCTGCTGTTTGGCGTTGGCTACGAACGTAGCGATTGGCAGTTCTACAAGGACTATTATTTGGCGGCCTTGGAGGCAGAGTACAACGTCGGCAAGAAGGGCGCCATAGCCGTAAAAGAGACCGCGCTCATTCCTCAGGACATCCAAGCGTCGACTCTTGCGATCGCCTATGAACTCACCACCGGCGATGGCTTGACATTCCGTGATACGAGCTTCACAGACACCTCTAGATACTTTCAATCACTTTCCTGTAAGCCAAAACAGCTTCGCACGGCTGCGCTGCGGTTTGGCATCGAGAGCCAGGCAAACGTGTGGACTTTCGGCCAGTACAACAACGTCAAGGGCGTGGTAGAGTACGTGCAGACGGGCGATCCCGATAAGCTTTACGAGGTTGGCGGGCAGAATCTCATTGTCGTGGTAACGTACAGTGGCTGCAAGCTGATCCCCCAAAACGCGGCCCCGAGGTCGGGTCCGGTACCCGCGAATAGGCCAACAGTCGCGCCGTCGACACCTCAACCGAAGGGTGTTATCCTCGTAGTGGAAGGAAGTGAGGCCGGGGCTGGGTCGCGAATAGGCTCCGCATCCGGGCCATTCATCGTCGACGGACAGTATGTGTTCGAGTGGGGTCTGCCGGCTTCGGAAGGCACGGGGTCAGCGACAGGTGTCGGTGCGAATGCCGCAAGGAGTGGAGCGGTTCCAACAGGAACGACCGGCTCTCTGCCGCATTTGGAGGGGAACATCCCCGACCCCGTGAAGTGGATACAGAACGGGGGCCGCGCCACGTTCCATGCTGACGGCTCAATTACGTTCAGGACATCGGAAGGGGTTGCCGTCCGATATTCTCCAATAGGGTATCCCGACTTCCAGGGTGCGGGTTTGGTGCGACAGCAGGTGCAGTTCCCGTTCCTAGGCAACTACACAACTGACTTCACAACCGCTGATCAGCTCGCCCCGCTGGGTCCAAAGCTGCCCCAAAACACTTGGCATCATGTTGAGGATTTGACTACCATGCAGGAGATCGACTGGCAGCTTCACGATCTGTTCCATCATAGAGGCGGCGTTTCACGATGCCGCAGCAGATAGGGGCGAGGAGACTGTATGCAGACACGATTTGAACCGGTTTTCGGCGGCGTCGCCGCAAGTACGATTGAGGCGTTCGAGACAAGGAATGACTGTACACTGCCAGATGACTATAGGCAGTTCTTGTTGAAACACAACGGTGGGCAGCCCGTTCCAAGAGGGGCCTGTTTCATCAAGGGCGTGAACGAATATGTTCTGGTCGACATGCTTTTTGGCCTAGGTCAACCGCGAGGGCTAGATATTCAAAGCTGGTTGGACCAGTGCCGCGACGAGCTGCCCCCGGATTGTCTGATCATCGGCGGCGTTGGAGGGCTGTTATTCGTCCTGTGCCTCCGCGGCACTAACCAAGGAGTGCTGTGCTGGGATCATATGGGAGAATTGCGAGAATCCGGGGATCCAGACAGCGGTACCTTGTACCCCATTGCCTCAACATTCACGGAGTTCATCAGCTCGCTAAAGCCGATGAAGTAATCGGGGAAATCGGGGCAGGGGAATCGGGGGACACCATACACATTTCACCACCCACAGATGGCCAGATCGACGGGCTATCGGTCAGTTATGACCCCGCGGGTAACCTGTCGATCG
>CAZPIO010000032.1:0-58517 GCA_964586235.1 uncultured Planctomycetales bacterium
TCGAGCTGAATGCCAACTTCTTCAAGCTCATTTCCTGGTACGACAACGAGATGGGCTACTCCTGCCGGGTGAACGACCTGATGAAGCTTATCGGGAAGAAAGACGACCTGCTGTAGCGGGACGGCGACCCAACGCGCATTTGACGAGCAGACTCAGGGGGGCTCAGCCGAGAGGCGCCCCCCTTTTTTTTCGGGCGTCCTCTGAGCGGGGCAATGAAGGAGACCTGCATCTGCCTTTTTCGCCGCCTGAAGGAGGTGCGCGAATGGCTGCGAACAAGAATCTGAAGGCCAACGAGATAAAGAAACTGAAGGCCAGCGTGGTGGACGGGCTGGATGAGTACGGGATCAAGGCGGAGGTTGACCTTGAGCCCTCCGGGCTACCCGGGCGATACCGCCTGTACGTTGTGTCGAAGGACTTCGCCAAGTTGCAGGAGGCCGAGAGGCAGGACGTGCTGTGGCGAGTCATCAAGGATCGTTGGACCAGGGAAGACCAGCTTCGCATCACTCTGTCTCTTGCTCTGACTGAGGAAGAAGCGGGGGTCAGGTGAGCCACCGCCTGTCTCGCCGACTTGCGTTAGCGGAGATTCGCCGATGAACGGTGATTCCGATGCTGCTGACCAGTTCCGCCGCGAGGTTCTGCGGGCACGGTCCATGTCATCCGATGAAAAACTTCGAGAAGGCTTCCAGCTCTTTGACCGAGGTCGCGAGCGAGTGGCTGCGCTTATCCGCAGCCACTTTCCTCAGATGGACGAGGCTACCGTGAAGGCGATTGTTGACCGCGCGGTCAAGCTGATTCGCTGATTCCCCCCCAAAAACGCGAGTTCGATGGCATGTATGGCCGTCAACGCTGTATTCTCCCGGACTGCTCCTCGGGCACGGCTGGCATCTCGCCCCGGTTTCGGGCACAATGTCCGCCGTTGTGGGGTCTGATTTCGAGAACCTGAGAGTTTGACTGAAGGTGACAAGATGGCCAAGAAGACGATTGCAGGCGTGGATGTCAAAGGCAAGACCGTTTTGATGCGGGTGGATTTCAACGTCCCGCAGGATGATGCCGGCAGCATTACCGATGACCGCCGGATCCGGATGGCTATGCCGACCATCCAGCACGTGATCAAGAACGGGGGCAAGGTGGTGCTCATGAGCCACCTGGGCCGGCCGGAGGGCAAGGACCGGGCGGCCGACGCAAAGTACACGATTAAGCCTTGCGCAGACCGCCTGGGCAAGCTCCTGGGCAAGCCGGTGAAGTTTGTTCCGGATTGCGTCGGACCCGAGGTCAAGGCGGCCGTTGCGGCGATGCAGCCGGGCGATGTGCTGCTCATCGAGAACGTCCGCTTCTATGAGGCCGAGCAGATCAAGGACAAGAAGGCCAAGGATGATCCGGCGCTGGCCGAGAAGAAGAAGAGCTTCGCCAGGCAGCTCGCCGACCTGGCCGACGTCTACGTCAACGACGCGTTCGGCACCTGCCACCGGGATAATGCGAGCATGCTCACCGTCCCGCAGCAGATGGGCGGCAAGCCCAAGGTCGTCGGCTTCCTGGTCAAGAAGGAGCTGGAGTACCTGGGCGATTCGCTGAACAACCCCAAGCGGCCGTTCGTGGCCATCCTCGGCGGCAAGAAGGTCTCGGACAAGATCGGGGTGATCGAGGCCCTGCTCGCCAAGTGCGACGCCATCCTGATCGGCGGAGCGATGAACTATACGTTCATGCTCGCCCAGGGCCGTAAGACCGGCAAGAGCCTCGTCGAGGCCGACAAGGTCGAGGAAGCCAAGAGGCTGCTGCAACTGGGCGGCTCGAAGTTGAAACTGCCGGTAGATGTGGTTTGCGCGGCGGAGTTGAAGGCCGGAGTTGCCACGAAGGTTGTCGAGGGCGACATCCCCGACGAGCTCAGTGGTTTCGACATCGGCCCCAAGACGGTCGCCGAGTACAAGAAGGTCATCGCCGGGGCCAAAACCATTGCGTGGAACGGTCCCATGGGCGTGTTTGAGACCAAGCCGTTCGACATCGGCACCTACGCGATCGCCCACGCCCTGGTTGAAGCCACGGCCAAGGGAGCAATCACGGTCATCGGCGGCGGCGACAGCGCCGCGGCCGTCGAGCAGGCCGGTCTCACCGACAAGGTCAGCCACGTCAGTACCGGCGGCGGCGCCAGCCTCGAGTTCATGGAGGGCAAGCCCTTCAAAGCCGTCGACGTGCTCGACGAGGCGTAAGCTTTGCCATACAATCAGGTTATGTGAACCGAGAATCGGCCCTCGTGCCATAAGGTGAGACCGATGATAAAGAAACTGCGCCTCCACAACTTCAAGACCTTTCTCAATTTCGAGATCGATCTTACACGCCGACATCTGCTGATCGGCAAGAACAACAGCGGAAAGACCAATCTCTGCGCAGCCATTAGGTTTCTGGGCGCAACCTCTCGGCTGGATCTGCCGGGGGCAGCGGCTGGCTGCATCCTGGGGGGCATCCCGGAGATAAAAAACTGCAGCTACTCTGGGACGACAATCGACTTTGGTGTCACCTGTGACCTGCCCTTCGACGGGGCGATGCTGACCTTCCAATACGACCTTTCGTTGGAGGTCGCTCAGACTAGCAAGAGCGTCGGCGCTGGTGAAGTGAGCCTGCGCCTCGCCCGTGAGCGACTATCGGTGAACGGCGGTGGCTTCTCGGATGCGTGCCTCCTGGACAACAACGGCCAGGAAGCTCAGATGCTGCATGAGGAACAACGCAGCCAGGCGCAGGGCCCGCACAAAGCCAAGACGCTCGCTCCAAGAGACGCGACGATGCTCTCGCAGTTGTACGAACTCGATACGAACCGTCGCGCGACTCTGTTCAGGCGTTTTCTCCAGTCTTGGATGTACTTCCATTTGTCCTGCGATTCCATCCGGCTGGGGTGGCGAGAAGCCGAACGAACCGGCAGTCTCTACTACGCCGATGGTCGCCATCTGCCGAGCGCGATCTTTAAGCTTAAGAATGAGGACGATCGCCGATACAGGCGTCTGGTCGAACGCGTGCGCAACCATTTTGAACCTGACCTGGAAGCGATCAACTTCCTCGTCTCGCCCGACCAGGGTGTGGTTCCCTTCGTGACTCTGCGAGGGCGTCCGCGAGCCAGTTGGGCCGTCTTGTCGGATGGGACCCTATTGGCTCTGGCACTCTCCCAGATCATTGAACAGGCGGACGCGTCAGGTGATGCCGTCGCTGCTCCACCTCCAGTCATGCTTGTCGAGGAGCCCGAAACTGGTCTTTACGTTGGTGCTTTGCGCGAGCTGATGGAGGATTTCGAGATCTCGTCCGCTCGGGCTCAGGTCATCTTTACCTCGCACTCGCCGTATTTCATCGATCTCTTTGATCGGGACCTGCCTAGCGTTACCTTCCTCAAGAGGGAGGGCGACGTAACGAGCGCCATGTCGCTCGATCGCCAGAAGGACAAGATTGAGCAGTACCGCGGTGATTTCTCGCTGGGCGAGCTCCACTTCAAGGAGTTGTTCGCGTGATCAGGCGAATCCTGGTTGTGGGACAGGGCCCTAGCGACCTGGGCTTCCTCGAAGGCCTTCGTGATCGCCTGGGATGCGATGCCGAATTGGTTGACTACAGCAGCGACCCCAGTCTCCGGCAGAGGGGAAGCTACACCAGAAGAAGCGATGCCCGGCTGATATGGCAGCGTTTTCGGAACGTCGATCTGATCGTGCGCTTGACGGATGGAGACACGGACCGGCCGCAGGAAGCACGCCGCACAGAGGGGCAACGTTGGCCCGAAGAGGCGTGGCCCCTGCTCGTCGTTGGTGTATGCGATCGTGACGTGGAACACTGGCTTTGTCTCGATCCGGACTACGCCGGCCGCGTCCTGGGTTTTGACGCGCACCAGTTGCCTGGCGATAGGGAGGAGCGGTCGGGCTTCGTCAAGAGTCGGATTCGCCTCACCTGCCCGGACGGCGATTATCGGAGCTTCGTGCGTCGCATCGTACGGGATGCACCTCCCGAGACCCTGAAACGCTGGCTTGCGAACGGGGCGTTCGCTGACTTTTACGAGCAGTGCAGGGACGCTGCGCAGCAGCATGACTGCGTTGTAGCCAATCTTCGAGATTGACCGGAGGCCGAGACGTGGAGACTCGCTCGTCAGACTGGTCGCTTGCCCAACCCCGCCTCCGTATCGCCCCGTCGGTTTTGTCGGCCGACTTTGCCCGGCTCAAGGACGAAGTCCAGGCGATCGAGGCGGCGGGGGCGGAGGTTCTGCACCTCGACGTCATGGACGGCCATTTTGTCCCCAACATCAGTTTTGGGGTCCCGGTGATCGAGAAGCTACGTCCGATATCCAGGCTGTTCTTCGACACCCACCTGATGATCAGCGACCCGGTCAAATACGCCGAGCCATTTGCCAAGGCCGGTAGCGATCTCCTGACCTTCCATATCGAGGTGGCGCCCGACCCCATGGCCGTCGCGGACCATGTCCGGTCGGTGGGGGTGCGGGTGGGAGTCACGCTCAACCCCGGTACTCCAGTTTCGGCCCTGCGCCCGGTTATCGGGGCAGTGGACCTGGTTCTGGTGATGAGCGTCTGGCCCGGGTTCGGCGGCCAGAAGTTCATCGAATCATCGCTGGACAAGCTGCGCGAGCTGCGGACTTTGCTCCGACCCGATCAGCGCCTGGAGATAGACGGGGGTATCGCCCCCTCGACGGTCGCAGCGGTGGTCAAGGCCGGAGCCGACACGTTAGTGGCCGGCTCGGCGGTTTTCGCCCAACCTGACCCCCCGGCAGCGATGAGGGAGCTGCTGGCACTGGCAGAGACCGCCCGGTAGGCTCAGAGGGCCAAGTCAGCCGGGATCGCGGCTACAAGTTGAGCGAGACGAAACCCGCCGTGGCAGACTGTTCCACCGGCGGGATAAACCCGCCGGCTCGTCAAGAATCGCGGCTGCAACCCGCTCCTACTCCTGGCGGAGGCGGCCCGATAACCTCCCGCACCCGCGAACGCCCTGCCGGCCTTGCTCGCAAGCTCTTTATTGGCCGCCGCATCCGATCAGGCCCGTTTTCTTGACCTGACTTTTGCCGCTGACATAGAATACGACAACCCCGACGGATGTGACGGGGTATGGCGTAATGGGAGGGGTGAGAGGGCGGATGGATCTGCCAGCCTTAATGCCCGTGATGGCAAGCCCTTACGAGAAAGCAAGGATTTCATCGATGATCAATGCTCGTCAGATCCGATGGACCGGCCTGCCGGTGTTCCTGGCGCTGCTGATGGTGGTGCCGCTGCTGGTCGGGCAGGGGTGCCCTCCGTGGAACCGGATTTCCCCCATCCCCGGCGATAACACCGGTGGCACAAGCGGAACCGGGGGGAGCGGGCAGCCGATCCCGGGCACCGACAACGTCGCGCCGTATTTCGAGTTCACCCAGCCGCTGAGCACGATCATGCGCGAGGTGGGCGACACCATCACCATTGCCTGGCTCGATGGTGATCCTGACGACAACGCGGCCATCACCCTCATGCTCGACCCCGACAAGACGTACGGAAACGGCACCGAGATCGTCCTCGCGTCGAACATCAGCGAGGACGCCGAGGGCTCGGAAGGGCACTATGTTCTCGACACCCGGGCCAAGAACCTCCAGTCGGCCGAGTATCGCATCATCGCGAGCATCACTGATGGCCTGCATCCGGCGGAGATGATCGTCGCCAGTGGTCTTTTGCAGCTTTTCCCGCCAGGCATGGTTCCGGGCAATATCTCGCCCACGGTGGTCGTCACCCAGCCTGACGTCAACTACGGCGTGGGCCACAACGACCAGGTCCCCATCAACTGGTGCGTGTCGGATCCCGACGACGGCGAGAGTCAGGTTCTGCCGGACATCGTGGTCATGCTGGATCTTGACCAGAACCCGACCAACGACCTGATGCTGACGGGCGTCGACGCTGAGGCGGATCTCGCCGAGATCTGCTTCGCGGTGACGGATCCGACGGATGGTCCGTATCCCATCGTGGTCAACGGCCAGGTGCGGGCCTACGTGCTGGGTTGCTTCAAGGATACGCTGGGCGGCCTTCCGGGCGCCTGTGCCGACCCTGTTGCCGGCGGAACCGGCTTCCCGCCCAACGATACTTACACCATCAATGCCATGAAATTGCCGCCTCGCATAGACGGCGAGCCATACCGTGTTCGCGTGACTGCATGGGACCACACCAACTCGCCGGTCAGCCGGTACGCATGGGGATCGATCAGCGTGTCGGGAACGGTCACCGGCAACGAGGGACTCGTGGACCTCGCGGAAGTCGGCCGGACCATTCGCGGCACCAAGTTCTACGGTTTTGACGAGAACGGCCTGACCGGGTACACCGGGACCGGCGTCGGCGACATGGATGGTGACGGCACGGACGACGTCGTGATCGTCAGCCGTCGCGGCCGCGGCTATGGACTGCAGCCGATGGGTTCGGCGCACCTGATCTTCGGACTGCCCGGCCAGGAGTTCGGCTCGGAAGTCTCGCTGAACAGCGTGACCACCGCGTATCGCGGCACCCTGTTCACCATGTATGATCACCCGGCCGAGACACCGGACGGCCGGGTCCCCAACACCAACGGGATCGTGTCCGTGGCCCGTGTGGCGGATATCACCGGGGACGAGCGCGACGAGATCTTGTTCGGCTTGTCGTACCTCGAGATGATCTACGACCGGATCGACGACGATCCGTGCGATGAAGATGACGCTTGTTACAACGACTTCTTCCCCAATCCTCTCTCAACCGGCGGGGGCGATGAGATGTCGGACGTCGACTCTCGTGAGTCCCTCATCTGCAGCAATGACGGAGATGTGAACGAGCAGACGCTGATCGGCGGCGGCTACGCGATCATGGTCGGCAGCGACAACGCGCTGGAAAACAATGTCCTGAGCCTTGAGGATATGGGCCAAGGCATCGGCATCAGCGGGGCCCGCTTCAGGGGCGGGTGGTATGATTACGATGGCTACGGTCGCTTCTACGGCCAGGACAAGGTCAAGTATCCCTACTCGATCAATCCCGAGAACCTTTTTGGGCAGACCGTGAATACCATGTCGGACATCGGCTTTGGCGTGACGACACAGTCGGCTCGGTATGGAGGGAGCCTGCTTCTGTCGATGCCCATGGGTCTTAATGGACGGGGTCGGCTCTGGTACCATCATTCGCGGGATTTCACGACCTTTGACGCCGTTGCATCCATACCAACGCTGCCGAACTGCGGTGCCTTCCGCATCCCCCTGATGACCGAGGATACGCAATTGATCACCGGCCAAGAGGAGGGAGACATGCTGGGCTACGGCGCGGCCGCCGGCGACTTCAACGTCGACGGCGTGCAGGACATCGCCTGTGGCGCTCCGGGTGCAGACCGCGACGGACTCACCGATAACGGTATCGTCTACGTGGTGTTCGGCCGACCCGATTTCAACACGCCCGATCTGGTCGTTGCCTGGGATGAATTCGATCTGCAGATCTGGAATCATCCTCGCGTCGAGATACACGGCGACCACAATAATGACCGCTTTGGCGAGTCTCAGACGCTGATCGGTGACATCAACCAGGACGGCTCCCCGGACGTGGCCTTCGCTTCGGCGTACGCGGGCAGCGATGGTATCGGCGGTCCTGAATCGGGCTTCATCGGCATCATCTTCGGCGGCCAGCAGTTTGCGGGTGTCAACACGTTCACCGTCGGCCAGATCGGCGGGCCCACAGTGCCCGGCGTTCGGATTTACGGGCGTCAGGCGGGCGGGCACGCCGGCAAGGTGATCAACAACATCGGTGACTTCAACGCTGACGGTGTCGACGACCTGGTCATCGTGGCCCCGGACGAGATCCGGATGATCAACGGCCTGCGGCGCCAGGGTGTGGCCTACCTGCTCTTCGGCGGCCCGCATCTGGTGAACAAGACCATCAATCTGAGCCAGGTCGGCTCGACCGTGCCGGGCATCGTCTTTGTGACGCCTTACACCATCACCGACGCCGACAATGCTCCGATCACCTGGGCCAGCGGCGCCGGCGACGTGAATAGCGACGGGTTCGCCGACATCCTGGTGGGCGTCCCCAATGCCGATACGGTCTATCCGTTCAACCCCAGCCTCCGCAAGGTCGACACCGGTGAGATGTACCTGATCTACGGCAGCAACGCCGGCTCGAACGGCTTGGGCGGGTGAACTCGAAACAGAAGAGTCAATCCCCAAAGGGGTACCGGGCTGATCGGTACCTCTTTTCATTTGGACACAGTCACCATGGCGGTTTTCTCGGACGGATGCATGCGAAGGCGGCGTCCAGGGGTGGCATGGCCAAGACCCAGCTTGCCGGGACGCCGCCATGTTTCTCGGCAAAGCTGAATCTGCAATGACAGGCGGGCGGGTGCATCCCGTTTTTTGCGGCAACCCGAGCGGTTCGCTCCGGCTCCGGAGGAGCCAGGGCACGTAGCCAGGGATGAGGCTTTGCGAACCCCTGGCCCACTCGTCGTCTCATTAAACCAGCCGCCCCGGAACGGGGTGGAGGAGTCCGCCGCTCCTGCCGGAGCGGTTCTTGTGGTGCGACAACGTCAACCAGGGGCGACGCTCCCGCTCTGCCCCCGGCTACTCGCCGTTGCCCCTGCCGGGGCAGCGATGCCGCGGCGATCCGAGTTGTCCTTGAGAGGCCGCGCTCCAGCGTCGCGATTGCCTGCCACCGATTTGTAGATGCACCCCAGCCTGGCACCCGCCCCGGCTGCTGAATGACTTACAGCCTTGAGGGGGATATAGTGTTTGGTTGCGAGCACCCCCGCGATGCAGGCAGCGGGGAGCGTCGGCCAGATGAGCTGGTACAGGGCGACGGATACCCTCGGGTTACCCTGTGGAGTGCCTCTGCGATGCGTCTGATCTGTCAGCGAGCACGGCTTTCGGGGGCGGTGGAAATCCCCGGATCGAAGTCGCACACCATCCGGGCGGTCGCGATCGCGGCTCTGGCCGACGGTGAGAGCCGGATCGAGTCGCCGCTGGCCTCGGCCGACACCCTGGCGGCGGTGGATGCGTACCGGGCGCTGGGAGCCGAAATCGACGCGACCCGGCCCGAGGCCTGGCTCGTCCGTGGCGTGAACGGTCGTCCGATCACCCCGGCTAACGTGATCGACGTCCGCAACTCGGGCACGACCTTGCGCATCGCCACCGGTTCGGCGGCCCTGATTTCCAGGGGGCTGGCCGTCTTTACCGGTGATGATCAGATCCGCCGCCGTCCCATCGGCCCGCTCGCTCGTTCGCTCAGCGACCTTGGCGCGTCGGTCACCTCCACGCTCGATAACGACTGCGCCCCGCTCGTCGTCGCCGGACGTCTTCGCGGCGGCAAGACCAGCATCGAGGCCGTCTCCAGCCAGTTCCTCACCAGCCTGCTGATGAGCTGCCCGCTGGCCGACGGTATCAGCGAGATCGACGTGCCGCTGCTGAACGAAAAGCCTTACGTCTACATCACGCTCGACTGGCTCGACCGAAGCGGCATCCGACTCGAACGCGATGAACTGAAATGGTTCCGCATTCCCGGCGGGCAGCAGTATCGCCCGTTTTCCCGCCGGGTGCCGGCCGATTTCTCGTCGGCGACGTTCTTCCTTGCCGCCGGGGTTTTGGGCGACAACGACGTCCTGGTTTGCGGGCTGGATCTGTCCGACCAGCAGGGCGACAAGGCTGTGATTGACTACCTCCGCCAGATGGGCGCACGCGTCGAGGTGAAGCCCGAAGGTGTTCACGTCCGTCCGGGCGAATTGAAGGGCTGCGAGCTTGACCTCAACGCTACGCCCGACGCCTTGCCGATGATGGCGGTGGTCGGCTGTTTCGCCCGCGGCAAAACCTTGCTGGTCAACGTCCCGCAGGCCCGGCTCAAGGAGACCGACCGCATCGCGGTGATGACCGCTGAGTTGGCCAGGATGGGGGCGAAGATCCACGAACGGCCGGATGGCCTGGAGATCGAAGAGAGTCGCCTGAAATCGGCGGAGGTTTACGGGCACCACGATCACCGCGTGGTCATGGCACTGGCGGTAGCCGGGTCCGCCGTCGAAGGTCGGACGGTCATACACACCGCGGAGGCCATGCAAGTGACTTTTCCCACCTTTGTGGACTGCATGAGCCGGCTCGGCGGGCGGCTGAGCCTGGAAAAGGATTCGTGATCGTGCTTGACACCCGTCGTTTTGCCGATTCATGACGCCGATACCGACGACAGAGCTGATCATCGTTCGCCACAGTGAGACTACGTGGAATCTTGACGAGCATCAACCGCTTCCGCGTACAGGCAGATGTGTGGCAGCTCGGCACCTGGGGCGATTTGACGCATCTGGACGGGCTCGACACGCTGGATGATCCCTGAGACTTGACGAACCCGGTGTTTTGTCCCTAGCCTTGAGGCGCCCCGCGGTTGATCTGCGGGGTCATTGATCGTAATAGAAGCACCGGTCGCATGACTTCGACCGGCTTGGTCTATGGATCGGGGGGGCAGATGAACGTCGTTCTGATCGGCATGAAACACTGCGGCAAGAGCACGATCGGCGCCGCCCTGGCGGAGCGATTGGACTGCGCCTTCTACGACGTCGATCAGATGATCGCCGAGACGCACGCCTGCGAGACGGGCGAGCACCTTGACGTCCGCGAGATATTCACCCGCCACGGCGAAGAGCATTTCCATCGCATCGAGGGCCACGTGGTCTGCGAACTCTACCTCAAGCTCGACCGGCCGGGCAACTGCAGCGTGGTGGCTCTGGGCGGCAGGACGGCGGTGAACGCGACGGTCTGTTCGCTGCTCAAGGCCATCGGCCTGACGGTTTATCTGCGCGTGCCGGCGATTGAGATCTACACGCGGATCGAGCGGTCGGGCCTTCCGCCGTTCCTCGACGAGGGCGACCCGGCCGGCAGCTTCGTGAAGCTCTACGAGCAGCGCGAGCCGAAGTATCGCGAACTGGCCGACGTGGTGGTGGATCTGGACGGAGTTGGTGACGTCCCGGATGCCGTGGACCGGCTGATCGCTCGAATCGAGGAGTACGGATATGCCCGGTAACAGCTTCGGACATCTCTTTCGAATCACCACCTTTGGCGAGTCTCACGGGGCGGCCGTGGGGGTGGTCATCGACGGCGTGACACCAGGCATTGAGCTGGATCTGGACGCCATCCAGGCGGACATGGATCGGCGGCGCCCCGGCCAGTCCAAGGTGGTCACCATGCGAAAAGAGCCTGACAAGATCGAGATCCTGTCCGGCCTGTACGAGGGGAGGACCACCGGCACCCCGCTGTTGATGATCCTCTACAACACCAACGCCCGGCCGGGCGACTACGAAAACATCAAGGACCTGTTTCGGCCTGGACATGCCGATTACACCTATCTCAAGAAATACGGCATCCGCGACTACCGGGGCGGCGGCAGGGCCTCGGGTCGGGAGACCGCCGCTCGAGTGGCCGCCGGCGCGGTGGCCAAGCAACTGCTGGCCCGCCGAGGCGTGAAGATCGTTGCCTACACGCTGCGGGCCGGAGGCATCTCTTGCACCAAGATCGATCTTGACGAGATCGAACGAAACCCCATGCGGGCGCCGGATGCCGAGGCGGCGGCACGCATGGTCGAGCGGGTGGACGAGATTCGCGCCCAGACTGACAGCGTCGGCGGGGTCCTCGAATGCCGGATCATGAACGTGCCGCCGGGGCTGGGCGAACCGGTGTTTGACAGGCTGGACGCGGACTTGGCCAAGGCCATTCTCTCGATCCCGGCGATCAAGGGCATCGAGTTCGGCATTGGCTTCGCGGCCGCCGACATGACCGGAAGCCAGCACAATGACCCGATTACTCCCAGAGGCTTCCTCACCAACAACGCCGGCGGCATCCTCGGCGGTATCTCCAGCGGCCAGGAGATCATCTTCCGGGCGGTGATTAAGCCTGCCTCCTCAATCGCCAAGCCCCAGAAGACCATCAACACCAGCGGCGAGGAAACGACCATCCGCGTCACCGGCCGTCACGATCCCTGCCTCTGCCCCCGCGCCGTCCCAGTCGTCGAGGCCATGGCCGCCCTGGTCATCGAAGACCACTTCAAGCGCCAGGAGGCGATGCGGGCGTAGGCGGAGCTGTGAGCCGCCGGCTTTGGCGAGCCGCCGGCTTTATGCCGGCGGTGTGCTGACAGGTCGGTGTTCGATCAGCGTTTCGACACCCTTGGAAACCCCGGATCGGTCCCCTTATACTCTCGCCCTTGTGCCGGGTGGAGCAGAGTCTGGACGGCACTGCAGGGCTTGATTCGACACCGGCGGGATGTGTTCCCGTGTCCTGTAAGCACTGAAGCAGCAAGGAGATGGGCGAATGCTGGGTTGCGATCTGGGAACCATGTTCAAGGTGGCGGTGGCGGGGGGCTCCTACCAGGACGGCCTGACCATCCATCTGCAGGGCGTTCCGCCGGGGCTGCTGATCAGCGAGGAGCAGATCTACGAGGACTTGCTGCTCCGCAAGCCCGGCCAGGGCGAGCTGACCTCGCCGCGGCGCGAGCCGGACATTCCGATCATCTACAACGGCGTCAACGCGGCCGATACCATGCCGGGGTTCAAGAATGCCGGGCACACCAACGGCACGCCGTTTGTGATACTGATTCCCAACCTCGACCGGCACTTCGAGCACATCGAGCAGTACCAGGTGACCAACCGCACCCCGCGGCCGGGGCACGCCTCGTACGCCTCGTATCAGAAGTACGACCACTGGGACGACGCCATCGGAGCGGGGATTTTCAGCGGGCGATACACCTCGACCATCGTCGCGGCCGGGGCGGTGGCCAAGCGGGTGCTGGCCGGCAAGGGCATCGAGGTCAGCGCGTATATCCGCGAGGCCGCGGGCGTGGTCATGCCGGACATGCCCATCGAGCAGATCCGGTCCAAGGCCGCCGCGTACCGCAAGATTCGCAGGGAGCACGATCCGATCTGGCGGTTCGTTTATCAATCCGGGCGGATCAAGCCGGGCATGCGCTTTCTGGAGAAGACGCCCGTCCTGTCGGAAGTTGAGAAGATGATCGGTAGTTTCCCGAAGGTCGAGATGGATGAGAAGAAGATCCGCGCGGAGTACGGGATCCATCCCAGCCTGTTCTGTCCGGACTTGGCGACGGCCGACGAGATGTACCGCAAGATCATCGAGATCAAGGATGCCGGCGACTCCAGCGGCGGGGTGGTTGAAGTGGTGGCCACGGGTGTGCCGGCCGGGATGGGCGAGCCGGTCTTCCGCAAGCTCGATGGCGAATTCGGGCGGATGCTGAGCATCGGGGCGGTCAAGGCGGTCGAGATCGGCGCCGGCGTCAAGGTCAAGGAGATGACCGGCTCGCAGTGCAACGATCAGCTCTTCGCCGAGGGTGGCAAAGTCCGTTTCGGCAGCAACAACGCCGGCGGCATCACCGGCGGCCTCACCACCGGCCAGCCGATCGTCATCCGACTGGCGGTTAAGCCCACGCCGACCATCAGCAAGGACCAGCACACGGTGGACAAGGTCTCGCGCGAAGGCACCGTGCTCAAGGCGGTGACGCGGCGCGATCCGACGCTGGTCGCCAGAATCTGGCCGGTGGCCGAGGCGTTCACCGCGATCATCCTGCTCGATCACCTGATGATGCACGTCGGGTACCAGGGCATGTGGCGGTGAGCAGGGGTTTCGCCTGGATTCCGGCCGGCCGTGCGACTGAAGCCCGCTGGCCCCAGAATCCCTTCTGGGGCCTTCTGGGTTGAGGATTCACATCCTCATTGCCACCGAACGCGGAACGGATTCCGCGAAGGGAGACGGCCCGGAAGGGGTTCCGGGCCGAGCGGCTAATAGCTCTATATGGAGCCTGCTCGCGCCCCTGCGGGCGTCCGCAACATCGAAAGGTCGCATCAATGACAGAAAAGCTCACCTGGGGCATCCTCAGCACGGGCAACATCGCGGCCCGATACGCGACGGGTCTGGCGCACTCGAAAACCGGCAGGCTTCTGGCGGTGGCCAGTCGGACTCAGGCGTCGGCCGACCGCTTCGGCAGGGAGCACGGCGTCCCGCGATGCTACGGTAGCTACGAGGCCTTGCTGGCCGACAAGGATGTCGAGGCGGTATACATTGCGACGCCGCACCCCATGCACGCGGAGTGGGCGGTCAAGGCCGCCGAGGCCGGCAAGCACATCTTGTGCGAGAAACCCATCGGCATCAACCACGCCGAAGCGACGGCCATGATCGAGGCCGCCCGCAAACACGACGTCTTCCTCATGGAGGCGTTCATGTACCGCTGCCATCCGCAGACGCACAAGGTCATCGAGCTGGTGCGCAGCGGGGCGGTCGGCGAGGTGCGCGTGATCCATGCCGCGTTCAGCTTCCGCGCCCCATTCGACCCGAAATTTCGGGTGTACGATCCTGCTCTGGCCGGCGGTGGCATTCTCGACGTCGGCGGCTACTGCACATCGATGGCTCGGTTGATCGCGGGCGTCGCGATGAGCAAGGAGTTTGCCGAGCCGATCGAGGTGAAAGGCGTTGGTCATCTGGGGCAGACCGGCGTGGACGAGTACGCCTCAGCCACCCTGAAGTTTCCCGGAGACATCATCGCGAACCTCGCCTGCGGCGTAGCGGTTCAGCAGGACAACGCCGTTCGCGTCTTTGGCACCGAGGGCCACATCGAAGTGCCCTGGCCGTGGTCACCCGCCCGCGACAGCGGCTCGACGCGGGTCTTCCTGCACCGTCCGGACCGGCAGGCTCCGCAGGAAATCGTTATCGAGTCAAAAGAATGGCTCTATGCCATCGAGGCCGACACCGTGGCCGCCAACATCGAGCGCCGCCAGGCCCCGGCCATGACCTGGGACGACACCCTCGGCAACATGAAGACCCTCGACCGCTGGCGCGAATCAATCGGGCTGGTCTACGATTTCGAGAAAGGATGAAAGCCGCGGCCTTGCCTGCGGCCTCAGTTGCCGGGTGGCGATGTGGCCGGGACGTTGGTGGTTGACCAACCCAACTCGTGGCGGCGCTGTTCATCCTCGCGCAAGGCCTCGTCAAACTCCGCCGCTTTCAGGTGTTCGACGCGCCCGTCGGCGAACAGGACAAGCCGTCCTTTGCGAGCGAAAACGCGGGGCTCACAGATCGCGAATGCTTCGCGTTCATAGGCGATTATGACGTTGGATTCAGAGACGGTCTTCCCCTGCCCCGGCCTGTACAGATAGGACGAGTGGGTGATCCAATCGCTCTCCGTTGTGCCGCGGAAAGCACGATCGGACGGGCTGATCATTGCTGCCAGCGGCACTCCAGCCTCTTGAACCAGCACGACAGGAGATGACGGACACGTGCCGTGAATCTCTGCGCAGGCGTCCAAGGCACGCCCAATCCCCCTCAGTTGTGCCGCACTGGAACTGCTTCGACTGGCATCCGCTATTGCGTTGCCGGCCAGAACGTTGAGCACCGTCGAACCGAGGAGAAAGCCAAGGCAGAGCAGCAGCGTCTTCATCGCCGTCGCCCTCGATGGGTAGCCGACAGTGCCGGGAACCTGTCTCCATGCCCTGATTGTCGCGATAGTCGCCGCGCCTGTGGCAATGCCGATCATGACCCACGAGAGGCAGGCGCCGATCGTCATCAGCGGGAAAGAGGCGAGCAAGGCAAGAACTAGCAACAAGGTAGATGAGATTGTCAACCATCGCGATGCTCGCAGGCCGGATCGGATGATCGTCCCCCGGGTGTCCTGCTCAAATGCTGGATTCGGATCGTTCTCGGCCACTCAACACCTTCCTAGATCCAGCAGCCCCGATGCTTGGCAGCGTTTCGCCCGAAGGCAGCCTGCGCTCTGACTTCAGCGACTGGATGTCTCCGGACGCCGCACGCGGATCTTGCTCTCAGTCGCGACAACGAAGGCGCCGCTCCAGCCTTCGACGGCCTCGTTTTCGAAGATCTGCCGGATCCTTTGGTTCAGACGACGCCGTGAGGCATTACGCAGCCGAACAAGGAGGAGCCCGTGATGGCTGCCCGGCATGAATTTCCGCAGGTCGGAGAAGTCCAGATCTTGAGTGATCAAAAAGCGTTCGGATCGTTGGGCCGCGCCCCAGATATCGGGGTCGGGTTTCCCTTGGAGCCCCTCGTCTGGAACGGTGTCGATGTCGTGCCCGAGCGCAGCCAATTCCTCAGCCAGCCGGACCGGGAGGTTCTCGTCGAGCTTGACTCTCATTTCAGGCTGGGTACCCCAGGAGTGGGCAGATCCTCGCTGGCGGCGGTGGCCGCAAATGCGATGACCGCCTCGACAGCCTCACGGGTCAGCGTGGGGAAGTCGGCCAGGATCTCATCGATGGTGTCTCCCTCCGCCAAGCTGGCCAGCACGGTCTGCAAGGTCACGCGCGTCCCGCGAATCACGGGTTGCCCCCCACAGACTTGTGGGTCCCGAACGATGAACTGCCGATAGTCCATGATTGCCTGCTCCCAGACATATCTTATGCAAAGTGTCGAGAACCGCCAAGCTTGCCGCCCTGAGCGTACAGCCTGCAACGATCTCAGAATGGCCGCCGTGCGGACGAGGAGGTACTCGCGCTGCGTGCAACAGGTGTTTTTAGCACGACTTACGAGCTGCACCGATCGGATGACCGGCTCAGGTTTGTGGCCATCTTTGCGATCCTGGCGAGAAGGCGCTGCATTTCGACCCCGTGCATCAGGCTCGGCTCGCCGGGGCGGCCCTTGGCAACGTTATCGAGGAAGCTGTACAGGCAGTGCATGTGGGCCCGCTCCCAGCCGATGGTGTTCTTGGGGCTGGGGAAGCCGCCGGGTTTCTCGTAGCGGCCGACGGTGGCGATGCGTTTCCAGCCCCGCTCGCCGCCCAGCGGGGTGTCAGCATCTGCCATGTCGCAGAACTCCAGCCAGTTTGGCTCCATCAGGTTAAATCGCAGCGCCCCTTTTTCGCCGTGGATCTCAAATCGCAGTTCATCTTCGGCGCCCGTGGCGATCTTGCTGGCCTCGATGATGCCCGGAACGCCGTCGGCCGTCCGCATCGTGACCATCACGAAATCCTCGCCAACGTGCGGGATACTGCGCGATGGATCGGCCGCGCTGGGGCGGTCCTTTGCCCAGACGCGAGTGACGGCGTGCATCGGCTCCAGCGGCCCGATCAGGTGCCACAACAGGTCAATCACGTGCGAGCCGAGGTCGTTCAGCACGCCTCCGCCCCGGTCGGCGTCGGCCTTCCAGTTGAGCGGGCGCGAACGATCGACGCTGCCCGAGTGCAGATAGGCGCCTCGAAAGTGTGTGATCGCCCCAAGCCGTCCTTCGTCCACCAGTTGCTTTGCCCGCAGGGTGGCCGGCAGGAAGCGGTAGTTGAACGTCATCTGGACTGTCGCCCTGTATCCCTTCAGTGCGTCGGCGACTTTCTCTGCCTCCTCCATCGTCGCAGTCAGCGGTTTGTCGCAATAGATGTGCTTGCCCGCGCCAATCGCCGCCAGCAGGGCCTCGCAGTGCAGATCGTTGGGCGTGCAGATATGGACGATGTCGACGTCGTCGCGGCCGATCAGCGAGAGCTGGTCCGTGGTCGCGACCTCGAACCCCAGCAGGGCCTTGGCTTTGGCGGCCGACCTCTCATTGCTGGTCGCTACACCCACCAACCGCGTCCGCACCGGCGGCGGATCATAAAACAGTGGGATGTTGACATGCCCGTAGGCATGCACCTTCCCGATGAAGCCGAACCCGAGAATCGCAACCCCCAACGGCCGATCGGTCTTCATATCGCGCTGTCTCCCAAGACCTGCCCAGGTAGCTGCCGAACGCTGCGGCGAGTCGGAGGATGGCCGATGATAAGTCAGAGGTCAATCGGGAGCCAACCCGCCTCGAACGACGCCTGGCGGTGCAGCCCCCGGGCTGTCGCGTCTCCACCCGGTGGACTGGAGAGCTGTAACCTATTGAAAAGAAAGGACATACGGCGCCATTTCTCCAACGCGTCCGAGACCTGATTCGCGGTTCCCCGTCATGAACGATTATGGTTATACTGAAGGAGGGTTGTTGCGGAGCAACCGGGTTCAGTCTCGGTTGGATGGATCACGGTACGCATGGCGCAAGCTGGAGGCCTCGATATGGTGCGCCCTTTTCGCCGGCTGGCTGCACTGTCATTCCTTATCGTGTCTGCAGGCGGCGTTTCGACGGCGCTCGCCGAGTCGCAGCACGTCTTCGGAATTCACTTCTGGGATGCCGGGGCTAACGTCGATGTCATGAGTCATGAGGGCGGCTGGGACGTCGAGGCCAATCTCGGCAAGGACTGGATCAGCACAACCCGTTACGAGGACATCGTTGGCGAGGGCTTCACCATTGTCCAGCGCCTGGACTGGACGTGGGGCCAGACCGTGCCTGTCACCCCGGCCGAGCAGGACACCTTCGCCGACCAGTGCCGCACCAACTGGGCCAGAAGGATCAAGCCGTATTGCCGCCACTACTGCATCGGCAACGAGATGGAGATCTGGGGTTGTCCGGACCCGGCGGATTATGTTGCGGCGTTCCAGAAGGTCCGCAACGCGATCAAGGCCGAGCAGCCGGAGGCCCGCGTGATCATCGGCCACTTCAACGATACGAACCATGCCCGTCAGGCCATGCAGGCGCTTGGCCGGGATGGATACGATGGCCTTGCCATTCATACGCAGAACGCTGTGCCCACCGGCCTGCTGGACATGCTGGACGATCCGAACCTGCACGGCGGCCAGAGCGCCCGCCCGGAAGTCGGCGTATATATCACCGAGTGGGGCTGGGTGAAAGACAGCAACGCCAACGCCATGAACGTCATGCGGGAGTTCTACGAAGCACTGGGAGCGTCCAACGCCGGCCGCAGCCGCCAGGTCTTCTGCGCCTGCTGGTTCGTTTATTGGCCGGCCTATGCGTGGGACAATTTCAGCCTGCAGCAAGCCCTGATCGACAACCCGGCATTCGAGGCCGCAACCGCGCTCGGGACAACGTTCAACTCGTATTCCAATAACCCAATTCTCGTGAACAGTCTCTATGCGGACGTCCAAAATCCGGGCTCGAACATCACCGTGAACTGGACGACGAACGTGACCGCCCGGACGCAGGCGTGGTGGCGGTCCGTGAGCACGAGCATCGGGCAGAGCAGCGTCCTGAACACCTCGCTGACCACCAGTCATCAGCACACCATCCCGACATCGCCGGGGCAGGTATACGAGGTCATGCCGATCTCCACGAAGAATGACTACGGCGATGTGTGCGGACGCCGCTACCGGGTCAAGAGCGGTCCGTGGAGCTCGACGGCCCAGCAGACGATCGCCGGCCGCGTGGCGGTCTCATGGAATACCGACTGGCCGAGCGATTCTATTGTGGAATATGGTCCCACCGTCGAGCTCGGATCCGCAAAGTCCAACGCCCAGGCGGTGACCAGCCATCTGGTGGAGATCAGCAGCCTGGATCCCGGCCAGTACTACTACCGGGTTCTCTCCAGCGAGGCGAATCCCGACCCCAACGGGGCCAGGCTGTACATGCGTTCGTCGATCAGGACGTTTTCGATCAGCCCGATGATGCCCGGTGACACCGACGGCGATTGCGACGTCGACCAGGATGACTTCGGGTACTTTCAAGTGTGCCTGACGGGGCAGGGAATCCCTCAAACGAGCCAGCAGTGCACCTTGGCCCGGCTGGACACCGACGAGGATGTCGACAGCACGGATCTGCAGATTTTCATGCGCTGCCTCAGCGGTCCGGGCGTGTGTGCGGACCCGGACTGTGCGGACGAGTGAGAATAGATGGGGTACCACTGGCGGCCTTCGTCCCGAGCGCAAGCCGAGGGGCTTGCCCGCCGGTGCCTGGCCGAGCCCCACCCGCGGCGGCGATTCACAGCGGCGCAGTTGCAGGGCTACTACGACGGCTGGGATCCCTACCAATTCCTCGCATACTGGTTCGAATTATGGAGCGACTACACCACCCGCCACGGCCAGTCCGACCAGTGGGATCCGGAAGCAGTCGGACAGCAGATCACCAGGGGCAACAGGCAAATCGCGGAAACCATCTGAGGCGGTATTGGCCCTCTGGCAGTTCTATCTCTGGAGCCAGCGCTCCATGGCGGTGGCGGCCTCACGGCCGGCATTAATCGCCCGGACGACCAGTGAGGCGCCCAGATGGGCGTCGCCGGCGGCGAAGACGCCTTGTTCGCTCGTCATGTAGTCTGCGACCGTGATGTTCCCGCGCCCGTCTAGCGCCAGGCCGAGCTGGTCGACCAGACCCTCGTGCACCACGTGTACGAAGCCCATGGCCAGCAGCACCAGGTCCACCTTCATGACAAAGTCGGTGCCGGGCTTTTCGCGCATTTCCATGCCCTTGGGACCGGGGACCCAGTCGACCTCGCAACCGTGCAGCTCCGTGGCCTCGTTGTTGCGCCCGGTGAGTTGTTTGGTCAGCACGCTCCACCGGCGCTTGCAGCCTTCCTCCTGCGAGGATGAGGTCCGCAGGATCTGCGGCCAGATCGGCCAAGGCGTCTGCGGGTTGAGCTTTTCCGGTGGCTTGGGAAGGATCTCGAACTGGTGGACCTCCTTGGCCCCCTGGCGGAACGAAGTGCCAATGCAGTCACTGCCCGTGTCGCCGCCGCCGATGACCACCACGACCTTGTCCTGGGCGGTGATGGCGTTCGTGTGCAACTCCGGAGCAAAATCGCCGGCGTTACGGCGGTTCTGCTGGGTCAGGAAATCCATCGCGTAATGAACGTTCTTGAAGTCGGCGCCGGGCACGTTGAGCGGTCTCGGCCGGCCGGCACCCATGGTCAGACAGATCGCGTCGAACATCTTGCGGAGATAACGCGCGGAAATATCCTGCCCGACCAGCACGCTGGTCTCGAATTTCACGCCCTCGGCGACCAACTGCTTGAGTCGCCGATCGATGATGTGTTTCTCCAGCTTGAAGTCGGGGATGCCGTAACGCAGCAGGCCGCCGATCCGGTCATCCTTCTCGAAGACGGTGACTTCGTGGCCCGCCCGGGCCAGTTGCTGCGCGGCCGCGAGCCCCGCGGGGCCGGAACCGACAACCGCCACGCGACGGCCGGTCTTCTTGAGCGGCAGGATGGGTTTGACCCAGCCTTCGGCGAACGCCCGCTCGGCGATCTGGTATTCGATGTGCTTGATCAGCACCGGATCGGTGTTGATGCTCAAGGTGCAGGCCGGCTCGCACGGCGCCGGGCACACCCGGCCGGTAATCTCGGGGAAGTTATTGGTCGAGTGCAGGTTCTCGCTCGCCTCGCGCCACTTGCCCTTGTACACCAGGTCGTTGAACTCCGGGATGCGGTTGAACACCGGGCAGCCCGCGCTGTGACAGTAAGGGATGCCGCAATCCATGCACCGGGCCGCCTGCCGGACCAGGCGCGGCTCGGGATGTGGAATGTCGAACTCGGCGAAGTCCTTGACCCGCTGGAAAACCGGCCGGTGGTCCACCTCCTCGCGACCGAACTCCATGAATCCCGTCGGCTTACCCACGGAACACCTCCTCGGTCGCGGGGGTATACTCAATCTGTGACTGCTCGAGTTCGCGCAGCCTCTCGAGCGCCCGGCGGTAGTCGATCGGCATGACCTTGACAAACCGGCCGGCCATCTCGTCCCATTTGTCCAGAATGCGTTTGGCCCTCCGGCTGCCGGTCCACTGCAGGTGACGCTCGATCAGGCTCCGCAGCAGCTTCTGGTCGGATTCCTGCCAGATCGACTCCAGGTCCACCATGTCGAGGTTGCACAGGGTGTCAAAAAGCTGATGCTCGTCGAGCACGTAGGCTACGCCGCCGCTCATGCCCGCGGCGAAATTCTGGCCCGTGGCTCCCAGGATGACGACCGTGCCGCCGGTCATGTATTCGCAGCCGTGATCGCCGACGCCTTCAACGACGGCCACGACCCCGCTGTTGCGGACCGCGAATCGCTCGCCGGCCACGCCGTTGACGAAAACCTCTCCCGAGGTCGCCCCGTAGAGCAGCGTGTTGCCCACGATGATGTTTTCATGGGGCGCGAAGGTTGCCCCGGGCGGCGTCTGCACGATGATCCGGCCGCCGGACAGCCCCTTGCCGAGGTAATCGTTCGCGTCGCCGATCAGCCGCAGCGTGACGCCGGGTACCAGGAACGCCCCGAAGCTCTGCCCGGCCGATCCGCGGAACGTGAGCTCGATCGTTCCGTCGGCCAGCCCCTTGGCGCCGTGGGCCTTGTAGATTCGGTTGCTGAGGATGGCCCCGACCGTGCGGTGTACGTTGCGGATGGGCATTTCCACCCGGACTTGCTCGCCTCGCTCGATCGCCGGTTGGGTCTGCTTGAGGATTTCCCAATCCAGGTGGTCCTGCAGTGTCTCCGGCTGAGAGCGGACGCACCGCAGGGGCTGCCCGTCAGACACCTCGGGCTTCTTGAACACGGCCGAAAAATCAAGCCCCCTGGCTTTCCAGTGCTCGATGCCTCGGCGAACGCTCAGGCGATCGACCCGGCCGATCATGTCCTCGAGCTTGCGGAAGCCGAGCTCCGCCATGATCTGGCGCACCTCCTCTGCGACGAAGGACATGAATCTTTCGAGGTGTTCCGGCTGTCCGGTGAATTTGCCTCGCAGGGCCTTGTCCTGCGTGGCGATACCCACCGGGCAGGTGCCCAGGTGGCACTTGCGCATCAGGATGCAGCCGAGCGATACCAGCGCGGCCGTCCCGAAACCGAACCGTTCTGCCCCCAGCAGGGCGCCGATCACGACGTCGCGGCCGGTCTTCATCTGCCCGTCGGCCTGAACCAGGATCCGGTCGCGCAGCCCGTTGAGCACCAGCGTCTGCTGGGTTTCGGCCAGGCCCAGCTCCCACGGAATACCCGCATGCTTGATCGACGAGAGCGGGCTGGCGCCGGTCCCGCCATCATGGCCGCTGATCAGCACTTCGTCGGCATTGCCCTTGGCCACGCCCGCGGCAACGGTGCCCACGCCCACCTCCGCTACCAGCTTCACTGACACCCGCACGCCGGGGTTGCTGCACTTCAGGTCGTAGATCAGTTGCTTGAGGTCCTCGATGGAGTAAATGTCGTGGTGGGGAGCCGGCGAGATCAACGACACCCCGGGTGTCGAATGTCGCAGGCGGGCAATCTCGTCACTCACCTTGTGACCCGGCAGTTGTCCGCCCTCGCCGGGCTTGGCCCCCTGGGCCATCTTGATCTGCAGCATCCTCGCGTTGGCCAGGTACTCCATGGTCACCCCGAAGCGGGCACTGGCAACCTGCTTGATGCCCGAGTTGAGCGAATCGCCGCTGAGCAGCGGCTTGTAGCGCGCGGGATCCTCGCCGCCCTCGCCGGTGTTGTTCATGCCGCCGAGGCGGTTCATGCCCATGGCCAGCGTCTCGTGGGCCTCCTTGCTGATCGAGCCGTGCGACATCGCCCCGGTGCAGAACCGTCTGAAAATCTCGGTGGCCGGCTCGACCTCTTCGATCGGCACCGGGGTGCCGGGCACGAACTCGAACAGGCCGCGCAATGTGCATAGTTTTCGCGACTGGTCGTTGACCGCTTTAGCGTACTCAGCGTACTTCTTTGGATCGTTCGCTCGCACCGCCTGCTGCAGGCGCGAGATCGTCGTCGGGTTCCAGAGATGGTCCTCCCCGTCGACCCGGTGGTAGTATTCGCCTCCGAAAGCCAGCTCCAGCGCACTTGCCGGCCGGGGCTCGAAGCCCTGCTCGTGCCGGGCCAGAGCCTCCAGCGCGATCACCTCCAGCCCGACGCCCTCGACGCGTGAGGCGGTGCCCTTGAAATAGCTGTCGATCACCTCGCGATTGAGACCAATGGCCTCGAAGAGCTGCGCCCCGTGGTAACTGCGCAGCGTCGAGATGCCCATTTTCGACATGGTCTTGAGAATACCCTTCTTGACCGCGGTGATGTACCTGTCGACCAGGTGGCCCGAGTCCGTGTCGGGCGGAAACTCGCCCCGATTCGCGGCGTGCTGGATCTCCTCCAGGGCCAGGTACGGGTTGATCGCGTCGGCGCCGTAGCCCGCCAGCAGGCAGAAGTGCATCACCTCGCGAGGTTCGCCGCTCTCGATTACCAGACCGGCTTCGCCGCGCAGGTCCATGTCCAGCAGCCCGTGGTGCAGCGCGGCCGTGGCCAGCAGCGACGGGATCGGCGCTTTCTCGGGCGATACGCCCCGGTCGCTGACGATGAGCAGTGAGGCCCCCTCGCGAATAGCTCCGGCCGCCGCTCGAACCATGTCCGTGATGCCCCGCTGGAGCGCCCGGCCGGGGTCGCCCGAGTTCACGTCGAACAGGGCCTCGATCGTGGCCACCTTGAAGTCTTCGCGGTGGACCTCACGCAAATGATCGATGTCTTCGTTCGTCAGAATCGGGTGGGCCAGCTTGAGCTGCCGGCAGTGCTCCGGCGTCTCGGCGAGCAGGTTCTGCTTCTTGCCGGTGAAGGACATCAACGACATGACCAGCCCCTCGCGCAGCGGGTCGATGGGCGGGTTGGTCACCTGCGCGAACAACTGCTTGAAGTAGTTGAACAGCAGCTTGGGCTGATCCGAGAGCACCGCCAGGGGCGTGTCAGTGCCCATCGAGCCGACCGGCTCCTGGCCGTCCTTGGCCATGGGGATCAGGATCATGCTCAGGTCTTCGCGGGTGTATCCGAAGGTCCGCAGCCGCTGGGCCATGGTGTCCGGATCGAAAACCGCCGGCTCCGGGGCGCTGAACAGACCTCGCAACTCGATGCGGTTCTGCTCGAGCCATCGCCGGTACGGCTGCTGGCGGGCGATCTTGCCCTTGATCTCGTTGTCGACGATCACGCGTCCCTGCTCGATGTCGACCAGGAACATGCGGCCCGGCCGGAGCCGCCCCTTGGACTGAATTCTCTCGACCGGGAATTCTATAACCCCGGTCTCGCTCGCCAGAACCATCAGGCCGTCGGTGGTGATCACGTACCGCGCCGGCCGCAGACCGTTGCGGTCCAGCGTGCCGCCGACCAGCCGGCCGTCGGTGAACACCATCGCCGCCGGACCGTCCCACGGCTCCATGACGGCGGCGTGATACTCGTAAAAGGCCCGCTTGTCCGTGCTGATGTGGTACCGGGGCCCGAACGCCTCCGGGATCAGCATCATCATCGCGTGCGGCAGCGATCGGCCGGCGCGGACCAGGAGTTCGAGGACGTTGTCGAAACACATCGAGTCGCTGCCACCCGGCGTCAGTATGGGCGACAGGTCGCTCAGGTCGCCGCCCAGCAGCGGGCTGGCGAGGTGTCGCTCGCGGGCCCGAATCTTGTTGTGGTTGCCGCTGAGAGTGTTGATCTCGCCGTTGTGGGCACAGAGGCGGAACGGCTGGGCCAGCCGCCAACTGGGGAAGGTGTTAGTGCTGTACCGCTGGTGAACGATGGCCAGCGCTGAGACCATTCTTTGGTCCGACAGATCGGGATAGTAGGCGAACAACTGTGGAGCGAGGAACATGCCTTTGTAGATCAGGGTCCGGCAGGACATCGAGGGGATGTAGAAATCCTCGGCCGGCGGCCCCAGGTGATCGCGGACCCTGTTTTCCGCGCGCTTGCGGGCCAGGAAAAGCCGCCGTTCCAGTTCATCCGGTTCCAAGCCCGCCCCGTCGATGAACAATTGGCGGACGACCGGCTCGCTCGATCTGGCCAGGGTGCCCAGTGTGCTGTTGTCCGTCGGCACGTCGCGCCAGCCGAGGACTTTCAACCCATGCCTGTCGATGGCTTCGCAGAAAATGCCGTCGCAGCGGGCTCGCAAGCCGTTGTCCCGCGGCCCGAAGACCATGGCCGCCGCATAGCCCGGCGGCTCCGGCAGCCTGAAACCGAGTCGGTCTCCCTCGGCGGCCAGGAACTCGTGCGGCATCTGGATCAGAATACCCGCGCCGTCGCCCGTGGATTCGTCCGCCCCTGATGCCCCGCGATGAATCAGGTTCATCAGGACCTGGTTCCCGTATTCGATAATGGCATGGTCGCGACGGCCGGAAATGTTGGCCACCGCGCCGATACCACAGGCGTCATGCTCGTATGCCGGATCATACAGGCCCTGCCCGCCCGGCATTCGTTGCTCATTCATATCTTCCGCACTTCCTCCGAACCCTGTCAGCGCACGGCCGGCCGGATCCCGGATCGTTGCCGCCGCCTCGAAACAGCACCTCATTGTAATGAATCATTCCATCTCAAGCGAACGTGCGGCGGCGCGTCGAATGGGGCCCCGTGGCGATGCGGTCCTCCGGTCCGCCTTCGAGTCAGCGCGCCCGAACACGGCTCGCTCGAAAAGCGCGCGGAAAACGATGCGGACCCGTCACTCGGAAATCCCCCCTTCTCAGCCGTCCGCCTCGCCTTGGCGACGCCCAGGCCATTACGCCACGCAGCCCCGTCTCAACTGTCGTAGTACAGGTGAAACTCGTGCGGATGCGGCCTCAGTGCGATCTCGTCCAGTTCGTTCGCTGTCTTGTAGTCGATCCACGTCTGGATGAGTTCCTCGCTGAAGACTCCGCCCTGCAGCAGGTAGTCGTGGTCCGACTTCAGCGCATCCAGCGATTCCCGGAGCGAGCCCGGCGTGCTCGCGACGTCTTTCAACTCGTCTTTGCTCAACTCGTAAATGTTCTTGTCCAGCGGCTTGCCTGGGTCGAGCCGGTTCTTGATCCCGTCGACCATGGCCATGAGGATAACCGAGAACGACAGGTAGGGGTTGCAGCTCGGGTCCGGGCAGCGGAACTCGAGACGCTTGGCCTTGGGGTTCTGCGAGTACATCGGGATGCGGATCGCCGCCGAGCGGTTCCGGGACGAGTAGGCCAGGTTGACCGGGGCCTCGAAGCCGGGCACCAGCCGCCGGTACGAGTTCGTCGTCGGGGCCGCGAACGCCAGGATCGAGTGGGCGTGCTTCAGCAGCCCGCCGATGGCGCACAGGGCCATGTCCGACAGGCCGGCGTAGCCGTTGCCGGCGTACAGCGGTTTGCCGTCCTTCCAGAGCGAGACGTGTGTGTGCATGCCGCTGCCGTTGTCCTGGAAGATCGGCTTGGGCATGAAGGTCACCGTCTTGCCGTGTCGCCTGGCCACGTTCTTGACGATGTACTTGTACCACATCATCTGGTCGCCCATCTCCACCAACGGGGCGAACTTCATGTCGATCTCGGCCTGGCCGGCGGTCCCGACCTCATGGTGATGAGCCTCCACCACGATGCCCACCTTCTTCATCTCGTAGACCATCTCGCCGCGGAGGTCATGGTAGGTGTCGGTCGGGCTGACCGGGAAGTATCCGCCCTTGAACGAAGGCTTGTAGCCCAGGTTGGGCTCCTCGAAGCGGGCGGTGTTCCACGCCCCTTCCACCGAGTCGATCTCGTACAGACCGCGGTGCTGGTTCTGCTCGTAGCGCACTTCGTCGAAAATGAAGAACTCCGGCTCGGGCCCGACGAAGCAGGTGTCGCCGATACCCGTGTCGATCAGGTATCTGGCCGCCATCTTGGCCACATGCCGCGGGTCCTTGCCGTACTCCTTGCGAGTGATGGGATCGACGATGTCGGCAACGATGCTGACCGTCGGCTCCTTGAAGAACGGCTCCAGCCGCGTGGTCTCGACCTGCGGGATCGCCAGCATGTCCGAGACACTGATGTCCTGCCAGCCGCGGATGCTGGATCCGTCGAACCCCACGCCATCCTTGAAGGTGCCGTCATCCCACTCGTCCACCGGGAACGAGCAGTGCTGCCACGTGCCCAGGAGATCGCAGAATTTCAGATCCACGATCTCCGCTCCGACCTTCTTACAGTAGTCGAAGAAATCCTTGGGGGTCTCAGCTTTCGCCGGCACCGATGTGTTGTGAATGCTGACCATGATATCTCGTCCTTTCGTTTCACGGACTGTCCCGCCCTCCGGTTCCCGCCCGTGGGACGAATCGGAGTTCACCGTGCATGTACCGGCTCTCATCGCCGGCAGCGGGGGCGGCCCTGGTTGGGTTTCCGGACGGCGCTTTCCGACGACCAGGACGCACTCCGGAAAACTGAATCACTTGATGAACAGCATCTCCTGATATGTGGGCAACGGCCACAAGTCGTCCGCCACAAGGTCCTCCAGCGCGTCCGCAAACCTGCGGACCTCCACCATCGCAGGAAGCACCTTGTTGCACGTCTGCTCGGCCTCTTCCTCCTTGCTGTGGGCGTGGTGGCTCATGACCTTCTCGAGGTCGGCCAGGCTGTCCTGCAACAGCTTCACCAGCTCGGTCATCTTGTCGAGCGTGTTCGTGTCGAACGTGTAACCGACCTGCTTCAGGTTCGCGCAGGTTGATGCCAGTTCGCTCTGATATCGGATCGCGGCGGGGAAAATCTGCGTCCTGCCGAGCTTCAGCACCAGGTTTGCCTCCAGGTGGACCGTCTTGCAGTACTGCTCGAGGTAAATCTCGTACCGGCTGCGCATCTCGCGCTTCGAGAGCACCTTGTACTTCTCGAACATCTGCAGGGTTTCCTTGTCCAGCAGGGCCGGCAGCGCCTCCACGGTCGTCCGCAGGTTCGGCAGGCCTCGCCGCTCCGCCTCCTTGTGCCATTCCTCGGAGTAGTTGTCGCCGTTGAAGATCACCGCGCCATGCTCGGTGATGATGTCCTTGAGCAGGCTCTGCACCGCCGCGTTCAGCTTTTTCGGATCTCCCGCCGTCTCTTTCTCCAGGCGGGTGGCGATGGTATCCAGGGACTCGGCGATGATCGTGTTCAAGGCTACCAGCGGCCCGGCAATCGATTGGCTCGCGCCCACCGCCCGGAACTCGAACCGGTTGCCGGTGAACGCGAACGGGCTGGTGCGGTTGCGGTCGCCCGCGTCCTTCGGAAGCGGGGGCAGCACGTCGACGCCGACGTGCAGGACGTCCCTCTGCTTCGAGGACTTCGCCCCGCCGTTCTTGATCTGCTCGAAGACGTCGGTGAGCTGCTCGCCCAGGAAGATCGAGATGATCGCCGGCGGGGCTTCGTTGGCCCCCAGCCGGTGGTCGTTGCTCGCCGTGGCGACCACCGCCCGCAGCAGCCTGGCGTGCTTGTGGACCGCCCGGATGATCGCCGCGCAGAAGACCAGGAACTGGGCGTTGGCGTGCGGCGTGTCGCCCGGGTCCAGAAGGTTGCCCTGGCTGGCGCTGCCCAAGGAGTAGTTCAGGTGCTTGCCGGAGCCGTTGATGCCCGCGAAAGGCTTCTCGTGCAGCAGGCAGGCCATTCCGTACTTCTCGGCCACCCGCTTGAGGGTGATCATGATCAACTGCTGATGGTCGGTGGCTACGTTGGCGAACTCGTGAACGGGGGCGATTTCGTACTGCGCCGGGGCGACCTCGTTGTGCCGCGTCTTGACCGGAATGCCGAGCTTGAACAGCTCGCGCTCGCACTCCAGCATGAACGCCAGCACCCGCTCGGGGATCGCGCCGAAATAGTGGTCCTCGAACTCCTGCCCCTTCGGCGGCCTGGTGCCGAAGAGCGTGCGGCCGGCGTTGATCAGGTCCGGGCGCGAGAAGAAGAAGTTGCGGTCGATCAGGAAATACTCCTGCTCGGGGCCGGCGGTCGAGGAAACCATCGCCCCGTCGGTGTGCCCGAACAGCCGCAGGATCCGCTGAGCCTGGGTGTTCAGCGCCTGCATGGACCGCAGCACCGGCGTCTTCTTGTCCAGGGCCTCGCCCGTCCAGGAGACGAACGCGGTCGGGATGCACAGGGTCGTGCCGTTGGCGTTCTCAAGAATGTAGGCCGGGCTGGTCACGTCCCAGGCGGTGTAGCCCCGGGCCTCGAAGGTTGCCCGGATGCCGCCCGACGGAAAACTCGACGCGTCCGGCTCGCCCTGGATCAGGGCCTTGCCGCTGAACTCCGCGACTGCACCGCCGTTGCCGTCGGGCGTCAGGAAGCAGTCGTGCTTCTCGGCCGTCAGCCCGGTCAGCGGGAAGAACACGTGGGCGTAATGGGTGGCGCCCTTCTCGATGGCCCAGTCGCGCATGGCCGCGGCCACGATGTCCGCCACCGACGCGTCCAGCTTCACTCCGGTGTCGATCGTCCTCCGCAACGACTTGTAGGTTTCCTTCGGCAGCCGCTTCTTCATCTCGTTCACGCCGAAGACATTGACCCCGAAAATCTGGTCCGGCGTGGTCTCGGCGAAGTTCAGGGGGGCCGAAATGGGCTTGTAGTTGGTCACCGCTGAGATTGCCTGTAGTCTTGTTTCGCTTCCGCTCATGATGGTTACTTGTTCCTTCCGTCGAAACGTCTGATGGACCACCCACGCCGCCGCCGATGACTCGGGTCGATACCGACGTGAGCCTTCCGCAATCGCCTCGTATGCCGGCCGCCCGTGCGTCTTGCGCCTTCCGCAAGCCCGACTCCCTGCCGCTTGCGCCCGGCCGTCGGAACCACCTCTTCTGCAATGCCTGTGCCGCAAACGGGGACGTCGGGCCGACATTTCGAGCCCTTGTAAAAGGGCCTTTTACAATAAGATGAAGAAAAACTTATGCCAAGTTTCGGCGATCCACCTACCGTCCGGTAGGCCCCCGCCTCGTTAGGCTACATTTCGGTAGGTTCGTCCTTTTTTGCTACGGGATGATCCAATCCCGGGTCAGATGGCTTGGCCGCCTCTCTCGCCGGTGCGGATCCGGATGCATTCCAGCAGCGGGGTGACGAAGATCTTGCCGTCGCCGACCGTCCCGCCGTCGGCACGCGCCCCGGTGATGATCGCCGAAATGGTCCGCTCGACCCACTCCTCGTTCACACCGATGTCGATCCGCACCTTGGGCAGGAGGTTGGGAGTGATCCGCTGCCCGCGATAAACCTCCTCGCCCACCTGCTGGCCTCGCCCGGAGACTCGTGTGACGGTAATCCGGTAAACCTCTTCCTTGACCAGTTCCTCTCGGACCCGATCGAGCATGTCTTCCTGGATGATGGCGGTAATGAGTTTCATGATTGTCCTCTTCAACTGGCGGTGAGCATGCCGTAGCCGCGCTCACCGTGGAACGCGTGATCGAGTCCGGCCATTTCCTTCTCCGGCTCGGCACGGAAACCGAGAGTCTTCTCCAGAACAACGACGATGACCAGCGTCACCGCGGCCGCATATGCAACAGCGATGCCCGCCGCGAGGAACTGGACGCCGAACTGGGCGAATATCGGCCGGACCTGCGAGCCTTCGCGGATGAAGAAACTCAACATGACCGCGCCGGTGAATCCGCCGATCCCGTGGATGCCGAACGCATCGAGGCTGTCATCGTAGCCCAGCTTGTTCTTCATCAGGATGGCGCAGTAACACACGCACGCCGCGATTGCCCCGAGCGCCAGGGCTCCGCCGGGTTGGACGACTCCGGCCGCTGGAGTCACCGCCACGAGGCCGGCCAGGATGCCGCTGGCGAATCCCAGGGCGGTCGCTTTGCCCTGGTGCAGGCCCTCGACGATGATCCAGGTCAGGGCCCCGGCCGCCGCGGCCGTCTGGGTCGCGGTCAGCGCCTGGGCCGTGGCCAGGCTGCTGGAAACAGCGCTGCCGGCGTTGAATCCGAACCAGCCGACCCACAGCAGGCCTGCCCCCATCAAGGTCATGACGAGGTTGTTGGGATGGAACGCGGTCTTCGGATAGCCGCGGCGTGATCCGAGGTACAGGGCCGCGATCAATCCGCTGACGCCGGACGAGATGTGCACGACTGTTCCGCCGGCGAAGTCAATCGCCCCCATCTTGTAAAGAAAACCGTCGGCGCCCCACACCCAGTGGCACAGCGGGTTGTATACCACCAGGCCCCAGACGGCGATGAAGATGCAGTAGGTGCGGAAGCGGATTCGCTCGGCGAAGGCCCCGGCGATCAGTGCCGGAGTGATGATCGCAAACTTGCCCTGGAACATCGCGAAGACATATTCCGGGACCTTGTACTGCTCCATGATCTTGTTATCGATGCTCTTGAGCAGCAGCAGGCCCGGGTCCCAACCGCACCAGCCGGCACCCTTGCCGAAGCCCATCATGTAACCGCAAATCACCCACGACACGCTGATGATTCCCATGGCGGCGAAGCTGTGCATCATCGTGCCGAGCACGTTCTTCGATCGCACCAGTCCGCCGTAGAACATTGCCAGCCCCGGAACCATCAGCAGCACCAGGGCGGTGGACGTCAGCATCCAGGCCGTCGCCCCGCTGTCCACTTCGGGCGATTCGGCCGCCCACGCCGCGGCGGGTGCCAGCAGCACCAGTCCGGGCGTCAACCACGTTCTTGTCTTGCGCATGATTGTCTCCATTCACGAACGCGCCGACCGCTTCGCACGAAAGCAGCCGCGGGCGCGTCGACTGTCGGTTCAAGCCGAGGTTTGCCGCAGGACTCCGCCTGATCGTGTGCCCCGTGGCTGCGATCACGGCGCGTGCCGGAACCGTCTGCGGCTCCGTACATGGTCCGACCCGCTTGCACGGACCGTGCCGGACACCCCGGGGTCAGCACTTCTGATCGTGTAACTTGTTTTAAGAAAAGGTGTTAAGTCGGCATCGCAAAAAAGCCGGGCAGCGGAGAGCGGGCTTCCAGCCTACGGGATTGTCATAGTTGGCGTATGCGACCTACAAAAATGTAGCCTCGATTCGGCGAGCCCATCCCCGCGCCCCCCGCGCAGCGCAAGCGTTCTACCACTTGGTGCGGAAACGGCTCGGGTCGATCCCGTGCTTGCGGATCCGAAGGCCCATGATTCGCTCAGTCAGGCCAAGCGACCGGGCGGCCTTGGCCGCGTTGCCCCGCGAGGACTTGAGGGCGTCGATGATCAGTTCGCGCTCAAGGTTGTCCAGGGCGATGTCCAGGGTGCCGATCAGGCTGGTGTGCGAGGCCTCGGCCGTCTGCAGGCTCGGGGGCAGGTGGTGGCCGTGGATCACGTCATCGTCGCTGACCAGCACCGCCCGCTCGATGCAGTTCTCGAGTTCGCGCACGTTACCGGGCCAGTGGTAGGCCATCAGCATGTCGATGGCCGGCGTGGAGATCCGCTTGATGCTCTTGTGGTTCAGGCTGCCGTACTTGAGCACGAAGTGGTCGGCCAGCAGCAGGATGTCCGACTTGCGCTCGCGCAGCGGCGGCAGGTGGATCGGGAAGACGTTGAGCCGATAGTAAAGATCCTGGCGGAACTTGTTCTCGGCGATGAGCTGTTCGAGGTCTCGGTTCGTGGCGGTGATGACGCGCACGTCCACGCGGATGGTCCGGCTGCCGCCGACGCGTTCGAACTCGCGCTCCTGGAGGACGCGAAGGAGCTTGATCTGGGTGGCCATCGAGAAATCGCCGATTTCATCGAGGAAAATGGTGCCGCCGCCGGCCAGCTCGAAGCGTCCGGCCCGCTGAGCCACCGCGCCGGTGAACGCGCCTTTTTCGTGGCCGAACAGCTCGCTTTCCAGCACGGTCTCGGGCAGGGCGGCGCAGTTGACCTTGATGAAGGGCTTTCCGGCCCGGCGGCTGTTGTAGTGGACTGCGTTGGCCACGAGTTCCTTGCCGGTGCCGCTCTCGCCGCAGATGAGCACGGTGGTGTCGCTCTTGGAGACCTGGGCGATCTGGTCGTAGACCGCCTGCATGACCCGCGAGTTGCCCACGATGTTGGCGGGCTTGAACCGCTCCTTGAGCTCGTCCTGGAGGCGGAGGTTGTCCTCGATGAGTCGCTGCCGCTCGGCCTGAGCCGACTGCCGGAGGCGCACGGCCTGGGCGATCATCGAGGCGATGATGGACAGCAGGCGGACGTCCTCCTCGAGCTGGACGCGTTCGGAGAACAGGCGGTCGGCGCTGAGGGCCCCGACGACCTCGTTGCCGAGCTTGATCGGCACGCAGAGGAAAGAGATATCCTCCTTTGTCAAGTTTTTGCGGGATCCGGTTCGGTCGAGGAACAGCGGTTCCTCGGCGACGCGGGGGACGACCATGGGCCGGCCGCTCTGGATGACCTTGCCGGTGATGCCCTCGCCGGGGGCGTACATGCCGCGTTTCTGCTGTCGGGCCGAGAGCCCGTGGGCCGCCTCGATGAAGTACTCGCCGGTTTCGCGGTTCAGGAGCGTGAGCGTTCCGCGGGACATGCCCATGCGTTCGTTGAGGGCCTGGAGGACCGGCCCGACCACCTCCCGCAGGTCGAGGCTGCGATCGAGGGTCTGGCTGATCTCGAAGAGCAGTGAGAGCTCCTCGACCTCCCGTTTGACGGGGAGCTGTGCGGCCCTGGGCTTCGAGGAAACGCGTGCGTGGTCGCCGCCGGCGTGTGTCATGGAGTACTCCTGCCGGCCGGGTTCCGGGTGTCCCGACCGGCCATGGGAATCCTACCAGATCGTAGCCATATGCACAAATCCCGACATTGCCGTAGGCCGACCCTGCAGGAGCGGTCTCCGATCGTGATCTTGACGAGCCGAGGAGTTTATCCCCTCGGCTCTGGGCGACCGGCTATGACACCGGCAGGATCAACCTGCCGGCTCGCGCTGTCATAGCCGCTTCACCCAGGTCTGGACGTCGATCGGATCTTTAACGGCGTGCTCGAAGGCAGTGAGGCGGCGGGTGCAGGCCGGGGTGAATCCCTTGCGATCGAGCAGGGCAATGATGGCGGTGTTGATGCTCATCGGCTGGGCGTGGAGGCCGGGGACGCCGAGTTGCCGCATCCGGGCGATGAACAGGTCGACCAAGGCCGCCCCCAGGCCGCGGCCGCGGGCCTCGGGCAGGAGGTCGACGTGCCAGGTGGCCGGGTACGCGGCCATCAGCCTGACGGGGATGCCGGTTTCGGCGCGGATCACCGAGCGGATCGCGTTGCGCAGGGCCATTCGGCGCAAAAGGGGGTCAGGCAGATTTTGTGCACAGCACCCAGGGGGCCGGTTCGCGGCAAAATCAGCCAGACCCCGTTTTGCCTTCTGCGCCAGGAGGTGCCATGCGAAGCGCGGCAACAGCCAGGGCACGTAACGGTGAAAACGCCGTTCGTCGGGTGTTCCGGTGAGGTATCCGACCACCTGGCCGTCGCACGACCGGCGGACGACCCAACTGTGCTGCCGCTGGCGATCGGTGAACCAGCGTGTCCAGTAGTCGGCCCAGATCTGCTCGTCGGCGAGCACCTCGGGCCGATAGTCGCCCATCCAGCACGTGGCGACGCAGATTCGTCGGACGGCCGGGGCGTCGGTTCGCCGCATGGGTTCGATCAGGTGCTCGTCGGTCGGCGGCATCGGTCCTCCATCGGAAAGGCCGGGGTGGATTGTACCGCAGGGTCGGCCTGATCGATTGTCCTCCCTGTCCAGGGGGAGCCGGGGTGGGTTGGCTGCCGGGGGCATACAGAAGACGTCTCGGAGGGCGATCTGTGTGTAAGCTACTGTCAGCAACGTGGTTAACTCTTTTTCCCTATTTTTTCCTATTTTGCCCAGACCTCCTAAGTTTGGGTTTGTTTGGCGCCGCCTTCGCCGAGGCTTCGGCGTGGCAAGGCGAAGCGGGGCTGCGCGGGGGCTGAGAAGACACCCGCCAAGGCGGGTAAACTCCGACACGGAGATGCGGGGACACGGGGAGAGGGCGACGCGGAGAGAAGTTGGCGAAGACTTCCCAGGTTGCCGCGGGTTCGTTTCGCAAGAGGAGCTGTCAGCCATCAGCTTTCAGCCAAATGGGGCCGATCTGGAGATCTCAGTTGTCAAAGAGCGCGGGGCGCGGGCAGGCGTACGGCGCGCGGTGTCTCCGCTGGTCCCGATGCTCGCATAACACGGCAGGGCGCTCGGCACGAACTGGTTGGAGCAGAACAAGGGGCCGAGCGGAAGTGATGAGTCATGAGTGATGAGTCATGGGTGATGGGCACCGGGAGACTGGAGGAGGGAAGGCGAAAGGGTGTGTCCGCAGATTGCGCAGATTGCGCAGATTGGACGAAGCGGCTTCGTCCACGGCAGCGAGACAGCAAGGCGGGAGGACCGAGGAGCCTGACCACGAATTGGACGAATCACACGGGTGGGGAAGGGCAGGGGTGTGGGGAATCCCGCTGGCACTTCAGGGCGTCTTGATGTACTTTATGGGGGTCGGGGGGCAGGGTGCCGGTGGGTGCAATCCTGGGCGGCACCTTGTCTCGGGACGCGCTTGGCGTAATGTGGCAGCGAATCTCTTCCACCCGCCCAGACGGCGATCTGAGCAGCAGGTCATGTCGAACGAAGCGGACACGTGCCGACGTTTTGTCGTTCCCAGGCTTCAGGCCGCAGGGTGGGATACCGAGCCGCACCGGCTCAACGAGCAGGTCACCTTCACCGATGGCCGTATCGTCGTTACCGGCCAGCGGAGCCGCCGCCGTCCGGGCAAGCGGGCCGACTACATCCTCCGCTACCGGCCGGACATGCCGATCGCGGTCGTCGAGGCCAAGCCGACCTACGCCAGCCCCGGCGACGGCCTCCAGCAGGCCGGGGAGTACGCCGAGCACGGGACGGCCCAGTTCGTGATCCCGGATGTGCTGGAACTGCCGCCGATCAACCGGCACGGGAACGTGATCGAGATCGCAAAGCAGTTCGGCGGCGAGGAGCGGTTGATTGAGGCGATACGACAGTTGCAGACAATACTTTACGCAGCATAGGAGGAAACCGCGTGGCCATTCTTTTGAAACGTCAGCTAACGGATTCGGACAAGCAACACATCCTCCAACAGCATGGAAGGAAGTGTTTTGCAACGGGACACGAGATTCCCGATGCTGAACCGGTTCAGTTCGATCATATCTACGCGTTCAGCCGCGGCGGAGCCAGTGAACTGGACAATATTGCGCCAATGTGCGCACAGCACAACAGAGAAAAGGGCGCCCTGCCCTTGCAGGATTTTCGTATCAAGCTACGACTGCAGGACTTCTTCTCGTCAGGGGACAAGCTGACGCTGAAGCACTTACTAAAGTACCTCAAGGATCACAACGACATCCCGGACTACGGTCAGGCCGTTGCCGTCAAGGCTTCCGATGGCCAGGTGACGGTCGAGTCGCCGTCCAAGAAGACGGCGCACCCGCTTTTCACCTGCCCCGCTACCGGATGGCACTACTTCTACGCGACAATCGACGTAGACCTCATAGACAGTGACGACGATCAAGATGACAAGATCGGCTTGCAACCGCGCTATCTGATTTTCGACAAGGTGTTTGATCTGTACCGGCACCTGCAGCAGCACCCCATTCTGCAGCCGTCAATCGGTCGAGTTGTGGGCAACTACATCCGCCTTTTTGATGGGCAGCACAAAGCCGCTGCGTTATTGTGGAATGGCCGGAGGACTGTGGAATGCAAAATCTACTTGGATCCCGACCTCCGCCTTCTGAATCACACGAACATCTCAGCGCACGACAAATTCGCGCAGACGCGTTTCTACTCCTCCGTCATGGTGATGAAGTTGGGGAGCCAGTTTGGTGCGGACTTCGAGAAGTACAAGAACACCGAGAACGGAGAGCCCAAGACCGAGGCGGGCTTCATGGATTTTCTCGCTCGACAGGATAACACACTGACTCGGGCACAGGTGAACCAGCGATTTCGAAGCTACCTCTACGATTCAGTACTGAAGGCGGAAGGCAACGCCGTTGCAGATTACATCTCAGAAAGCAACCGCGGGACCGAGCAAAAGCCACTGACGATGGACGTACTGAGCAAGTCCATCTTCTCTTGTTTCCTCTGCAGAGATCCCATGGATCACAATCTGGCCACAGAAGCATATCGGCGCGACGACGAGGTCAACAATGTCGTCATACTGATGAACGCGCTTCACGCTCTTGCACTCGCCCAGTGGAACCCGAAAGCCGGGCCAAACGATGAAATGCAAAGGCGACTGGATCGCATGTTCCGTTCGAAGTCCATGATGGCCTGGGCGGAGCTGCTCCGAGACGCGGTCTGTGGCAAACTGGAGTTGGTTGACGCTGAGGACCGGGCTGCCCCGTTTTACCGGGCATTAGGGGATAAGCAGAAAGAGCAGGTGCGAAACGTCGTCGAGCGTCTGGTGAACTGGAAAGGCTGGCTTGCCCCGAAGGATGATGACATCGATCGGATCCTGTCAGACAACAAGAGCGAGGTCAAAGACTGGTTCAGGAAGAAGGGGCTTACCACTGGTTACTTAATGGGGGCCCCGGAATGAGCCGACGTGTGACACCCTCAGTAGCCCAGACCACTGCCCAGCAGCTTGGCAGCCTGATCAAGAGCGCCCGCGACATCATGCGCAAGGACAAGGGTTTATCGGGGGACCTGGACCGCCTGCCGATGCTGACCTGGTTCATGTTTCTGAAATTCCTTGACGACATGGAGCAGATCGAGGCGTCGCGGGCCAAGATGCGGAGTGAGAAGTACCGCCCGGCCATCGAACCGCCGTACCGTCGAGATCGGGCGGTCTGAGGATCTGCTTTAGGCGTCTCGAGGGAGACCATGATGTCGAGCCAACCTGGCAGTGCGTGGAGCCCGACACGATTCCTGCTGCACGAAGACACCCTGGGCACCAGCATGCAGACCGCGATTGTCCAAACCAACGCGGGGCGGGCGCATATCAAGGTCATGGGCAATCCACAGGGAGAGCATACGCTGGCCTGCGAGTACATCTGCACGCAATTGGCCGAGTGGTTTGGTGTACCGATTCTTGACTACGCGATTCTGCCCATCACCGAGGCAGACGTATTTCCCCTCAAGGATGGCCGCACGGCGAAGCCAGGCCCCGCTTTCGCGACTCGTACGATTAAGGCGCAACCGTGGTCGGGGTCAATGAAGGAACTGAAGAGACTGGTGAACCCCGAGGCTATCACGCGACTTGTGGTCTTCGACACCTGGGTTCGGAATGACGACCGATACCCGCCCGTTGACACCGATGGCAGGCGGCAATCGGAGTGGGAGCCGAAGCGGGAGAACTTGCTGCTCACGCCGGAGGACGCGCCGCCCAAGAAGCTGCGACTGGTGGCAATTGACTTTGGACGGGGGCTTACCGGTGGACGCGATCTGCCCGGTGATCTGACGCACATCCGGGCGCAGCAGGACGAATGGGTATACGGGCTATTCCCTGAGTTTTGCCGGTTTGTCTCGCCGGGCAGGGTAGATGCCGCCGTGGCTCGTTTACGGGAGGTTACTCACGAGGTCGTCCAGGCTATAATGAATGCCGTTCCGAAGGAATGGCAGGTTGATCGGAAAGCCGTATCCGCCGTTTGTGGCTACACTTGTAGCCGGGCCGGATTTCTGGCCGATACGATAAAGGCGAGACTCGCCCCGCTCTGTTTTCCACAGGGGCGACTGTTTTCGGAGGACGCCGAGGACTAGCGGGGGTCAGTGCCATGAAAGCATGCAAAGGTTACTACAGCCTGATTCAATACTGCCCGGACAGAGGCCGCGCCGAAGTGGCGAATGTGGGCGTACTGGTCTTCTGCCCTGAGACTGGCTTTATTGACGCCCTGGTCAGCAAGAGCAACCACCGTGTCGAAAGAGTCTTCGGGCGGGGCGCGTTCGATCCCTGGTGGATCAACAATGCCAAGCGGTCTTTGCAGGCCGGAATCCGCCACGACCGAGAGCGGCTTCGGACAGTCGAGGACGTGGAACAGTTCATCGCCACTCGTGGCAACGACTTTGTATTCACGGCGCCGCGCGTGATGCGGATTGAAGACGCCGAAGCCGACCTGAGGAAGCTGTTCTCGGAATGGGTGGGCGAACGTCGGAGCGAAGCCGCTTGTGAGGCAGCAGCCTTGGTTCCCCGACTCGACGGGGTCTTCCGTCGTCTGGTTAGCCAAAGAACGTCAGTACAGATCGCGTGGAGCCAGGAGGTTCCTGAGTACTCCCGCCGGGTCCGGGCCGACTACTACTACGAGAATGGAACCGCTAATCTCGTGCGGCTTCTGCCCATCGGCCCCCAGGAGAGCCGTGTCTTCTCCTCTGCCGTTCATCTGGGAGGAGAGGGTATCTTCGTCGCGAACCATCTGAGAGCAAACAACAAGCAGGCCTCATTGACTGTGGTGGCAGCCCCCCCAGAAAGCAGGTACGACAGGCAACTTGAAACTCGCCTGCAACAGCTTTTCAGAGATTTCCCCCAAACGCGACTCATTCCTTCGAACGAGATGGATGCATTCGCCCACACGGTTGAACGGGAAGCGCACTAAACCGCATGCATTGGGCCGCTGGGGTTCGGACGGCCAGGCATCTGTGTGCAGGTGAAGTCCGGCGATAGCCCAGTTGACCGCCCGACCCTTGACCAGTTGATCGGCACGATGCAGAACATGCAGGCCGATCAGGGGCTTCTGGTTTCATGGGGCGGGTTCAAGTCGTCCGTGGACAAGGAAGTGCCCACGCAGTTCTTCCGCGTTCGACTGTGGAACCAGGACGATCTGGTCCGCGAGTTGCTGGCCGTCTACGACAAGCTCGACGAGGATCTGCGGGCCGAACTGCCGCTCAAACGGATCTGGACGGTGGCAGTGCAGGAAGAGGCGGAGTGAACGGGGGCCGCGAGCAGTTATGCGCCGCCGAACTCGACGCCCTGCTGCCCTCCATCCTCGACAAGGCGTTCAAGGGGAAACTGTAAGCGTAAGAAAGTGATGAGTAATGAGTGATGAGTGATGGGGGAAAGGTGGGCTTGGGCTGGGAGAGACTCCCCCTTGGCAAGGGGGGTGGGGAAAATGGAGAAGGGCAAAGGCTGAAGGCGGAAGGATGATGGGTGAGTCAAGGCGAGCGGAAGGGGGCCGGCCGCTCGCTTCCTGCTTCGCCAAGGCTACGCAGGACGCATACGGTCGCCACGGCGACCAGGGCCGCGGTTCTGAATGGTCGGGCGCCGCGTGTCAAGATCGCGGTTGGAAACCGCTCCTACGACCTGGCCGGGGCGAGCGCGGGATTTGTGGAGAAATGGGGGGGTGGGGGAGCGAGAATTGAGGAATCTGTGGTAGAATCAGAGCCGCGGTGGGGTCGCGGGTGCCTGGGGGGCGGCGGTTTTGCTGTGCGGGGAGAGGATCGAGGGCGCAAGTCACGTTGTCGGCAGGTGTTATGGAGGGTTCGCCATGTCGTTTTTGCGACAACGCTGGGGCAAGTCGGCCTGTCATCGGAATGATGAGGCGCCGGAAGGAAGAGGCCGGACGGGTTGGCTGTTGTGGGTTTTTCCGCTGGCCGGGCTGTTGTCGCTGATCTGGTTCGTGCTGCGGGTGGTTCCGAAGCCTTCGCGGGCGGCGTACCCGTGTCAGCGGGTGGCCGGACCGCTGGCCGGGGGGTTCGTGGTCTGGCTGTTGAGCCTGGTGGGGGCGGCGTTCGCGTTCCGCAAGAGCAGGGAGCTGTTTCGGCAGTCGCGTGTGGTGTTGGCGTGCGGGTGCCTGGGGCTCGCGGCCGTCATGGGCGTGATCGCGCTGATGACCATGCCGGAGCGGATGGTCCAGGCCGACCCTCCCAACCCCAATTCGCCGATCGGTGTGGCCAAGGGGATTCATCCCGGCCGTGTGGCGTGGGTCCACGATCCCAATTCGACCGACTGGAACGGGCCTGATATGGGGGACGGGAACTGGTGGCAGCCGCAGAACACGGACCAGGCGGTGGTCGACCAGATGATGTACCGGGCGATCCGCGGGCTGACGGGCGAGGTGAACGACACGGAGGCCTGGGACGCACTGTTCAGGCACTTCAATCAGGGGCATGGCAAGGGTGACGTGGGCTACCAGGCGGGGGAGAAGATCGCGATCAAGGTGAATTTCGTGGGGTGCATCGACTTCGGCGGCTGGGGCGGGGTGAATCCGGCGACGTATAACCTCGAAAGCAAGATGGACTATATGAATACGTCGCCGCAAGTGATGCTCGCGCTGTTGAGGCAGCTTATCTACGTGGCCGGGGTCAATGAAAACGATATCTCGATCGGCGATCCGGTGTGCCTGTTTCCGAACGAGTACTACAACCCGCTGCACGATGAGTTTCCGAACGTTCACTACCTGGATAGCCGGGGGTTCTTCGGCCGGACGCAGGTTCAGCCCTCTTCGGTGCCGTTCTACTTCAGTTGCCGTCCGACCGGTAATACCCAGGATTACATCCTCGCTCCGTACGCGGAGGCGGACTATTTCATCAACCTGGCGAACTTCAAGAGCCATTCCTCGGCCGGCGTGACGCTGTGCGGGAAGAATTACTACGGGTTCCTTCGGCCGCCGATCGAGACGGGTTATTACAGCCTGCACGAGAGCCTGCCCGAGTTCGTCCATGAGAGCGGCCGTTACCGGTGCATGGTCGACCTGATGGGGCATTCGCACAGCGGGGGCAAGGCGCTGCTCTACCTGGTTGACGGGTTGTACTCGGGGGTTCATCCGGATGATGACCACCCGCGGAAGTGGAGTTTCGCGCCGTTCAACGGCGATTGGACGTCGAGCCTTTTTGCCTCGCAGGATCCGGTGGCGATCGATTCGGTGGGCTTTGACTTCCTGTGGGAGGAGGGCGATTACCGGCTGTATCCGCGCATGCTGGGGGCCGACGACTACCTGCACGAGGCGGCCCAGGCGGACAACCCGCCTTCGGGGACGTTCTACGATTCCGATCACGCCGTCGCGACCGTGCGGATGGCGAGCCTGGGCGTCCATGAGCATTGGAACAACCCGACTGACAAGAAGTATTCGCGCAACCTGGGCACCGGGTACGGCATCGAGCTGGTGTCGTGTTTGGGGGCTCAGACGATCGACGAGACGCTGAACGTCAAGCCGGCGGGGGCGATTGCGATTGACGGGGATCCGGGCGACTGGAATCTCGCGGAGTTCACGACGTACAGCCGGGGCGGGCAGCACGAGATCGGGGACATCGGGCAGGTCGGCTGGCTCGGCGGGACGCTGTATTACGGGCAGCTCTGCGGGGAAGGGGGCTATGTTCTGCCGGTGGACGCGACGGACCACACGGTGCGGTTCTACAGCCGGCACGACCCGAACTACCAGTACTTCCTGGTGCGCTGCGACGACGATGATATCCAGCACCCGTTTGGCGTCGGGGAGAACTGGCAGAACGACTGCGTGGAGTTCTTCGTTGATCCGGGGCACTACGGCAGCAGCACACGGATGTGGGACGTGCCCACAACCAGCGAGTTTGAGCTGGTCATCGACGTGATCAACCAGCAGAACGTCTACATGACGACGAGCGAGTACCGGACGCAGATTCTGAGCGGGGTGACGTCGGCCACGTCCGAGGACGCGACGGGCTGGTGGCTGGAGGTGCGGATCGACAAGGCGGTCACGAATCCGCGGCTGCCGGCGGGCGGGACGTTCGGGATCAACATCGACTTCCGCGACCAGGACGCCTCGGACGCGACGCTCTACGGGTGGACGCCGGACTACACGGGTTCCGGGGGCTTTCCGAGCAAGATCCCGGCCAACTGGGGCGACGCGTATAACCCTTACGGCGGGTTCGCGGACTGCAACGGAAACGCGACTCCGGACGATGAGGACATCGCCAATTGCGACGGTTCGCCGTGGTGCGGCGACTGCAACGCCAACGGCATTCCCGACACGTGCGACATCGATTTCGGGATCAGCGGGGACTGCAACGGCAACGGCGTGCCGGACGTTTGCGAGGCGGACGGGGACGCGGACGACGTTATTGACGATTGCGACAACTGCCCGATGAATCCCAACACCGACCAGGCCAACAATGACGGCGACGGTCTGGGAGACGTCTGCGACGATGATGACGATAATGATACAGTGGCAGATGCTGGTGATAACTGTCATTTTGATACCAATACGGGGCAGGAGGATGGCGACGGGGATGACGTGGGCGACGCGTGCGATGCATGCGCGGGGACGATCGCCGGCGCGGTGGTGGATGAGCAGGGGTGCCCGGTGCCGGTACCCGGCGATTTCAACGGCGACGCCGACGTGGATCAGGAGGACTTCGGCCGTCTGCAAGCCTGCCTGGGGAGCAGTGCGACGGGCGAGGGCCAGGGATGTCACGGTGCGGATCTCGACGGAAACGGGCTTGTGGACGGGGTGGACAAGAACGAGTTTCTGGGCTGCCTGAGCGGGCCATGGCTGCCTGGGGATCCGGATTGCGCGGACTGAGCGCCCGGCCCCGGATCGGCGACACTTCGCACAAAGCGGAAATGCAGGAGGCGTTGCTGCCGAAGATCAGCAGCAACGCCTCTGCACATAGAGTCTGGTAGCTCAGTCCAAAAAGGACTTGCTCAATCGATCTTGCCTACCTGCGACGTCGCAAAACAAATGCGCTACCGAGGATCAACAATGCCAGCGCCGCGGGTTCGGGAGCAACGACATCGCCCCAACTGCCCGCGCTCTTGCTCGGGAAGCCACCACCGCTGAACGGGTCCGCCCAGTCATACACGGTGGTCAGCGTGGGGTCGTTGTCGTTGTCGTTGTCCCGGAAGTTGAGGTCCAGGCCGTAGTTGGGACCGTCCGGGTCCATATTGTTGACGCCACCCAGAACGGACGGCAACGCCGGGTTGAATACGCTCTTGGCGATTCCGACCTCCAACAACCAGCCACCGGGGAAGGGGGTCACCGCCGACTGCACGCCGGCTTCGATCGTAGCCGCGTAGCCGGCGGGAGACATCCAAACCTTGGCCCGGTTGGCGGCGTCGATAACCAACTGGATATCGGAGTTCCAGTCGGTAGGATTGCCGTTGTCTTGCGGGTCGATGTAGAACTCGACGCAGTCATTGGCCCAATTGTTCACCGCCTCGGGCGTTCTGATGTCATCGTCCGTAATGCTCACCAGAAAGTACTGGGTGGTCGCGTTGTCCCGGGCGTAGATTTTGGCCTGATGATCGGCCTTGCTCGTGGGCAGGACGGCATCCGTCCACATCCCCGCGTAATACAGGTTAGTGTTGGTGTCATCCCAACCGACAAGGGCTATGTCGCCCGTGCCATTCACACCGCCTGGAACTACCGTCCCGAACTGGGCCAGGTTCCAATCGCTGGCGTCACCATCGACGCTGATTGCGGCGTTCGGATAGCTCATCAGATTCATGGGTACATCTGCTTGAGCCGCTCCAGCTATCCACAGAGCAGCCACCCCTAATACCACAAACGTTTTCAGTCGCATTTCCTTGCTCCTTCCTCGGCGTTTCGCCGAATTGGCACCTCTTGGCCGATGTGATTGCGCCGCTGCATCTGGCACGACGTAGCGTGGTACCGACACGGATCGATGGGCGGGGGCTTGCAGCACTGGCTGGGCATATGCACGACCCGCGAGATGATGCAAAGCCCTCAGCTCAGACGGTGGAAAGGGGGATTGCTTTTCCATCCACCTGCTTTCCGTGCGGGTCCTACCAAGCAGCCTGACCCTACCACGAGGCCGATACCACTGCAAGCACAAAAAGAAGCCAAAGTGTCAAGATCGGTCATATTGTCGTAAGATGTTATAATTGAAGAGGTTATGAGTATCGTCTTGGCCTCTTTTCGGCACGTCGTGACATGGCTGGCCTGACAGCGGGTCGGCGGACCTCCTCAACTGCGGTTGGCGGCCCAGCGGGCGGCGTTGCGGAGGACCTTCTGGATGTCGGGGTTGTGGTAGATGGGGAGGGTTTCGTGGCCGGGGCGGAAGTAGAAGACGCGGCCTTTGCCGCGTTTCCAGCAACAGCCGCTGCGGAAGACCTCGCCGCCCTCGAACCAGGAGATGAAGACCAGCTCGTCGGGGGCGGGGATCTGGAACCACTCGCCGTACATCTCGGTCTGGGGCAGCTCGATTTTCTCGTTGATGCCGGCGGTGATCGGATGCGAGGGGTCGACGACCCAGAGAATCTCGCGTTTGTTGTCGACCCGCCACTTGAGGCCGCAAGGGGTGCCCATCAACCGGCGGAAGGGCTTGGAGTAGTGGGCCGAGTGCAGGCCGACGAAGCCCATGCCCTCGCACACCCGGCCGACGACCTTTTCGACACGCTCGTCGGCCACCTCGTGGTGACGCATGTGGCCCCACCAGACCAGGACGTCGGTGTTTTCGAGGAGTTCGTCGGGCAGCCCGCATTCCGCGTCGCGCAGGGTTGTGGTTCGCACCTCGAGATCAGGGCTCGCGGCCAGGGCCTTGGCGATGACTCCGTGAATGCCGTCGGGATAGAGCTTGGGGACGATCTCGGTGTTGTGCTCGTGCCAGCATTCGTTCCAGACGGTGACGCGGACGTTGCCCATCGAAAAGCCCTCGATCCGTGAGTTCCTCTTGGCAGGTGACACTATACCGGGGAATGGCGACTGGGAAAATGACGAATGACGAAGCCCAAATGACGAAAGAAGTCCAAATGACCAAATCCGAATGTCGGAGACTCGCGGTGGCGGGACGAAAGATGCTCGAAGGACGAAGCCCGAAGCTGAGAGCTGACGGCTGATTGCTGACCGCTATTTCCTCACATCTCGTTGAATGCTTCGCGGAGTTTCTTGAGGGCCTCGCGTTCGAGCTGGCGGACGCGTTCGCGGGTCAGGCCGATCTTGGCGCCGATCTCCTTGAGGGTGAGCGGCGGCTGGTTCTCGCCCATCCCGTACCGCAGGCGGAGGATGGTCGCCTCGCGTTCATCGATCCGGGAGAGGAGCCGCTGGATGACCTCGGCGTCGGCGTTGCTGAAGGCGGCCTCTTCAGGAGAAGGCATGCGGTAGTCGGCCAGGATTTCCGAGAGGCCGAATGAGCCTTCGGGGCCTCCGGCCTGGACGGGGGCTGAAAAGGCCTTCACCGCGCGGCGGATGATTCGGATTTTCCGCTCGGAGAGCTGCATGTGCTGGGACATTTCCTGGAGCGTCGGATGGCGGCCGAGCTGGTTTTCGAGTTCGGCCCAGGCTTTCTTCCAGTCGGCGATCATCGCGACCATGTAGGCCGGGATGTGCACGGGCTGGGAGCTGTTGATCAGGGCGCGTTTGATGGCCTGCTTGATCCACCACGAGGCGTAGGTGCTGAAGCGGGTTTCCTTGGTGGGGTCGTAGCCCTCGACCGCGCGGAGCAGGCCGATGTTGCCTTCCTCGATGAGGTCGGCCAGCGACAGGCCGCGATTGAGGTAGTTCTTGGCGATGTTGACGACCAGGCGCAGATTGGAGAGCACCATCCGGTCGCGCGCCCGGACGGCCTGTTCGTCGAGCTGTTCCTTCTCCCTGAGGGAGATGTCGCCTTCCCGCAGAAGCCGGCCGGAATTGATCGACTTCTGGATGATCGTGCCCAGCTCGCGCTCCTCTGCGGCCGACAGCAGCGGAGCCTCGTCGATCTGCTTCAGGTAGTACTGTAGTCCACTCTCGACCGCGATGGCTCTACCCTCCCTTTCAGGAGCCGCCTGACACCCATGTCCGTCCGCACTCGACCACAGGTCTGCGCTACTGTCGGCGAGATCGAGTTCCTTATCGGCTGGAAGAAGGCCGTCGGTAAACAACCGACTGCGGTCGGCCGCGAAGTCGGCGACTGATCACGAATGGCGCGACTCGACGGACTGCCGGCATCGGCCTTCGCCGTCTATTCAGCGGCCGGGCTCACCGGCCTCGGTTCCCTCGCCGGCTTCCGATCCCCCCGTTTCAGGCCCGGGCTCAGGGTTGGTTTCCGGAGTGGCCTCCAGAGTGGCCTCCGGAGCGGCCTCCGAAGCAGTCTCGGGTTGGCGAAGCGGAAGGTGCTGAATGATATCCGTTGACTCGGCTCCCGGGCCGTGCAGGCCGCCGCGGCGGGCCTTCGGCTTGCCCGATTCGCGGCCGCCTTCATCGGCCGCGGCCCATTCCGCCCGCTTCTTGCTCAGGCCGATCTTGCGCTCCTGCGGGTCGACGCGGAGGATCTTGACCTCGATCTCGGTGCCGATCTTGACCTCGTCGTGCGGGTTCTCGACCTTGTGGTCGGCCAGTTCGCTGACGTGCAGCAGGCCTTCCAGATCGGGCTCCAGCTCCACGAAGACGCCGAAGTTGGTGATCTTGGTCACCTTGCCCTTGACGATCTGGCCCGGCAGATAAGTCGCCGGAATGGCGTGCAGCCACGGGTCCTCGGTCAACTGCTTGGTGCCGAGGGCCACGCGCATCTTCTCCTGGTCGACGGACAGCACGACGCACTTGACTGAATCGTTCTTCTTGAGCACCTCCGACGGATGGCTGATCTTCTTGGTCCAGCTCATGTCGGACACGTGCAGCAGGCCGTCGATGCCTTCCTCGATTTCGATGAAGGCCCCGTAGTTGGTGAGATTGCGGACCTTGCCCTCAATGATGGTGTTGGGCGGGTACTTCTCGGCCACGCGCTCCCACGGATTGGTCTCGGTCTGCTTCATGCCGAGGCTGATTTCCTGCTTGTCCTTGTTGATGTCCAGGACGACGACCTCGATCTGGTCGCCGAGGCTGATGAGTTCGGACGGATGGTTGATCCGCCGCGTCCAGCTCATCTCCGAGATGTGAACCAGGCCCTCGACGCCGGGCTCGAGCTTGACGAACGCGCCGTAGTTGAGGATGTTGACCACCTCGCCTTTGACTCGCGAGGCCACCGGGTAGCGCTGCTCGATGCTGTCCCACGGGTTCTCGGTCAACTGCTTGAGGCCGAGCGCGATCTTCTCCTTGTCCTTGTCGACGTTGAGGACTTTGACCTCGACTTCCTGGTCGATCCTGAGCAGGTCGGACGGGTGGTTGACCCGTTCCCAGCTCATGTCGGTGATGTGCAGCAGGCCGTCGATGCCGCCGAGGTCGACGAATGCGCCGAAGTCGGCCAGGTTCTTGACGATGCCCTTGCGAATCTCGCCGACCTGGATCTCGCCGAGCACCTTTTCCTTGGCCGCCTGGCGCTTCTCCTCGATGTATCTGCGGCGGCTGATGACGATGTTGCGGCGCTCGGTGTCGATCTTGAGTATCTTGGCGTCGATGTCGCGGCCGATGAACTCGCCGATGTCACCCGGTCGGCGGATGTCGACCTGGGAGGCGGGCAGGAAGACCGGGACGCCGATGTCGACGAGCAGGCCGCCCTTGATCTTGCGCATGACGCGGCCGCGGACGTCGTCGCCTTCCTTGGCGGTCTCGACCAGGCGCTGCCAGTTGAGCAGGCGGTCGGCCTTGCGTTTGCTGATGACCACCAGGCCGCTGTCGGATTCGACCGTTTCGAGCCACACGTCGACTTCGTCGCCGGCGTCGATCGAGGATGGGTCGTCCCACTCGGAGGCCGGGATGACTCCCTCGCTCTTGAGGCCGACGTCGACGACGACGTCGCTGCCGACCAAGCCGACCACGCGGCCCTTCAGGATGGCGCCGCTTGTGAAATTACCCAGAGTGGTATCGATGGTGGTGGCCAGGGCCTCGTCGGTGGTCTGGCCCTCCATCACCGCGGCCAGCTCCTTCTGGAAACCGTCCTCGTTCACGTCGAGCGAATTGATCAGGTTGTAGTCTACCATTTAACTTCAGAAACCTTGTCTTGCAGCAGGAGATCCCGCGAGAAGAAAAGACTCACAGCCGCGACAGGTTCGCGAACCCGCCGTCGGATGTCCCCATGACAATCGGCCACGCGGCGCAAACCTCTTGCGCTCTTTCCGATCGTGCCGAACCGGATACTATAGCTGAAACGCGGCTTTCAAGCCAAGCCCGGACGGTGGTCGATTGAAATCGGGGGCGGCGGCGGCCCCCTTGGCTCCTGTGGGAACAGGGTTTACGAGCGTGAGCATGCAGGGCGGTCGGTTCAGGTGGCTGAAGTGGGCGATGGTGGTCGCGGGGCTGGCGGTCCTGGTCAGCGGGACGACCCTGTGGCTGATGTTCCAGCATATCCCGTCCTGGTATCGCCCCATCGCCGTGGTTCCTTTCTCCGACGCTGACCAGCGGGTCAAAAACGACTGGATGGGGGCCAAAGACCGGCTGGAGCGGCGGCTGCAGAACGAGAAACTGGCCTTCGAGTTCCCGGTCAAGCAGGACCAGCTCAACGCCTGGCTGGGTGCGAGGGAGTGCAGTTGGCAGCGTTCGCGGGATTGGCTTCCTCCGGCTCTGTCCGACCCCTTCGTGCTCATCGAGGCGGATGGCCTGAGATTGGCCGCCACGTATCGAAGCGGCGGGGTCAAAACGGTTGTCTCGGCTCGCCTGCGAACTGCCGTCCAAACCGGCGGGATTCGGATCAGCCTGGACGAAGTGGCCGGGGGCTCGCTGGGAGTACCGGAATCCTGGGTTCGTGAGCGGCTGGCCCTGCTGGACGGGCGCACGTGGCCGGTCGGCTCAAAGAGCCCTTACCAGATCGGGGGTCCCGCGCTGCCGCCGCTGGCCGGATTGTTTGATGGGGTTCTCCTGCCGGACACATGGGTCTGGGCGAACGGGCAGTGGCCATTTCGGATTGTCGGCGTGCGATTCGAGCCGGGTCTGCTCACGCTCCACCTGCAACCGCTGCCCCGTTAGCCGAGACGCTGTAAGAGCCACTCATCAGCCTCGGGGCGAGTCGCCGACAGCCGAAACCGTCCAGATAGTCCCTCCCCGACGAGAGTGAAGGTCCAAGCCGCAGCCTCTCTGGTCAAGGACGTATACGTTCCGCGGTTTGCGCGGGTGACGTGGCCTCGATTTCGACTCACCGGGCCTTCGTAATCCAGGTAGTCGCGGCGGTGTTCCGCCAGAAGCCGGGCCGGGATGCCCTCGTCGGTTGGCCGGCTCAATCGGACGGCCGGATTCTCGCCGAGCTGCCACGTGGCCAGCGAATGACCGATGTCCAGCATCAGGTCCCAGTGGACGCCTTCGCTGGTCTGGTGGCGCAACAGGACAAAGGCTCGCTCGGGCTCGCCCATGCAGGCATTATATGCCGATGTATCCTTGATACCCCTCCGGGCGGCGGATAACATCCCACCGACGGACACGGAAGCGTCCCTGCCTGGACCACGGAGGTTTCGAGCCATGAAACGGCGAATGGCGCTGAAGAAAGTGTCTCTTGGGGTGGCGGCGAGCGTGTTGCTGGTTGCGGGGATGCCCGGCTGCACGCCGGATGTGACGGAAATCCGCGATGCGGGGATCAAGCAGTACCAGGCCGGCCAGCGCATTCAGTCCATGGCCACGTTTCGCACCGCTTTGAACCTGGCGCCCAACGACGCGGTGAGCAACTACTACATGGGGCTTCATTACCGGGACCGGGCGGATGAGCAATTCAAACAGGGTGACCTGATCGCCGCCTACAAGCAACTCGACACCTCGGTCTATTACTTCAACCAGGCGACTACGAGCATTCCCAACTTTATAGAGGCAATCAGGGAGAAGAAGGATGCGCTGGCGCGGCGCGGGCGTTATGCGACGGCAGTGGCGATGGCCGAGCGAGTGGCCCAGCGCATGCCCGGCGATAAGGTTACGCAGTACGTCATTCTTGGCAATCTTTACCGGGATGCCGGCGACGCCGATAACGCGATGCGGGCTTACCAGCAGGCGCTGGCAATGGATCCCAGCTCCACCGAGGCTCGGATCGAGGTCGAGCGCCTGTATGCGAAGGTCCGCTCATCACCCGCCCGCTGAACCAGGGCCGGTGCGGTGGTCTGCGACATCGCCTGATGCGGTCGCATCTTTCCGCTGTGGTGGGCGGGGTTGCGGAGAAGCCTCTGGGCGGAATTCGTGTTTCCGGAGAGGTTTCCTCGGACCTGCGGAATTGTATCGGACCCATATGGGCGATTGTTATTGACGTAAATCGTTTAATTTAAAAAACTTACAGGCACTTGGCCTTATCCGCATCGGCCGGGTTGGCCATGCGTTTTTTCTTGAGATTGGGCCGAGAATCCGCTTGCTTCCTAAACGGGCGCCTGGGTACAATAAAGGACAAGGGAAGAGGCGCGCGAGTGTTGTTCTCTGTCGACACTTGCGTGCAGGCGGGAGAGAGAGACCACTCCAGGGAGCACCCGCCTCACATTTGAGCTATCAGGGAGCGAGGGCTTAATTGCCGCGCCATGCGTTTCGCTTGGGTCGCGATTGAGCGGGTTTGGGAGAGACGGCGTTTCATTAGAGACGGGAGAGAGAGATGAGAAGCTTGCGCAGATGTGCCATAGCGTCACTGCCGGCGCTGGCGGTGCTGCTCGCGGCGGTTCCGGCGAATGCCGTATTGCTGTCCGATCTGATCAATCCCGAGCTTCCTGCCGATCAAAGGCAGGTTTCGATCGGGGACAAGGTCTTCGAGAACTTCACGCTGGTCATCACGGGCCTCGGAACTTATCAGGCCAGCGCAGCCAACGTCGAGGTCACGGGTATTCAGATTGGAAGCGACTACGGGTTGCTTTTCGCGCCCGTCGCCGGCGCGGCTTCGATCGCTGCAGCGGATGCCGGGGCGTACGTTGACCTCTTGATCGGGTTCGACGCAAAGGTCAACGGCTCGGCCGACGAGATCAAGGCGGTGTGGTTGTCCTTCGAGCCGACGGCCCCATTTCCGTCGAACGGCCTGGCCCAGATCGCCGAGACCGTCCAGGGCGGAGATGACCAACCGGTCTTGATCCAGGTTAACACTCTTAACCCCCCCGCAAGCTACAGCGACTCAACCGATCTTGCGAACACCTACTCCTCTGTTCGAGTTTACAAGGACATTGCCGTGATAGGTGGGAAGACGGAAGGTGCGGCGATCACGAAGTTCGAACAGTTGTTCATTCAGACGCCGGAACCCGCGGCGATTTCGCTGCTGGCCATCGGCTCTCTGGCCCTGTTTGGGCGCCGCGCGGTTCGCCGGCGGACGGTCTGGGCGGTCGCGATCGTTCTGGCGCTTGGCGGTTTGCTGATGCACCCCGGCACAGCTTCAGCGGAGTATCTGTTGTCCGACCTGATTACCAACCCGCAGACAGTGCCCTCCCTGTCCGGGGATCTCGAGTTCTCGAATTTCACATGCGAGATTACGGGCCAAGGGTCGTTCCGTGCCAGTACTGATGCGATCAAGGTCGTGCCTATTACGATCGCCAATGAAGAGGGTTTGCAGTTCGCTGGCATCATCGCCGCGCTCTCGCACGTGGAGCCTGATTCGTCGGTCACCATCAATCTCGACTACACTGTGACTGTGAAGCCGGGCGCGCCGGGCATCATCGACGTGACCATGTCCTTTAACGGTGCACTCGCTGATCCGGAACAGGGAAGAGCCCAGGTGGGCAAGATTGTTCTTTTCGAGAATGCCAGTGTCGGCGACCTCCTGGTTTGGAACCAGCCATCCGGTTATCAACTGCAGGACCACATCGATTTGACCGGTGGCCCGTATACCACCATGCTCCAGGTTCACGACAGGATCATCGTCGAGGGCGGCGAGTCAAGTTCCACCCTGATTTCCTACATCAATCAGACGTTCTCGGTTCCGGAGCCGGCTGCGCTGCTGCTGGGCGTGCTTGGCCTGCCGATGCTGGTTCATCGGCGTCGGCTTGGATGAGGTTCGGGCGACAACCACCGAAGACTGAACTAACTCGAAAGCGGCCGATCCTGATGATCGGCCGCTTTTCTGTATAGGGTCGGCCGGCTTGACGAACGACGATGCGGCCGTCAGATTGATCGCCGCCTGAACGTGCTTTACTTGAAAGGGCGGTCGTGAACGATCAGAGGGGCTGTGCGATTGGCGTGGATCTCGGAGGCCAGAGTGTCAAGCTGGCCCTGGTGGACGACACAGGCGCGATCCTGATCAGGCGGCAGGAACCGATTGACGCGACCCAACCGGCCGATCGCATCTGCCGATTGATGCTGGACCAGGTGAGGGCTCTCGGCCGTGACGCAGCGGGCGCGGGCCGGCAACCGCTGGCGATCGGCATCATCATGCCGGGCTACATGGACCGGGAGCGGACCCGGCTTATCTACGCGGCCAATCTGCCGACGCTCAGCGGATCGAGTCTGCTGGCCGATCTGCGGGCCAGTCTCGAACTGCCGGTGACCTTCGACGCCGACTGCAACGGGGCGGCCTGGGGCGAGTATTACTTCGGCGCCGGCAAGGGCGTCGATCGGCTGACGGTGGTGACCATCGGGACCGGCATTGGGGCGGGCGTGATTGCCGACGGGCAGATCGTGCGCGTTCGGCATCATATCGGCGGCAGTCTCGGGCATGTTATCGTGGACCCGAGGGGTCTCCGGTGTGCCTGCGGCGGGCGAGGGTGCGTCGAGACGGTCGCGTCCGGCAAGGCGCTGGAGCGGCACGCCCTGGAGGCGGCCAAGGCCGAGCCCGGCTTGCATCTGGGCCGCCTGCTGGCCGAACGCGGCGAGCTGACCGGCAAGGAGATTGCTGAGGCGCTCGCGGCCGGGGATGCGGCCGCCGCCCGCGTGGTCCGGGAATGCGGCTGGTGGCTGGGCGTGGCCCTGGCAAGCTGGGCCGTGGTCCACGCACCGCAGAAGGTGCTGATCGGCGGGGGAATCGCCCAGCTTGGCGCCCCACTGCTCAAGGCCATCCACGATGGGTTGCAGGAGGTCGGCCAGCCGACTCTGGTCCGGGATACGACCGTCGAGCGGGCAAGCCTCGGCCCTGACGCGGGGGTCATCGGTGCGGCCGGTTTGGCGCTGGCGGCGGCGACTTGAGCCGCCGGCCTCGGCTCCGGACGACAAGCCGCGGGGCGCTTCTGCTGGTTGATCCGGCGGATGGAGATCGCTTCGCTGCTGCGGGTCCTTACGCTACAATAGCTCGTACCGGGTCGATCAGCGGGACGCGAGAAAACAAGCAGTCCGGAAAGGAACGATCTACGATGGCCGAGACCGTTGACGCTGTTTACGAGGGAGGCGTGCTCCGACCGATCCACCCTTTGCACGGGATCGACGAGCATTCCAAGGTCAGAATCACGGTTGAACCGACCCGAGAACCATCGCATCCACTGGAAGGCTGTATTGGCATCCTTCCTGATGAGGATGCCGACGAGATGCGACGAGCGATCGAGAGCGAGTTCGAGCAGGTGAATCCCCGTGAATGGCAATAGGGTGGACATGGGGCGGCGTTCGTCAGAAGAGGCTTCGGATCACCGCGTCTTGTGCAACGGTATTGCGCAATCGATCTGCGAGCTTGTCGAAACCTGGGAGTGTCTCCCTGGACACCCGTGATGAAAGGAATTCGCCCACTGTTCTCAGCACGCGTTTTTCGGCATCCGGTTCATCCGATGACAAGATGATCCGTAACTCATGTTCGAGTTGGTGGTCAGCCTGTAGCTGCGTTGGTATTCTCCTGGCGACCTCACCAACAAGATCGAGCTCTTCGGAACTAAGTACCTCGCCAAGTCGTGCTCTGAACTTTGTGATTTTGGGGACCATCTTTTTCTTCCGCACGTACGATACGATTTCACGCTCGTCGTACTCGTCCAGCGGCTTCTCTTTGATCAGGTCTTGCAGTGCTTCCGAGATCTGATTGTCGGCAATCGTGACAAAGGTGCGGCTGAGAATGTGGGCAGCCTCCGCTGAGGCGGGATGCTCGGTATAATGCTGATCCCATTCCTTGGTCCCAACACGCGAATACATGCTGCCGATGAGCCAGCCCAGTTTGGCCTGGAATTCGTCTTTGAGCTGTGCGATCTTCGCTCCAAGGAGCAAGTCGTAGTGTTCGGTTCGCAACGGAATCGACAACGCGAGGAAAGCGCAGAACCGGCCCGAAATGCCGAGGCTGATATCCTCGTGAAGATAGAAGTACCCGTGCTGGTTGTTGTCCAGAAGGCTCTCCAAGAACAGCTGTAACCTGTCCCTCATCTTCGCACTGATCACCGAGCTGCTGACCTGCCAACCTTCCTGGTGTTTTCTGGCTTCCCGCAGGATGGCCTCTTCGACGGGTCGTACGGCAGCGATCGTGATGTAGGCAGATGAAGGAGGCGCTCCGCCCCTTCTGACAAGATCGCATGACTGCGTCAGTATCTGAAAGAAACGGTAGTTGGCTTGGCTGGCATAATACGCATGATACTGGGACAGCAGCGATTTGAGCTCGGGCGTCTTGGACAAGATATCGCCCTGGCAGAGGCGATCTTGTTCAGTCTCGGCGTAGATAAAGTGGGTGGGCCGGGAGATCATTCACTCCACCAATGGGCGTTACCACAAGCGATGCAATCTGTCGAGCTCCTGGTTCAGGCGGAGAATCCGTTGCTGGCGTGCGTAACCCTTAATGTCTAGTGTAAAGGTGACAAAAGTTGGTGTCGTGCCGAGGCGAACGGTGATCACCTTGGCCTCTGGCGTGGCCAGCGCGTGTGATGAATCGGCGGTAACCGGCGTGATCTCGTCGCACTTCCTGTACTGGGTTTGGTCAACCTCGGATTCGCCCGAACTACTTAACGCGGCCTCTTCGCTGTTAGCGGAGATCATACGTAGACTCCTGGGACAGCCAATTGATAGACGTCGCTCAACAGTGTTTCAAGCTGTTCATAGTGATGCCGGACCTTCTGCTCGATCGCCATGCTCGCCTCCTCGGTACTGCTGACGGCGGTGTGGAAATTGGCCTCAATCTGGAGCGTCGTGCCTTGGAGGCTCAGAGTCAGGTTGAGCAGTTGGCCTTCTGACCGCAGCGCCCGCGTAAGCTTACGTGTCTCTATATCCCAGTCATGGGCGGCAATACTGGCGTCATCACCGAAGTTGAATAAGTCGAGAACGGAATCAGCGGGCCGCTCCTCCACGAACGCAAAGTTGATCCCGACTGCTGACACCGGTGTGTGAGGCAATTCGCGAAGAAGAGTAATGGCGAGCCGCTCCAACTCCTGCAGAGCTCCGTCGGTCGGTTGCCGAGCATTCAAGACAACTCGTCTCTCACTCACCTGCAACGTGACGGTGTCGTGGCGAAAGATGTTCGGCGCAGGGCTGGCGATGGGCACGAGACACTCAATCTCAGTCTTGTTGAAAAGGCGCGAAGCCACCCAGTCAGGCTGGAAGATCATTCGATTCCAGAAGCCCACAATTACTACTGTCCATGCGTCTTGTTTCGGATTCATAGTACGTCTCGATCTTGGCGCAGTCACAGGCATCACGCTTCGTAGGATTGTAGCGGTGAGTCCCACTGGCCGCAACGCGCCATCTAGCCCCCTTTCTTCTCGATCTTCGCCCAGGTGTCTTTGAGGGTGACGGTGCGGTTGAAGACCGGCTTGCCGGGGGCTGAGTCGCGGTCGGTGCAGAAGTAGCCCATTCGCTCGAACTGGAAGCGGGTGCCGGGGGCGGCGTTGGCCAGGCCGGGCTCGACCTTGCAGCCGGTCAGCACCTCCAGCGAGTTGGGGTTCAGGCCCGTCCTCCAGTCCTGGCCCTCGGGGACGTCGTCGGGGTCGGGCTTGGTGAACAGGTGGTCGTACAGCCGCACCTCGGCGTCGACGGCCTGACCGGCCGAGACCCAGTGGATGGTCCCCTTGACCTTGCGGCCGTCGGGTGAGTCGCCGCCGCGGGTGGCCGGATCGTAGGTGCAGTGGACCTCGGTGACCTGGCCGGTGGCCGGGTCCTTCACGCAGCCGGTGCATCTGACGAAGTACGCATATCGCAGCCGGACCTCCTGACCGGGGGTCAGCCGGAAGTACTTCGGTGGCGGGACTTCGCGGAAATCGTCCTGCTCAACGTAGAGCACCTTCGAGAACGGCACTTTGCGGGTGCCGGCGCCGGGGTCCTCGGGGTTGTTGATGGCGTTAAGCTGCTCGACCTGCCCGTCGGGGTAGTTGTCGATGATTACCTTGAGCGGCCGCAGCACGCCCATGACCCGCGGGGCCCGCTTGTTGAGGTCCTCGCGGATGCAGTGCTCCAGGAGCTGGATGTCCACGATGCTGTCGTACTTGTTGACGCCGATGCGGCGGCAGAAGTTCCAGATCGCTTCCGGCGTGTAGCCTCGTCGGCGCAGGCCGCAGATGGTCGGCATGCGTGGATCGTCCCAGCCGCGGACCAGTCCATCCTTGACCAGTTGCAGCAGCTTGCGCTTGCTCATCACCGTGTAGGTCAGGTTGAGGCGGGCGAACTCGATCTGCTGAGGGTGGTAGATGCCGAGCTGGTTGAGGAACCAGTCATATAGCGGGCGGTGGTTCTCAAACTCCAGCGTGCAGATCGAGTGTGTGATCTTCTCGATGGAGTCCTCCAGCCCGTGGGCCCAGTCGTACATCGGGTAGACGCACCACTCATCGCCGGTGTGTGGGTGGGTGGCGTGGAGGATGCGGTACATGACCGGGTCGCGCATGTTGAAGTTGGGCGAGGCCATGTCGATCCTGGCCCGCAGAGTGCGCGACCCGTCGGCGAACTCGCCCTTCTTCATCCGCTCGAACAGATCGAGGTTCTCTTCGACACTGCGGTTGCGGTACGGGCTTTCCTGGCCCGGCACCGTCGCTGTGCCGCGCATGGCGGCGACCTGGTCGGCGTTCAGGTCGCAGACGTAGGCCTTGCCGGCCTTGATGAGTTGGATCGCCCATTCGTACATCTGCCCGAAGTAGTCCGAGCCGAAGAAGAGACGGTCTTCCCAGTCAGCCCCGAGCCAGCGGACGTCCTCGGTGATCGAGTCGATGTACTCCTGTTCTTCCTTGACCGGGTTGGTGTCATCGAAGCGAAGGTTGAACTGGCCGCCGTAGTCGCGGGCCAGGCCGTAGTTCAAACAGATGCTCTTGGCGTGCCCGATGTGCAGGTAGCCGTTGGGCTCCGGCGGGAAGCGGGTGACCACCCGGCCGCCCCAGCGGTTAGTGCGCATGTCTTCGTCGATGAGATCGTGAATGAAGGTCCGAAATGACTCGCCTTCGGTTGTGGCCATAACGTGACATCCTTTTAGTCAGGCGGGCACGGTCAATACAGACGCTCGGGTGCCAGCCAGGGCAGGCATTATACATCGCGGCGTGCCGGACGCATCTGCTCAGCTTGCTCCCTTCCAGATAAGGCCGACGACGATCGGATCAGCCCTTCAGCCCCGTCGTCGCGATGCCCTTGATGAAGGTTTTCTGGGTGAAGAAGAAGAGCACGACGATCGGCAGGCAGATGAGCGTGCTGGCGGCCATGAGACTGGTCCAGTCGGTGCCG
>CAZPIO010000033.1:0-57359 GCA_964586235.1 uncultured Planctomycetales bacterium
GCATCGATGCAGGGTGAGCCGGGCCTGATCTTGAGATTGTCATCATCCGTTCCCGCGACGTTGTCCAATCCGTCGGGGTCAGCCAGCAACGGGTCGGCGCCGGTGTTGCCAGTTCCGCCGCCAAGGCCCGTCCAGCCCTGAACACAGGAATAGCTCAGCAAGCTGGTGGCCGTAGTCACCTGCGCCTCCTCGCTGAAACCCGTGTAGTCACTGTTCCCCCACAGGATGCAGTTTGCCACCGTTGCCATGCTGGGAATCCAGCCATGGATCCCGCCGCCCTCGGAGGCCGAGTTGGCCGCCACCGTGCAGTTGACGAAGAATGGCATGCTGTTGTTGAGCTGGATGGCCCCGCCCATCATGGTGGCCGTGTTGCCTGTAAAGACACAGTTGACGTGCAGCCCGCCGGTGGATTCGTAGTGTTGTATGGCACCTCCGTAGGCAGCCGTGTTGGCCTGAAAGGTGCACGTTACAAACTGCGGAGCGCTCATCAGAATCCTGGCCGCTCCCCCGGCATACACGGCGGTGTTGGCGGTGAAACCGCAGGCGACCAGCGTGGGATCACTGCCCAGGTTGAGATACAGGGCCCCGCCATCGAGCGCGGCAGAATTGTTGGCGAACCAGCAAGAAGAGAAACGGACGTCACTGTCTGTCAGGTGAACGGCCCCGCCGTAGTCGGCGTGATTGTCAAGAAAAAGGCAGTGGTTGACCGCGAGGTAGCCGCCGACCGCGTACAGTCCTCCGCCGGCCACGTACAGTCCGCCACCGGCCGGTCCGTTGGCCGCCGTAATCACGAATCCGTCCAGGCTGGTCGCGGCATCCGTACCCGACGCATCAACGATGATCATGCTGTTGTCCACGCGGGTGCCTGGCCCAGGTGCGTCATCTCCATTGAGATCGCCGCTAAGGGTGCTGCGTTGGCCCGCCGGGCGCTGATCGCGTCGCGTCTCCGTGCCTGCAAAACCGCCATAGAGGTCGACCCCTGCCGCCATGTGGAATGCGGCGGCGCGATCGCCTCCGGGTCCTGCCGGCCGATAGGTGCCGGTCGCCACCCAGATCTCGTCGCCGGCCAGTGACGCGGCGAGAGCCGTCTGGAGATCGGTGAACGCGTCCGGCCAGGTCAACCCGGTGTTCGCGCCTGTCGCACGGGCGTCCACGCGCCAGATGCGGTCCGTATCGCAGGCATCCCCGACCCCGTCCACGTCGGCGTCCTCCTGGCCCGGGTTGTCGACCGCCGGGCAGTTGTCGCAGGCGTCACCCAGGCTGTCCGTATCGCTGTTAGTCTGCTCGAGATTCGGCTCGTCCGGGCAGTTGTCGCACGCGTCAATCACTGTGTCACCGTCTGCGTCGGGCTCGCACCAGTCGGGAAGATTGTTGCCATTGCAGTCCGGGATCACTTTCATCGTATTGAGCCGCTGGATTCCACCCGCCCGGAATTGGCTGACGATGCTCGACACCTGGCTGGTCGACAGGACAGTGTCCTTGGCGTGATAGATCCAGTCGATGTCCATGGAGTAATCGGCCTGCAAACCGGGATACAGAGAATTGGCGAACCAGTGGAGCAGAAGCAGACGCATGGGCAACTCGGGGTAGTATTCTCCGCCATGAGTGACCTTCAGCATGCCATCGACGTAATAGCGAACATATCCACCCGTCACCTGGATCATGTAAACATGCCAGCCCGTCAGCGTGCCACATGCGGGTGACGGCGGATTGGGCAGCGAGTCGTAGATCAGCGGATTATCGCAATACTGTTCCCACGTCTGCATGTGCAGGGCAGGCAGTTGACTGCAACGCGTGCTCCAAGGGTCTACGATGGTGTACTCGATATCGCATTCGGAGTAATTCAGGTCGCAGTTGAGCCCCTTATAAAGGCTGATGGCCTGAACGGAAGGCTGGGCCGAACCTGCAGGGGCATTTGCGAACCGCATCCTCGCACAATAGGTTCCCTCGTAAAACAGATCCTCCTGGGTGCCGACCTCGGATTGCGCGGTGGAATCGGCCGTTCCGAATGTCGTGGCCCGGAGGCTCATGATCCGGTTGCCCGGCAGATCCGGGTCGGGTACCCAGGATACGTAGTCTGGACGCCATTGGGCACCCGCCGGACCAGGTCCTCCCGCCTCAGCGCGAACGTACCAGCCGAAACAGAGGAAGGTCGGATCAGAAGGACCGGCATCGGCGGTGTAGCTGAAGTCATCGAAGAACTCGGCGCCCTGTACCCCCGAGGTGACCGCCAGACAACTGCCGATCAGGAGGATCGGTGCCCCCAGGGCGGCGATAGAAGCTCGATTCAGTGAAAGCATTTCCCGTTTCTCCGTTCTCACCAGCGCATTTTCGCCCCGCGCACTTCGTCGATCACGGCGATCAACCACGCGCTGTTCAACATAAAACCATGATAGAAGTCGTAAACCAGCAGCGGCGGCAGCAGCGAGAAGCGGTCGCGGTGCAGGGCGATACAGAACGCCGCCGCGTTGAAACTGAGCAGAAGGATCGGGGACGCTCCGAGCAGGATCTGCAGCAGGTTGCCCCCACCGAGAAGGCTCAACAAAATCAGGCACATCCCCAGGGCATAGGCGAACGGCAAGAAGAACATCTCCGCCCCGTAGGTGATCGCCAGCCAGCCGACAAGTCTGGGCTGAAGCATCCGGGGATTGGTGCGTGAACGCCGCACGTACTTGAACAGAACCTGCAGGGTGCCCCTGGCCCAGCGATACCGCTGGCTGATCAACGCAGAAGGAGACGCTGGCGCCTTGGTGTGTGATATTGCGTAGGGTTCGTAGACGATTCTGCCTCCAAGCGAAAGGACCGCGAGGGACAGATCGAAATCCTCGGCGAAGGTGTCGCCCTCCAGCGGACCGTAGACGTGGCCCGGCGTTGAGGGCTCGCCGCCGGTGCCCCAGCGCATGAAGACCTCCTCCATTGCGGAGCGGCGATACAGACCCAACGGGCCGGGCACGACCAGAACACAGCCGGAGTGGCTTTGAGCCAAGCGCAGGGCTCCGCTGGCCATGACGTACTCAAGCGCCTGCAGCCGGGTCAACAGATTGACGCGGTTTCGCACCCTGATCTGGCCAGCCACGGCGTCCAGCGCGGGATCGGCCAACCGTTCGACCATCAGGCGAACGGACTCCGGGGCAAGCCGGGAATCGGCGTCAACACACAGGCAGAGTTCGCCCGTACAATGGGCGAATGCGAAATTCAGAGCGCTCCACTTGCCGCCGTTCGGCTTGTGAAGGACGTGTATCCTGCAGTGGCCGTGGTGCCCTTCATATCGCTTCGCCGTGTGGTAGGTGGCGTCGTTGGAGCCGTCATCGACGACAACCACCTCCAGCCGGGGATAGCGGAGGCCGATGAGCGACTCCAGCGCCGGCCCGATGGTCTGGCCCTCGTTGTAGGCGGGCACAAGGATCGAAACCAGGGGCCACTCGGTGACTCGGGGCACCACACGTCGGCAATACTGGCGCAGGGCTACGAACGTCAGACAGACGAATATGACCCAGCGGAAGCCGGACACGAAAGACGCGATCGCCAGGAACCACAAAGCCGGGGCGACGAACGACCGGCCAATGTGGTTTTCGGTCGCAGCCAGCGACCATGTCAGGATTCGATGGGGAACGTAGGTCGAGGCGAAGATCGCCATGATCAACGTGGCGACAACGGTAACGCTCAGAAGCCCCAGCGGCGGTGGCGTGGTCTCGACGGCCAGGTCCGGCTCCCCACCGGCGGTCGGTCGCGCAAGCCAGGGCAGGTTAACCGTGAGTTCGGACATGGTTGATCACCGCTTAGCCATTGGACCTGACTTGAGAAGGGATTGACCATCTTTGACACTGCCGGGCTGCTGAGGCTCGCGAGCCACGTTCGAGGCCGGGGCGTCGGCTCCGCAGACGCCCACGAACTCAGGCGAGATTGCCCGGATTACCCGGGCCAGACGTCGAGACCGTGAGCCCGCATCCCCGGGACCCGAGACTTCGTCAGAGCCGGACACTCGCGACAGGTTTGCGAGCAGGTGGGACACCTGAGCCGCCAGTTGCTCATCTGGCGCCATCCCCCGCCTGAGGTGGCGGATGGCTCGGGCATGGTGTCGATCCAAAGTCCATTCCACCGCCTGGAGAAGCTCCGGATCGAGCTGCTGTCTCCGGATCGCCTCTCGAAGACGCCGCCCCAGTAATTCGATATTTCGACCGTTCGCTCCTGACTCGAGCTGCAGAGCATCGAACGCGGATGGCGAGGTCGCCAACGAACTGTCTGCCCGGCTTACCCGGTCGCGAGTCGACAGCCTGGATACGGAGCGTCCAGCGATCGCCGGCGCATCAGCGAGATCGTGGTCGGCCCGAGTCCGCCGGTTGGCGGCCAGAAGTGAAAGCAAGACCCAGCCGCCCAAGCCGACGGCAATTGCCGCCACGGCCGGCCAGAAGACCGGACTTGTGCTCAGCGGCGGACGCCACATGAGCCGGACGCGTAGCTCGCGTCCCGGGGCCCAACTGTTGTGACTCCAGTCCCGCGAAGCCAGATCCCGGATCGTCTCGGGAGGCGGGACGCATGCCAGATCGGCCAGGACGTATCCGGCCTCAAGGGGCATCGGCCCGCACTTGAGCAGACGGCCCGGGAAGCGCCGATGCAGCACGGGGTCCACCAGGCTCAGCGGGACCGTGCCGGCCCGGGAAAGCGGCGCCGCCTCCGCCTCAGGTAACCTGAGTCGAAAGCGGAATCCTTCCTCCTGCGCCAGGACGACCACCGGGGCAAGCGGCAAAGCCATGCGAGGCGCCGGGTCGGCATACGCCACTGTGCCGCTGAAGGGGGCCTTGATGACCAGCACGTCCTCGATGCTGTCCAGTCTCGCCTGGCACTGTCGGACTTGCAGATCGAGCTGCTCAAGTTGGCGATTCTTGAGATCGGCTGCTCTTTGCAGGTCCTCGGCAAGCTGCTTTGACAATGCATCCCGCTCCGTCCGTGTCTTCTCGATTTCGGCCCGAACTTGTGCCATATTGGCGTTGATGGTGTCCGACTGCTCGCCCGTGCAGTCCGCGAATCGAGGCAGACCCGCCTCGATATGCTTCTTTTCGCTCTGGAGATCCTCGATGCGGGACTCCAGCTTCTGCACTTCGGTCTCAAGAACACTGACTTCCGTCGCGTTGTCGTCGAGTTCGAGCGGGGCCGCCGCGTTCTGAGAGGACAACTGCTCCGACCGCTTAAGATAGCGGCGAGCCTTGTCAAGCTGCGCTCGTGCCTGCAGGAGCTCACGCCGGCTCTCGTCCAGTTTGGTGTTCAACGAGTTGATTCTTTCGTTGCGGTCCAACTCATCGCGGAGCTTCTCGCGAGACACAACAGCATGTTCGGGGATGAGATACAGGAGCGACGCGGCCAGTTGCCTGCAATCGTCGTCCGCCTTCTGGATCCGGCGAACCAGTTCGGCATCCGGCAGCAGCGGCTGCTTCGCGACCACGTCCTTCTGAGCGTTGAGAATCTGCCTCTTGAGGGTTAGCTCGGCTATCTCCGCCTGCCGTTCCGGCGACCTGAACCGGGCCAGGACGTGGCCGGCACGGACCGCCTTGTCCTGGGTGACGTGTTCGAGGCGCAGGCTTGCGTCGGCACGCACCGTGAAGAGGCCGTCCCCCCTGAGAACGCCCTCTCGCGGCCTCACCTCCCGCCAGATCGCCGCCGCGAGCAGGCCCACGCAACCGAGCACTGCCGCCGCGATGAACGCGGTCCTGAGACGATCTAACCAGCTCCGCTCGGCACACCCCGCTGCTGCGATCGCCGCGTTGCGGCTTCGCCAGACGTGAAATGCGTAGGAGGCACAGAAGAAGGCGAATCCCAGGACGCCGCTGAAGAGAGCCGTCTTGAAAATGGTCTCGATTTCCATAGGAATCACCTGTCCGGAGGCATGTCAATCCGCGTGGAGCCACAGGGGAAGCTTCGCCCACGAACGGGATTCCTGCCCCTCGCGGTCTGCCGCCACAGTCGGTGGCAAACCAGCATTCTTCTTGCTCATCGGCACCGGGGCGAAACGCGATCCGTCGAGCAGGCCGGGGGCCAGTCGGACGAACCGAGAATTCGCGACACTTCGGTCGCCTGGGCCAGATCGACCACCTCCGTGCCGACCAATGCCATTCGATCAGGCCAGACTGGCCCCGGATTTCATTAACACGTTGTGTGCCAGACGAGGACTCAGGGGAGACATCCAGGCGACCTGCTCTATCACATGCTCGTGGAAGAAGTTATAGAGGCGCTCGCTCGCCCGCCAGGTATGAGGACACACATACGGCCACGGGCGAAATGCCGACAATCGGCGAGTATTTTCGCCGCTGAGCCCACCCGCACGGCAAACCACTCCTCCGAGCATCCGCTACAACCCCGGCGGGAGTTTTCGCCGCGCGGCCGTTGGTCGCCCTTGCACCGGCTTCCGCGTGATGTCCAACCTGCGACACGCGGCCTGGCTCTCTCGCGTAAGTCGCTCTAGCTTCAAGATTTATAGATTGCTCCCAAAAGTTTCCCTCGCGTTCATGTTCCTGGCATGCCACGTGTTTGTCACCGGCTAAGCGAATCGGGGGGACGAGCCCCAGCCCAAAGGACTTGGAGAGCCATTGCGTGATGGCTGCCTGAGGCTCGTTCAGTGAATCTTGGGAGGTAAAGAGGATGTCCCAGAAACTGTCTCGTGGAACGATGTTGGGCCTTGCGATCCTGCTGGGAACGATCACTGCCCTAGCGCTGGCAAACGAAGCCTGCGCCGCCGGCCCGCAAAGCCGCGTCGTTCCGCTGACCGCTCAGGAGCAGGCCGATCTGCTGTACATGCGTGAGGAGGAGAAGCTGGCTCGCGACGTCTACCTGACGCTGTCCGCGAAATGGAAGACGCCAATTTTCTCCAATATCGCAGCCAGCGAGCAGAACCACATGGACTCTATCCTGACTCTGCTGAGTCGCTACGGGATCGCCGATCCGGTCGCCGGCATGGGTGTCGGCCAGTTTGCCACGCAGGAGTTCCGTGACATGTACGACTGGCTTGTTGGGTGGGGCAGCCAGTCTCTCATGGACGCGCTCAAAGTCGGCTGCGCCATCGAGGAGATCGACATCATCGACCTCCGCAACTGCATGGAAGCGACCACGCACCAGGATTTGTTCCGCGTCTATCAGAACCTCGAGGCGGGCTCCGAGAACCACCTCAGGGCTTTTGTCGGACAGTTGGCCTCTCGCGGCGTGACGTACGTGCCGGTGTACCTGACGCCCGAGCAGTACGAGCAAATCATCAACCCGTGAGCGCGGCTGATCGAATCTGCACGCGGGTGGACGTTCTATTGCCTGATCGCGGTATCGTGCGTCGCTGACGGAAAGCAACTGAAGATGATGTGAGCATTGCGTTTTGGCGGGCCACTGCGTGAGTGGCCGATGAGAATTGGACGTGTCAATGCGGAGGTTACGAAAATGGCAGGGAAACTCACGTACTCGATTGTATTGGGCCTGATTCTCCTGTTCGGCACGGCGACCGCGCAGGCGGTGACCGTCGATATCTCTTCGCCGCAGGAAGGCACCGAGGTGCAGCCCGGGGCGGCAGTCGAGATGACCGTCACCGTGACCAACGACGCAGAGATCAAGGACTGCGTCGTGGTGACGCTGAAGCTGGTGGTCGAGGGCATTCAGCATCCCGTGGCGGCGAAGGGCTGGATCCGGCTAAAGCAGCTAGCGCCCGGTGAGTCCGTGACCAGGACGATCGAACTGACCGTTCCGGCCAATCTGGAGCTCGAAGGCCCCACGCCGGCCACGATTGAAGCCACCGCTTCCGGGAAGAAAACCGGCGCCACGGCCAGCGACAGCCTGAGCCTGACGCTGGTCCCGGCACCGTAGCCGTCACAAGATCAAGAGAGCGAGTGGTTCCCCGCAGCAGGCGGCTCACAGGGCACTCAGGCTTCGCGCCGTGCCTTGTGGAGACACCGGTGCGAGTTCGGAGGATCAAAGCCGCCTTCTGCGGGGACCACCATTCATGCCCGGGTTATTGGGCTGCTGGCGTAGGAGCATCCCCGATGCATGCTTGGACCCGAGTCGGTGCCATCGCTGGCTTCCTGTGTGTGCTCTTCTCGGGCGCAGGTGTATCTTCGGCTCAGCCGCGAGTCAACGATTTCGAGGTCAGACTGTTCGGTCGATACTGGCACGTGGCCAGCTACTTCGTCCAGGATGACCTCCAGCAGAATGCCAACGAGGATACCTTCTTGGAGCCGGAGGGGCTGGCTTTCGAGAACGCAGGTCTCTACGCTTCGGGCGATCGTGAAGAGGATGAGACCAGCAGCCGCCTGGCACGCTACACCCGCTCCGCGGAAGGAACGCTTTTGCTCGAAGGCTTCGTCCAGATGCCCAGTACCTCGCCGAACTGGTGGGGTCCGGAAGGCCTGACCTTCAACCATTCGGGCAGTGGGTATGGGAGTGCTGCCAACGCCCTGGTTTCGGTCGAGCGTGATAGCGGACAGGCGGGGATCATTGACCTGGTTTCAGGCAGCGTGACCGACCACGTGAACGTCGGCAACGCCGAGGACGTGACCTTCCTTTCCGGCCAAGGGCAGTTTGCGGTTCTTCAGGACCTGGGAACCTCGATCGCGGTGGTTTACCGGAATTCAAGCATGACCGCGACCGGGCAGCAGTTCACCGTCGCACCGGGCACCCATGGGTTCGTCAGGCTCAGTGCCTCGTTCGGCTCTTGGTTCACCTGCACAGACCAGTCCGGCGAAATCCTTCTGTGTGTCACCAAGGCAAACCCTGGCAACGCGATTCTCGCTTACGATGTGAACGGCACGCAGATCGGCGCTCAGTACAACCTGCCAACGCTGCCCAAGGCCAGGATCCCGCTGGGCGGGCAGTTCTACATGCTGTTGCCCGCGTTTGGCACGGTCGAAGCGATCACCGTGGACGAGGCCGGCAGGACACTCTTCATCGGCGACGAAACCAACACGATGATCCACGTCCTGACGCTGGGCCCACCGGCTGCTGATTTCAACAGGGATGGTGATGTTGACCAGAATGATCTCGACCAGTTCGAGGGTTGCGGCTCCGGACCGGCTATCTCGTGTTCGACCGGTTGCGAAGCTGCCGATTTCGATTCGGATGGAGACGTGGATCAGGTTGATTTCGGTATATTTCAGACATGCATTAGCGGCGAGAACATGGCAGCCGATCCGGAATGCATGTACTGAGGAGGTCTTTTCTGACAAGGCGGTCGAATGGATTTCTGTCATATTGGTTGTCAGAAGGCATCCTGCCGTGGGGCTTCCCCGCAGGACAGGACTGAGTCCTTGAGAGCTGCGGAGGCCACCCGATGACAGGACTCCTCCGGACCGCGTCGGTGGATAGAAGAGTTGCGAGTATTATGCCTAATTCCTTGGGTGACAGGGCAATGACTACTTGTGTATCGTTGGCACTGTTTTGCAGGAAAAGGAGACATAAAATGCGACGAGGATTTGTTTTGTTGACAGCATTGGTATGCACGCTGGGCCTGATCAGCCAGGTCTTTTCCAACAACAGAACGGATGATCCGCTTGGGATCGCCGTCTCACCACAGACGCTGATCCTGAGCATGAATCAGGGCGGAGCCGTGACGGTCCACACCGCTGTTCCATTCTCAGCCGTCGATACCAGCAGTCTCACATTGAACGGCGTGGCCGCCGAAGCAGCATGGGCGGACAATTGCGGGAATCTGGTGGCCAGGTTCGATGAGGCCGAGATCGAGGCCTTGGTCGCCCCACCCGGCGCGGTGCTGACCCTGGAAGGTGTGATGAAGGACGGAGATACTTTCGCGGGTTCCGACGAGGTCCGCGTGATCGAGTGACGGGTGAAACACCCCACTCCGGGCCATGTGACTGTGTGATGTTCTGTTATTCCGTCATGGCCTGACAGGTCATTGGGCCTATACTCTGGCGGTACTCTTGGCTGTGCCATTCTGCATCAGCCCTCTGGCGGTACCAGCTTCGCCGCGAGACCGGCCATTACCCTCGTAGCGGATGGAGTTCACATCATGATAAAGGGCGCCCGAATATCACCGGTCATGATCCTTTTGCTCCTCGTGCCGGCGACGGCCCGAGCGTCGTTCCAACTCCTCGACGCTTTTGAGGACGAGAACCTCGCTCCGATCGACGACCAGGATGGCTGGGTATCCTGGGGGGGCGACAACCGCGTCGTTCTTGACCCGGCCGATCCCGATAACCAGGTGCTCTACGTTCCCTCTTCGTCCTCCGTCGTTCGCAAGTCGTTGCTCGACGAGAACCTCGGCATTCCTGATGGAACGGTACGCATGATGTTCATGCGGTTGCGCGTCAGTAACAAGCAGACTTTCTCCGTCGGCGTTTCCGCGCTCAGCAGTCCGGCCGAGTTCAGTGACTTTGCACCGGAAATCGGAATGGCCAACAGCTCGCAGAATCTGGACTTGCGCGCGTGGGATAACGAGGAAGGGAACTACGAGATACTGACTCAGCTTGAGGCCGATCAATGGTACAACATGTGGGTGCTGGTCGACACCCTCAACAATCACTACCAGATCTGGATGAACGACGTGCCCGGCGCCTCTGCCGCACCCGCCGACCAACTGAGAACCCCCGACGGAGATGACACCTTCACGTTCCGCTCGGGTTCGCAGAGCAGCCTGCGGACGTTCTACATCAAGACGGCCGGGGGAAGCAGCGGGACCAACCTCGGCCCGGTCTACTTCGACGCCATCTATCTTGAGAACTCGAGTGATGTCAGCCTCTGGAACCCGACGGCTTGCGGGCACCCGCTCGACTTTGACACGGACTGCGACGTGGACGGCGACGACCTCGATTTGTTCGAGACCTGCGCATCCGGCCCCGGTGTGCCGCGCTCAACCGGCTGCGAAGGAAAGGACTTCGATCAGGACAGCGACGTGGATCAGGCCGACTTCGCCGTCTTCCAGCGTTGTTACAGCGGTGAAGGCAACCCGGCTGATCCGAATTGCATGAACTGAAGCGCCCGGCGTCTCATTAGGTCGGCACGACGAAAAGTCAACGGGTGCAGGCCGGTTCAGGCCAAGCCCAGTTTCTCCAGCCGGTATCGGAACGTGCCTCGGGGCATTCCGACAAGCCGGGCGGCCTCGGTGATGTTGCCGTTGGCGTGATTCAGGGCCGCCTGCAACAAGCGGCGTTCGACGGATTCCAGCGGCAGCGCCCCCTGTGAAAAATCGAACTCCGTCGAGACAGCTCTGATCGCCTGCTCTCCGGACGCCGCACCAATGCCCAGGTCTTCGGCCGACAACGTCGCTTTGTCACCGCTTACCACCGCCTGAAGCAGAACGTGAGCCAGTTCCCGCACGTTGCCGGGCCATGCGTAGCGCCTCATGGCCTCTCGGGCGTCAGACGACAGCCTGGGCACCTCTCGCTGAAGCTCCCGGCAGAATCGATTCAGGAAATAGTCCGACAAGAGAAAGACGTCATCGCCGCGACTGCCCAGAGGCGGCAGCTTGATCTGGAACGTCTTGAGGCGGTGGTAGAGATCCGTTCTGAGTTGGCCGGTCTTGAGCTTCTCCTCCGGGTCCGAGTTGGTGGCGGCTATCACCTGGGCGTCTACAGTCTGTTCGGCAGTGGCGCCGACTCGGCGAAACCGGCCGGTTTCCACCGCCACGAGCAGCTTTGCCTGCATCCCAAGTGGCATGTCGCCGATCTCGTCCAGAAAGAGTGTACCGTGGTTGGCCGCTTCCAGGAGGCCCTGCCTGCTGGCTTTGGCGTCCGTAAAAACGCCCCGTTCGTGGCCGAACAGTTCGGTCTCGAACAGGTTCTCGGGAATGGCCGTGCAGTTGACCTGCACGAACGGGGCTGAACGTCGGGGACTGCGCCCGTGAATGTACCGGGCAATCATCTCCTTGCCGGTGCCGGTTTCGCCGAGAATCAGAGTCGTCGTCAGGCCGATGCCCGTCCGCGGGGCGAGAGATGCGATCCTGTCCGCCAACGACAGCACCTGCTTCATGGCGGGGCTCTCGGCTATCAGATCGGGCATCCCGGCTTCCGCGGGCCGGTCTGCCGCCCGGGTGTCCAGAGTCCTTGCCAGAACCCGACTCTTCAGCAGGCGGGCAACGAGTTGACAGACCTCCTTAACGGACAGCGGCTTCTCGATGAAGTCCTCCGCCCCCTGCTTCATGGCGGTGACGGCACTGGTGACGGTCCCGAATGCGGTCATGACGATGGCCGGAAGGCTCAGCCCGTGCTGGCGTACTCGGGCGAGCAGCTCCAGGCCGCTCAAATCCGGCAACTGGACGTCCAGGAGCGCAAGATCGGGCTCCTGTCGAAGCAGTTCAGCCCACCCGGCCTCGGCAGTCTCGGCAATGCGGCATCCATGGCCCGCCTGTTCGAGCGTCATCTTCAGGGCCAAGCCCAGGTTCAGGTCATCATCGACAATGAGAATGTCAGCCATGCTGGTCCGCCCCACGGTGATCCGGAAGCGTTACCACGAACCGGCACCTGCCCAGCTCGCCCCGAACCTCCAGTTGCCCGCCATGCATTTGAATGGCTCGCTCGGCCATTTTCAAATCGCCGCGTTCGAGCTGGCCCAGCCGGGATTGGCCGGCAGCGGAACTTCGAGCCTTGTCCGGCGATCCGGGGTGACGGTGCTCGCAGGTGATAATCAGTCGCCACGACCTCTGCGGGCGATCCTCTTTTTCGGCACTCAGGCGGACCGTCTGGCCGCTCGAGCAGCAGGAAAGGGCACATCGAAGCAAGGCCTCCAAAGCCGGCCGAACCTGCCCGATATCGATACAAACGTCGTAGGTCACCGAGGCGTCCCATTCAACAAGAATATCGCGTTCCTTGGCCAGGTCCGCCACTGATCCGGCGAGTTCCTGAAACACCGCGGCGATGCTGACGGGCCTGACTTGGAGTGAGGCGGCGGCCAGGGAGTCGCGGAAGCTCTGCAGCCAATCCAGCATGTCATCGACGACCCGCACGATCCGGTTCTGACAATCGCGAGAGGGCGGATCCACGTCCTTGCGCATCGCGATAGCCTCGGCCAGCCAGCGGATTCCTGTCAGAGGACTACGAATGTTGTGGACGACGCATCGCAGGGCCTGGCCGGCGACAAGTCGCCGTTCCTGTTCGACCAGACGATCCTGCATGGTGACGACCGTGGCGGCCATGTGGTTGATTTCCCCGGCCAGCCAACCCAGTTCATCCCAGGAAAGCACCGGGGCCCGATATGAGAAATTCCCTTGCCCGATCTGAACCGCAGCCTCACGCAAGGCGGCCACGGGTCTTGACACCCAGCGTTTCACCAGGCGCAAACCCAGGAGAGCGAGTGCCAGACCGCAGAGGGCGTTCAGCAGGAGAATCCGCAGGATGTGAGTCTCGTGCTCCTCGACCGACTTCGGGGTCGGAATGGTCTCGCCGGAAGAATGCGTCTCCGGCGCGCCGATTCGCGCCGAATCGGGCTGGGGCTGCGTCCCGGAAAGAATCTCCAAGGTGGCATGCTGGTAGGCGAGGATACACCACGCACACAGGATGACATTCACGATGAGCGAGACGACGTAGATGAGCGCCAGGGAACCGAATTTGTGGCGAAGTGTCATGACTGGTCACTGCAGAGGCGGTTGGTACTTCCAGATCGCTTTGGCCGACTGGCCGGGATCCGGCGTCCGCAGGACATGGCCGCCGATGTATGCCACGTTCATCTGGGGTCCGTGCCTAGAGGACGGAAACCAGAATCGTCCGCTCCCATACAGACCCGTGTCCCCCGCGGGCGGTGCGGAATAGTAGGGCAGGACACCCTGTTGCTCGGCCTGTGCACCCTCGACTCCAAAGGCCAGGGGAACCTGCCCCTGTTCCAGGATTCGAGAGGTCAGCCGGGTTCGCTGCAACCTCGGCCAGCCCTGGATCACCGTACTTACCTGGTCCAGCCGCATGTTGAAGCCGATACTGACGTTCTGGACGGGGACCACGGCATTCTGACTGCAGGGCAGGTCCTTGCGTTTCACCAGCGGCTTTTCGGCGGACGGACACATCAGAGGCTGTTCCATCACCCGGTATTCGACCTCGCTGCGGCTGCCGTCCTTCCAGAACTCGTGAATGCCGTAGAGCTTTTCCTGGAAATCTTCCATCCGGAACAGCTTGGCGCCGTACCTCTCGCTGTCCCCCCGAAAGGTTTTCGCGTAATCGTCAGCAAACTGGAAAAACTCCTGGCTGACGGTCTTCAGGTTGCTCATGCACACGACGCATCGACTGGCGTTGCGGACCTTCACCAGCACGCCGGCGACCAGGGTAACCAGCAGCGCAATGATGACCACAACCACCAGAAGCTCGATCAACGTAAAAGCTCTGGGGTTATAGCGCCTGGTCATGGTCATGTCACGGTGCTGCCATCTCATCTGTGTTCGCCGATTCCAGGAGAGTCCTCAACGCCCGCACATCGGATCCACGAAAACCTGCGGCCCGGCCAGACAGCCGACAACAATCGCCCTGTCACTCTCATCAACATCTCCGTCGCGATCCACGTCGGCATTCTGACAACCGGGGGCTGCGGGCCGCTGATCGATTCCCGTGAGGCACGCCTGAAGATGCCCAAAGTCCGACTGGTCGACATCAGTGTCGTGATCGAAGTCGCTTCTGGCAAACAACGGCCCGCCGGAAGTCATCGCCCGATCCAGGTCGTCCACCCAGCCATCGTAGTTCAAGTCATAAAGGCTGAAATTGGGGCCGAAATCGATGATCCGGAGGACTCCGTTGATGACTCCATCCTCGTCGAAGCCGGCCAACCCGTCGTGCTGCTGAACGAACAAGTCGAATGCGATCACGTCTGCCGCATTCACCATGATGTCTCCGCTCACGTCGCCGACCGTGACATCCGGGCAGATGTCCGACCAGGCAAACAGGCTGTTCTCCTGAGATTCCGTGTAGTTCCCCCCAACCAGGATAGAGACTTGCCACAGAGCTGGTTCCAGGTAGTCATTGGGGTTCTTGCTCTCCCAGCCTGCAATCAGGGCAAATTCTGGCTCGGACCGGTCCGCCGGCGATGCCGCCATGGCGCTTATCATCAGTTCGAAGAGCGCCTCCTGCATGCTGTTTTGATTAGTAAAATAGATGTCCATCGGCTCGGTCTGGGGGTCGCCCTGCATGGCCGCGCAAGCGGCGTTGGTCAGCGGGTAGACCAGCGTGATGGTCGTTCGGTTGGAAATGGTCGAGTGGGAGAATTCCAGTTTCACCAGTGGTTCGTAACTGCCCATCGGGGCCCCGGCCCGGCAGCAGGCCGAACTGTACTGGCGGTAGCCGTGGGCCCTCTGGAACAGATACCCGGGGACTATCCAAGTCTCGCCGGCCCCGAAGGTCCAATCGGACACATCGGATCGCACGATCCCGGCCGACTGGATCTCCCATCCGACCAGGGCGATGTGGAAATCCTCCCCGCTGCGTTCAACGAGAGGTGAGCTACCAAGGTCGCCGTCGAACGCGAAATAGTCGGGGGCGGCGCGAGTGCGAATGGCCGCTTGCTGAGGGAGACCGCCGAACCGCGAAGTGTTCCCCAGGTAACGCAGTTGGGGCACCTCGAGTTCGCCGCCGGTATCGACGTCGTCGTCTACGTCGAGCTCGATGTACCCCGATACGGGATTCGGACCGTACCGGTACGGATCGTACGACGGCTCGCCACAACACCCCACCGGGCCCGGAGGATTCACCACGCCGTCGAAGACCATCTCGAACCGCAGGAAGCCACCCATGGCACTCCAGGTGCCGACAAAGAGGTCGGTCTGTGGATTGGCAGGTTGCCAGTTACCCAAGCTGTAAGAGAGGAGGTCCGGCAAAGCATGCAGGCCGGGGTCGATCGGGCCGTCGGCGCCCGCGTCGGTCCTTCGTGCAACGACATCGCCGCGGGTGTCCTGGCGGACAACCCGCTCCACCGCGTCAACCCGCGCCGCCAGCAGAAAAGCAGGCAGAAGACCGAAGCCCAACAGCCACGTGCGGATCGTAACCCGCACGAACCGGGTCGCCTGAATCGGCTGGAACCCTGCCCGCGAGGTCATCAACGGATCCTCCTCATTCCAGGCCCTCAGCGCGAGACCCGCGAAGCGGGAGACCTCCAGCATCCGGGCAACAAGCTGCGCTTTCAACCCGCCCCGCGATATCCTGGAATTGCAGAAATCATTATACTGATGAAGCTTGCGGCGGTAAAGGTTTTTTCGGGTTGTGGGATGGTCGCGACGGTCACGAGCACAGATCATGATCTCATGAGCAAGCGAGTCTGGACACTACGGCAGCGTCTGGAGATCACAGCGGTCATCTACGTCGCGTCGCTGTTATGCAATGTAGGCCTGTCGACTCTCGTCATTCTTGCGTTTCTAAAGCCAGCCTTAAACGAGTCGGAGGAAGCCCTCCAGTGCCAGCGCCAACTCGAACGGATGCGATCGCTGATCCGTCAGCAGAGGCCGCTTGCAGAGGCCGATCCCGCTTGGCCGGCGGCTGCCGCACGCTACCTGGAGCTGGAGAACGAAGCATTCGCCATCGCCGCTGGCCTGAAAAACGCCATGGCCACAAGTGAGATGGACGACCTCTGGCGGCAGGTTGCCGCGGCACTCCAGGAGAAGCAAGCGGCTGTTGATGCCCGGCGGGCGGCACTGGCGATCGGCGACGGCAGTCAACCGCTCCCTCCGCCTGAGACGAAGCCCTTTATCGAACTCGATCGGCTGCTGTCAGAACTCATCACGCTGTTCGGGTCGCATCGCCAGGAGAGCATCCTGCGGGCGACGCGGATTCAGTGGTGGGTCGTAAGCATCCTGCTTGTCAACACCCTTCTCGGAGGGGTCATCTCGATCGCGGGGCTGTGGTTCGTCCGCAAGTGGGTGGTACTGCCGGTCACGGAGCTGAGGCGGGGAGCGGAGCAACTGTCTCGGGGCGACTTCTCGGCACAGGTGAAGATTCAGAGCCCTGACGAGATGGGTGACCTCGGGCGTGAAGTCAACCAGATGGCCACCCGGATCGCGCAGATGCAGAGCCAACTGGTGGACCGGGAGCGCAGATCGGCCGCGGCTGAGATGGTCGTCCATCTGGAAGAGAGCCTGAGCGGACGTCTGGGCGAGATCAGAGAGCTGGCCCGCACCACGTGTGATGGCAACGAGAACCAGGACGAAATAGCGGGTTTTCAGCGGCGCATCGAATCGACGACCGAAAGCCTGGGGAACTGGCTGCGCGACCTCAGAAGGATCGTTCTGCCGTCCGAGCCGCAACTCCTGCGTGTGCGGATCGAGGACATGGTTCGCGGCGTCCACACCGTGTTGCAGCCCATTCTCGACCAATCGCAGGTCCAGCTCCAAACCAACCTGGATCCCCAGATCGATGAGGTGCTGGTCGACCGGCTCCAGATTGAACAGGCCATCATCGTGCTGGTGACCAATGCGGTAGAGGCATCAAAGGCCGGACAGACCGTGCAGATCACCGTGGCCGCCAGCGAAGATGAACCGGATCGCTGGCACCTGACGGTAGCCGACCAGGGAACGGGCATCCCCGTGGAGCTTCAGGAGAAGATCTTCCTGCCGTTTTTCACGACCAAACCTCACGGCAACGGCATCGGCCTCGGACTGGTCAAGGCGGTTATCGAGTCTCATGGCGGCACGCTCTCGCTTCACTCGGTCCTTGGGTCGGGGACGCGCTTCTGCGTCGTGCTGCCGCTTGGCCTGCCCCAGCAGTGAACCGCTGTCGGACATGCCTCCGCAGCCGGCGCTCCCCAGACCGGCCTTTCTCGGCTACCCCTTATCGCTGGCGCCGAATAGAGCGCGTACTACCCGAACAGCACGGAGCATCTCCAGTAAGCACCACAGCCAAACAGATAGCTGCTCCAAATGCGAAACCGCAGGTTGCCGGTTCGAATCCCGCCGCCGGCAGTTTTTTTGTTTCGATGGAATGATAGTGCATTCGTCGGGTGCCTTGGCGGTCCGGTGCTCCGGCGGCAGGTCCGGCCGCAAAACGACGCAGAACGGCCCACGGGCCACGTCGAGGCAAAGGGCAATGACTTCGGCACAGAGTCGCCTCATTGCCCGCCCTCCGCGTTGCTGCCGACGCTCGGCCGCGCGCCCAGCAGCCGACAGTGGCGGGGGCAGGAACTGCATTTGTCATATCCTGGCATTGTGAATGAAGACAGGAGCGTTCGGAGTGCCGGTCAGCAGACCCGGCCGGCGACCGGAAATTCGCATCAGCTTCCGGCCAGAAAACGGGCGCATCGCTTAGTGCTCCCTTTCATAAATCCTTGTAGGGTTAGGTGGTCGTATTCTGGCGAAAACCGCACAAATCAGCCCACAAAGACTTATGAACGGGGGCACTTAGAACGAAATCGAGTTCGAACGCCGGGTCCCGAACCACAACAGGCTCCTGGGCATCGGGCGTCCGGTCGATGTAACCTGGTTGAGGTCCATGACTTGCCAGTAACCCAATCGCTCGACATGTCCATCGAGGAAACCGGCGTTCATGCGCGATCGGGGCGTGTAGTGGTCGTCCACCCACGAGGCGGGGAGGTTGCTGCCGGTCTTGGGCGGCCTGCCCCCAAGCACTCCTGCCGTCCAGTCGGCGCCAGCCACTGCTGGCTTCTCGGTCCTGCCGCCATGGCGAAAGCGCAGGGCCCAGCCAAGATGGTCGGAGGGATAGCTGTGGAGGTTTTCAGGAAAGATACCCGGTTTGCCGGCCTCGGCGATCAGGATAGGCGAGCCTTTGACGTTCTTCAGCCCGGCGCTGGCGTTGGCGCCGAAGCTCATCCACAGAAGCGGGACAGTGGCGTGGACGCCGCCGCCGACGTCCTGGGCGATCAGCTCGCCTTTGTAGGTGTAGACGTCGTGTCGCCAGGTCGCGCTGCCTTTGCCGATTGTCGCGTCGGCGAAATGCTGACCTTTCGTCGCGTTGTGCCTGACCAGAAGGTCCCCGTTGGAATCGTCGTAGGCATCGCCGCCGAATTCATCCTCGTCCACCTGGTCCTGGATGTCCGTCACCCATCCGCTGCCGTCGCGAAGGACCCGGTTGAAGATGCCGTCGCCAGTGGTCGTACCGCGATACCTGCCCCCGGAGTAGAGCCGGTCCAGCACGCCGGGGACCGGGAAGGGGTTCTCGTCCGACGGGCAGGTGAACACGTCGGTCTGGCCCTTGAGCTGTTTCTGTGAATAGACCGCCCAGCCGAAGTTGGTGCTCCAGACCTCCTTGCGCATCTGGGTCTCGGCCATCTGCAGGATCACCCCGCTGATGGCCTGTTTCACGTTGCTGCCACACAGGGCGCTGCGAGCTTCATTCCTCGCGTTGGCCAGCGCGGGCAAGAGGATGGCCACCAGCAGGGCGATGATCGCCACCACCACCAGGACCTCGATCAGCGTGAATCCGCGAGTTTTCGGCATGCCAATCATTGCAGGGCCGCCCTGGCTCATGCTTCTCGCCTTGGGCTTCTCGCCGGCCTTCAGGAAGGCCGATCCGCACGCAGGAACGCATTGCAATGCGGTCGCTGATGGTGGTGGCGTCACACGCTTCCCGCTTACTTGCGACGTCGGAGCCGCATCACCAGAAGCACGCCGCCCAGCATGAGCCCGATCGTCGTCGGCTCGGGGACAATCTCGAAATAGGCGTTGTCCGCCTTCGCGTTTGCCCCCGAGTTATAGTTCTTGAACGAAGGGTACATGGCTGCCGCGGTGAATAGGGTCTCTGGCGGAAAGTGCGTCCAATCCCCTGACGACGCGGAGCTGTCAGCGATCGTCCCAGTGACGATCATGTTGCCCTGACCGCCGTTGGCATCCAACTCCCACACCTTGGCGTCGATTCGGGCCGAAGTATTCGTCAGCTTGGTGTACTCGACCTGAAAGCGGTACCACGCATTCGCCTGGACGGGCGTGGTGTAGCTGACGATGGTATCGGTCCTCGTGGTGCCAGACGTAGACTTGTAATATCCCTCGATATCGAATCCGCCGGTCCCGTTGTCGGTCAACTGGACGGAGAAGATGCTCGAGGTGCTCGACGACCCGGGGGTGATGGTCCATCCGATACGATCATCCTTGAAGGGGAAATCTCCATCGGTGATGTCAGGGGTCTGGAAGTCCATTCCGATGATCACGCCGGTCACGCTCGGGTCGGTCCAGGTGAAGGGATGGGCCGACCAGTTGAAACAGTTCTTGGCCTCGGACAGCCCGACGGACCCGGCTACGCCCTGCCCGGCCTGAATGGTCGGGCTGTTCGTGGTTCCATCGCCATACCAGGCGGGTGCGTACGCCGCAATGTTGTCGCCATCCGTGTAGCCGGACTCGAAGTCCTCAGTGTACACAACAGCCTGGGCGACGCCGGCCCAGACGAGAGCCGCTATCGCGGCCAGAAGGATTCCTCTTGCAATACCTTTCATTTTTCGCTCCTCCTCAGAAACGCATGTTCCTGGGCCGACATCACCTGCCGGCCCTTTCTCAGAAATAACTTCCGCACTTGTTCGCGTGAAGGGCGGCCTGCCTGCCGACCGCTCTTCACGTGTAAACTCATCCAACTCGGCGTGTTGTCCTGAAACCACACGCCAGACAGTCCTCCGCCAGACCCTGCGTAAGAGCCTCCGTTCGCTCAATACGGGACACAGTTCTCCGGCGGATTGTCGAGGTCGAAGGCCACGCCGGGACCTGTTGCGCACGCCTCAAACGCCCAAAGGTCATCGTTATCGATGACGTCCTGATTACCCGCCCGGTCCAGGCAATGGCAGTTGTCCCAGTCAAACGGACTTGACATGTAACACCTCTGGAAAGCAGCGAAGTCCGTCTGATCCACATCTCCGTCGCCATCGCGGTCCGCAAAAGGCACGTGGCACACCAGGGCCGGATCGAATACGGGCACGAGACTCTTGCCCAGCACGGCCACTTCCTCTCCGGGGGCGAACGCCCCGGCATTGGTGCCGCTCACCCAGTCGAAAGCGATGTCGATGGTCTGGTCGCCATTGCTGTCACCGAACCAGAAGCCTCTGTCACCCGAGGTGCCCGTTCCCTTGGCCTCGGCGTTGAGGATCTCGATCACCGGCGTCGGGCTCTCGTTCAAATAGAGGCGCACGGTGCGCCCGCAGTCCCACGCAGCGTCCTCTTCAGAGCCCTTCGAGGTCAGCCGCAGGGTTACGAAATCGTCCGTGCCCATCCCGGTCTGTACCATCACCCCGCGCTTCGTTTCGTCGACGATTCCATCGAGACCGCCCCAGTGGAAATCGGCGGCAGAGGCATCCGTTTCCGCAATGCGGAGCATCTCCTGTCTCTCGTAGCCGGGCGGGCCCCAGGAGCGGAGTTTCACCCGAGCAAGGATGGTCGAACCCACACTGCCGCGTTCGCGCACGCGCTCCCACGCGCTTGTGTCGGTGTTGAGAAACTTGGCCCGATACCAGGTCTTGATGTCGCTCCCGGGGTCGACCAGCCGCCAGACATAGTGATTGTCGGCATCCGAGTCCGGCTCGACGGCGCCGTTGAACTCGCCGTCGTCCACGTCAAACCGCAGGCCGGGGCCGGCGGAGTCATCGTTTGTCGGAAGCGTGCTCCCGTCGTACATGAACACCTGGGTGTCGCCGACGCCGAGATAACGGAGCTTCACGTCGCGCGTCACGACCTGCGGTGAAGAGTTGTCCGTGAAGGTCAGCGTGCATTCATAGTCCTCATCGGTGTCATGGCCGGCCAGGGCGGCGACATCAATGTGGGCCACGACGTCCACGTACGCACCGATCTCGACAGTGCCGGTCGGATTCATCACCGTGAGCCACTCGAAGCAGCTACTGTCACCCGACTTGGCGACGGTGTAGTTAAACGGGTACGCTCCCGTATTCGTGATCCGATAGACGACGTCATCAGGCAACTCTGCCGGATAATCGAGCAGATAGGCCCGCTCCTGGCTGCACGAATCCAGCGTCCAGCGACATCCGTAAACCGACAGATTGATCCGCCGTATGTGCTCGACAGCCGGGTCGCAGTCGTCCGTGAACTTCAAGTATGCGGTATACGAACCGCCGGCCAGACCGGTGGAATTGAAGTTGACCGTCAATGTGTCGGACGTCTGGGCCGGCACGGTCGCCTGTGACTTGTTCGTCGAGAGCCACGAGACCTCTGCCGGCTGCTGCTGATCGTCGAGCTCCGTGACCGTGTAGGTGAACGGGTTAAGCCCGAGGTTCTCGACCGTGTAGTTGAACGAGGCGGGCGTGGGCGTCGCATTGATGTCCGTCTCGACCTCCACGACCTCTTCCGTGGTCACCTTGCTGAAGCAGTCCGGGGCACTGATCCGGATGATCTCCAAGTACGCATTGTCACACTTGCCCGAGGCGCCGTTGTTGTAGTTGCGGTAGGTCGGCCACATCGTGGCGGCGGTGAACAGCGCCGGGTTGGGCACATCGCTGCTGTTCGGCAGCGCGGAGGTGTCAGGGATCGTTCCCGATGTGATCTCCGTGCCCGTCGACCCATCCGCATTGATCGCGTGCAGCGACACGTCGATCCTGGCCGACGTGTCCGTCAGTTTGGTCAGCTTGAACGCCGCGCGGTAGAAGGTGCTGGCATTCAACGAAGAGGGATCATAAGTCACAATAGTCGGTTGGCGTTCGCTGCCCGAGGCATTCTCCCAATTGCCCCGAATCTGGGCCAAGAGGCTCGTGGAATCCTTCTTGTACAGCTCGATCTGAAGCCACTCGCCCGAGTCGGTGCCGAACTGGTTGGTTGTCCAGCCGATCTTGTCGCGGAAGGGCCAATAGGAATCGCCCGTGCTGCTGGGTGTCTGGAAGTCGATCTGGATGATCACGCCAGCAATGGTGGGGTCTTTCCACTCGAACGGCCGGGCGACCCAGTGGAAATTCCGGGCGGCCGCCGAGAGGCCAACCGAGCTCCCGAAGCCCACACCCGCCTGAATCTGTGGATCAGCGTCCAGCTGCCCCCACCAGGGATCCGTGTTGCGAAGTTGCCAGCCGATGGGGTAGACATTGGAATCTTCGAAACCCTCAGAAAAGGACTCACCATATGTCCTCCCGCCGGCCACCAGGATACCCAGAACACATACCGCCGTTGTGATCATCGGACCATATCGCATCGTTTGCTCCTCCTTCCGGTTCAGACCTGCTTCAGCGACTCCGCACAATCGGCCACCTGTGCGGTGCCCCCTCCCGAAGGCTCCGTGGTGGCCACTCCGGCCTATGGCCATCCGATTTGCGTGCCGCGCACCCACTCCACGTGGGTGTCGGCAAAAACCACGTTTGTCCCACCTGATCCAGACCTGCGATGACTTCCGACATTCGCTCTGCCGATCAGTTGATTGGGCTGATCACCGAGAATGTGCTCGCCGGCCGCACAAAAGGCGACGGCGCTGGTACTCATGCTCCCACTCCGAAGCCGTTTCACATCGCCCACCGTCCATCGTCGATAGGCGCTCTTTGAGACGTCCTCGGGGCCGCCGCCCGGAAACAAGCTGCCCTCGATCGGAGGAACGGGCGTGCCGTCCGCGAATGTCGTCCGCATTTCCTGCGGGACCCGGACTTTATTCCATGAGAAGGAGGCGAAACGGGGCAGGCCATCGCCGGCCCTGCCCACGCCGCTCGGCCACGTGACGCCATGAGCCGGCAGTCGTTGCGGAACAATGTTTTCCCAGAGCCAGGTCTGGAAGCTCTCAAACCGGCCCTGTTTCTCATAGAACCGGAAGAATCCCTCGTCTCGCCACGTTTCGTGCCCCGGTCCGCGGCCCCGCTCAAAGGGGCAGGCATACTGTTCAGGCATTGCCTGCGCCTCGTAGGCGTCCTTCGTGGCACGATCCCACACAGCCTCCGGATCAAACCGCCCGTTATACTTGTACCGCAGACGATTGGTTCCCTGGTCGTATCTGCGAAGGGCCACCGAGACCCAGCACGCCCGAGCGGGCGGATTCCATGCTCCGAGAACACTGGCGGCGTAATTGAACACCACCGGGACGTAGTCCTTCTCCTCGGAAAGATACTGGGCAAGCGCAGTGGCGATCTGTTTGCTGTTCGCCTGGCAGGCAACCAATCTGGCCTGCTGGCGAGCCTGCTGGAGAGACGGCAGCAGCACCGCCATCAGCAGCGCCAGTATCGCCACGACGACAAGTACTTCGATCAGCGTGAAGCCGACCTGTGCGCCCTGACAAATGCCGCTCCGTGGCGTGTTCACCGCCCCGGGGGGACCAGGTGTCCCGACAATTGCGCTGGGCACAGCCATTCCGCTTCTCCTGCCGCTTCTACGGCTCCCTCGGGGGCGCCGTGGACTGTCTCTGAACCAGCTCGCCCTCCAGCAGCACGGTCTCGATTGCAGGGCCGGGGCTCTGAATGCGGCGCATCAACAACTGGGCCGCCTGCTGACCGATTCGATACTTCGGCTGGGCATAGGTCGTCAGCCAGAGTCCCTCGCCCAGGTTGAAACCGGCGTCGTCAAATCCCACTACGGACAAGTCGCCCGGTACCTCCAGGCCCATGCCGCGGGCCACCTTGGCGGCCGTCTCGGCAATCGGGTCATTCGCTCCAAACACCGCCGTTGGCCGGTCTGTCGCGGGGAGCGAAAGCAGCTCCTCCGCAGCCTTGCGGCCATGGTCCGCATATACCTCGGGGCTCACCTTGACCCAGGCCGGGTCAACCATTTGACCGTGTTTCTGGAGCGTCATGCGATAACCCTGCAGTCGCTCCTCGACCGTGGGAACATTCGCCGTACCTACAAACGCGATGCGGCGGTGACCCAGGTCGACCAGGTGCGAGACGAGCTGCTCGGCGCCCAACCGGCTGTTCGTTGAAACGAGATCGGCCTCACAGCCTGGCAACCGCTTGTCGATGAGCACAAGCGGCACCTGGCGGCGGAGGATCTCGATGATCGGCTCGTGCGAATCGGATGGGTCCGACGACGGTGAAACGATGAAGCCGTCAAGCCCCTTGCGAACAAGGCTGCAGATCCCCTGCCGTTCGGCACCGCTCTCCAGACCGCCCTCCAGCACCGCGTGATAACCCCAATGAACCAGTTCACTGCGAATGCCGTCCAGCATCGGGCCATACAGAGGCCCGGAAGGCCAGTTGAACCAGACCCCCACCAGCATGGATCTTTCGCCCCGCTGGCGGCGCTCGGCCGGGGTGATGCGGAAAGTGCCCCGTCCCTGCTGCTTGGCAATGAAGCCCTCGCTGGTCAGCTCGGCCAAGGCCTGGCGCACTGTGGTCCGGCTGACGCAAAACTCCGCCATCAGCTTGCTCTCGGAGGGTAGCTGGGCCCCGATGGGAATCCGGTGCTCGGTCATCTCCCGAAGCAGGCAGTCCTTGATCTGCCTCGTCTTGGACTCTCTGGCCTTTATTGTCATGACAAGCAGCCTAGCAGATCACTATGACTGAGTCAACACGCAAATATGACATTTGCGCTAAGAACCGAGCATGGTTGTGCCAGGCCCGCACGAACAAACCGCAAAGCACGACTCAGAACGGGATGCGGCGATGGGGCTGGTGATCTAAGATCCTTTATATTAATATCTTACGGTGACAACGGGCCGGATTTCTGCGTTTGTCTTGAACGATTCAACATATAGATACACGCTGGTCGCATATTACATTAAGCGCTGTTGACCTGGGCTTCGAAATGCACTAATCTGGGCAGTATCCTGGGTTCCCACAGATTGAGGGGCGGATTTCGGTCGGACAAGCTGTGGGAAGGGATATGGAGATGGATACTGGGGCTCCGGGGCGCAGTTCACATGCTGGGTGTGTTATCCCGCCGGGTCGAAAGCTATCGTGGAGGCGGAGCATGATGAGTGCAAACGAATCAGCAAGCCCCTTCGTGCGGTCGGCCAATCAGGGCGGCCAGGCAGGTTCTCCGTCGGGTAGGGTAGCGCAGCAGAAAACTGGCCCGAGCTTCCGTCCGGCACCGTGGTCTCGACTGAAAATGATCTCGCCCACACGATGCTTCGCGATCGTCCTGCTCGTCTTGCCGTCGCTGCTTCCTTCGGTGGCAACTGGGAACGGGCCGCGGCCAAACTTCACCGTCATCGCTCTTCCCGACACTCAAAACTACTCCAAGAGCTATCCGCAGACCTTCACCGCCCAAACGCAGTGGGTTGTGAACCAGCAAACGGCCCTCAACATCGTCTTCGTCACCCATCTGGGCGACATTGTCCAGGACGGGGACGAACCGTGGGAGTGGGCCAATGCCAGCGCATCCATGAGCGTGCTCGAGGGGAGTCCGCGCGTGCCGTACGGGCTCTGTGTGGGCAACCACGACGAGGAGCCGCGGGATGACCCCGATGGGACCCAGAACTTCAACCTGTATTTCCCCTATACCCGCTATGCGGGGCAGCCCTGGTACGGCGGCCACTGCGGGAACGACAACGATAACAGTTATCAGTTGTTCAGCGGATCGGGTCTGGACTTCGTCATCGTTCATCTGGAGTTTGATCCGGACAGCAACCCGATTGTGCTCGACTGGGCCGACAACGTGTTGAAGACGCATCCTGAGCGGCGGGCCATCATTTCCAGCCACGATCTTCTCAGCAAGACAGTCCCGAACGCGTTCAGTTCTCACGGCCAGCAGGTCTACGATCGGCTCAAGGGCAATCCCAGTCTGTTCCTGATGGTCTGCGGGCACTGCAGCGATCTGCAGGAGGGACGCAGGGCGGACACCTACGAAGGCCGGACGGTCTATACGCTGCTTTCCGATTACCAGGACAGATCCCACGGCGGCGACGGATGGCTGCGAATCATGAAGTTCCGCCCCGACTACGACGAGATCCAGGTTTACACTTATTCGCCCACGCTCGACCGGTTCGAGACTGACGACAACAGCGAGTTCACTCTGGAGTACGACATGGGGGCGATCGACACCGTGGAGCCCGATCTGGACCGGGATGGGGACGTGGACATGGCGGATTTCGGAGTCGTGCAGGCGTGTCTGACTGGGCCGTACGATCCGGTGCCTGAAGACTGCCGGCCCACCGATCTGGACCACGACGGGCACGTGAACGCCATGGATCTGTCGGTCCTCCTGCAGTGCCTAGGCGGCCCGGGGCTTCCGGCCGAGCAGGGGTGCGATAGTATTATGGAGTGATGGGCCGCCGAAAGACGACGGTATTGAGCTGCCAGCGAACAAGAGCTTGCGATGAACCAGTCTGACCCGCAACCGCCGATTACCAGGCCGAGCATGAGATACTTCATGCCTTATCGGCAAACCGTCATTGGTTTTGTCGTAGTGGCTCTTTGCGTGGTCCTGTTGATCGTGGGCGTCCAGTGGCTGCTGGGGGGCGGTGCGCGATGAGTTTGCCGCCACTCGACATCGCCGTCATCGCCGCGTACTTCCTCCTCGTGACGCTCATCGGGCTGCTGTCCGCCAGGAAGGCAGTGAGCCAGAAGGAGTTCTATGTCGGCGGGCGGCGTTTCGGGAAACTCCTGACGATCATGACGTCGTTCGGGGTGGGTACTAGCAATACCCATCCGCTTCTCGTCGCGGGTGCTGCTTACACCCATGGCCTGTCGGGGATCTGGTACAGTTGGTTGTACATGTTGTACATGCCGTTGCAGTGGATCCTGGAGCCGCTGATCCGGCGACTGCGGCTCTACACCACGGCGGATTTCTTCGACCTTCGCTACAGCAAGGGACTGGGCCTGTTCTTCAGCCTGAGTTCACTGCTGAACTGCGCGGTGATGATCGGCACCATCCTGATCGGCATCGGCCAGTTCGTGGAGGGCGTGACGCAGGGGGCTCTGAACAAGGATGTCGTCATCCTGCTGGCCAGCGGCCTGATGATCGTCTACGGCACGGCGGGAGGCCTCATCGCAGCGGCCTGGGCCGACGTGCTCCAGGGTTTCCTCATCATCGTGCTCTCATTCATGCTGTTGCCCCCGCTGTTCGCGGAGGTCGGCGGTTTGTCCGGGCTGCACCAGGCCCTGCCGGCAGAGGCCTTCTCGCTGGCGTGGCCTGCCGAGGCAGCCCCTGCCAGGAACATCGGCCTGTTCGCGATCTTCATGCTGTCCGTCAACGGCATGCTGGGTGTCCTGATCGAGCCGCAATCGCAGACCAAGCAGGCAGCCAGAAATGAGTGGACCCTCCGTCTGGGGGTTCAGATCGGCACCTTCATGAAGCGCATCTGCACGCTCGCATGGGCCCTGGTGGGTCTGTGCGCGGTCGTGGTGTGGCCCGGTCTTACGGAACCGGAGACGGCCTTCGGGCTGGCAGCGAGAGCCTATCTCCCCGCAGGCCTCACGGGACTGATGGTCGCGGCCATGCTGGCGGCGGGCATGAGCACAACGAGTGCAATCATGGTGGCCGGGTCCGCCATCTTCTCGCGAAATCTCTATGCGCGGCATGTGTATCTGGCAGGTTCCGACTCCCACTACCTCCGCGTGGCAAGGGCCACAGGGGTGCTCCTTGTTATTGCCGGTCTCGCGACGGCCTTCTGGCTGGGGACGGTCACCCACGCGGTGGAGTTCTGGTGGAAGATCACGGCGTTCATCGGCCCGACCTTTCTGCTGGGCATGTTCTTGCGGCGGGGCAATAGCTGGGGCGCGTGGGCCTGCATGATCGCCTCGACTCTCGTGTGGCTGCTCACCGAGCACAACATGATCGTTCCGGCGAGCGACTACCGCTGGGATACCGTGTGGTACCAGGCGGCGCTGTATCTGCCGGCCGGCATCGCCGCCTACATCATCGTCAGCTTCATGTCCGCCCCTGAGAAGCAGGCAAAGCTGGATCGTTTCTTCGCCCGACTCAACACCCCGGTAGGCGAGGAGCAGGTCCTGATCGCGGCCGGCCTGGAGCCGCATTCGGAGGAGATCCTGTCGGACCATGCCGGACAGGCCCGTCCTGGGGGCGAACGAGCCCAGTTGTCCTCGACGAAGGGGGGCTCTGAATGAGACAGGTGCCAACAAGAGGGCTTGTTCTGCTCTCCCTGTGCCTGCTAACCTTCGGCCATAGCGAGGGGCGGGGTGGTGAGTTGAGGGTTGCCGGCACCGGCACCACTCGTCCGGCTGAGCGGGTCAGCCGGCTGGGTGCAATTAACGTTCCTCGCGGCGACCTCGATCGATTCGTCGACCTGGGGTTTGACCTCATCGCCGGCGTGCATCCCCGTACGGCGGGCGATGCGACACCGGAGAGCACTCACGCCTTCCTGAAATCGCGTGGCATCGAGTACTTCACCACCGGTCTGGCCTGCACCCGGCTGTCTGACATGGGTGCCGATCAGATCCCGCCGGATCGGAGGCTTCTGAAACGCGGGCCGGGCGACAACAAGTACGTGAACCGCGACTGCGTCTGCGCGGGCTGGGATGAGCCCTACCGGTTCCAGGGGCGCCGGATCTCCGAGAAGCTCGCCAAAGGACCCGAAGACGGGATTATTCTCGAGGATTTTCTCAACCGGGCTTTGTGCTACTGCGACGGCTGCGAGTCAGACTACCGCCGCGACACGGGAGCGGCGGGCTTTCCCTCGCAGGTCTACCCGACGCCGCATTACGAGGACACGACATCGTTCGATCCCACCCTGATCAAGTGGGACCAGCAGCGGACCGCACGTCACCTGGGCATCCTCGCCGAGCCGGTCCGTCGCGCGGGCAAGAAGCTTGCGGTCGCCGGCGTCTCGCGATGGATTGTGAGTCCGGAGGCGGCCCAACAGGTGGACTACGTGATGCTTTACACCTATTACGCGGGCCGACGCCTGCCGCCCAATTTCATGAGGAACTGGAAGTACTGGCACGATCATCGCATCCCGGACAACCTCTGGCTTATCTTCGGTTACTTTCGTGAGTACCACACCTGCCATACCCGGCTGATGCTTGCGAACCTGCCGGACGGCGTGAACCTGGCCTTCTGGGCGTGCCAGAGGCAGGCGGCGGATGCGTCAACGAGGGAGGACCCCTTGTACGCGCGCGACGTGGCATCGACACATCTGGTGCCGATCCGAATCGGCGTGTTCGATTCGCCGGCTACCCGGGCATTCCGCGCAGAGCAAGGAAACGCATGGCAAGAGCAGCACGTGGAGCGGGTCGTGCTCGGTTTTGAGCGTCTGGGCTTTGATGCAACACCGATCGAAACGCTGGACCACCTGGATGGACTGGAGTTGCTTTACCTCGAGGACGTCGAATGCCTCAGCGTCGCCGAGATCGACCGGATCAAACAGGCCAAGGTGCCCGTTTTGGCCACCGGGCTGACCGGTGCAAGGGATGAAAAGGGCCGGCCGTGGAGCGATGCCGACGTGGGCCTGAACCGCGCCGACCCCAAGGATCTGATTCTCCGCCTTCCCTCTCCGGTGATCCTGAACGCCAGGCACCTGAACGTCGAAACGCAGCGTTTGTCGCTGGATCACCCCTGGTTCGAGTTCATGTTCGAGACCTGCTCGCCGAGGCGCGGGGACATGTCTCTCGCCCGGCCCTACACGGAGCCCTCGCTGTACGCCGGGGTGAAGAAGTATCAGTTGTCGCTCATCCCCAGCCGCGTCTATGGCGAGTTTCTCGATCATGCGACCGTCGGGCAGCGCCGGGGCCAGACGCTGGCGTTCAGCAGCGAGACTCGGGAGCCGATGATCGTTTATGATCCCGACGCCCAACAGGTCTACTGTACGGTACGGTTCTCGGACTATGTTGACGTAAACGACCTGACCGAGTGCGGATTCGGATACGAGACGCGGCAGTTCTGTTTCATGCAGATCGTTGATGCTCTGACACTGGAGAGACGGGGTGTCATTGTGGAGCCCTATCTGATGACCGCAGTTCGCCGGTCGGAGAAGGGGTACAGCCTGACGATCGGGAACATTCATGATGAGCCGCGAAGGGTGACTGTTACGCTCGAGCAGGCACCCAAGGCCGTCCGGGTGAATCACGAGCCGTACGAGAAGTGGAATGGTCGCAGGGTTTCCCTGCCGCCGATCGGACCAAGGGACGCAATGCAAGTGTGCGTCGACAATCAGTAAGAGACTGATGGGTGAACGTCCATCCCAGCCGCCGGCGGCCTGCGATCCGCCACCCGCGGAAGAGGGACCGGAGCTGTAATAAGTGAATTGTCGAGAAGAATCCTGGATCAGCGCGAGCCAGCCAGCGGGCTCTGGTCCGCGAGTCCCGCTGGCAGATGGAGGCCGGGGTCAGACCGGCGTTGCCGGTGAATCGGCGAACGCAAGCCCCTGCACCGAGCAAAGCACTGAACATCGCTCATACGAACTGCACGTGATCTGCCAGACCCACTGGGACCGGGAATGGCGGCTTCCTTTCCAGCAGACCCGGCTGATGCTGGTGGACATGCTGGATCATTTGCTCGAGATGATGCGCAGTGATCCCAACCTGCGGCATTTCCATCTGGACGGACAAACCATCCTGCTGGAAGACTACCTGGAAATCCGTCCCGAGCGGCGCCAAGCGCTGGTCGAGCTGATCACTCGCGGCCGTCTGCTGGTCGGACCCTGGTACACACTTCCGGAAGAGAATCTGATCTCCGGCGAGTGCCTCGTTCGCAACCTGCTGATGGGGCACCATGTCGGGCGTGAATTCAACAGCGTGATGAAGATCGGTTTCACGCCGAGTTCTTACGGCCAGGTCGCCCAGATGCCCCAGATCTATGCGGGGTTCGGGATCGACACGATCTTCTTTCATCGGGGCGTTCCGGCCCACGAGGTCGATGTAGAGTACCTTTGGGAGGGCAGTGACGGCAGCCGGCTGCTCGCTCTCCGCCCACCTCTTGGCGGACGGTTCAACTTCACCAGCCTGGTCACCAGTCCACTGTTCAGCTCGCCCGACCACGATCCTGAAACGAGCATCCCCTACAACGAGATTCCGACCGACCACCTGATGCACAGCATCGGCATGAAGGGTTCAGACAACGGCAGTGAGACATACTTCTCTTCGAGGGTCCCGCGGTCGTGGGATGGGGCGGCCCTCCGTCAGGCAGTCCTTCACATGCGCGCCCTGGCCGCCCGCGGATCCAAGACGTCCTGCCTCTACTGCGGCGAGGGCCATGACTGGATGGAATTGAATCCTCTGCTGCCGGCGCTGGTGGCCGAGGTTCGCACGCTGCTCGAACGTGATAAAGTGATGATCAGTTCACTGCCCGAGCTTTTCGCCCGGGTCAGAACCACTCTCTCCAATCCGGCCGTGCTGCGGGGGGAGATGCGGTCCACACAGAAAGATGCTTCCGGCGCCCGGCTGTATGCCGGGACTCTCTCAAGCCGGATGCCCATCAAGCAGACGAATCGTAAGGCGGAGGACCTGCTGCTGCGCTGGGCGGAGCCGTTCTCGGCCATTGCCTGGACGCTGGGTTTCGCCCATCCCGATGCGGCTCTGCAGCGAGCGTGGAAGTACCTCCTGGCCAATCATGCTCATGACAGCATTTCAGGTACGGGCACCGACCAGGTCTACGCAGACGTGATGTCCCGGTTCACACAATGCCAACTGCTGGCGGGCGAGCTGGCCCGACGATCGTTGAACCATATCGTTTCGCGCATCGAAGACCCGCGGCTGGACGAGGGAGACGCGCTGCTGACGATCTTCAATCCTTTGCCTTTCCCGCGGGACGAGGTAGTGCCCCTGGACCTCGATCTTGCAGAGCATGGCGCTTCCCGCTTCCGGTTGTACGACGCCCGAGGCGAAGATGTCCCCTACTACGCCGATCCGCCGGTGAAGACAGTCCACACGATCCATCAGACCCACGGTTTCCCTTATCGCTTCAGTGCCTGCCGACACCGCGTTTGGATCCGCGTGGAATCGATCCCGGCGATGGGTTATGCGACATACGTCGTTAAGCGGGTCAAAGAAAAACCGGCGTTGGCCGCGCCCCAAGCCGATCGCGTCGAGATCACAGATCTCAGCCGCATGGAGAATCGCCTGGTCGCGGTGCAAATTCATCCCAACGGCACGTTCACAATCCAGGACAAGCAGACAGGACGCTGCTACAAGAACCTCCACGTGTTCGAGGACGCCGGCGAAGTCGGCGACGCATACGAGCACAGGCCGCCCTTGAAGGACAAGGTTGTGAACAGCGCCGCCTGTGCGGCTTCCATCGAATTGACCCACGCCAACCCGCTGACGGCGTCCTTCGCCATCCGCCTGTCTCTCGATATCCCCGAGGACACAACGGAAGACAAGACCGCCCGGACCGCCGCATGCCGGGTCTGTGTCGTCGTCTCGACCGTCACATTGACCGCCGGCTCATCCATCGTCGAGATCATCACGGAGGTTGACAACACGGCCAAGGACCATCGGCTGCGCATTCTATTCCCGACCGGTTTGAGGACCAGTGAGCACTGGGCCGAGACGCCTTTTGACATCCAGCGGCGCGAGGCAGCGACTCCCTGCTCGAGCGACTGGGTCGAGCCTCCCTCCGGTACGCATCCGCAGATCAACTTCGTCGATCTTTCCGACGGGCAGGCCGGACTCGCCGTCTTCAACCACGGGCTTCCGGAATACGAGATCATCGACGATAGCCGCAGCACTATCGCTGTCACCCTGCTGAGATGCTTCACTCATGAGACGAGAGTCACCCGGACGGACGACCCTCATCAGATCGCATCTCAGTGCCCCGGGCGGCACGAGTTCCGATATGCCCTCTTGCCTCACGCAGGCAACTGGCAAGAGGGGCAGATTTTCAGGCAGATGTGTCGGCATCATTACCGTCCAAAGGTTCTGCAGAGTTGGCACACGACCGGACGGACGCGCCAAGCTCAACCTCTGCCGCTGCAGATGAGCTTTTTGCAGATTGCCTCCGAAGACCTGGTGCTCAGTTCTGTCAAGCGGTCGGAGGACGGCCGCTTCTGCGTCGTCAGGTGTTTCAACCCTACTGAACAGGCGGTTGAAGGGGAACTACGAGTGTATCGTGATCTGGTCGGCGCACAGTACCTTGACCTGGAGGAGAACCCACTGGGCAACTGCCCGCTGAGAGGCAATCGATCGGTGCACCTCCTCGCGGGACCGAAGAAGATCGTGACGATCGGTCTTGAAATGGCTCCAGCATGACCCGCCAACCGCCCACGAGATGGGGAAACCGGCACGACGGCGGAGGGACGCTCGCCATGCAAATTCACGCGGCACGAGTCGTGAGCGAGTTCCCTGCCCGCTGCCCTGTCTGTGCGATCAGAAAGCATGACAAGCTCAGTTACCCGTTGCGTCTGCTGCTGACCGCCGCTCTGGCGGGTGTGGTTCCCGCTTCGCTCGCGATGGGCACCGAGCCCGCCTCACGCCCATCCGACATCGGACCTGTCTGGCAGGCTCTCACCGAGCTGGTTCCCCCCGCGGCCCGCGTGAAGAGCGGTTCCCGCCGCTTGCCCATCTCCAGTCCGGTGACAATCGTTCTGCGGCCAGAATCGACAGATGTAGCGACTTACGCGGCGGGGTGTCTTCGCGGAGAACTCAGACGCCGTTTCAACATCGAGGCGGTCATCGCGCAGGATCCAGACCGTCTTCGCACAAGCGCCGTCTCTGTCTTTGTCGGCGACCTGCGCGGGCATTTGTCGCCGGAAGTACTGGCCCGATTTCACGGGCTCTCGATGCCTGCGGAGGACGGCTATCTGCTCGGCGTATTCCCCGAAGACAAGGAAGTGCTGATACACGGATTCGGCGGCAACGGGGTCATTCGCGGCATCTTCGCATTGGCCGGACTGCTGTCTGCCGATGGCGGCGGGGCGACCTGGCCCGAGGTGTTCATCTCCGACACTCCTGACATTCGTATCCGATTCACACGAGACATATTTCCGAACAGACAGTCGGCCGGGAAGATGACGCGGGAGCAGGCGCTGACCTGCGAGTTGGACTGGTGGGCCAGATGGGGCCTGAATCACGCCTTAATCCCCTCCGGCCTCACCGAGGGGAAGGCGGAAGAGGATCAGCTTGCTCAATGGTTTGTCGAGGAGGCCCATCGACGCGGCATGAAAGCCGGGGCCAACATGGGCGGGCGATCCCTTTGCCCCAGCAACCCGACCGAAATGAAGGTGTATCTCTCGCGAGCGCGACATCTCCTGGCCCTGGGCTGTGATTTCCTCCTGGTTCTCTTCGACGACCTTCCCCGCGACCGCCTCGGCGGCCACTGCGACCGTTGTATCCGCGCGCTTGGGGGAGGCTTGGCTGCCGAGCAGCGTTACATCCTGGAATCGTTGTGCGACCTGCTGCCAGGAACAGGCGCTGATCTCCCGCTTTTCTGGTGCCCGACCTATTACAGCCTGGGGATGACCGGTTACATCGGAGCGCCGGAAGGGCCGGACGAGTACTTCACGACCCTGGGCCGCTCCGCTCGCGTTCGCCAGACCCACATGTTTCACTGTGCGTTCGATCGTGAATTCAGTGCTTATCTGGACGGAAAGGGGCTCAAGAACCGGATCTGGTGGTACAACGGGATCAGGACCTATTACTACATGGTCAGCCGGGCATTCGACGGCCACGACTCGTGGGGACCACCACTCCGCATCCCGGGCCTGAAGGATTTCCAGAGCTTCTTCTCGCCGTTTGAGAACGGGTGGCTCATGCCGTCGTTCGCTTCCGCCGACCATTCGCTGCATCCGTGCATCGCACCGCTTGTGACCGCAGGTCGGGACGCATCGGGGCGAACGATCATCCCTCACTCCTCCTGGGAGGAACTGGCCTATCTGCCCGAACGCCTGGCGGGTCTCTACCTGTGCAGTGCCACGACGCCGTACCACATCGCCCTTGCCGGGATTTTCGCGGCCCATCCATCCCGCTTCGACCAGCAGCGTGCCGAAGCAGCCATCGCCGATGCGATGTTTTCACGCGGCGCGTCACCGCATGTACTTGCCTGGCAAACCGCTTATGGGCGTGCCCAGATGGTTCTGGCTCGGAAACAGGGGCGTCTGCTGGCTCCCGAAGAGAATGCGGAGATCATTGCTCTGACCCGCGAGATGCAAGCCAGTGAGAAGATCCTGCAGAGTTGTGTCGCCCGAGGCAGACAGGCTCTACCTGCCTCACTGGCTGCTGCATTGCTGGATGAGATGATCACCTGGCGGCTCAAGGTGCGTTCGCTCGCCACCTCCCATCCTCCAGCCCAGCCGCCTTGAGGCGCCGTACCGGTGACGCGCCGACCTCGTCTTTCTGAAGTCAGGGATGCCCTCGAGTCATATCCAATTACCATTGAGAAGGTGGAAACAACATGATCGCTATCACCGCCAGATGTCGTCGTCCTGTTCAGCTTCTCTCATCCGGCTATGTTCGGCTCATGGGCATGATGATCCTGGTTATCGGAGCTTCATGCGTCAGCCCATCGTCCGTTGCAGACCGCGGCCCGTTCACGATCGTCATGCTTCCGGACACGCAGCGTTACAGCGAGAACCGGCCCGACCTGTTCTTCGCCCAGACCGAGTGGATCAGAAAGAACCGCGACAAGGAGAGCATCGTCTTCGTGACACATGTGGGCGATCTTGTTCAAAACCGCAGCAAGAAGCCCTCAGAGTGGAAGACCGCCGACGAGGCGATGGCGGTCCTCGATGGCGTCGTGCCGTATGGGGTGGCCATCGGCAACCACGACTACGACAGCGACGACGGCGTGAAAAAGGGCGTCGCCACCATGTACCTGCAGCATTTCAATCCCGAGCGGCGGTTCAAAGGCCGGCCGGGCTACGGCGGCGCGTCACCGAACGGCCTGAATTCGTATCACCTGCTGTCGGCAGGCGGCATCGACCTGCTCATGCTTTTTCTCGAGGTCGATGCGCCCGATGATGCACTGGCCTGGGCGACCAGCGTGCTCGAGAAGCATCCCACGCGCACCGTCATCGTCAGCATCCACACCTACATGAAGCACAGCGGGCGTGACGGCGGCCGCGAAACAAAGCGAGAATACCGCAAAGATGGGAACGCGGGCGAGGACATCTGGCAGAAGTTCATTCGCCGCCAGCCGCAGGTGTTCATGGTGCTGTGCGGGCACGTGAGCCGCCTTTGCGAGTATCGGCAGATCTCGCGCAATGATGCCGGCGCCGTCGTCCTCGAGATGCTTGCCGATTACCAGGGACGCGAGAACGGCGGCGACGGATGGCTGCGGCTCATCCGATTCGTACCGCTCCGCCGCGAGATCCAGGTGCGGACGTACTCGCCCGCGTTGGACAAGTTTGAAACCGATGAGGACAGTCAGTTCGTCGTGCCGCTGGTGCTACCGGCCCAGTGCCAGCCCACGCCAGCTACCGTCGCTCTTGCCGGTTGAAGCTGACGAAAGGGAGGACACATGCATTTATACGCGAAGAGCCTGTATTCCGGGGCGCATTTCCGCCTGTTCGCGCCTGTCGTGCTTGCGCTGGCAATCGCGGTTGCCGGTTGCGCCGGTCCGAAGACCGGCCCCGACCGCGGTGCGTTCGCCATCGTGATGTTGCCCGACACGCAGATCTACAGCAAGGCCCATCCCGACCTGTTCTCCGCCCAGACGCGCTGGATCAAGGCGAATCGCGACCGCGAGAACATCAAGTTCGTCACGCAGGTTGGCGACATCGTCAACGATTGCGTCAAAGACCCCAAGCAGTGGGATGTCGCCGACAAGGCCATGGCGGTGCTCGACAACGTCGTTCCCTACGGCGTCGCCATCGGCAACCACGACTATGAAAGCCGGTCGAGCGCCGTCGCGTTCGTCAAATACTTCGGCCCGGATCGCTACAAAGGCCGACCCTGGTACGGTGGTGCGTCCGAGAACAAGCTGAATTCCTACCAGTTGTTCTCCGGTGGCGGCGTTGATTTCGTGATCCTCCACCTGGAAATCGATGTGCCTGATCCGACGATCGAGTGGGCGATCGACGTCTTGAGAAAGCATCCGGACCGCGCCGCCGTCGTCTCGACACACGCCTATCTCAAGGGTCGCGACGGAATCACGCGAAACCCCAAGCCGGCACTGAACAATCGCGGTAATTCCGGGGAAGAGCTATGGAACAAGTTGATCCGTCCCAACCCCCAGATCTTCATGATCCTCTGCGGACACGAGGGCCGCACCGATGAGTACCACCAGGTATCGAGGAACAACGCGGGCAACCGCGTCCTGGAAATGCTGGCCGATTACCAGAAGCGGGAAAACGGCGGCGACGGCTGGCTCCGGCTGATCCGGTTCGTACCATCTTCTTGCCAGATACAGGTCCGCACCTACTCGCCCGCGCTGGACCAGTTTGAAACCGACTCCAACAGTCAGTTCACCGTCCCTTGGGATCTTCCGGAAGCGTGCCGCGGTCACGATCATGCTGGAATAGCCCGCGCCGGCTAACGGGTCCTCGCCGCTCGCTTATTCTGAGGTGTGTGTTCACGGCAGGACCTGCCTCGCTGTCGGGAATTCCCGGGTGAGGCCGGGGTTGATGGACATTGGTTTGCGACGTTGGGACGAGGCACGCTTGAGCCAAGTCACAACCGTAGCTTGAGTCTCTTTGCTCGCTTTGCCATCCCGCTGCGTCCTGAGAGCGATTGTGGATCCAGAAGGAAGGACCGATGGACTCATTAAAGAAGACTATGTGGCGTCTCTGCCCTGATCGATGATGAAAACGCAATCGATGCGACGCCTGATCCTGGTGAGGCTGCTGATACTGGCAATGATGCTTTGCGTCAGTGCATGCGCGGCGGCTCAGCCCACCTCCGCGCCGACTGCCGGCACGCGCGTGCGCGATATCGACGCTGCCCTGGATGCCCTTTTACAGATGGGGGGACATCACCAGGAAGGCTGGCTCGACGCCAACACGGCCAGTCCGCTTTCGATTCTCGCGAAGGACTACTTCTCGCGCTTCAGCCGGGATTCAGAAGCCACCCCCGCGGCGGATGAGGTCTTGATCAGCCCGGATTGGGGAATCGTACCCGGATCAGCGACTGGTTGGGAGACTCGTCTCTACAGAAAGCCGGCTCAGCTGGCGCCCGAGCCGCGCCCAATCGGAGAACCAAAGGGACGAAAGAACAGTCTGAGAGTGTGAGAAATGACAGATCCGGCCCGTAACGCCTTGTGGTTGCTTCAGTTAAGGGTGTTCCTGGCGCTTGTCCGCCGGACGCGGCCACGGTCACCGCCCGCTTGACCGACTCCTGGCCGCGGACCTCTGAAAAATCCTCTTCATAGCGCGAGGCATTGGCGAAGACGGCGTTGATATCGATGACCGTGGGTTCCAGTGGAAGCTGGCTGGTGAGGAAGCCGACCGCCTCGGCCAGCGTGCCGATGCCGATGACTTCGATCTCCTCGACCACGGCCGCTTCGGGGGCGTTCTCGCGGGGCAGGATCAGCCCCGTCAACCCCTTGTCGCGGGCCAGCATGTCCAGGGACCACCGATGCGTTCTCTGCCCTCGGGAGATGTGCATAAGGCTAACCATCAACACGGAGGCACTCATACCGAGAGGTCGGGAAATTGCCCCAAGGGCTGACAAAAAGTCTGACAAAATCTGAAAATGACCTCTTGTAAGTTATTTATTAACAATATCTTACAAAAGCCGTATTAGGTTCGAGTCCTACTCGGGGAGTGCTTCGACTCGCTTCGCTCGCTCAGCATCGGCCGGGCGTGTGAAGCGGGTCGATTCTTTGCGCGGGAGGCTTCGGTGGGTGGCGAGTCGAAGCAGCCTGAGCGGAGCTCTGGGCGAACCAGTGCAGCGGCTGAGCCCCGGCGCAACGCCAAGGCGGGCTGCCTGGGACTGTTCTGCCCGGGCGTGTGTGGCACCGCTGCTCGGTTGGCAGCGAAGTGCCCAGCCGGACCTGTAAGCGACGGTCGATGCCGGTCAGTTGGCGGAAGTCAGTTCAACGAGGGCCTGCAGCAGCCGAACGCGGACGGCGTCGGCCTTGGCCCGGTCCTTCGGGGCGAGCCAGCCGAGATCGTTGACGCCCTGGGCATCCAAGACCTCACCGGCGGCGTTCTGGAGCAGCGACCGTGCCTGGTCGATGGCCGTCCCGCTCTTGCCGGCCGCGGATGCCCTGTCCACGGCCGTGCGCAGCATGACAAAGTACTCGTAATCCTCGGCGCTCTCGCGGATCGCCTCCATCTGCTTGGCTGCCGTGACCGATTGAGCGTCGAGGAACAGGGGAGTATACGGTCCGGAGGCGGCCAGATACTCGTTCCAGGACGACGGCGTCCCGCCGGTGTCGCCGAAAGCCCAGAAGAATGAGCCGGTCGCTCCGATCTTCCAGCAGTGCCACGCCTGGAGGCGGTAGTAGGAGTAGGGATCCAGCAGCCGCGCCGGCCCCGAGCAGGAGTAGAGCTGCAGCGTCCGGCCGCGTTTCTGCTGGTCGAGATAGAACTCGGCGAATGATTTGTCAGCAGCCAGCCACATCGGGCGATTGGGGCACAGGATATGGCTCAATTCGTACATCTCCGGCCGGCCGTCGGCAGGCTTGTGGTAGATCGGGTCCTCCCAGATGCGCACCCGTGGTTCGGCCGCTCGGATGGCTTTGGCCCACGGAATGATGACGTCATCGTGCTCATGGGCCCTGGGTTCGTCGACCAGTAAAAGTCCGAGCCGATCGGCCTGCACGCCGCGTGTTTCCAGATGCCTGACCCACGCGGAAATCCAGATCCCGACTCGCTGGGTGAAGGCTTCCGTCCCGATCTTCGCACCGGCGAACGTGTCACCCACGGCCGAGAAGACCATGTACGCCGCCGCATCCGGCCACTGCTCCAGCCACTCGTCGAAGCGTCGTGTATCCAATTCAATCTTGAGCGGGTTGCCCTCACCGAACGTGAAGGCGCTCATCACCGCCGCCGTCGCCCATGGGGCATTGACGAAGCGACTTCGCAGGTGCTGCACGAATGCCTTGTGATTGGCGGGCGTGATCGCGTAGACACCGGGGCCGTCTGTATAGCTCCAGCCGCCGACCCAGAGAGTCGTCCTCGCGGGGAAGGAAAGCGGGTACACGTGAAGGCGCAGCGACAGTCTCAACTCGGCGCTGCCCTTGGCCGCAACCACCACGTCACCCCGGTGTTCACCCGCGGGCAGGTCGGTGACGTGAAAGGTCAGCCAGACCTGCTGGACCAGACCGGGCAGCACCCTCACCTGCCAGCCGTCGGCAGTGCGTGGGGCATCCGGCAGCGCGGCGGCGACCGGTTGGCCCGAAACAGTATCTGTCCACGGAACCTCATGCACCGCCACGTACGAGGGCGACGGAGCCTCCGGAATTCCCCCAAATCGAACCGATACCTGCATGGGTTTGTCCGTCGTGTTGGCCAGATTGAAGGCGGCGCATCTGAACTCGCCTCGCATCGTGTGAACTTCGATGTGCCCGGCCGCGGACGGAAGGGCGGATGGAAACAACTCCAGGGGATCCCAGGGACACGCCGTCCAGGCGACCAGTGGAGCGTGTCCCGTTTCCTTCCACATCCGCGCCTGGGTGCTGAAGAGATCTGCATGGCGGTCGTCGAATGGAAGGGTCGCACGAAACGCCGGGACCTGTTGTGCGCTCGGAGTGCTCAACAGGTCATCCCGGATCTCAGTCGCATGTTTGCTCAGATTCTCTTTCGCCACCGCAGGCAGGCTGGATGCGCCGATGACTTTCGCCAGTCCAGCGGCGTCGGCCTCGAATCGCTTTCGAATGGCCGACTCCATTCGCCAATGGTTGCGGGCTTCCTCCAGACTCTTGACCGGAGTGCCGCCGGCCGATGCTTGCAGAAGCGAGTCCGGACCGCGAAAAACCTCAACCTCATCGACAAACAGATAAGCCCCGAACGGGATTCCCATGAAACGGACGTACCGGCCGTGCGTCCGGAGCTTGTGCGTCGCCAGCGTCCGAACCGCATAGCCGCTGGGCGCCGGCGGTTCAGACTCATCGAGCCTCACCAGGTCGCCGACATCGTGGTATGTCTTTCCATCATCACTGACATGAATCCGGATGGCCGCCGGCCATGAGACACCCGCCGCTCCGGCCGCCGTGCGCCAGGACACCCCCGAGATCGGCTCGACTCTAGCCATATCGACCGTGACCGTCACATACGGGACGGACCGCCAGCCGACAGTCCCCTTCTGGGTCCAGAAGTGCCCCTCGGCAAGCCGCCCGTCGGTCAACTGCGTGGCGTCGTCAGGCTCGGTGCAGTGGACATAGTTGGGTTGGGGCGAAAGCGTGTATTTGGCTCCCAGAGCGATGTTGGCTGCCGGTTGCGTCGAGGGTGCTTCGGCTGCCACAGCTATCGCGGTCGTGGAAATGAGCAAACCGCACGACAGGAATATGATCGTGTTGTGATGAGATGCCTTCCTGGTCAACCTCTTCATATGGTCATCCTTTCGGCTATCCCGGTACGCCAAGGACTCGGTCTTGTGGATCACGTGATGTCATAGCATTAAGCCGGCAGTGCTCGTCACTGTCAACTGAATGAGCGTGTTGACCTCAAGTGAACCGTCGGTGACGATGGCCGGTCGACGATGGCTGACCAAAGCACATTGCCGCTGATTTCGTTCCGCCAGTACGGTGCCTCAGGCCCGCTCGTGGCCTTGTTGCACGGAGGGCCTGGCGCACCGGGCTATATGGCCACCCTGGCCCGCACCCTGACCGACGCATGTCGCGTCATCGAACCGTTTCAACGCAGCAGCGGCCTCGTACCACTCACGGTGGCTCGTCATATCCAGGACATGAAGGACCTGATCGACAGACTCTGCGAAGGTCGTTGCCCCGTCCTCGTCGGCCACTCGTGGGGAGCCATGCTGGCCCTGGCCTTTGCCGCCGCCCACCCTCAGTGCGCTGCTGCGATCGTCCTCATCGGCTGCGGCACGTTCGACCTTGCCTCGCGACGCCACCTCCAGGAGAACCTCCAGCGCCGTGCCGGGCCTGGCTTTTCATTCGAAGGCCTCTGGAACGACCTGGCCGCACGGTATCCGGACCCGGACCTGCGAATGCGAATGATCGCCGGACAGATCCTCCCGCTTCACTCGGTTGACCTGCTTCCGCATGAAGACGAGACTGCAAGCTATGATGCGGGTGCGTTTGAGGAGTCCTGGGCGGATATGGTGCGACTCCAATACGAGGGCGTTTACCCGGCCGCGTTCTCGCGCATCCGCTGCCCCGCGATCATGCTGCACGGGGCCGAAGACCCTCATCCCGGCCGTATGATCTTCGAGAGTCTGCTGCCGCACATGCCCCAGTTGGAGTACCACGAATTCCCGCAATGCGGTCACTATCCGTGGCTCGAGCGGCACGCCCACGCTGACTTCGTGACAGCCCTCCACAACTGGCTAGTCCGTCAGGTTGGATGACCTTGACGGAGTTGAACAACGCCGGCCGTCAGGAGCGAAACCGGTCCGCCGCGACGACGGCAAAAGGGGCACAAGGGAAACACACAGGGGATGAATCGGACTCTTGTGGCCGGTCGGCGCTCACTCACTCGGCTGGACCGTCCTGACGAGTCTGTCGGGGTCGTAGTTCAGGTCTGGAAGTCGGCTCAGGATGTCCTGATAGGTGGCTTCATCCAGAGTTGGCGTTCGGCTCAGAATCCACAGAAACCTCCGGCTTGGCTCGCCCACCACGGCATACTCATAGTTGGGCCCCAGATCGATGACCCAGTAGTCCGCCTCGAATAATGGGAAGAATCTCACCTTGAGCTTGGCGCTCTCCGCGGGATCGGGCACTCGGGCGGTGCCCTCGATTCGATCGACAGGCCCGTCCAGCGAGCCTTTGTTGCACGTATTCACCACCCCCACGCGGCCGTCGTCCAGGAGTGTGTACTCGGCTGTTGTCCCGGTACACCCTGCCTGAAATGGCGCGGGGTAGCTGGCAACCTCGTACCAGAGCCCCGCGTACTGAGTCAGGTCCACCGAATCGACGGTGTCGAGAGGGGGAGAAAACGCCCCGCATCCGATGACGGGCAGGATCGCCACTAAAGCAAGTACGCTGGATCTTCTCGACATCACAACCTCCTCGGAATCCGTTTCCCATCGCTACACGCGATGTTGGGAATCCTAGGCCGCACGCCTGGGCCGGACCACGGGGGTTTAATCGTCGCTCAGGGGTGGTTTTCACCCCACCGGTTTTGGGCGGGCAGGAGAGCCCGGCGTGCTGCCGGCCGGGCCTGCGCTGGCGGCCACACAGTGCAAGGTGTCGCCAGGATCGGAGCGTTTTACCGGCCGTCATAGCGGTATTTGAACCGCCCCTCGGGAGCCACGTCGCCGCTGGTGTAGACGTCCATGATGTCGCCGGGCCGCCGGAGGTTGTCAGCCCACTTGAAGTCGATTGACAGGTCAGAGCTGCCATCGGCCAGCCCAAGAGCCGATCGCGGGATCGATACGTGAAACTCGCGATCCTTCGTCTCGCATTGCAGCTTCGCTGATTTCTTCCATTGCCAGCCGCCGTCGTTCTTTTTGAGCCAGGTTGCGCCGTCAGCCTCGACCGTCCGGTTCGCGATGTAGTCGAAGCCCTCCCAGCCCGTCGCGGCGTTCTGGTCCGCATCGATCAGCAGCCACATCCAGTTGGCATCGCTGCGCGGTGTGATCGGATCGCGGGTGGATATGTAGAAATGAACGTTGTGCGCGTCCCTGGCCACCTTGGCCGCAACCAGATCGTTGCGGCCAGTGCGGTTGGTGTAGCGCAAACCGCCGGCCCCCTCAAAATCGCGTGCTGTTGTTTCGCCGACATGGTCGCGGAACTCCGGCCCCACGCCTTTCCACTGCTCGAAGCCGTCGCCAATCCGGATCGAAGCCGGTGCCGACGCCTCCGGTAGCGGGGGAGCCCCCTTGTAGCGACGGACATGGGCGATCAGTTGCCAGTAGTAGTTGTCACCGTGCCCGCCCTTCATGGGCTCAATGTCGCGGCTGTATTCCTGGCTGAACTGGTCCACGAAGACGATGGGGCCGTCTTTCTTGCCCCAGCGGCCGGCAATCCACTCGTTCCATCCCGTTACCATCACGAACGGCGGGTCGAGCTCAAGTGCCCGCTTCCATTGCTCCTCACAGTTGTACCCGTAGTTGACCGCGCCCGGGGTGGTATCCATCTTCCCATTGTGAAAACTTCGCCCACGAGCATCGCCGTTGCTCATATTCGTGGGATAGCCGTCGCTGATCCGCAGGTTTTGAGCGATGGCCACGTTGACCTGCTCCGGTTTCTTCGGATCGTCGGTGTAGCCGTAAACCTGCGGATAAGCGGCCTCCCAGTGCCAGGCATAGGGAGTGTTGACGATCTCGAAGGGCCAGTGTGCCCCGCGGAGGGTGAAGAACTCTCGCAGCTCGGGGCCGGCCTGGGCCGGGTCGCAAATCAGCAGCGGCTTGCCCTGCCAGCGGAACCACAGTTCACGATGCAGCCCCGGCTGGTAGAGGTCCTTGTACAGTTGCAGGGCGGTCTTTCCCGCCTCGGTGTTGACCATGAACGCGATCTGCGGCGTCTGTCCGCCTTCCCGGCGCACCTGCGCAAACACCTCGCAGAGCTTCATGTAAACGTCGCGGTAAGTGATGGCGTTGGTGGTGTCAAAAATGAGTGTGTCAATGCCTGCGTCGGCCAGGAGCTGGGCGTGGCGACGAAGCACCCAGGGATCGGTGCTGAGATAGTAGCCATATAGCGGCTCGCCCCAATAGTGCGAACGCCCGATCGGCCCCCACAACGGTGAATCGGGTTTCTTCAACGCGTCGGGATCCCTGGCCAGGATCTTCGACACGTCATACGGACCATTCCAGTGCGGGCTCTTGTTCTGCCGCTCGTTGAGCCAGAGGAAATAGAAGATGCCCACGAAGCGGCTTGCCCGCGATGGCCCGACCTCATCGGGCATGGGCAGCTTGCGGCCGAGTGCGTCCGTTGCCGGCCAGGGCGTGCCCGCGTTGTATTCCGAGGGCTGGGTGGCTGGTTGGGCGGCCGTCGCCCAGGGAAGCAGCAGGCAGGATGACAAACATACCGTCAGAATGATGGTTGCTCGCATGGTTTCTCCGGTGGAAGTTCGCGGGTTTATTCGCTTCGGAGTTCTCAATAGGGTGCGGGGCGCTGCACGAATGCCAGCGGATTAAAGTCGAAGAGCTGTCGCTCGTCGTGCAGCCCGTCGTCCGCCAGCCGGCCGGCAAAGAGCTTGCCCCCGACGCCCCAGACAAGGCGGGTCCGGTCGACGTCCACCCACTCCCACTCGGCGATGGGAAGCTGCGTTCCGCTGGTGCTGCTGATGAGTTCGTTCGCATCGGGCAGATTAGAGGGAGTCATATAGGCGGTCTTGCGAAGCACCCATCCCGGACCGGCGGGTTTCTCGAAAACGCCGACGCGCCGTCCCTCGGCGACGTCCTGGCACCCCTTCAGCGTCCAGCCGTCCCGCTGCAGACGCAGAAAATACACGCCAGGGCAATCGCTGCCGAACGTGTTTTCACCCCGGTAGTGGGCGACCTTCTTGAGTTCCCGTGGAACCGTGACCGGTCGGTGACCGCGATCATCGTTGATCCAGTACGTGTGTTGATCGATGAACAAACCGCCCCCGTATCGGCTGTCGGCCTTCTCCCACGTGCCGATGGCTTTGAGATAGGGGGCCCTCGAGATGGCGGTCACGGATATGCTCTTATTGGAGCCCGGATGGCCCTTCAACGCGAAGTAGATCAGGTGTCGCCCGTCAGGTGACAGGTCGCTGCGCCGCTCGTAGATCCGACCTTTGAACCACTGGCCGACAATAAAGGTGTCGTCGGCCCGATTCCACCCAATCGCGCAGACCTGCTTGGACGGCCCGCGCCGAAAAACGATACCCAGGGGCATATCCCGGGCAAGTATCACATGGAGTCTTGCGGGCGGTCTTTCGTCTGCACTCTTACCGGTCGCCTGTGTTTTCTGCAAATCGCTCATTCTGTCGTGCACGAACCGGGGCTCGTGGCGGTCTCCTCACAGTCTGTAAAGGGCGGTAGTATACACGAACCCCGGCCAGAGTGCGCCTTTCTCACGCGGTCAATTCATACAGCCCGGATTCGCGGTGTGCTGAACACCGTTACGCCCTGGTTCGGGCATTCTGCCTCATTCACGAGAGATCTTGTACGCAACGATGGCCGAGTCGGGCCTGCTTTTCAGGGTGATCAACAGACCCTCCTCCATGAGTTGACGCCCGTTCGCGCGACTCGGGGCCGTTTCATCACAATTCGTCAGCAGGTAGTCGGCGTCCGCGCGGAGCCCGTTGAGCCTCAGCCGGGCGGACTCGTAGATACTGTCGCCGCGCCGGAACGCCTGGACAAGACCTTCGCCTTCTTCGGGCACGTCGAACTGCCATGCCATCCAGATGTCGTTCGCCGAGCCGTACGGCATGAGAGGGTAGTAGTCACCGTCGAGCATGAACGGGGCAACCCGCTGCCACTCGCTGGCGACTCGCCTGGCCCGTTCATAGTCGTAATTGCGGTCGCGCATATCGTAGCAGAATGTGATGTGCGGACAGAAGCAGCTTCGCGACTCGTACAGCCCTTCGCGGGTCATGCCGGTGCCGTAGAACGGATACCAGAACGAGATGCCGTAGGTGTGGTTCTGCTGGCTGACGGGTTCGAGGAGATAGTCGCTTCGCAGCAGCGGCACCGCCCGTCGCAGCGTTTCGAGATCGTTCCGCCGCCCGCCGCTGGCGCACGAGTCGATGAGCATGTCCGGGTGCCGGCGCCGCAACTCGTCCCAGTATTCCAGGTATCCGGTCACGTAGCGAATTTCGGTAATCCCCTGTCGATCCGGGGCGTCGTTCGCTCGCCAGCGGTCCAGCGGGTCGGTGTTGAAGTCCTGGCGGTAGAGGTCAATGCCCTCGTTACGCAACAGACCATCGACGTGATTCGTCAGCCAACCGCGGGCCTCGGGGTTGCCCAGGTCCAGGAGCTTATCACGCGGCCCCTGGGTGTCGGCCACATCCTGGTTGGGATCGGCCTTGGGGCCGAGCAACCAGTTCTGATGCTGCCGCCAGAGCCAGGTGCCGGGAGTCACCCGCTCGGGCTCGAACCAGACGATGGATTTGATGCCCTTGGCCCTGGCGTGATCGGTGATGGCCCGAAAGCCGTTCGGGAAGCGCTTGCGGTCCACTTCCCATGTCCCGGTGTTCGGCCAGCCGGCCTCACTGTACCGTTTGTCGTTCGGATACCATCCGGCGTCCATCCACCAGTAGGTCAGCGGCAGGCGTTCCTCGACGTAGCGATCGATGAAGAACTTCTGGTTCTCCTCGTTGGCGTGAATCATTTCGCCGAATTGGTGCGAACTGCACGCGGCTGTCTGCGGTTGCAGCGGCTTGCCGCCCGCACGGGGCAGGTTGTGGGCCCGCATCCAACGCCGCCAGATGTTCTGGGAACGGATATGGTCACCCGACCAGAACTGCAACACGATCAGCGGCGTGCGGACCTCCTCGCCGGGATGCAGGGCGAAATGGGTCAATTCCTGGCCGGCCCGGATTCGCACACCGGGGCCGTCGTCACGGCCGAACTCGGCCGCCCACTGTCCGGGCCAGCCCACGGCGAGAATGAGTCCCTCGCCCGCCCATTCGAGGTTGAAATAGGCCAGATCACTGTTGGTCGGACGGCCGTTCGCCGCTGATATCCGCTTGGCTGACTTGGGGCCCAGAACGGTCGCCAGCGGCTCATAGTCGGTGGCCGTGCAGGGCGTGCCGCGATAATGGTGGAGCACGGGATTACCTTGTGCATGGTCTCCCGTGCGGATGTCCAGAGCCTGTATCTCAGACACGATAGGCGTGTCGGCCTTGCCAGTGTTCTTGAAATAGAGCGTCCATTCGATCGTCGGATAGTCGCCGTACTCGACGCCCATGCAGCGGACCACGAGGCCGTTCTGCGGCTCTGTGCAGACAAGCAGGTGTTCTGTTCTCTGGTCGCCAAGCGGTTTGCGGGTGCGTTCCACTTTACAGTCCTTCAGCAGATCGGCGAAGGGCCTGCCGCCGTACTTGAATGAGAAGGGCAGGTCCGTGTTCACGGGTGCGAGCGTCTGGCTGTGAATCGGCATGTCGCCCAGCCAGATCTCGCGGCCGTTGCGGAGGGTCACCTTGGCATCGGCCCAGTCGGCCTGGTCGCAGGAAATGCCGTCGCCCGCATCGGAGATTTCGAGCACGAACTCGCTGACTCCGCCCAGATCGACCGTTACGGGCACTACGGCCATGCCTTCCTTTAATATCGCGGTGCGCTCAACCTGTTTGCCGTCCACCGTGACCGAGAACACCACGCTGCCCCGGCCCCCGGAAGTCTGATCGTTGGAGTCAACGCCCGCGATGGCCGTGAACGTCTCCCCCGGCTCCGGCAGTCGAACCACGATCTTGCTGTTGGCGTGGCAGTAGAGGCCGCGGGTGTAGCTCTTGCCCGCCAGCCGCATGGGCTTGCCGGCCCGGGCGTTGCGTTGCACGGGATCGTGGTTGGCCAGGACGGTCAAACCCGCGGGGTTCGTCTGCGGCTCGTCCAGGCCGGCAAACCTGGCCGTCGCCCAGCGATGGGTCTGGGCCAGTTCCCAGGGCTCAGGTGATACCGCCGGGGCTGCCGAGGCGGTCGTGAGGATCATCGCCGACCAACTGATCAGATGTCTGTGCATGTGCGTGTCCCTTTGTTGAAAAGAAGCGTCTCCGAGATGGTAACCGCTGGCGGTCCTGCGTGCGATTGCGGCATCTCACGCCGACAAGCAGCGGGCCAGCCTCAACGCCCGTCGACCATTCCCGCCGACTGGTGCAAATCCGCTGAAAGCGTTATTCTCTGAACAACACGGCAGCGACGAGATTCTGCCTGCCGCGACCGATCCGCATGACCACGGTGAGAGGAAGATGCTGATGGCCGACATCGCACGGGAACGGGTGAGCTTTCTCGGCCGGTTTACCGTCCTGAAAGGGGCGATACCCGAGCTCTGGTTCACGTTTGCCATCAAGCTGCTGGCCGTTGCGGCCTACCAAGTGATGAATGTCACCCTCGTGCTCTGGCTTTCATCAACTCTCGGGTTTGACGATCGATGGGCAGGCTACATGGTTTTCTTCTGGTCCGCCTCGATGACGGTGTTTACCATCCTCGTCGGATCACTGACCGATGCCATCGGCCTGCGCCGGACGTTCCTCTTGGGCGTGCTGGTCTGCATTCTCGCCCGGGCGGTGATGACCTTCGCGACAGTGAAGTGGCTGGCACTTGCGGGGGGATTGATTCCCCTTGCCGTTGGCGAAGCCCTGGGCACGCCGGTTCTGGTTGCCGCCATCCGCCGATACTCCACGACGAAACAGCGATCCATCTCCTTCTCCATGTTCTACGTGATGATGAACGTCGGGTTCTTCGTCGCCTATTTCCTCTTCGATCTCGTGCGAGCGCACATGGGAGAGCGCGGCCACCTGACCCTCCCGCTCATCGGGGCTTCGATTACGACGTACCAGGTGCTGTTCCTCATCAGCTTTCTCATCGAGCTGTTGCTGCTTCCCGTTATTTACTGGGGCATACGCGAGGGTGCTGAGGCCACCGATGAAGGCGTCAGATTGGATGCCGACAGGCCGACACCGCTTTCCCCGACCTGCGCGGGCTGCGGCTACAACCTGACGGGAGACGTCAGCGGGACGTGTCCCGAGTGCGGCTCTCCCGTGGGTGGCGGCGTCGCACCCGGCATCTGGGGCGCCATTGTCACCACCGTACGCCGGACACTCTACGACACTGGCCGGAACTTCGCGAAGATGGCCCGCCAGGACGGATTCTACAAGCTCCTGGCCTTCCTGATGCTCATCGCGTTCGTGAAGCTCATCTTCATGTGGATGTACTATGCCTACCCCAAGTTCGGCATTCGCGAACTGGGCGAAGGTGCTCCCGTCGGCCGGCTGCCGGCCATCAACTCCGTGCTGATCATCTTACTGGTGCCGATCGTGGGGGCCTTGTCCCAGAAGAGCGCGGCGTACCGAATGGTCATTCTCGGCGGGGCCATCTCCGCGGCGGCGGGCTTCATCATGGCTTTGCCCACGGGGTGGTTTCAAACCATCGCGGACAGCGCGCTGGTTCGCTGGAGCGCCCACTGGTATCTCGGCTTGTCCGGCGACGTGAACCCCTGGTACGTCATGATCTTCCTCTACGTCGTGGTCCTCTCGATCGGCGAGGCCGTCTACTCGCCCCGCGTGTATGAATACGCCGCCGCGATCGCGCCCAAGGGACAGGAAGCGTCCTACAGCGCCCTCTCATACGTGCCCTTCTTCCTCGCCAAGCTCTTCATCGGCGTGTTCTCCGGCGCGATGCTCGAGAGTTATTGCCCGGAGACCGGCGCGCGGGACTCCCAGACCATGTGGCTGATCATCGCCCTGATTACCACCATCTGTCCGCTGGGACTGATCACGCTGCGCCGCTGGATTCGCGTCCCCGAGGCCGGCCGCGAGGAGTGAGGGAGCGATGGCCGAGCGTGGACGTTAAATGAGGCGCTGCTCAACGTGTTGAACCGTCAGAGGACAAGGAGAAAGGACTTGCGCATGAATTCGTGGTCTGCACGAGTTGGCTGCTGGAAGGCGATGGCCGTCGTCTGCGTTCTGGTTTTCACCGAGTCATCGTCGGCGGTCGATCCGACCTGGATCACCGTCGCCACGCCGAAATGCCCTCTGCTCCGCAAGGACTTCACCGTCCCGGCCGCTCCCGCCAGGGCGGTTGCGCGCATCGTGGGCCTGGGCCATTTCGAATTGCGGGTCAACGGCAAGCGGGCAGGCGACTCGCTGATCAACCAGCCGTGGTCGCAGTATGACAAGACCATCTACTGGCAGGAATTCGACGTGACCGCGCTGCTGCGGAAAGGCGACAACTGCCTGGGGGTCATGCTCGGCAACTCCTTCTGGTATAGCCCGCCGTCGCCGCCGGGCAGATACCAGAAGGGTGGGGCCGAAACGAACTTCGGCACGCCGTTCCTGCTGTGGGTCGACCTGGAGACCAAGACAGCCGATGGCGGCACGACTCGCATCGTTTCGGACGGCAGTTGGAAAACGACCGCCGGACCGGTCACCTTCAGCCACATCTTTGGCGGCGAGGACTACGACGCTCGCCTTGAACCGCCCGGCTGGGATCAGCCCGGTTTTGACGACAAGACATGGGCTCCGGCTGTCCCGACGAATGCGCCCCCGGGCAAGCTCGCAAAGCAGTTCTGGCCACCGATCCGCGAAAAAGAGGTCTTCCCGGCAAAGGACATCGTCCCCGCGGGGCCGGGCGTGTTTCACGTGTTCTTCGGCCAGAACGCATCCGCCATCCTGCGATTCACGGTTGACGGCCAGACCGGCCAGAGCTTTACCGTCCAGCCCTCCGAATATCGCACCGAACAGGGCGAATTCATGAAGCCGCGCTGGGGGGCTCCTGCCCTGTTCAAATACACCCTCAAGGGCGGCGGCCCGGAGACGCACCAGTGGCTCTTCCACTACCACGGGTTTCAGGGCATCGAGCTGACCGGGGCAGTGCCCGAGGGCCAGGCGAATCCGCAAAACCTGCCCGTGATCCGTCGCATGGAAATGGTCCACGTACGGACCGACCTGCCGGAGGTCGGCCAGTTCGAGACCTCGAGCCGGCTCCACAACGCCACGCATCGCCTCGTCGACTGGGCCATGCGCTCCAACATGACCTACGTCATGACTGACTGCCCGCACCGCGAAAAGCTCGGCTGGCTGGAGTGTGCGTACCTCCTGGCACCGACTTTCAGCTACCGCTACGACTGCCGCGAGTGGTTCGCCAAGATCGCCCGTGACATCCGCGACGCCCAGGAACCCTCCGGCCGTATCCTGACCGTAGCCCCATCCTACCCGGGCACGCGTTTTCCCGGAGGGTTCCACTGGACGGTCGAGTGGGGCGCGGCCGGCGCCCTGCTCCCCTGGCACCACTATGTCTGGTATGGCGATCCGAAGATCCTCCGCGACAACTACGACTGCATGCGGCGGTTCGTTGATTTCGTCGCCTCGACATCCACGGATGGCATCGCCCCGGCCGGCCTCGGCGACTGGTACGATTACGGCCACGGCCAGCCGCCCGGCCCGAGCCGCTTCACCCCGCAGGACCTCACCGCAACTGCCGTCCAGGTCATGTGCATCGACGCGGTGATCCAAGCGGCCGAAGTTCTGAGAAAGGCCGACGACATCCAACGTTATCGCGCCCTCCGCGAGAAAACGGCAACGGCCTTCCTGGCGAAATTCTACGACCCGGCGAAGAAGGTCTTTGGCAATCGGGGCTCCTGCCAGTGCGCCCATACCATTTCCATGGCGGCCGGGCTCGTTCCAGAGGCCGACAAGAAGGCCGTGCTCGATGCCGTGATTGACGATCTGCGGAAACGCGGCTGGCAGCAGACACCGGGCGACGTCGGCCACGTCTTCTTTATCCGCGCACTGGCCGAGGCCGGCCGTTCCGACGTTCTGCATCGCGTGTACTCCCGCGACAGCCTGGGCAGCTACGGCGGCATCCTCAAAAAGGGATTGACCGCCATGCCCGAGACGTGGGACGCGATGAACGACGGCTATCAGTCGCTCAATCACTGCATGCTCGGCCATATCATGGAGTGGTACTACGGCTACGTCGCGGGCATCCGCCAGCAGCCCGGCGACATCGGATGGAAACGCATATTGATCGCCCCCGTGCCCGGCCCGCTCGAACAGGCGAAGGCAAGCTTCGCCAGCCCTGCCGGCCGGATATCGAGCTCGTGGAAGGTGGCCGACGGCAAGTTCGAGCTTCATGCTGAGGTCCCGGAGGTAGTCACAGCGACACTCGTTGGCCCCGACGGCAGCCGCAAGGAAGTCGGCGCCGGTCACCACACCTTGTCGTGCGGCTACAAGTGGTCCGGGAGATGACAATGATCGACTGCAAGGCTGTCTCGCGCGGAGAGACCGGCTTGCGGCAATGGAGAGGTGATCGATGACCAGACGGCTGTGCAGTTGTTTCCTGATCCTGATCGTTGCGATTGCGGTCTGTGGTGCCAGCGCCAAGCCGCCGCAATCGCAGCCGGCCGTCCAGAGGACCGAAGCCCACCTCAGGCTCGGCGTGGTCGGCCTGGTTCACGGCCATGTGTGGGGCTTTCTCCAGGATGGCGCCAGACGAACGGATATCGAGATCGTCGGCATGGCCGAGCCGCGTGAGGAACTGCTCCGACGATATGGAACGCAGCACAAGTTTCCGGAATCCATCTGGTTCCGCGATCTGGAGCAGATGCTCGACGCGGCCAGACCGCAGGCCGTCGTCGTTTTCACCGACACGCTGGAGCACCTGAAGGTCGTCGAGGCATGTGCCCGCAGAGGCATCCACGTCATGATGGAAAAGCCGCTGGCGACGACCCTCGAGCACGCGCGAGCCATGGAGAAGGCGGCCAGGGAGGGGAAGATCCACGTCATGGTGAACTTCGAGACAACCTGGTACCCGAACACCGAGGCGGCTTACGAACTGGCGGTCCGGAAGGGGGAGTTGGGCACGCTCCGCAAGATCGTGTTCCACGACGGCCACCAGGGTCCCAAGGAGATCGGGATGCCGAGGGAATTCATGGAGTTTCTGATGGATCCCGTCCGCAACGGCGGGGGGGCTCTGTTTGACTTCGGCTGCTACGGGGCCAACCTGGCGTCTTATCTCATGGCCGACCAGCGGCCGCTGTCGGTCACTGCCGTCACTCAGCAGCTCAAGTCCGATCCGGTGTACCATCGCGTCGACGACGAAGCGACAATCATCGTCACCTATCCGAAAACCCAGGCGATCATCCAGGCCTCATGGAACTGGCCGTTCAACCGCAAGGACATGGAGATCTACGGCGACAAGGGCCACTGCCTGACCGTCGAACGCGACATGTACCGCATCAGGACGACGCACACGGACGAGAAGCTGTCCAAGGGCGAGCCACTCGCACCGCAGGGACAGGACTCAATTTCGTACCTCGTGTCGGCGGTTCGCGGCAGGATCGCGCCGTCCGGCCCCTCATCTCTGGAAGTCAACATGGTCGCAACGGAAATCCTCGATGCCGCGAGACGTTCCGCGGAGCGGGGAATCACCGTTTCCCTGGCCGACGTGACGCCGCCGTTGGATTTCAAGCCGCTGTTCGATTACCCGGTTCGCGACACGTGCATATGTCTTGCCGATGGCGTGTACTATTTGACCGGAACGACCGGCGCCCCGACGTGGTGGAAGACGAACGAAGGGATTCGCATCTGGAAGTCGCAGGACCTGGTGACATGGGAACCGCTGGGACTGGTCTGGTCGTTTGAGAAGGACGCCACGTGGCAGAAACCGGTCGTCGACGGGAGACGGGCCATCTGGGCACCGGAATTGCATTACCTGAAAGGCACCTTCTGGCTGGCCTACTGCGTGAACTACCCCGGCGGCGGAACGGGCCTTCTCAAGAGCACGAGCGGCAAGGCGGAAGGCCCGTACGTTGACGTGAAACCCGATGGCCCGCTGACCAAGGACATCGACGCGTCACTGTTCCAGGACGACGACGGCAAAGTTTATTTCGTTTATCAGAACGGCCGCATTGCCCGCATGAAGGACGACATGAGCGGTCTGGCCGAGGAGCCCCGACTGCTCAAACCGGCCAACGCCGACCGCGTCGGTTTCGAGGGTGCGTTCCTCTTTAAGGTCGACGGCCGATACTACCTGTCCTGCGCGGAGTTCATCGGGGAGCAATACCATTGCATGCTCGCCAGTGCCCCGACCCTGGACGGCCCCTGGAGCGACCGGCATCTGGCCGTGCTCCACGGCGGCCACAACATGTTCTTCAAGGATGCCGGCGGCCGATGGTGGAGCACGTTCTTCGGCAACAGCGGCGACGCCCCGTTCCGCGAACGGCCGGGGATCCTGAGGGTCGATTTCACCGACGACGGTCGTCTTCGCCTGGGTGGCCCAGGTTCTTCCTGAACCTGGGCTCGAGATTATGCGACAGCGGAGAACTCGAATAGAATGGTGGTGCAGCAGTGTCGCGGTGCGCGTAAGCGAGATCCGGAGTGTCTATTGAGTCCTTCGAGGAACGGCTACCCGTGCCTGATCAGAATCGAGCAAGAATCAGTCGCCGCAAGGCCTTGAAACACCTTGCATCTGCGGCCGCCGGAACGCTCGTCTCGACCCGGTTCGTTACAGGCCAGACGCGGCCGACAGCAACGCAGGCCGTACCCGCCGCTGCCGGCCGACCCCTGCTCGTCGAGCGTCTCAGCACCGGCACGGAGATCTGGCAAGTCACTACGGAGCAGCGACCGCAGTCCAACATCTACTGCGAACTGCCGTATTGTTCGGCCGACTCGCGATACTTCGTCTACGAGCGAAAGAACCGCAAGGAGAACAAGGACAACCCGACCGAGTTCATGGTTGTCGAGCTCGGTACGTGGAAGCAGCACCTCCTGGACGTCGGATGGAACATGACCGGCTGCGCGATCACCCGCGAAGGCGTCTTCTATTACCTCAAGCGTACGGCCCGCCGTGAGATTGATCTGGTGCGGGCCGATCTGTCCAAGGGGCAGCCGCAGACCCTCTTCCGCCTGCAGCACCCGGCCGTGGCCGGTAGTCTCGGTACCGTATCCCCCGACGGCCGGTACTACGTTCGCGGCCAGCGCCTCGACCAGGAGTACAAGCGGTACGGCCTCCTGCTCGTCGATCTTCAGAAGGGCACCGAGACGGTCATCGACGAAGACCCGTACAACTACAACACGCATCCGCAGTTCGACCCGAGCCGCAAAGACCGGCTGATGATTCAGCACAACCGGGGAAGCAAGTTCTCACCCGAGGGAGTTCGCGAGCGGGCCATCGGGCCCGAGGGCGCGACTCTCTATCTGCTGTCGGTCCCCGACGCCAAACGCACCGAGTTGCAGGTTGGTCATCCGTACACGACCTTCATCACCGGCCACGAGGCATGGATCGCGACCAGCGGCGAGATTCTGTTCTCAGTGGTTGCCCGGGACGACTACGCTCCGGAGAAGGGCAACCTGCTGCGTGTCCGTCCCGGTGAGCCGGCACGGGTGGCAGCCCGTGGCTTTCAGGCCAACCACGTGAACGTCTCGCGCTGCGGCCGGTTCTTCTGCTGCGACGACTGGCGCGGCACCTGCAAGATCGTGATCGGCTCTCTCCAGACCGGCCGCACGGCGGCTGTTTGCGAATCGAAGGCATCCATGCAACGTGACGCCAACACCCACCCGCACGCCTACCTGACCGCCGACCTGAAATGGGTGGTCTTCAACTCCGACCGCAGCGGCTTTGCCCACATCCACGCCGCCAGCGTCCCGCCGGGCTTGTTAGAGAGCCTTTCGTAGCTGACTCGGGGGCGCTCCAGAATAGATTGTGGCGCCAGTGGTGTTGTACAATGAGCCAACCTGTCCCGGCGATGCCGCCGGGCAGACGTCCTCCGGAAACACAGGAAGCAGGAGGCCTGCTTTGCCTGATTCAACGAAGCGCCTGGTTTTGGTGTCTGCACTCGCCATGTTCGGGGTCGCTGGCTGCGCTCGTGTGAGATCCGAAGGCGGCAGTCCCCGTGTGGAGTCCTTCGACTATCGCGGCGTGACCCTTGACGGCGGCCGTCTCGGCCGACAATACGACGAAGTACGCCGGGATTACCTGGCCATCTCGAACGACGGTCTGCTGAAAGGCTTCCGTGAGCGGGCGGGGCTTCCCGCCCCAGGCCCTGACCTCGGGGAGTGGTACCGGAAGGGGCTCTTCCACATTTTCGGGCAGGTCTTGTCCGGGCTCGCCCGCTTTCACGCCGG
>CAZPIO010000034.1:0-57270 GCA_964586235.1 uncultured Planctomycetales bacterium
CGCCCAAGCTGGTGGAGCTGTTCCAGTCAGCGGCGGTGATGGGGGACGAATTCGGTTTCGAACAGATCCGCAGCGGGCTCGTCATCCTCGCGCTGGTGCTTAACCCCGGCCACACGCGGGTGGGCGAGTTTACGCCCGAGCTGGAGCGCATCGACGTCGACCAGTTGCGCGACCACTTCCACCAGATCGTGCTCGCTTCCTCCGAATCAACGGCGGCCGCGGGGGCAGGACCGGCCCCCGGGCGGCCGGTCGAGGGAGGGGCGCTGGCCCAGTTCACGGTCGATCTGACCGCCAAGGCGGCAGCCAACGAAATCGACCCGGTCTTCGGGCGCGAACATGAGATCCGCCAGATGATCGATATCTTCGCCCGGCGGCGCAAGAACAACCCCCTCCTGGTGGGCGAACCAGGCACAGGCAAGACGGCCATCGTGGAGGGGCTGGCCCTGCGAATCAGCCAGGGGGACGTCCCGCCCACGCTCAAGGGGGTCAAGCTGATCACGCTGGATCTGGGCCTGCTTCAGGCCGGGGCCGGGGTCAAAGGCGAGTTCGAGAACCGGCTCAAGAACGTCATCAAGGAGATCAAGGCCAGCGAAACGCCGATCATCACCTTCATCGACGAGGCCCACACGCTGATCGGGGCCGGAGCGGCTGCCGGCGGGTCCGATGCGGCCAACCTGCTCAAGCCGGCCCTGGCCCGCGGTGAACTGCGCACGGTGGCCGCCACCACCTGGTCGGAATACAAAAAGTACTTCGAGAAGGACGCCGCGCTCGAACGACGATTCCAGTTGGTCCGCTGCGACGAGCCTTCGGTCGACGACGCGATCGTCATGCTCCGCGGCCTCAAGGATAAGTACGAGAAGCATCACAAGGTCATTGTCCTCGACGAGGCAGTCGTCGCGGCAGCACGGATCTCCAAACGATACATCAGCGGCCGCTACCTGCCCGACAAGGCCGTCGATCTCCTGGACACCTCCGCGGCCCGCGTGGCCGTCGGGCTGAGCACACGCCCCGGCTCGCTGGAGGATCTCGACCGCCAGCTCACCAACCTGGACACCGCCATCGCCGCCATCCACCGCGATGCTGCCGGCGGCGCGACGCCGGACACCGAGTTGCTCGCCGAAATGGAGGCCTCGCGGACCGCCGTGCTCCAGGAGCGTGAGAAGCTCGAGGCCCGCTGGAAAACCGAGCTGGATGCGGTCAACAAGATCCGCGACCTGCGAGCCCGGCTCCGTGCCTACAGCCAGCCGGAGGCCGCTGCACCTGGCGGCGCCGTCGCGGGCGATGGTCAGGCCGGCAGCCCGCCCGCGGAGGCAGCCGCGCAGGCCCCGGCGGACGAGGCGGAACTCCGCGAACAGATCGACAAGGCGATGAAAGCCCTCGAGGAGGTTCAGGGCGACGAGCCGCTGCTGCACCCCCACGTGGATGCGGCGGCGGTGGCCACGATCGTCTCCGATTGGACAGGCATCCCGGTGGGCAGCATGGTCAAGGATGAGATCACGGCCGCCCTGGAAATGGAAAACCGTCTGCGCGAAAGGGTCGTGGGCCAGGACCACGCGATCTCGATCGTCGCCGAGAAGCTGCGCACCGCCAGGGCCGGTCTGGGCAATCCGGCGCAGCCCATGGGCGTGTTTCTGTGCGTCGGGCCGAGCGGCGTGGGCAAGACTGAGCTCGCCCTGGCGGTGGCGGACCTGCTGTTCGGCGGCGAGGGATTCTTGACCACCATCAACATGTCCGAGTTCATGGAGGCCCACACCGTCTCGCAGCTCAAGGGCTCTCCGCCCGGCTACGTCGGGTACGGCGAGGGCGGCGTTCTGACCGAGGCCGTCCGCCAGCATCCGTATTCGGTGGTTTTGCTCGACGAGGTGGAAAAGGCCCACCCGGATGTAATGAACCTGTTCTACCAGGTGTTCGACAAGGGACAGCTTGCCGACGGCGAGGGCCGGGTGGTCAGCTTCAAGAACACCGTGATCTTCCTGACCAGCAACCTGGGCACCGATGTGATCCAGAGCATGTGTGAATCGGGCGAGGAGATCAAACCCGACGACCTGAAAGAGGCGATCTACCCACACCTGCGGAACCACTTCAAGCCGGCCCTGGTGGCGCGGACGACGGTGATTCCGTTCCGGACGCTGGGAACGGAGATTCTCAAGACCATTGCCCGAATGAAACTGCGGAAGGTGGGCGAGCGGCTGGCGGGGGCGCACCGGATGTCGTTCGAAGTTGACGAACTGGCCTACGCGCAAATGGCCGCCCGCTGCAACCAGGTCGACGTCGGGGCCAGGCAGATCGACCACCTTCTGGACCAGACGGTCCTGCCGGAGTTGTCGCGCCGGCTTCTGCAGAAGATGACTGACGAGACAATGCCCGAGGCGGTCCGAATGGGGGTGACTGACGCAGGCGAGTTCACCTACTCGTTCTCGCCGTGACCAGTAGGAGCGGCTTGCAGCCGCGATTGCTCGTAGGAGCGGTCTCCGACCGCGATTCTGGCAGGAACGGCTTGTAGCCGCGATTGACCAAGGGGCGCAAACGCCCAAAGGAGTCCGGGCTCATGCCTCCGACATCAGAGACACCAGACCTCAGCAAGGCCCAACTGGCATTCCAGGTGGCCGGACGCGACATCGATGAGTTCGTGGTCATCCGCTTCCGGGGCACCGAAGGACTGTGTCAGCTCTATCGTTTCGAGATCGACCTGGCTTCGACCGAGGAGGGGACGCTTCTCGACCCCATCGTGGGCAAACCCGCGGTCCTGAGCGTCAACACGCCCAGCGGGGAGCGATGGTTCCACGGAATCGTTTCGCGGTTCGAGATGACCGGCGAAACGGTGGATCAGACCTATTTCAGGGCCGAACTGGTGCCGGCCGTCTGGTTCCTCACTCACCGCTACTGCTCGCGGATCTTCCAGAACAAGAACGTCAAGGAGATCATCACCGAGGTTTTGGACCAGGGGGGCATCCCCAGCGACCGGTACGACATGAGCCGGCTGACCGGCGACTACGAAACCCGCGAATACTGCGTCCAGTACCGCGAGACGGACTACAACTTCATCAGCCGCCTGATGGAGGAGGAGTCGATCTGGTGGTACTTCGAGCAGCAGCAGGACAAGCACGTGCTGGTGCTGGCGGAAAAGAGCAACGACTATGTGACGATCGAAGGAGACGCGGACCTGCGCTATCGGCCGCCGACGGGCCTGCTCGTGGAGGAGGAGCACATCTATCGCTTCCGAATCGCCCAGTCCGTGCGGCCGGGGGCCGTGGTGATCAACGACTACAACTTCGAGAATCCCAAGCTCGATCTCCAGTCACAGGCGGACAACGCCCGCGATCCGGGGCTGGTGTTCAGCGATTTTCCCGGCAAACACCTTTCCCAGGCCAAGGGGACCACCCTGGCCAGGAATCACGCCCTCGAGTTCGAGACCAATCGGGTAACGGGCCTCGGCCAGAGCAACTGCAAGCGCCTCGGGCCGGGCAAGACCTTCAATCTGACTGAGCATCCGTCCGCGGGCTTTGACGGGTCGTACCTGGTAACCCGCGTGACCCATCAGGGCAAGGAGTCAATCAAGCGGACGACCACCGGTGCCGACGGCCGAACGGCCCTGCTGGACGGTCGCGTGCACCAGTCGCTGATCGCCGCCCGCGGCAGTGACAACCCCGCGATTCGCGATCTGGCCGAGGCTCTGCTGCAGATCGCCTCCCGTCTCAAGGCCGGCGATCCGACCGCCAACCGCTCCCTCACGCAATGGGTGTATCACGCCGGCCAGGTGTCCAAGGACCTGCCCAGCACGGCCGTCGCCTCAGGCGGCAGCCCCCTCGAGTGGCTCGCGATCCCGAACCTGATTGCGGACCTCGCCCAGTCGAGCGTGGTGGATTTCGACGCCCCGGTCTACGACTGCCACTTCGAGTGCATCCCGGCGAGCGTCACGTACATCCCGGCACGGATCACCCCCTGGCCGGTGATGCGCGGCACGCAAACCGCCCGCGTCGTCGGGCCCGAAGGCGAGGAGATCCAGGTCGACCAGTACGGGCGGGTCAAGGTCCAGTTCGACTGGGACCTGCAAGGCAACGAAGGCGGCCAGCCGAAGCGCTTCGGGGCGGATTCCTCCTGCTGGATCCGCGTTTGCCAGGGCTGGGCCGGCGGACAGTACGGCATCATGTTCATCCCGCGCGTCGGCCAGGAGGTCGTGGTCGATTTCCTCGAAGGCGATCCCGACAAGCCCCTCATCATCGGCCGGGTGTTCAACGCCGACCATATGCCGCCCTACGAGCTGCCCAAGGAGAAAACCAAAAGTGTTATCAAGACACACAGCAGCAAGGGCGGCGGCGGGTGCAACGAGATCCGCTTCGAGGACCTCAAGGGGCAGGAGCAGCTCTTCATCCAGGCCCAGCGGCAGATGGACACGCGCGTCAAGGCCAGCCATTTCCACACTGTCGGCGGAAGCTACAACCTGATCGTCGGCGGCGAGAAGGACGGGGCACTCTATGGCCAGCTCCGCGAACTGGTCCACGAGGGTAAGCATGTCCACATCAAAGGCGAGCTGCGGACGCACGTGGAAGCCGACGAACACCGGACGATCGACGGGTTCCAGAGCAACAAGATCTCCGGCAAACGATCGACGATGGTCGCGCAGGATGTGTCAGATGTTTTCGACGCCTCCCATAAGCATTCGGTAACCGGCACCTATCATCTGTCTGCCGAGAATATCCGCCTGGAAGCGAGAAGCGGAATTGAGCTGGTCTGCGGCGGCAGCACCATTGTGCTGAATCCGGGTGGCATATGGATTAGCGGTCCCATGGTCTACATCAACAGCGGGTCGGGGCCGTCGGTGCCGGGGCTCGGCACCTCTCTGATTATCCCGGAAATGCCCGAGGACCCCGGGGCCGCCGATCGCAGCCAGCCCGGTAGGGACACCCGATACGACGGTGCCAGCCAGCCACCGCCGGAAATAGAGCCGGAGCCCGAGGTCCCGGGGCACGAGTTCGAGGAACCGGAGAACCAGACGTCGTGGATTGAGGTCCGGTTGACCGACGAGACGGGCGAGCCGGTCGCCGGCGAGCGATACGAGATCACAACGCCCGACAACAAAACTCGGAGAGGGGTCACAGACTCAAGGGGCCGGATACGCGAGACCGGCATGCCGCCGGGCCAGTGCCAGATCAAGTTCCCGCGGCTGGACACGGAGGCATGGGAGAGAGCTTGAGGTGTGACGCGGCGTCGCCGCCGCGAGAGGATACGTGAGGTTGATCCATGGCCATTGTTCGAGTCATCAGAGCGGGGCCGAACGACACGCTGTGCGGCATCGCGGTCGACAACGGCTTCCGGAATTGCCGCAAACTGCGGGACGCCAACCCCGATCTGGCCAGCCGCCCCCTGCGACCTGGCGACCTGGTCAACGTCCCGGAGGTCACCCAGCGAACCGAGACCGGCCAGACCGAGCAGGTCCACCCCTTCAAGGTCTTCGGCCGGCCGATCGCCGCCATCCGCTACGTTCACGGCACCCCGGACCGACCGCCCGAGCAGGACCCGACCCTGGGCACGCTCAACGTCAGCAACTACGTCACCGACCGTGCCGGCAACCCGGACGGCTCGGCTGCCTTCCCGAACGATTCGGTCCGCACGTTCGAGGCCAATGCCGACCGGGATATCGACGCCTTCAAGATCGAGGTCCACGACCCCCGCACCAACGACAACGACCTGCAGGTTGACCTGGAGGCCCTTCGCCCGGTGTACGATCCGGACGACCCCGACGGGCGCCGCGTGCTTCGCCACGAGCAGTTCTCGGGCGCCGAACGACCCCGACGGAGCCTGCTCCACACCGGCCCCGACAACCTGCTCGCCTCCCGGCAGGGCTCGTCCAAGCGCTTCCGCTCCTGCTATCTGCGGCTGGTCGTCGACGATTCGGACAAGGGCGCACGCTCGACGCAGACGCTGCTGACCACCGACATGACCGACGAAGGCGACACGCAGGTGGAGATCCTCGACCAGGTGGCCCGCGCGACCTATCTGCTGGGCACCTGCCCGGTAACCGGAGACGCCCAATGCCGCGCCACCGTCTGCGCCCCCATCGGCACCGACCGGCGCCGCCTGCGAATCGCCCTGCACGTCCTGCGTCAGACGCCCGGCGGAGCGCCGGTGGCCAACCGCACGCACGGAGAGCGCCGGATCCGGAAGTGGATGCGGCGCGTGTTCGCCCAGGCTTGCGTCGCGCCCGTCCTTCTGCTGAGCCGCGACGTCGATCCCCCCGAGAATCTCGTTGCCATTTCCAACGATACCGGGGCCAACGCCGCCGGCGACGGGGAGTTAGGCTTCCAGGTCCAGGTGTCCGGCGGCTCGCCGGTCACGATCGGCCCGATCCGACCCACCGCCGGGCAGACTCCGCTGGCCAGCGCCCAGGCCCTGGCGGCGCTCGTCCGCGCTCCATTCCAGACCCGTGTGACCCAGAATCCCGCGACGTTCAACCAGCCTCGCGGCTCGGCGGATATCGTCATCACCGAGCAGTCCGGAGCGCACGTCATCGCGTCAAGCGCGGTGTCCACCGACAGCCGCCAGACGCTGCGGATCGCCAGGGTAAATCCGGCCAACGTGCTCTCCTGGGACGGCAACAACTGGCTCGTCGGTTCGATCGAACAGCGCGCGATCCTGAAAAACCACGACTCGGGCGATGACCGCGTGGATGTTTTTGTGGTCACGCGGACGACGGATCCCGGAGCCGACGGCGAGGCCATGATGTCAGGGCACATGCTCGGAGCGATCGCCCCGCCGGGCAAACGGGCCATCTCCCAGGTGAAGTTTTCACTGATCATCGAGGCTCATGCGATGGACGGCGGGGACCGCAGCCCGTACGGTCTGGCGCACGAGGTGGGGCATGACCTGCTCGAGGTGATTCATCCGGTCGGAGCGGGGAACACCACCGACCCCTCCATGGGCAATGACACCCAGTTGATGAATCACTTCTGGTCGGCCGACAGCGCCGTCGGCGGGGCTAAACGAATCCGCGACGGCCTGGTGGCATTCGACGCTCCGGCCGGAAGCTTCAATCAAATCCAGCGGATGCGCGTCGCCGCATCGGCCGTGCTGGAGAACTGGTGAGGCGTCGGATGTCGGACAAGAACAAACGAGAGTTACGATGCATCGGGCGGATCACACTGCTGGTGATGGCGGTGGCCGCCGGTTGTAGTGGAGGACAAACCATGTCGGCCTCATCGCCAGCGGCCTCTGCGCCTTCGTCTACCCAGGGGCGGCTCGAGAAATTCATCTTTGATCCGGACCGGTACACCGCGGACCTGGTGCCACGCCGGCTCTCGCCCGAGGAGGTGGCCGATTTCGTGCGCACGCGGGTCGACCGCTCGATTCGATACGTGGCCGCCCGGCAGATCGAGAAGGCGGTGGACTTCTACGACGTCCAGGAAGCCGGCGAAACGTTGCGCAAGCTCCTCGACCGGCGGGAGGTCGATCAGGAAAGCCTGCGGCGTTCGATCGTTGTCGCCCGGACCCTGGCCGAGGCCGGTACGCGGGAAGACCGCGACTTCGCCGGGGAGTACTACCTGTATCTCATCAGGCGGGCCGAGTCGCTGCCCATCCTGGAAGACCTCGTAACCCTGTACGAGGCCCTCGGCCCCGAGGCCGACGCCAAGCCGCTCCGCGAGCGAATCCAGGCCCGCGTCAAGATCGTGCAGCCGAACGCGGCCAGCGATGCCGCCGCCCAACGGGAGCTGGCCAGGCTCCAGGAACTGGACACACTGACCCTGACCCGGGCCGAGAAAGCCAACGCGGTCAAGGCCGGCCTCCTGAAGGACACCAATCGCACCCGCCGGCTCGATACGCTGGTAAGGACCTATCTCGGATTTGAGGGGCCATTCCCCGAAATCCTCCAGCCCTGGGCGGCGCGACAGCTCCGGCGGGAGGTCTGGGCCGCCCAGCCGCCCGAGCAGACGACGCGGGCGGACGACCGCGCACGGCGGGAGGAAATCGTCCAGGCCTTTGGACGGGCCGCCACCCGGCTTCAGCAGGATGGCAAGCTCTCGGACGAGGAGAAAACCTTCGGCCGCATCCGCATCCTGCGGGCGATGGTCTTTTTCGGCGGGCCGATCTCCGAAGAGGATCGGCAGTTTCTCAAGGAGCACGGCCCCGCGCAGGTAGACGTGCTCTCCAACGACGTGTCTGATTGAGGGTAATAGCCATGCCGTCACTCGGGTTTCCAGCCGCTCGCAAAGGCGATCCGATTACACACGACTTGCTGGTGCCATGCGGGGTCATCGGCCCGCCGGCCGCCGGGCCCTGTACGCAGGGGCCGGTCATGATTGAGTACCTGCCGGCTGCGCACCTCGGGTGCACCGTGGCCTGCACGGGGGCGATCAGCGGGGGCGTTGCCCATCCGCCGCCCCCGCCAACGCCGCCAGTGCCCATCACGATGGGCTCGAAGACGGTGCTGATTCACGGCATGCCGGCCGCGAGATGGACGCCGGCCCCGGACATCGGCGGATGCGGTGTCTTTCTGGGCGACCCGAAACTGGCCGCCACGCGCAGGGTATTGATCGGCGGATAGGAAATGGGGAACGGCAGGATCAGCGTCCGGGTTAACAAGGAGAGCCGCGACGGCGGCGGTGGCGTAACCTCCGAAAAGGCCTGACACGCGATCCGTGGAGCGAGGTGACGTTTCTTGCTGTTTGTTTTGACACGAACGAGGAGGCCGATATGAACTCGATCGTCGAGGCAAAAATCAGAGACTATCTGCGGTATGACCTGCATTGCAGGCCTTACGACTGCGGAACGATCATCGAATGTATGACCAGTCTGGCCCGGGCCGCCGGACATGATCTGGATGAGAGCTTCGCCCACGCCGGTCTGGGGGCCGGGCCGGAGGCGAGGGTCGCCTCGGCCATCGTCGAGCGCGCCCTGGGCGGCGGTGGCTCAGAAACACCCGAGTACGCGATCAAGACCGAGATCAGCCGTTGGATCAGATCTCATCCGCGGAAAGGGCTGTGAAGCCCGTCCTGGCGCGAAGACCGGATCCGCAGTCACCGAAGCGGGGACGAACCAGGCGTATCCCCGCCGCTGACGGAAGAGGAAAACGGGCAGGCCTCTGACGGAGGACAAACCATGGCCGAGCGCGACGATCAATTCGATCTCGAAGTCAATATCCCCATGCCGGATGGGCTGCACGTCACCACGGATACCCCCTACCGCATGCTTCTGGTCAGCGATCTGGCGGGCTGCGAGCAGGGCGTCATCTCGGGCCCTCTCGCGGAAGGCATCGTCGAGGTCAACGCCGACACGTTCGACGCGATGATGGCCGAGGCCTGCCCGGCGGTGCGTTTCACGACCACCGACCCGCTGGCTACGGGCAGCGTGATGGTCGAGCTGGATCTGCGCTTCGACTCCCTGCGGGCGTTTGACCCCCAGAACCTCGTTCAGCAGATCCCCACCGCCCGAGCGATGCTGGCGGCGCGCGATCCGCTCGTCAATCGGATGCGCGGGAAGCTGTCCGCGGCCCAGCTCACGCAGGCGATTGGGCAAGCGGCCGCCTCGGACGCATCGCTGGCGTGGCTGACCGAATCCATCCGCTGGTCGCCCGCCAAACCGCCCGCAGCGCCCGGTGTTGTCGAGGGCCTGCTTGACCAGATCGATCTCGGCGGCCCTGAGCCCGAGGCCCGCGCGGCAGTCCCGCCGCCGCCAAAGACGCCGGTTGGCTCGATCATTTCCGCCGCCGCCGGCGAGGTTTCCATACCGGCCGAGGAGGCTTCGGCGATTCGTCACACGCTCGCCGAGTTGGATCGGCGGATATCCCGCTGGCTGACCACAGTCTTGCACTCGCCGCAGGTCCAGGCGATCGAGGCGGCCTGGCGATCGCTGGCATTTCTGGTGTCCCACACCGAGTTCCGCAAGGGGCTGCGGCTTTCGGCCCTGCACGCGCCGCGGCCCCAACTCGCCGATCGGTTCCGCGCCCGGCTGATCGACCCCGTGTTTGACGAAGGGGCCGAGGCCCCGGACCTGATCATCGCGGATTACCAGTTCGGCAACGGGGCGGCGGATCTGGAGATCCTCGACGAGCTGGCCCAGCACGGGGCGAGCCTGCCGGCCGTCGTTTTCGCCGGCGTATCGCCCGCGTTTTTCGGCGTGCGGCAGGCCTGGCAGGTTCAGACGCTGCCGGCCTTGATCTCCATGTTCGACCAGTGGCAATTCGCCAAGTGGAAGACGCTCCGCGACCAGGCCTATGCGAGATCGCTCGGCGTGGTTTTCGGCCGTTGCCTGCTGCGAGGTCCCCACTGCCGCCAGGACACCCCCGACCTCGAGTTTGGCTATCGCGAGGAATGCGTGACCGAAAAAGACCTGGTCTGGGCGGGCGGGGTGATCGCGGCCGCAACGGCGGTGTCACGCAGCGTCGCGGATACCGCCTGGCCCACGGCAATGGCCGGCTACGTCCACGGCCGGGTCGAGGGCTTCACCACGGCGCAGGGCGGGCCCAAGGGCGATAAGCGGCTCGGCCCGACGGACACGGACATGCCGCAGCCGAAGATCGAGGAACTCGCTGCCGCCGGCATCAACGCCGTCGTGGGCCTCCGCGATCATGACGACGCAGTGGTATGGAACGGGCTGACCGCCGCTCGGGCCCAGCGCGCTGACCACGTCGCGTTCCTCGAAGTGAGCCTGCCGTACCAGCTCTTTGCCGCGCGGTTGTCCACCCTGCTGCTGGCACTCAAACCTCATCTCTCCGGCATGACCGGTGAACAGGTGGTCTCGTCGGTCAGAACCCACGTGTGCAACTGGCTCCAGTTGGAGGGTGAACCGACGCCCGAGCAGTTGTCGGTTCAGACCCGCCCCGCGGAAGGAGCGCCACCCGGCCTGCAACTGGCGGTTACCGTGGCTCCACCACAACGAGTGCTGCCAGGCGGGATCCCGATCGTTCTGGGCTATCGACTGAGCTGATGCTCGACAGGTGACGTCGGGCGATGCCGGAGGCGTGCCGACGCGCAGGCAGGTCAGGCTCTCCGAACGATAATGATGTTGTCGGGCAGAAACGAGAGCACCGGCGCGACCGTCTCCCACGTCAGCTCACCCTGGTCACATCCCGGCTGCGGCAGAAGGGTCTTGGCGGTGCCGACCAGGGCGGCGAGCTCTCGGGCGCTGCGCTCAATGATCTCGATACTGGGCTTAGCCCATTCGTATTGCTTGATCGGAAAGGACGCCAGGCCTGAACGGATCAGGTGAACGTGATTTCCACGAGCGGCGATCAAGCGCCCGAGATCGGCGGCGAGCCCGTGAAACCGCTGTGCCGCCTCACGGGCGACCTTGGCGTCGAGAATGGCCTCTCCGCTGCTGGTCAGCGCACCACTGGTGGGTAGACACCGGAACTCACCTGGTTCCAGCCAGATATCGCAAACCTTTTCTTTCATCTTGTCGGCTGTCCAACGTGACCGCGCATCGAGCGGACAACACCCAGCTATTATCGGCCGCAGACCTAGCGTACTGCCACATTCCTGCCTGTAAAGGGGGCAAACCTCTCTGCCAGGCCGCGGACGGGTGATCGCCCGGACCTTCGCGGGCGGAGTTCTCTATCAACCGTAACCCATTTATTCTACAAAGGTTACGTCAGCACCTGGAGACCTCGATCCGGCTTTGGGCGGCCATCAACCTTCCGACGGGAGAAGTACGGCGCCCGGATCGGGCGGTTTCTGAATCCCATACTTCTTAATCCGGTGCCTGAGATGATCGCGGGTGATCCCTAACGTCCTGGCCGCCTGCGACTGATTCCAGTTGTGCTCCTTGAGGGTCTTGAGAATCAGCATTTTCTCCTGGCCGCAGAGGGTCAGCTCATTCGGCGCCTCCTGGTGGTTTTCAAGATCGGTTTCCATGTCCGGCGGGAGGTGGCACGGCAGCAGGGTGTCGCCGTCGGCCATCAGCACCGCGCGTTCAATGACATTCTGAAGCTCGCGGATGTTGCCCGGCCACCGGTAGCGCATCAAGATGGCCATCGTTTCGGGAGCGACGCGCAGAGTCGCCCCGATGAACTCATGGGCGCTTCGCCGCACGAAGTAGTCCACCAGCTCGGCGAGATCCTCCTGCCGCTCGCGCAGAGGGGGCACGCGGATCGGAAACACGTTCAGACGGTAGTAGAGATCCTCCCGAAATGCGCCATCGACCATGAGCGCCTTGAGATCGCGGTTGGTGGCGGCGATCAGCCGCACATCACAGGGGATGGGCTTGGTGCCTCCGACCCGGACGAATTCCTTCTCCTGCAGCACGCGGAGCAGCTTGGCCTGGGTGGAGCGGCTGATGTCCGCGATCTCGTCCAGGAACAAGCTGCCGTGATTCGCGAGCTCAAACCAGCCCCGCCGCTGCGCGTGGGCGTCGGTGAAGGCCCCTTTCTCGTGGCCGAACAGCTCGCTTTCCAGCAGCGTCTCGGACAGGGTGGCACAATTGATCGCGACGAAGGTCTCGCTCCGGCGTCTGGATGCGTTGTGAATGTGACGGGCGCAGAGCTCCTTGCCGGTTCCGGTTTCACCCAGGATCAGGACGCTCGCGCTGCTGGGTGCGACCCGGTTACACAGGTCAATCGCGGTGCGCAACCCCGCTGAAGACCCGATGATGGTCACGGGCTTCATGACCGCGTCGCGCAGCCCCTGATAGCGCTGCTTGAGGTCCTCGTGCGTCCTGGCGTTCTGGGTGGCGCTGGCCGCCAGGGTGGCGAAGACCTGGAGTATCTTGAGGTTGCTCTCGGTGAAATCGGTTTCATCAAGCCGGTTGACCACCTCGATCACCCCGATCACCTCGGACCGATGGATCATCGGGGCGGCCAGGATGGAACGGGTGCGGAGGCTGCTGATATCGTCGATTTCCCTGCAGAATCGGCTGTGCGACCGGGCATCGGCCACGTTGACCGTTCCCCCGGTCTGCACGACCTGGCCGGGGATGCCCAGATGGGCGTCGAACTCCTGCCCGAGCAGGACGTCACGGCGATGGCCCGTGGCGGCGGCCACCACCAGCTTTTTGCGCCGCGCATCCAGCAGAAAGACGCTGCTGGCCTCTGCCCGTGCCACGGTGCAGGCCAGCCGGGCAATGGTCTGGAGAACCGGATCCAGCTCCAGGGTCGAGCTGATCGCCGCCGCCGCCTCGGTCAGGGCGGTCAGAGATTCGGCCGAAAGCGACCGTGCCGCGAAGCTCAGGTTGGGACGAACTCGTTCGCCGGTGCTCACCTCAACACCCCCCGCCGACGGCGCGCAGACTCACCTGAGCCTGACGGGCTGGTCCACCGGCGGCCGCTGCTCGCGGCGAATTGGATCTGGCCGTATCCGCGGCCCTGCATTCATGGCGGGTCGGGTGCGATCGGCATCTTCTTCGAGCATCCCACCAGCCTGACTCGAAAAGCCATCATCCTGCCCGGTTGGGCGGCTGGTGATTCCGCTCCGAGTTTCAGCGGAAACCTCCATGCGATCTCGGCCGGCACTCGACTCGCAGCCGAGCAACCAGGTCAACCCAAGAATACACAATGCCCGGCCCAGGGTCCATATACCACTCGTCAATCGCGACAGCATTCCTCTTGCATACGCTCCAGTAATTCTAGTCTCCGTGGCAAGACACGCCTGCGAATCCGTCCCGGCGGGCGGTCTTCACACGTCCTGTGACGGGGCCGCGGTCTTCGGAACGCGCCCCCGACTGCGTCAGCCGGGCACATCTACAGTCAGGGTGGCCGCGGCGGAAGTCACGGAACCGCACTCGCCGGTCACCACGCAACGATACGACCCCTCGTGATTGGCGCTGACATCGGTGATCGTCAACGTGCGCGTGGTAGCCCCGGAGTAGCCGCCGCCATTGACGATATTCACCCCGCCGCGCCGCCACTGATAGGTGAGCGTACCGCTTCCCGACGCGGTGACGCTGAACGTGACCGTTACGGGCAGTTCGCCGTCGATCACCACCACCCGGTCGTTGGGCTGCGAGACGATGATTGTCGCCGGCTTCACGGTCAAGGTCGCTTCGTTTGAGGTCACGACTCCACAGGTACCCGTGACCACGCACCGGTAGCTTCCGGCACCGGCCTCGCTGACCGCGACCAGCGTCAGCGTCGGCGTGTCAGCACCGGAGACCGTGTCCCCGGTGACCAAGTCGACCCAGTTGACGCCCTCAACAGATCTGTGCTGCCACCGGTACGTGACGGCGTCGATGGCCTCCGCCGCGATCGCAAACGTCGCGGTCTCACCCTCGCACAACGTCTGGTCGACAGGCTGCTCGGTGATGCTCGTCGGCACGCACTGGATCGTGGCGGACGCGACGCAGATGTCCGTCGCACCGAAGACGTCGGTCACCGTCAACTCGAATGTGAGCGTCCCGGTCACGTTCGGGGCCGTAAAGGTGGTGATCGCCGCCTGGGGTGCGCTCAACACCACCGGCGTCCCCGTGAGTTGCACCCACTCATAGGTCAGGCTCGTGCCGGCGCCGGAACTGCCCGACGCATCCAGCGTAACCAGCTCCCCGCCGAGAAAGGTCCTGCTCTCCTGGCTGCACGGAGGCCTCGGCAGTAAAGGAAATCCGGGACATCCGCCCAACTGGGCGCCCATGATCATGGATGCCAGGAACACGGACAACAGACCCGCGTGCCGGATCAAACCTTTTCGTTCCCGCATGGTGGTTCCCTCCCGCGGCCGGTTTCTCGGCCATCAGACCGATGGCCTGCCGCAGAGCGCACTATCTCACGTCCACCCGAGCCCTCGGCGGCGGAGGCAGCAGAGGAACAACAGGAACCGCCATCCTCAGCCCCACCCTCGGGGTGTCTTCCCTAGTGTAGGCGCCGAAGATCTGCAAACAGAGCAGCAAGGCTCTGCGTTCCTTCTCACTGTGGAACCTGCACCTTGTCCTCATCTCTTTCACCACCGCCGGGGCGACGTCGTACGCCGGCGGGATGCCCTTGGGCGGCTCCTTCACGTTCCAGGCCGGGATCAGATCGCCGGACTCGGCCCGTCCAAGCCATTCCTGAGCGGCCGCCTCAAGGCCCGCACCGCTCGCACGAATCGAGGGCTCCTCGCCGGCACCCTCCTGGGCCTGCACCGTCACCGCGCCGGACATCCCGAAAACGGTCAACAGAACAAACAACAGTGCGTATCGCATGGTTGCACCTCAATCAAACTGGAACGACGCACTCACCCCCCAGATGGCGCGATCATACGAGAACACGGCCCCGCGCCGGCAATCCTGGATGTTGCTGTCGTCATCCGTGAACTGGACGTCCGCGCGGAGGCTCATCACCAGCCGGTCGATCTTGACCGTCGTGCGGTTGGCCCGGTCTCCCGGCACCAGCACGAACCGCCGCTCAAAACCGCAGCGATAACGCTGGATGAAATCATTTCTCGCCCGACGGCTGCAGTCGACCAGGTCCTGGCCGTGATAGTAGTCCTGCCATTCCCACTGCCCGCCGAAGTCGAACAGCACGCCGTAGGGCAGGGGGACGGAGATGCCGGCCGCCAGGAGGCAGCGATTGGCGTCAAACTCCTGGCCCCGGGTCGAGTCCCAGCCGCATTCGACCGCGACGTACGGACGAAGCGCCCGCCGGTAACCGGTGGGGTCCTGCGTCGGGTCGTCCGGATTGTGTGTGGACGGGTCGGCAGGGTCGTGGGCCAGTCCCCAGGGTTCCCAGCCGATCTGCCTGTACAGCTCGGTCATGTCCACGAGGTCGACCGTTTGGGACAGATCGAAGGCGAAGTAGTTGCCGTCCCGCCTGAACACCGCCTGCGGCACCCGCTCTGAATAGCCGCGGTCCTCGTAATGGAAGCCGAGAGTGGTGACCGCGCGCTGGTCGAGAGTATACAGGCTAAGCTGCGGACTGACGCGGTTGAGATGGAGATAGGCGTTGTTGCCCAGGAGGAAGTGATCGTAATCATACTGCATGCTCGCGTACAGCGGGCCCTGCATGCCCGAATCGCTCGGCCAGGCGTCCAGCATCCTGTACTGCAGGGCGACGCTGCCGCCGTAATTCTGTTCGTTGAACTGGTGTATGTCGCCATGCCAACTGCTCGACGCCCGCCCTCCCATGCCCAGAGTCCAACGCTCCAGGCTCGGGTCTATCTTGGCCAGGTCGAGCGTGTAGCCGAGGTACATGCCGGTGCCGAAACGGAAGTCTTCCTTTCGGCCGATGTTTGGCCGCACCGGAACACGATCGCCCAGCAGGGTCACGTTGGTGTCGTAGGCAAAGCCCGATTCCCAGTCGATGAAGATATTCTCGGCCGGCCGCGGACCCGCAAGAGCCTGCTCGATGGCCGGGATGTGCTTCTCGGCGATCTGCGGAATCAGGCCTCTGCCGGCCGATTTCTCGGCCCCGCTGGGATAGTCCTCGCCGGTGTCGAGCTTCCACGCCTGCTCGAAATGGTCGCGGGCGTCCTCGAAGTAGCCCTGGGATGCGACCCCTCCTTGCAGCGCGACCAGATTGCCCTGCCGGGTGCGGACCAGACCGAGGTACAGGTTGACATAGCTCAACCAGGCCGACACCTCGGCCTGAGACGCCTTCGGCATCAGCTTGCCGATGTACTTGTCTGACCCGGAGTCCAGCAGTGCAGCCATCAGCCTCCCGGCCTCCTCGAGGGTACCGCGGTCAGCGGTTTCGTCGGGCAGGCCGGGTTGCTCGGCCGGCCGGAGAGCCTGACGGTAAACAACAACCGCAAGGAAGTACTCGCCTCGAACCCGGTTCAAACCAGTGGGCTCGCTCAGACCGCTCCCCGCGGGGGGATGCACATAGGCTTCCAGAGTCGCCCGGGCCTGGGCCAGCAGATCGGCCCGCGCCGCAACCCGCTCCTTGTAGTCGCCCGTCGCGTACCCGGCGAGCTTGGTCCGGACCACGCCGTCGATGAGCCGGACGATGGCGCTTGCGTCGGTCAGGCCGCCCCGAAGCAGTTCATCAATGTCCTTGCTCATCGACGTGTATTGTTCGCTCGCGCTGTGCCCATGCTGAGCCGCCTCTTCAGGACGGTTTTGACTCCGGGCAACCAGGGCCCGGCGTTCGCTGGCCACGGCCAACTGGCCGTTGGCCAGGGCCCGGAAGAACCGGGCGGTCGTGTCCCTGGGCTTCAACTGGAGAAGCCGGGTGAGGCCATCGATGGACGCCTGGTAGTCGCCACTGTTGTACTGCTGCATGGCACGGTTCATGAACGTGGCGGTATCGACGGCGGGTTGCGTGGCGGATTCCTGCGCGTCCGCCAAGGGCGGCCACAACGCCACGCCGGCGCAGATCAAAATGCAGACCACTCGACCCCGCGGCAGCACGGCTATCATGGAGACTGCGTGCCGGGCCCGCCGCGAGAGCAGCGGGCCGGACCTGTCGCCGCGCGCAGCGCGACGTCGGAAAAGGGTCTCGTCAGGCGTTTCGATTTTCTCGTTCGCCATAACCGTTGCCCTCCCTCATCTCAACACCAGCAGATGCGGCAAACCAACACAACCGCCTCGGGGCTGCGCGGTACACGCTGCAGCACCAACATGAAGCTGTCAGGCCAATCGGCCGTGAATGTCGACCTGGAAAGTCTCTCATCGCGCGCCGCGCCTCCGACTTGCAGACAAGCCATGACTTGGGGCGCCACTATCAGCGGTCGTGATATCAGAGAGGGCAAACCGCCATAGAGGTCGCATACCTGATTAACCCCATGACGTTGAACCGCTGACGGCTCTCTCGCCTCAGCCTCTCTTTTAGAGCAGCTTGTACTCAAACGCAAGGGCTGGAGAGTCTTGCGCGCCGTCGAAGGTGTGACGGATTGCCGTCATGACTTATCCCAGGAACCAGGTCTCCTGCGAACCCCCTACTTGCCGCTCGGGATGGGACTGGCGACCAGGGTGAACCAGGGAGCCTGGGCATCGCCGACCCGCGGACAAAGGTAGCCGGCGTCAAAAACCTCTCCCCCCTCCCCGCCGTTGAACCGCTTGTCGACGGCCCTGATCCCCGTCTGCACGGCCGTCGCCACGGCTACCTGATCCGATCTGAAACAGACCACCTCGGCGTTGAACGCTTTCCCGAAGTCGCGGACGGACTGAACCGGGGCCAGAGGCCGCTGGCCGGGCGTCTGTGCCGACCCTTCCTGGGCAATCATCATTCCTCCCGGTACGTCCCAAAGCTCGGCGGGTGTCAATGCCTTGTCGGCCGGCGGGGCTGGCGCCAGACTGACCAGGACCCACGCGGCAGTGTGAGCAGTGCCAAAAACGCCGGTGTACAGGGCACTCAGTTCGGTGATGTTACCGGCCAGGTGCTTGAGGACGTCGGAGATCTGGGCTGCATCGGGCACGGACATGTCGACTGCCACCGGGTCGAAAGGCAGGCGCAGCATCGGGACGAGGCAGAGTGGCCCATCGGGGGCCAAGGCAAGCCCAAAGGACTTGTTGGGGTTGGTCACCTGCAAGAAGCTCGCGCTCCCGCCGGGTGCCGTATTATCCCGAATGATCGGGCCAAGCAGGCGGTTGCCAAGTTCGGGTGTCGCGGTCTTCCTGGCGACGAGGTCTCTCACCTGAGGGCCGAGTTCGGCGGACGGACCGAGGCGAACATACCAGGCAGTGGCGGAGCCGGGCTGATTGGCGAACCAGTAGATCGCGTGGACCGACTGCGGTCCCCAGAAGTACTCGATGAACCGGGTCGGGCGGACCTGAATGGGTATCTGCTGAACCCCGCGATTCCTCTCCAGGGTATCCTGCACATGGCGGGTCCATTCGGCGAAAGCGGGGGTGTCCGGGACATCCGCCGACAACCATTTGATGCGGGCCAGCCGGGTGAGGTATCCGGTCTCTCCCGAGAGCTTGCCGGGATCCAGCGGGACGGGCCCATCCGAACCGGCGGACAGTTCGGCAACCAGGTCCTTCTCCAGGGTCTGGCGCTGCTCCCAGAACGCGAAGTACTTGAACAAGTTGTTGAGCCCGGCATCCGCACTGACCGCTTGTTGCAGTGCGGCGACGATGGCCTCCGCGGCCTTGGCGGGCTGTTGGGAGGCATCGGCCGGCCAGCCCGCGGCCGGGAACGGGATCGGAATCGCAGGCCGCGAAAGCATCCCGCCGTAGCCCGGATAGCTCAAAGTGAGGCGGAGCTTCCCGCCCTCGCTGTTCAACCCGACCCACTCCGGCTTATAACCCTTCAGCGGAGATCCGCTCACCCGCTCTCCGACCAGAAGTCCCTTGATGCTCAGCAGGACCGGCTCCGCGAATCTCGGCCAGCCGACCTGGATGAACACCGCCTTGATCGTTCTGGGCACATCCATCCTGACCTTGACGGGATTCCCCTCAAGTGCAGGCTCCGCCTCCCAGCGATCGAACCGCCAGCCCTCGGCCGGACTGGCCGTGATGATGACCTCCGTCCCCTGCACATACTCCCCGCCCTGAGCTCCGTCGAAGGGTCCGCCCGGCGGCAGCGCATCGATCGCCCCCTCGCCTTCTTTGCTGAGCGACAATGTGCGCATCGGCAGGACCCGCACAAAAACGGCGGTCACGCTCTTACCCTTATCCATCACCAGTTTGCCTTGAAGCTCGGCACCGGCCAGGTCTCCCTCCCAATGATCGAACCGCCAGCCCTCGGCGGGCTTGGCCGTGAGCGCAACCTCGGTCCCCGCCACATGCCTGTCGCCCTCGGGCACCGCCTCGACCGTGCCCTCGCCGAGTTTGCCCAGGGTGAGCGCCTGCATCGGCGGAAGCTTCACGAAAACCGCGACCACGCTGATGTCCTTGTCCATCTTGAGCGTGGCTTGAGGCTCTGCCCCCGTCAGATCTCCCTCCCAGTGATCGAACCGCCAGCCCTCAACCGGCTTGGCCGCCAGCGACACCTGCGTCCCCTGAACATAGGGCCCGCCCTCGGGTACCGCGTCGATCAATCCCTCGCCCCGCCTGTCGAGCAGCAGCTTGTGCATGACGACAACCTGCACGAAGATCGCCTTCACGTTCCTGGCCGCGTCCATCGCCAGTTCGGCCTGGGGTTGCGAGCCCGCCAGGTCTCCCTCCCAGCGTTCGAATCGCCAGCCCGGCGCCGGCTCGGCCGTCAGCCGGACCCGGGTGCCCTCGGTGAATTGATCTCCCGGCGGCGAAAGCTCCACCGTGCCCTCGCCCTCCTTGCCTATCGAGAGCGCATACTGCGCGGGCGGAGGCGGTTCGTTGACGGTCAGGCGCGCCGCAAACCTCTGGTCCGGGCCCCTGCCGTTGCCGACGACGCACTGATACTCGCCGGCGTCCTCCCGCTGCACCGGCCCAACGCTCAACCAAGCCTGCGTCTTGCCGGGGAGATCCGTCCAGACCCCTTCGACCTTTCGCTGCCATCGGTAGGCGGGCTTCGGCCTTCCGCTGGCCTGCACCGTAAACGTCGCCGTTTCGCCAAGGTTGACGACCGTGTCCTTGGGAGCCAGGGCGATCTTCGGCGGGAAGGGCCTGAGGAAGCCGAACCAGGTGACGGCCGAGAGGATGGCCAGGGCGACGACAGACGCGCCCCCGAACCTGATTGCTTTCTGCATTGCCGCCCGGACGCGCAGGGACGCCTCGTCAGCAATCCTCTTGGCCTCGGCATGCAAGTCGGGCACGTAGGGGTTCGCCAGAACGATCCGGGCGGCGGCGAGCGCCGCCCGAAAGCGACCCTGCGCCGCGGAGTTGCCCGCCAAGTTGAGCCGACCACCCGCTTCCTCCTGCGAACTGATGATGCGGAGCTTGAGGCGTTGAGCGTCTTCACTGAGCTTATCGCTGAGGCGCGCGACGTCGTCGATGGCATGAGTCAGGGCGTCGTCAACCAGTTCGGCGGTCTGGTCGCACCGCCGCCGGGCCTCCTCAGCGAGGCGGCGTGCCCCTTCCGCCAGAGTGGCGACCTCATCGAGAGCATCGATCTCCGCCGGTTCGTTCCGCGGACGCTCCTCGAATCGGGCCCGGGCCCGAGCCAATGCGGACTCGGCCTCCTGGCGGTCGAGCTGCAGCAGGAACCGCTTGAGGTCCCGGGCGATCTCACCCGCATCCTGGTAACGGTCCTGGGGTTCGTGGGCCATGGCCCGCCGGCAGATCTGGCGGAGGGTTTCGGGGGCGTCCGGCGCGGCGGTGTCCAGCGGGATCGTTTGTGAGCGGAGGGTGTTGAGCAGGGTCCGGGACACCGAGGAGCCCGTAGGAGCGGCTTGCAGCCGCGACCCGGTCGTAGAGGGAGCCGACAACGACTCGCCGCGCTGGAACGGGGCCTCCTTGGCCAACAGGCCATAAAGGACGCAGCCAAGGGCGAAAATGTCCGCCCGCTGATCCACGCTCTCGCCCATCGAGGTGATGACCTCGGGTGCAATAAATCCGGGCGTGCCGCACAGTCCGGTGTTGGCCCGGCGGTCGTAGAGGGTGCGCATTCGGGCCAGGCCGAAGTCGATCAGCCACGGCCCCTCGTTGGGGTGCTCGCCGAGGTAAATGTTCTGGGGTTTGACGTCCTGGTGGAGCACGCCCTGCTTGTGCGCATAGGCCAGTGCCTCGGCGATGGGGATCAGGATCTGGGCCATCTCCTGCCAGGAGAGCGATCGTTGGCTTGCGTACTGGTGGAGGTCGCGGCCGCGGACGTAATTGGTGTCGAAACACGGGCGGTTGTCGATGACGTCAAAGCTGTTGATGTGGATGATGTGCGGATGCGTGAGGGCGGCGATGGCCTTGGCCTCATTTCGCAGGGCTTCAGCCAGGTGCGTGCTCTCGGCCGCCGGCGCCGCCAGCTTCAACGCCACCTCGCGATCCAGCGACAGGTCGCGTGCCCGATAGACCTCGCCCATGCCGCCTCGGCCGAGAAACTCGAGGATCTCGTATTTCTCCCCGATCCGATCACCGGGCGCCAAGGTCCTTTCGGGAGGAGCCGGTCTGCCGGTGACCGCGCAGTCTTGCAGAAACGTCTCGAAGTCGGTAAGCGTCGTCCGCACCCAGCCGGGGGCGGACGGGGCCAGGCTCTCGTCGGGCGGCACCATGCCCACCTCGGGAGACGCCTCTTCCCGCTGCGCGCGGTGAGCGAGGTGCCGATGGATGCCGTCCACCAGTTTTTCCTTCCGGAGCTGACCGGCGCGGATCTTCAGCAGCTCCGCCGCCGCTCTGACCGGAGGCCAGACCGGCCCTTCCTCGGGACGCAGCAGATTGTCGAATGCAGCGATGGCCCCAGGGAAATCCTCGCCGTCCATGAACGCCTTTGCCGCTTCGAGTCCGGGCAACGCGGCCAGGACCCGTTCGGCATCGGCGCGGACCTCGGCCTCGGCCTCCGGGTTGTCCAGCACGCTTTGAGAGCTTGTGCGGGCGTCCTGGAGATCACCCTCCCGCAGCCCTGTCAGAGCCTGGTCGCGATCGGAGACTGCCTTCAGCCGGCCTCTCTCGATCTCGCTCAGGGCCGCCTGGGCTGCGGCCATCGTCTGGCGAGCCTCGGTGCGGAGGGCGTCGTCGGCGTGCTCATCCTTGTCGACCCGTCGTGCGGCTTCGATCGCCTGCTGCAGACGCCCCTTTCTGCGGTGCTCTTCCGCCGCATGTAACTGCCGGCGAAGATCACCTCGATACCGGCTGAGGCCGGCGGCAATCTGCGTGACGAGGACCTCGGCCTCCTGCTGAATGTCGGGAAAATCGGAGGCCAGATGCGGCTTCACTCTCTCCTCGGCTTTGGCAAAATGCCCGGCCTCGAGCAGCGCCCGCGATTCGCGCAGTTCATCGGCGGCCCTGGCCAGCGCCGCCGCCCGGAGCTGAGCTTCCGTGGCCAGTTCACTCTGCCTCTTGGCGATCAGCGCGCGCAGCTTCTCCCCGCGCTGTCGCTGCGGCCGTGAGATTTCCTCAATCTCGAAGGCCTTGGCGATCCGAGTCTCGGCCTGTTGAAGGTCCTCGGGGGTATCCTTGCCGAAGTCCTGCTCGGCGGCGGCCAGAAGCTCGTCCACCTGGGCCCTGGCCTGTTCGATCTTCTCCTGTTGTACGCGGAGGCGCCGCTCCTCCTCGTCGATCTGCTCGCCCAGCCGGTGGGCCTCCTCGGCCATGTCGGGATGGGCGTCCTGCGCCTCGACCTCCTCGGCCAGGCGGCGGGCATCGGAGATGCTTCCGGCTGCGAGGCATTCGGCAGCCTGCTTCAATTGCCCGGCCAGCTCCCGCCTCCGATGGACCCGGTCCTCGATCTCGACCACCTCGGCGTGGAGATCCGCAAGCGATCGAGGCAACCTGGGACGGCGTGCCAGTTGTTGCTCAACAACATCCCACTGCCTCGCCTCGGCGGCGGTTCGCAGCGCAGTCAGCCATTCGCGGGCGACCCGTTCGCGCTCCGCCGCCAGCGGCCCGCCTTCTTCGCCAAGAGTCGCCAACTCGCCCGCGAGACGTTCGACTCGCGTCTTGACCGGCGGCAGAAGAGGCTTGCCGGCCCCGAGGGCAGAGAGTTGATCCTGCAGGAGCGTGACCTTGTTCAGAAGGTCGGAGGGCGCCGCCTGCTCGGCGGCCCGCACCTCCGTTTCGATCTGATCCAGTTCCTGCTGGGCCGCAAGGCTGCGATCGATGGCCGCCGTCGCCTGCTGGGCCTTGCGGAGCACGACAGGCGGCAGTCCGGGGATCGCCGACAGCTCGGCAAGCGGCTGGGCTGCGTCCTGCCAGGCGTCGCTCCGCATGCCGATAGCGATCTGACTCAGCCGGACGACAAACTTGGCTTGCTCAGTCAGTCCGGCGGGCAGGGTCTCGGCATCAGCCACGAGCCCGGCGCCGCGGGCAACGTCCTCCCAGCGGACCTGTTCGAAGGCCATGCGGTCCAGCCGATCGCAAAGCACCTCGAATCTGCTTTCCAGGGGGCTGGCCGGGGCCACCGGATGGTAGTGACGGCTGAGTTCCTCGACGAGGGCCGCGGCTGCGGGGCGATTCTGCGGGAGCCGGTCGATCATCCTGGCCACGAGCTCACACCAGGCCCGCACCGCCGGATCGGACGACTCGCGCAGCTCCTTGCGGCGGGCGCGCGTGGCCGTGCCCATGGCCATGTACTCGGCGACCTCGACCATGCGGTGAGCCTCCGGGTCGTCGTGAAAGTACGGGTGCCGGCGTTCTGCCAGCAGATGCAGGATGAAACCCGCCGCGATGATGTCCGACTTGTGCTCGAAGCTCTGGTAGGTCCGCAAAGCGTACTTCTCAGGGTCGATGAACGAACACAGACGGTCCGACCGATCGACCACGCGGCGATCGAGCACCTCCCAGGCGGCGGTGCCCAGAACCTCCGGTCGAAGATCCGCCGTGGCGGACGGCCCTTCCATTCGAGGGCTGACCGCGAGGTTCAGGTAGCTTTCCGGCCCGAGCGCCGAGCAGATGGCAGGCGCGAAACCGAAGTCCGCCACCTTGTTGACGCCGTCCGGGGTGATCAGCAGCACGGCCGGGCATAATCCGCCGTGTACGACGGGCCGGGCGCCAGCGGTCTGGTGGGCGGCCTGCAAAGCACCGAACAGCGCCTCCGCCGCCCGAAGCAGGGTTTTCTCGCCGATCGGCGTCGAGGTCGCGTCGAAAAGATCGTCGAGCACGAGAGGCTCCGCCGGTTCGTGCTCAACGAAGAAGGTGTGCTCGGTTTCCTGGAGCCCGCCGACGAACTGGAGCACGTGGGCGGACCCGGAGGCAAGCTGGTTCTGGAGTTCCACGGCGGCCGCCAGCGAAGAGGCAAGCTGCGAGAGCTGGTTCTCGTCGAGTCCGACCGGCTTGAGAATGACGCGTCGGTAAAGTTCCGACATCGGGCGCCAAACCTCTGTGAACGCGGGGCCGCCGTCTGTCCTGACGTATCTGATCGCTGAAAACGCATTCCGGGCGAAGGAGGCGAAGCGATCAGGTTCGTGACCACCCGATCATAGCGTCTCCGCAGGAAGAATCCTACCCCCGTGCAGAGCCTTTTCGCGGGAGGGGCAAGGCAGAGGTCCTCGCGATGCTCGTTTCCGGAATCGCATCGACAGCGACCTGGCGGACGTCGTTCTGGACACCACGAACTCGTTCGGGGCCTCTCAAGGACCGGAAGTCGTGGTCGAGGTGCTCGCTCCGCGGATGACCAATCTCCATCTGAAAGGCTGCACAGTCTGCCGGCACAGCCACTCGGTCGGGATTGCGATCCATCAGGTCCCGCAGCCCGCTTCGGCCGGCACGTCTGGTCCGCTCAGGCATCTCTGGTAAACGCCGAAATCAGATTGATCGACGTCACCGTCCCCATTCAGGTCCTTGCCGCCGCAGCCCTGGGAGTACGGGACACCCGGCCCCGAAGCACAAGCGGCGAAGAGATCGAAGTCGGCGGCGTCCACGTCGCCGTCGCGATCGAAGTCACCCGGCACGAGCGGCGGGCAACCCTGGGCGTCCACCAGGCTGGCCATGCCCGGAATGGTATTCGGGCACTGGTCACAGACATCGGCGACACCATCAGCGTCGCCATCGACCAGCGAGAGGCCGGTCAACGATACCGTCGCCGGGGCCGAGAAATGCCTCACGCTGTCGTGGGCAAAAGCGGCATAATAGATCGCCGGACAGAGCGGCGCGGCCGTGTGGGTGAAGCTGCCGGCGCCGCCGGGTGTGCCGGACACGTCGGCCACGAGCGTGCCGTCAATCGGGCTGGTCGGGGCCCGATCCGCCCGACAGCAAATCCAGGTGGCCTGATAGGTGCTGTCGGCAGGATTGGTCCACGAGAGATTCACATCCTGGCCCACCAGCGAAGCGGTGAAGCTGGTCACCCTGTCCGGGGCGACGACGCTTCGGATGACCGCCTTCCCGTCGTAGGGGAGCGGGCTGCACGCGCGCCCGTTCGGGTTCCAGCTCCACTCGCCCGCGAACGGATAACACGCCAGATTCTGCAACTGGTGGTCGCCCGGCGGCGCCACCAGCAGGTCGCTCTTATCGCGAAGGCGGTACTTATTGAAGGCCACGAGGCCCAGCGTGTCGTACTCGTGGACCGACTGCCCCCACCACCAGAAGTTGGCCATGCCCGGCGGGTCGTACACGCCGAACGGTGCGCCGACGGAAGGCAGGCTGTTGGCGTTCCACCAGGTGTCCAGCCGTGTGTACATGCCGGTTTCAAGGTATTCCCAGTCTTGCAGGACGGTTCCCTTGGGCATGGTGGTTGCGACCTGATACAGGTTCCATGGCGGGCCGCCATTCATCTCGGTGGTCAGCATGTCCGCCCACATGACGGGGGTGACGCCCCGGGCGTGCAGCCAGTTGTAGTCGTTCCAGAGAAACTCGTTGAACAGAGTGGTCGGGGCCACGCCGGCGCAATACGGACAGGCGCTGTTGCCGATGGTCGAGAGCTCATCCCATCCGGTTTCAATCCGCGTCGGCTGAAAGTGGTCGATCAGCTCGGTCCACAGGTCGTGCATGATCTGCTGGGCCTGGGGATTGCGCGGACACAACTCTTCGCGCACGGACTCGTCAGGGTCTCCCCGGTTCTCGCGCAGCAGCGGGTACAGCGTCCCGGCGGTGATGAACGCATCGGAGCCCGTCCAGCTCGGGCCGCCCGGCATGACCTCGAGGAAATACTGCTTGGCGAAGTCGCCGACCTCCTGGGCCTCGTCCATGTGCGAGGGGTCCTTGGGCGGATTCGGCGGCAGATACAGCTCCGGGTGCGACTCCCAGATCGTGCCGAAGGATATGTCCATATGGACGATGTTGAGCTTGAAACGGGCGTAGAGCTCGGACATGATCTCTTTGGCGAAGTCCATGTCGAACTTGTAGCGGACGGAGATCATCATCCCGCGCCACGGCCGATCGGGGTAGTCGTATGAAAACAGCCCTCCCAGCGGCGATGTCCCGAAGTGTTCCAGGAGCTGGATGAGGGTCTGGCACCCGTAGAACGTGCCGCGCTGGTCGAAGCCCTGGATGACCACCGAGCTGCTATTCACCCCCAGGAGGTACCCCTCGCTCCTGGTGTCCTTGCCGGTGGCGTCAGGCCAGGTGGCGATGATCGCTGCGACCGCCGTGTTCCTGGCGCTCTCCCCGATGGCGATCACGTTCTCCGTCGGCGCCCCCGGCCCACCCTGCACGATCGGCGGCAGGAAACCGGTCATGTCCCAGACTTTCCGCTGGAGCTGGTTTGCCGTTAAGTTGTCCTTTGCATCCGGGCTCACCGGCATGACGATCTGGGTCTGCGAGTCCACCTGGAAACCGGTTCCCGGATACCAGGTGAGCTGCTGCGGCTGAGGTATGAGCCGCGCCGGAATCGTCACATCAAAGTAGTACCCGGCGGCGCTCCACGGCCCCCAGCCGATGGTGTTACGCAATCTCACAAAAACGTAGTAGCGGGTCCCGTTCTGCAGAGCCCCCGTAGCGTGGGGGCCGGGCGACGCGGCCATCTGGCCCGAGTCCCAGCCGTCCGCGTCCGCCGGGTTGTTGGTGGTGTTGACGTGTACCTCGCACATGTCGTGAAAATCACCCATCCATTGGAGGCTCGGCGTCAGCGTCTGCACAACCGATCCGAAGGCCGGAAGGCCGACCGTCGGGGCCGCCGGGGGACTGGTCGGGGAGCCCGGGTCCTCGCCCACGCGCAGCTCGTCAAAGTATATCAGCGCGCCGATCGCCACGCTGTACTCGACCCGTCGGAATGTGATTCGGCCAAGCGCGTCCGAAGCCGGGGTATGATCGAGCGTCCCCATGGACGCCCCGTTGAGGTAGAACTCCGACGTGTTGGCCAGCGTGTTGATCCGGACATCCAGATCGTTCCAGAGGCCGGGGATCAGGGAAGCACCGCCGGTCACCAGGGTATTACTGCCCCCGATCCGACCACGACAACTCGTGGCCGACCCGTACCAGCGGGCGAGGTTGTTGCCCGCCGGGTCATCGAACCACAGGCCCCACATGGTGCCCGTCCCCGGCCCCGGCTTGACCAGCACGTGAACAAAGATCACGTTGCCGCTGCCGGCGTAGCTCATCGTGTGGTAGGCTTCCGCGGACTCCACGCCGCCGCTGAACTTCACCCACGGGCCGGCCGGGTCAATCTCGATCTCGTCGTTCGCCGTGCCGTCCCACAGAACCGTGTCCGGCAGATCGGTTCCGGCGGCATAGTCGAAGCTCTCCGAGAAGTTGATGTTCAGCGGCAGAGTCGCGTGCGTCGGGCTGGATGGAATTGCCAGCAGAGCCGCGGCCAGCAGCAACCCCGACGAGTGAAGCCGAACGCAGCGCTTGACGCACGAGCCCGAGGCTGACGGCATTCTCCTCGCCTCCATCGGCACACAGCACACTCGGCTTGGCAGCGTGTGAGTCGCGCCAAGGTCGATTGCTGGGCCGCTGTGATCCATTCTACATTGCCTCGGCCACTTTTCCAAGCTGCTTTCTGCCTCCTTCTTTGTTCACCCCGAGGCGAAATGTTGGTCAGAGTGGGCCTATCTGGCTCCACACAGAACGGAAAGCGGCCAGGGCAAGCTTGCCCGGCGGCCGGAGCACTCGTGACCGTCGGCCCGTAGGTGCTTTTCCCGTCCGAATCGAGCGCGGTCCGCACTTTCACGGCCGTGCGCTGAGCACCGCCTGGCCGGCGGCCTGGACGCGGATGCTGTCGTCATCAGCCAGCGTGGCGACGTCCGTCCCGTCGGCACGGTTGATTTCGAGCCTGACCACACCCTCCTGCCTGCGGCAGCCGATCGATGACACGGCCGGTTGGGCGGATTGGCTGACCGGTTCGAAAACCGCGGCAAAACACACCTCGCGGCCGCTGCGAGTCACCATGCACAGCGGCACGCGATCGAGGATCGACGAACCCGGTCCGTCACCGATCAGGACCTGCGTCCCCGGCCCGCTATTGATGACTAGATGCGTGGTCACCGGGCCATCGCTGAACTCGGCGCGGATCATTTCATCGGTTGCACCGTGCCTGGCATTCTTGATGTAGCCATATCCCGGCGGCTCGGCGGCCAGATCCGCGTTCCCGGCCGCGGCATCACACCTCACCCGGTCACCGCGATTGTGATAGAACCAGTCGAAGCGCCGGTCTCTCGCGGGCGACCTCAGCCGGTCGAACACCAGCAAATATGCAGGCGTCATGATCAGCATTCTTTGCTGTGCGACACCCTCGTACGCGGTGTCGCAATCGGCCAGCACGGCGGCATACTCACGATTCGCGCCGAAGCACCGCAGCCGGCCCTGGGTCGGCTTCTGTGACTGCCGGTCGACGACGACGGCGTTATGGCTGATCGTGGCCTTGTACCACTGGCCGTGGCCGGGCAGACGGTACGCCTGGCTGGCGGCCCGGCCGGGGTCGACGCCGAGTTCACGACCGTGGCCGAAGAACACGAAGCTCAGTTTGTCGAAATGGCCGTGGAAACCGCCGTAGGGACTGAAGGTCATGGCCGCGGTCAGTCCGGCCGGTCCGGCGGTGCGAAGAATGGCGTGGCCCGTGCCGGGCATGACCTCGCTTACGGCGACCGGTTCGGGCTGTCCGCCCTTCGGCCGCAGGGGAAGGCCTAACCGGATGGTCTGCAGCGTCGGTGTCTCAGGCAGGTGAGCCTTCAACTGCGGGTCGCGATACGCCATGAAGGCCGGCCCGGCCAGCGAGCTGATGCTTCTCACGCTCGCACGGACGTCGTCGCCGAATCGCGGCAGCGAGCCGTCGGCCATCGCGTAACGCATCGGCAGCAGAAACATCTTCTCCAGGTTGGGGTGGCTCCACAGATCGATGCCTAGGCAGCGGGCACCCTCGGCCAGGTCGACCAGCGCATGAAGAGTGTAGAAGTGATAGCCCCAACTGTTCTCGTACCACATGCCCTCGGGCATGACGCACTCGGTCATCTGAAAGGCAAAGCCGTTCCCAGGCTGGGCGATGGCCTTCTCCACCCAGGATGCATCACCGACGACCGCTCCGCCCCAGAGCATGGCCGCGTTGTGCCAGGTCTGCCAGTTGCTCCTGCCGGCCTTGTACTTGTCGATGTTCTGGAGCATCGGCACGATCAACTGCTTCTCGATCGCGCTGCGGTCTACATCAGACAGCGCGGGCGAGTCATGGATCAGGTCATAGGCCGGAGCGATCTGCCCGGCCAGGGTGCTGGCCTCGCCAAGGGTCTGCTCGTCGATGTGCCCGCCGGTCACGCGTTTTGATCCCTCTTTCGTGGGATTGTTCGTGTGGTAGGGATACTTGAGATAACGGTCCGCGTAGCCCAGCAGGATCTTCGCCGCGTAGTCGGCATACTTGCGGTCACCGGCGATGGCGTACGCCCAGGCCGCCTGATTCATCCGGGCGAGATTGCGGCCGTGGTATCGCTTGAACACCACGTCATCGTAGAGTTCGCCCGTGTACACCTTGCCGCACTTGGGGCAGCGATGCTCCGTGTCGCTGACCGTCTCGAGTGCCAGTTGGCAGGCGTCGCACTGGTACCACTGGTTGTGCTGCCCGCCGCGGGGGGGAAAGGTGGCCGGCTCGTTCAGAAACCGGTCGCAGGCCCTAACCGCATCGGCCAGGACCTCATGAGCCGCACCGGTGCCGGCGTAGGCGGCGCGGATCCGGACCAATTCATCGGCCGTGCACGCGATCACCGGGTGCCGGCGCTGTTCAGCAAGCCGCACAGCGGGCACCGTCCAACCCTCAGCGGCCAAGGCCGCGCTGACGGCCCCAAGCAGGATCAGCACCAGGCACTCTTTGAGATGCTTCCGTTTGCCAAGTGATCGGAAATCGGACGCGACCAGATTCCCAGCTCTTCGTCCTATTCGTGCAATTCGTGTGATTCGTGGTTTCAGCATGTCCTGATTCTAACCATGAATGACACGAATCACACGAATCGACCAGGCGGCATGGCCCCGGCGCGGGTTGACACGCCAGTGGGAATCCGAGACAACTCAGCGGAGGGTCGGCCTCGCGGAGAGCGCCCGCCCATCGCAACGGGTCAATCGGGTTTGTTTATCGAGGAGTACCGCCATGCGGAGATGGCTTTGTGCCTGTGTGCTGGTTTTCGTGGCGGCCGCCCATGCGGCCGAGGAATCGCAATGGAAGCTGGTTTTCGAGGACCACTTCCAGCGGGCGGAAGTCGGGCCGGACTGGGTCAAGGCCGACAACGTGAGCATCGTGAACGGCCGGCTGTTCCTCAAGGGGCGCGCGGACGCCAGACTCACCCGGGGTTACCCCGGAGACGTGAAGGTGGAGTTCGTCGCCGAGGCCGACCCGAACCAGCCCCCCTGCGACCTGGCTGCTACGCTCGCCAACGCCTTCCTGATGGCTTTCGGCGGCGGAAACAACACTTTCAATCAGATCACGGGCGCGGGGGTGACGGTTCGAGACAACAACCCGCCCTTCCTGATCGAGCATGGCAAGAAGTACAAGCTCGTCGCGGTTAAAGAAGGGCCGATGCTGATCCTCTACTGCAACGACCGCAAGCTGCTGGAGGCCAAGGCCGCCGATCCGCTTGGGGGACCCGAATTCGACGGAGTCGCCCTCACCACATGGAACGGGATGTATGTCGACTATGTGAAGGTCTTCGAGCGAACGACACCCGCACCGGGCGGTCCGGTGCTGCTGCGAGCCATGCCGGCCCTGGGTTTCACCTGGAAGGACCGGAAGCTGAGCTACGCCGGCCCGACGAGCCTGGCACCCAAGGTGGCCGAGGGAGTCAAGCTGTACAACGATCGCAAGTACGGCGAGGCCTTCGCAACGCTCTCGGCGGTCTCGCCACCAACGCTGGAGAGTGTCGCAGCCCTGGCTTACGTTGTGGGCGACCTGGCGTTTCTGGAGAAACCCGCTCAGCAGGCCGAGCTGGCCAGACTCGCCGCACAGGTCGCGGGCAAGGACCCCAACGATCCCAAGACAAAGGATTTCGCCCTGGCCGCCAAGTGGTTCGCCGACTTCACCGTCTACAAGCGCGATCACCGGGCGACCAGACGTCTGATCAGTTGTGGCCCGGACAACAACCCGTTCTTCTACAAAGCCCGCTTGTTCGAAACGCGTTTCAATTACGCCCACGCCATCGAAGGGGCTCACCGGGAGGGCATGCAGGCCGCCATCGATCAGTTCGCCGAACTCAAGAAGATCTGGCCCGAGCACCAGGCTCTGCGGGAGTGGACCGGGGAGACGATCCCTTGGGGGCAGGAGTTGATCCGCCCCGAGTCGGACGGTCCGGCGTGGGCCCGCAACCTGCAGGAAGCCATGGCCCGCCAGCAGGCCGTCCTCCGCTGGTGGTTCAGCGAGCGACAGCTCCCCGACGGGCAGCTTGGCGGCGGCTGGGGCGACGACGTCGAGATCCTGCGCGGCTGGGTGCCGATCGCCTGCATCACCACCGCGGCCGAGCCGGTCATCGCGGGGATCGAACGGCTGGCCAGCGGCGTATGGGATAAGGTGCTCAAGGACGGCTACGATGCGTTCCCGGGCGACGTGGAACACTCGGCCGAACCGTCGTGCGATTCGATCCCCACGATGATCGTCCTGCGCTACGGCGACCCGCTGTGGGTCGAACGCAATCTCCGCTCGGCCAAGACGGTTCGCGAGAAGTTCATGGCCGTCAACGATCGGGGCTTCCTGCAGTTCATGTCCCGGGACTTCGGCACCGACGCCGTCAGACGCGGCCTGGGCAACGGCGGCGACAGCGGCTATCACGCCCGGGCGACCAAGCACTTCATCTACCTCGGGTGGTATGGTATTCCCGATGGCCGCGATGCGTTTCTCCAGTGGTGTGACACCTGGCGCGACGCAACCATGCGGCGGATCGGGCCGAAGCCCGCGGGATTCCCCCCCTCGACGCTGTGGTTCCCCTCGGGTGACATCACCCCGCCCGATGGCAAGCCCTGGTACGACGAGCAGCGCAATTCGTACGGTTTTCCGGGGCTGCCGACCATGATTTACGAGAGCTTCACGACCGCTTACTTTCTCAGCGGCGACCGCAAGTTCCTCGACCCGGTGCAGACGATGATGGATCAGGCCACGGTCGGTCCGCTGCACAAGGGCGACCCCAAGCTGCCGCCGGATCACAACGAAAACCTGATGGCCCAGTGGGCGCACATGGCTTCGACGGACGTGCTGAGCCCCTACCGGCTGCTCACGGGCGAACGGGTGTATGACGAGTACATTCTCCGCTTCGCCACGCCGACGCAGAAGTACATGATCGAGTATGATCTTTCTGAATACTCCAGAACATTCGAAAAGACCGCCAACTCCCTGCGACACAACTGGACGCGGCTCACCAGTGAGATTCTGCAGACCGACCGGGCGGGCCTGACCGGATCGGCCGAGGTCTTCGGGGCCTACACCGGGGCGGTCTGCAGCTTCCGCGACAGCAAGACGCCGACGATCGCGGTGACCTATGACACGCCGGACCTGAACTTCGCGTCGGTGGTCACCGAGGCCTCGCCCGGCCGTCTGCGGGTCATGCTCTACAACTTCAACGCCGAACCGACGCGGGTGGGCTTGCGGCCATGGCGGCTGGTGCCGGGCGTGTACGTCCAGAACGCCGGTGAGCCGGTGCCCGGCGAGCGCGACTTCCAGAAGCGATACACCTGGACGGGCGGCGTCGAAATCGAGCACCGCCATCGCGGCACACCCGTCTGGGTCGAGGTCCCCTCGCACAAGGAGTGGGTCGTCGATCTGCGGCTGCGAAAGACCATCGATCGGCCGGCGGAGCTGCCCGACCTGGCGATCGCCCCGCGCGACGTCGAGTCCAAGGACGGTAAGGTCACGGTTCGCGTCCACAATATCGGAGGAGCGGCCGCGGGGGCCTTCGACGTCGTGGCCGAGAGCAGGAACGGCCAGCAGTGGGCGGAGCTGGCCCGCGCCAAGGTCGATGGGCTACCGGCCATCAAGGACTTCAACCCCTCGGTCTGCGAGGTGACGTTGAACGTCGACGCCGCGAAGCTGGCCGGTGGGCGCATCCGGCTCGATCCCGACAACCGCGTCGAAGAGCTCTACGAGCTGAACAACGCCGCGACCCTCAAGTAGTGCCGACGCCACGGCTTCGCCGAGGCTACGCCGGTGCAGGCCTCGTCGGCAGCAACGCCGAGTAGGAGCAATTCCCGACCGCGACGCCTTCCCGCCTTACCAAGGGGGGATCGAGGGGGCTCGGAATCCCGTCACCCGGTTTAAGATTCATAAGTCATTTAATTAAAGCGACTTACATCAGGTTTTGGGTTCGTTTGGCGCAAACGAGCCGTCAGCTTCGTGGGGCTGACGCCCTCGTCGGCCCTCCGATCAGGCGACCCTGAGTTGGGTTCGTTCAGCAAAAACCGGCCGTCCGGCACCGGGCTTGAACCGAGCGAGGCCGATGGGTGGTACTGCCTTGTCAAAGAGCGTGGGACCCTGCTTCGCTCTGCAAGTCCGCCGCCGGCGAGTCTTGCCCACTACGGCGGGCAGGCCGAAGGCCGAACTGTGGCTCGCCCGGCGGGTCTGGGCAGAGTATCTCCGCTGGTCCCGTTATGGGGATAACACGGCGGGCGTTCCGCAGAAAGGCTGAAGACGAAACGGCGGGAAGAGCGAAGCTGTTGGCTGTTTGCCGGACAAAGGCGTGCGGGCGTCGCGCGGGCCGAGGGCGAGGGCCACAAGTGGCCGGGGGCACCGGAGCGATGCTGAACCACGAATCACTCGAATCACACGAACGTCGGATGCCACGTGCTCGGCACTGCGTGGAGATGCGCATCGTCATTCCTGAGGATCAGGCCTTGGCGCCGTGCTGACGAAGGAGTCTGGCCAGTCCCGGCGATCGGGAGAACTCCTCCGCTCTCTGTAATGCGGTTTGGCCTTCGGCATCCGTGGCGTTGATGTCGGCTCCCTTGGCGATGAGTGTCTCCGCAAGGGCCTTGTGGCCGAAGACCGCGACCAGGTGCAGAGGTGCGTTGCCGCGGCTGTCCTTGGCGTTGACATCGGCCCCAGCGGCAACGAGCAGTCCCGCCAGCGTCAGATTGCACTCATTCAAGGCCATATGGAGCGGAGTATCGCCGTTCTTGGCCTTCGCATTGACATTGGCGCGATGCGCGATCAAGAACGCCCCCATGGCTGGGTCGGGCTTGTAGGCAGCGGTGTGCAGAGGCGTCCAGCCTTCCTTGTCTTTGGCGTTGAGGTCGGCACCGCCGGCGATCAAGAGCTCCGCGACAGCTCGACGACCATTCCTCGCCGCGACGTGAAGGGAAGTCCAGTCATAGCCCATCCTGGCGTTCGCCAGGGTAGGATCTTTCTGGAGGAATTCGGCGACTGCCTCGATCTGGCCAAGCCCGGATGCAGAGAAGATGTCCATCACCGCTCCCTTGGCCAGAAGGAGTTCGGCAATTGCCTTATCGCCCCAGACGGCTGCTGTTTGGAGCACCGTAGTGCCGTCGTGGGTCTTGAGACTGATGTCCGCGCCCCTGCCGATGAGGAATCTCGCCAGATCCGTATTTCCGGGGCGGGCCGCCGCATGCAGCGGGGTCCGGCCATCGTGATCCGTCGCGTCCAGTTCGGCACCTGCGGCCAGCAGAATCTCTGCCGCATGGACATCATCCACCCAAGCCGCCTGGTGCAGGGGAGTCCAGGCGTGATCATCTCTCGCACGAACATCCGCGCTCCTGGAAATGAGCAACTCGATGTTTGGCCCGGGGGGCATGAACGATCGGAGTCTCGGAAGCTGAGACGCTTCGAACAGCGGCGTCGCACCGCGGCAGTCCCTGGCGTTGATATCGGCCCCCCCGTCCAGGAGCAGCGCCACCAGGTCGTTGTTCCCGCCTGAGACCGCGCGGTGCAGAGGTGTTTCTCCTTTCTCGTCCCTGAAGCCAACGTCGGCGCCCTTGTCGAGGAGCAGCTTGGCGATGCCGAGGTGGCCGTAACGCGCTGCCACAAGCAAAGGTGACTCACCGCGATCATCTCTTGCGTTCAGGTCGGCACCGGCCGCGACGAGCAGTTCTGCAACGCGAGCTTCACCAACACGAGCAGCCTCGTGCAGCGGGGCCCCTCCCCAACGGCCCCGCGCATTGACATTGACCTCGGCGCCTTTGGCGATGAGTAGTTCCACCATTGGCGGTTGATGTATGCAAGCCCACTTGTGCAACGGCGTGCGGCCATTCTTGTCAGGGGCGTTGACGTCGGCGCCTTCATCTATCAGCAGCCTTACGACGTCCAGGTGTCCCGCGTCTGTCGCCTGATGCAACGGGGTCATGCCGTATTTGTTCCCGGCCGCCACATCGGCGCCTGCCGCGATCAGAAGTCGACAGAGATTCTCATGCCCCGCTGAAGCTGCCTCATGCAAGGGCGTATAGTCAGACTTCGTTCGCGCATTTGGATCAGCGCCCCTGGCGAGAAGCAACTTTGCCACGTCTTCCTGGCCACCTTGCGCGGCCCAGTGCAACGGCCGGCGTTGGCCCAATTCAGCGTTGACCAGAGACGCGTCCTGGGCAAGCAGTCTGGCAACGTGTTCGATTCTGCCAAGGCCTGACGCGGCGAAGAGGTCCACACGGGCCCCCTTTGAGATCAGCAGTTCCGCGACAGCCGTCTTGCCGCCATCGAGAGCAGCGTGCAGGGGTGTATATCCGTCGTGTCCTGCGTTGAGGTCGGCTCCGTGGGCGATGAGGAGTTCGACCAGCGATCTACGACCCCAGAACGCCGCCTTGTGGAGCGGGGTTTGATATTCGTCGTCAACGGCATTCACGTCGGCGCCCCTGGAAATCAGCAGGGCCACCGTTTCGGTTTCGGTTTCCTCCTTCCGCCCGATCGCAGCGTGCAGGGGGGTTTTGCCCTCATTGTCCCTGGCATCCATATCAGCACCTTGATTGATGAGGTGCTCGGCTACATGCGTGTACCCCCGACTGGCGGCAGCGTGGAGAGGCGTTTTGCTGCCCGAGTCTGTAACGTTCACACTAGCGCCCTGGGCGATCAAAAGGGTGACCACAGAGAGGTGGCCGTCTTGCGCGGCTTTCAGGAGCAGAGGGTGCCCTATGCAGTCCACGGCATCGGCGTTGCCGCCGTCGGCGAGGAAGGCCCCGGTCTCGGCCAAGGCCTTGGCCTCGTCATCCGCCTTGCACAACTCCAAGGCCGAGGGGTCGGGATGACCGCTTGGCGTGTTCTCGTTCCCAGCCACGTGTGGCACCTCTTGGTCGATTCTCCAGAGCCTCCAAGAGCCTTCAGCGTACCGTGTCTCGGTTGGAATGTCATCGCAAACGAAACTATTGTCCACAGTTGGTGATCCAGACCCCAGCCATCCGGCGTGAAGAGGCCGACGGGGGCGTCGGCCCTACTTTGTGCGACTTGGCCAGGGCCCGCCGATGCGACCCCCCTCTGTCCCCCCTTGGTAAGGGGGGAAGAAGAGCCCGATGGCCCGCCAGGGCGGACCCTACCGCTCGGTCAGGTCGAAGGTCTCCGTAGCTGACACGCCGCTGATGACGTCCGTGGCGGTGATTGTCCAGGGGCCGGGGGGATCGTTGAGGGCCAAGGGGATTCGCCACTGCTGCGGGGTGTCGTCGGCGTCGAGCCAGGCGCCGTAGTAGGGGCGCTCCCGTCCGTCGAGGGCTTCTGCAAGGTCGTTATGCGATGGCGCCAGTTGGCTGATCCTGCTTTTACGAGCCTCTCGCTCTGTCGCGTCGACAATCACGAGACGGCCTTCGCAGAGCACGGTTCGTGCCTGAACCTGCTGTCTCGGTCGTCTTCGCCGCATCGCCGCCCCCGGCGCGTCCCAGCGCCGACCAGATCCGGCGTCTGACGTTGCCCGCGCTAACGCCGCCAAGGCTGATTATTTATTCGCCACGGACGGACTCAGGCACGCGAAGGGAGCTACTGCCTTCTTGAGAGAAAGCTGTGGACCCAACAGCGGTTGAGGAAACTCCGGAGGTCCCAGGTTACATCCGGGCTGCTGGGGAAATGTGCCTTCACGAATCCCTGCGGGTCGCTGACCCACCTGGCATGGTAGTCAGTGAAGGCCACGTTGTGCCCCGTCTTGTGGGGGATGACCTGCGGATTGTCGTACAAGAGGGCTTGCTGCTTGCCGAAGTAGACGCGCTCCGCTCCCGGTGGCTCCTCCGTGGTTTGATAGTCTTGCTGCCATTGCTTGTAGTCGCCCCAGGAGTCGCCGTAAATCGAGAGGCCGGGTACGTACGTGAAACTCAGCGTCCCGTCGTCCGCGGGGGCGTGCGCCGGGCGAACCGACATGGCATACATGTACCCCCCCCACGTGAGGTACGGGGTCGGGCCGGGGTTCTTGAACGTCACCCATCCATACTCGGGATCGTCGTAATTGCGCTCCACGTTGCTGGGGCAGTAGAAGAACACGCCTTCTTTCCCGCAGTACTTCCCATAGAGCAGCCCAGCGTTGACCGGTAAGCTGCGCGTCCCCGGCCTGGGCCTGCCCCAGATCTGTTCGTCGGATTCGCGAAGGCTGTACCCGGTCCCGCCGTGCAGCGGCAGCCTGTGCTTGTGGTCGGCCGAGTAGGCGGCAAAGCCCAGGCACTGCTGGTGAAGATTGGACAGACAGACGGTCCGGCGGGCCTGCGCCCTCGCCAGGGCCAACGACGGCAGGAGGATCGCGATCAGCAAAGCCAGGATCGCGACGACGACGAGCACCTCGATCAGCGTAAAACCGCGACGGCTACGATAGGCAACACCACTCATGTTCGTCACCTCCGTCCGCAGCGGGCCCGACGGGCTGATCCTGCTGCCCCCGCGCGCCCTAGGGTGCGTTCCAATGCGTGACGCGCCCGGTCCGAGTGTCGAAGCGGACCATGCCGGCCCGAGTGCCCTCGGTATACTCCCAGAACGTGCCCTCCATCGGGTTCGTACGTGTGGACTTCGGCTCACCAAGGACAGCCCGAACCTGGTCCTGGGTCATCCCCTCCTTCATCGCGCTCCAACCCACGGTCCCCTTCGCGGCGTCACCCTGCTTGTGCCTGCACGAAAAAACGCACGCTGAGAAGGCGAGGCATAAGGCCCCGATAGCGATTCTCTTAGACATATCGCCAATATCCTCTGAATTGTCGGCTCGTAGCAGCCTGATGCTAACAGAATGCGCTAGATTCTGTCAACAAGAATCGGCTTTTTTTCAGCACGCTCCCCCGGACCGGCAATCTGGCCGCTGGGGACTCAGATCGCATGCCGCTGCTGGCGTTCTGCTGACGGGTATTCGCCCGCTATCGCTCGGTGCATGTCGCGCCACGACAGGCAGACCCCACGCAGACGACCCGGAGGCCTGCCCCTGCCGGCTCGCGCAGTCTGTCCGCGACAGGAGGCCGTTAAACCGCCGAGGGCCAGGAGCAGAAGCGTGGCGGGCTCGGGCAAGATGTTGATGGTGCCTGGGTACTCGGTGCCGTTCCAGTCCGTACCGAAAACCAGGTCGTTCATGACCAACGTGACGCAGCCCGTTTGCGTCGGATACACTCTTACACTGAGAAGCGGGCCGAGACTGGCGTAGCCAGGGTGGGTGGCTACTCCACCGAGCATAATCTTAGAAGGAGTACCAGTCCAGAGCGGCACCCAGTCAAAAGTCGTGTCCCACCCCGTTGCAGAGTTGTAGAAGTCGCTGTAGCCACGGGTTCCGACGACCTCAAAAGTCGCATTGGCCGCGGTCAGGTAGCCAAACCACGAGGTGATTGTGGTATCCGTCGCCACCAGACTGATCGTAACCTGGATGGGAATGTCAACGGTCCCCTCCGCAGCCATCGGTGAGAGTAGCAGATCAATACTTGCAGACGCCGAACCGGCCAGCAGCCCGACCAGCACACAAACCAATCCCCATCTTCTGGAAATGTTCATGCTTCTCCCCGACTACCCCGCCGCGCAAGAAGAAAGAGAACCCGCCTTTTCGACGTCTCTCTCCCTGTCGCTTCTCTCCGCCCGCTTACTCCTCTATCCCAACCGCCGCCGCATCACCGCCAGCCCGCCGAGGGCCAGGAGCAGGAGTGTGGCGGGCTCGGGAACCTGGACAACGCGGAAGCCCCGGTCGACCTGCTCAACCGTTGGGTAGGATTGGTTGCTGGACGACGCGCCCAGGTGATACTCGAGGTAACCGAACGCCCCGCCTCGCATGCCGCGATCCGCATGATCAGCGCCCTGGTAAACGATCGTTTCATTCCACTCCCACACATTCCCACCCTGATCAAACGTGCCGTACGGGCTGGGAGAATTCTCGTGAGCGCCCACCTCCGTTTTCCAATACGGGTCGCCGATGGTGTCTGTCTGGGATGTCATATCGTAGAAAGTCGCGTTGTTTCCGGCGTCGGTCGGATTGCCTAGTACGTTGCTCGGCGTGTTGTCAGTTCCTGTCGGGTAGTCCCAGTAGTCCCCCGTCACCCCATCGTTCTTGTGATAGGCGGCTTTGTACCACTCATCCTCAGTCGGTATCGCCCATCTCGCATCCGGATTACGCGGAATGGTCCGGCCGTCATAACCGTTGTAGCCATTCAAGGTGTAGGCGCCCGTCTCCGTCGTGTTCGCCCCCTGCGCGCCCGTTGGTTGTCCATTATGCAGCCAATTGGCGAACCGGCAGGCGTCCCAGTAGGTCACGAAGTCCACAGGGCGGTTGGCCCAATCAGCCGCCACACGGTACCGGTACGGGTTCGTTATCGTGCCGGCCCCGGCGTACCGCTCAATCTTGCAGCCGTAGGGGCTCGACCACATGAGGGGGTAATACAGGTCATAGGTGTCAACGCCAGCCACTTTGTTGAGAAACTCCGTGTACTGCCCTGCCGTCACCTCGTATTTGCCGATGTTGTACGCATGGGCAACCGAGCCGAAACTGGATACCCCCCTGTATGGATCGGGATACCGCGTATCACCCGGGTTGCCCGGATTGCCGACCGGGACGGTTTCGATGTTCACCGCGCCGGCCGTGTCCGCCAGAAGGCCGACCAGCACGCAGACGGGTACCAATGCTTTGGAAGCGTTCATGCTTTTCCTCCTCGCCACGGCCCCGCAGCGCAACAAAAAAGAGAGCACGCCTTTCGGCGTCTCTCTCATCCCTGTGGCGTGTGACATCGTGGCCGGATCAGGATGTGCGAAACCACCCACCGACCACGGGGCTATTGTCGCACGGGCGGGCGCGGAAAGCAAGGAGAAGATCCGCGAAGTCCCGTTTTCAGTGGAGCAGGACTGGCATAAGAAGCTTTCTGCCCTACGGTGGTGACGCCGATTACCGTGAGCCCCATTCTCGCCGTCGCGAGCGGGTTCGTCACGGCGAGGGTGGGTCACCCGGGCGGAAACGGCTGACGGGGGCGCTCGTGCTACGCAGCAGAATGCCGCTTCGCAGAGCCGGGTCGGCCCCACGACACGGGTCACCTGATCAGGTCGAAGGTTTCCGTTGACGACACTCCGCTGATGACGTCTGTGGCGGTGATTGTCCAGGGGCCGGGGGGGTCGTTGAGGGCGAAGGGGATTCGCCAGTGCTGCGGGGTGTCGTCGGCGTCGAGCCAGGCACCGTAGTACGGGCGCTCCTGGCCGTCGGGGCCGAAGACCTGGATGCGGATCACGTGCCCGGGGCGCGGCTGGCTGTTCTGATCGTACACCGTGGCGTGCAGCTTCAGCACGCCGCCGACGGGGGCCGAGTCGGGCACGCGCAGTCTAATGCCGCGAACCTTGTATGGCAGGCGGGCGAGGACCGCGGGCGAACTGCGCTGCACCTCGCGGCCGACCTCGGACAGATTGCCGAAATACGCCTGCTCGCGAAGGTCGTACGTGTGCGCGGGGTCGGGCCACTTCAGGTTGATGCGGACGGGAACGGCCGGATCGGTCGCCTCGGGCGGAAGGATCGCGTCGATCCAGATGTCACCGCGCTGGTACGAGTACACCTTGGTGCCGAGCTTGCCGAGATTGACCGGAGGGCCGGGGAAAGGCACCGGCCCGGAGTCTTCCTCGGCCTCCGGCTCCACCGACGAAGGCCATGGGTTCGGCAAGCGACCGCGGAAGCGCGAGCCGGCACCGACATTGGGGTATACCGGGTAGACCGCCTCGCTATCGGCCTCCGTGGAGGGTCCGGCCGCCGCTACCAGACGCGAGGAATAGGCGAATTCGAACACCGGCCGTGTGCCGGCGAGGCCCTCGATGATGCGCCGATAAGTCTGCACCGTCGCGGGGTCCTCACGACCTTCCTTCCACAGCACACCGTTGATGAACATCGACCGGCCGTTGCCCTGGGCGCGAGTCAGGAACGACGCCGGCCTCTTCGTCTCCCTGTCGGTGATCTCGACGTCCGAGCCGCGCAGCCGAGCGGGCCCGAAGGGGCTTTCAACGCTGCCGGGTACGTTCATCAGGAAGCGGCGCTGCTCCAGCGAAGCCCCGACAGCCGGGGCCGCGATGCCGAAGAAATCGTCCATCACCCGGATCGGTCGCAGCCGGCACTTCTCGTCGAACCACGCCGGAGGGATGTCGGCAATGACCATGCCGCCCTTTTCCGCGAAACCGCGGATCGCGGCGACCTCATCATCCGAGAGCGCGAACGCGTGGATGAGGAAAAGCACCTTGATGTCACCCTGCTTCAACCGGCCCTCGCGGACCTGGCGGGTGGAGACGTACTGCGGCGAGTAGCCCGCGTCACCGAGCAGGTTGAGCAGATACTCGTGGGCCTTGACGGTGTCGGTCGAGCTGCCGCCGGCCTCGCCGATGTGCTGCGAGGGCTGCGAGTGCAACAGGGCGACGGGATTGCCGGCCGGACGGCACCTGGCGAGCTGCGGGCCGATGCCGAGGCGGATCTGCTGCCACGAATCCACGAACTCCTCGGTGAACGGCATCATGGTCAGGTCGGGGGCGAGCAATCCGCTGCCGATGGTGAAGTACTCGATCATGTTGTTGCCGCCGAGGATCGACATCCACAGGACGTGGCGATTGCGGGTGGGCACGCGGCGGTCCTCGACGTAGCCGCCGAACCAGTTGCCGCGAAGCACGCCCGGCCGTCCGAGAGCATTGACCAGCAGGTTGTCGCGCACCGTCAGGTACGGCCCCCAGAAGGTGGCTTCCGCCAGGGTCAGCTCGGGATCACCGACCGGCGAGCCCTCGGGCCCGACGACACCCGGCGGATTGACCTTCTCGATCGCCTCGCGCCGGGTGCGGATGTTGTCAGCGAACTGGAACTCGCCGGCCGAGAGACAATCGTGCATCCGCACGAAGCTGCCGGCGTTGCCATCGGTGGCCTTGTACATCGGCTCGACGTCTTCCCAGCGGGCAAAGCTCGTGTCCCACGCCCGGTTCAGATCGTCCAGCGAGGCATATCGCTTTTTCAGGAATTCGTTCAGCTTGTCGCCCTTAGGCGGCTTGGGCACGGGGATCTCGTCGCCGAGCGAGTGGATGATCGCCCCGCGGCCGCTGCCGAAGGTCATCCAGCCGATATCGTCGCGGGCCTGGGGCAGGGGGTCGCCCGAGAGAACGGCGGTGAAGCCGAGCTCACGCATCTGAAGATTGCCGACATGGTTGCCGTAGTCGGCGATCGCCCCCCACATCGCGATCGGGTACTCGCCGCGCGACGGGCGGCGCAGGCGGATCTCCACTTCGCTGCGATGCACCGCCTTGTCACCGACGAGCAGCGCCACGCGCAGGCGGGCGCCCCAACTGGCCAGATTGCCTTGCGGCATCTCGAAGTCAGCGCGATCCGAACCCGGCGGCACGGGCAGCGGTGACGCCATGCGTGAAAACACCCGGCCGTGGCCGTCTTCGAGCCAGACGCTCAGTTTCACGTCCTGCCCGGCCGAGACGGGGGCTGACAGCACGATCTGCCCTCTGACCGCCTCGCCGGTATCGTAGAAAGTCGCCGTCGGACGGATGCTCTCGATAGCCAGCGGCGACCGCACGCGGATCGCGAATGACGCGAAGTTCTCGATGCCGCGCTTGCTGCTGACGATGCAGTCGGCGAAATACCAGCCCGAAGGCATGGCCGGCAGCGACAGATCCCACTGCACGGTATTACCCGTCGCCACGACGACGTCTTCGCGATCGTCCAGCACTTCGCCCCACAGGTTGCGTACCCGCAGTCGCCGCGTCAGGCCTCCTCGCAGGTCCTCGCCGGCGTCCGGCGGCCACGCGGCCGCAAGGCGGACCGGCCGCGGCTTGACCAGGGCCTCGGCCTCCATGCCGTCGGGCAACGGCGTAGTCCACTTCAGACGCGGCTCGCGCGTCGCCGCCCACAGCAGGCAGCGGGCGGCCAACTGCTGGTGATAGTCGTAGCGGACCGGGGCGGTGTAGTCGTATTCCATGGACGGGACGATTGCGCCCGGCGCCGCGGCGAAGAGGCTCGACTGCTCGTTGTAGTCGACGACGAGCACGCGGCCGCGACCGAAAGTGTGAGCCTGAATCAAGGCCGGCGGAATCCGGTCGGGCGTGACCAGGTCGCGGCTGGGCATGAACCAGTTGCGGTAGAAGTCGAGGCCGGCGAAGGGAACGCCGTTGCCGATCGCGGCCGGAGCGCCCGGCACACTGCCGGCCAGCAGGCGCGGGTCGAAATCGTGTCTGTAAAACATCACCAGGCCGGCGCCGTCGGCGACCTGGCGGAGGATCTTGTACTGGCAAGCCTCGTTGAGCGAGGCGAAGCGGAAGTTGGCCAGCACAATCGCGTCAAAGCGCTCGTCGAGCAGATTCTCGAGCGTCGCGGCCCGCTCACTGCCGGTGGACTGCTCGAGCCACATCCACAGCCAATACCAGTCGCCCAATCGGAACCAGGTCAGCGTCGGGAAACCGTGCACCTCCATCGAAACCCGCCGGGTGAGCTCGCAGACATCGTAGGCACCGCTGCCGTTGGCCAGACACAGCACCTTGAGTTTGCCGGCGTACCACGGGTCGGCCCAGCGGGTGTGCGGCGTTTCCAGGCCCTGGCCGAAACGCATCAGGGCATCGCCATCAAGGCGCCAGCCGAGTTGCGGAATGCGAGCCGATTCGTTCGCTGTCGGTGCCCCATCCCCTGCGCAGCAAGGGTTGGGGACTGCCGCACTGATCGCCCCGAGGAGCACCGCGATTGCGTACTTATTCAAACAGCCCACGGTACAACCTTTCCTTCTTGTAGGCATAGAGCCCCTCGCGGGCCTCGGGAATGGCGTGCGAGATCAGGGCCACGGTGCAGGCGGGATCGTCCCACAAGGGTTTCTCCTTGAGCGCCCAGGTGAGGCGAGCCAGTTGGCGGGCCGCGAGCGCCAGGTGCTCGCGCGGCTTCTTCTCGGTGAAGAAGGGGTACTGCGGCAGGTCATTGCCGATGCGCTGTCGCTGGCGAATGATGCCCTCGGCGTAGCTCCTGAGGACGTCAGCCTGTTCGCCGTAACGCTGCCGCACGATCGGGCCGCCGGGCTCGACCAGCCACAAGGCCTCGCGGGTGAACACGCGGACGGGGCCGCGGCGGGCGGCGGTTTCCGCGGCGATCTTCTCGATGGTTTCGCCGGCCCGGCCGCCGGTGAAGACGATGCGGCCGAACCGCTCGACGAGGTCGTATCGCGAGTACTCGACTTTGTCCCAGTCGCGCATCCAGGCGATAAACGCCCAGTTGGAGAAGAAGCGGATGTCGCGATAGACGTTCAACGCCCAGTTGTCGCCGTCGGCGGGCTTGTCGAAGCCCAGTTGTTGCCAGGTGAGGCGGGCCTCGACAGTCCAGAGGCCGTCGCTCGGGCGGCCCTGGTAAGCGTGCTCGATCTTCAGGTCGAGCGCCCGTTGGCCCACGGCGTCATGCACCGAGGCGGTCGGCGCCGCCGGCGGTCCCTTGACCGACTGAGCGGGGTCGGTCAAGGGCGGGGCGAAACTCAACGTGACCGTTCTGCCGTTCCGCGAGATGAGCACATCGGCGGTGTTGACCGGCGGGGTGACGCCACGTTCGCGGGCGTGCCGCGGGATGGCCTGGGTGTCGATGATCTCCGGCTCCCGCGGCTTCCAGATGTGCTCCGGCAGATCGTCCTGCACGTCGCGCTTGTAGCAGGCCAGGGCGATCAGCAGCCCGTCGTCGTTCCAGCCGATTCGGAAGAGCGTGGCGTCCGGGCAGAGCACGTTGGGTTCCATTCCGTGCGACAGGCCCCAGCCCAGGGCCGTCTCGCGCCACGCGGGTTCGTCCAGACGGCCATCGATGGTGATCTCGTCTCTGATCGGCGAGGACAGGTAAACAGGAAACGGCAGCGGCTCAGCTCGCGCCCGATCGGGCGGGGCGGGTTGGGTGTCGGCGGAGACGGCCGGACGCGTCGCTTCCGAGGCCGTGGCCACCGGCAATGCGACGGCGAACGTCAGCACGCAGAACAGGCGTCGATGTTGGATCATCAGGGGGGTTCCTCTCGTCATCAGGCCGGGCGACCTTCCGGCCGGGCAGGTCAGCTACCTGCCGATACGATACGGCAAGCCGCCGAATATGCCAATGGACAAGGGGCCAGACACAGGTCAGTGATCCGCGGGCCTGCTTGTCCTGGTCCGCCGTGGCGACCGTGGCGGGCGCGGACCCTGCCCGGCTGCAAGTTCGGCCGCGTCCCCTCTTGAGCTCATATTCTGGAATGCGGAGTGCCAGGCCCCGAAAAAGAACACGCCCCGCCGCAGCACTCATCTGCAGCGGGGCATGCCACAGGCAGGGCGGTTGTGGAAGGAGGAAAACTACAACACGCCCGCAAAGGTCAGCGTCTCGGTCGCGCCGCCCAACACCGTCTCGACCTCACCGCGGACGGCATCCTGCGAGAGAGGCTTGTCGAGCACGGCACGGGCTCCCAGTTCCCGCGCCCTCCGGACGTTATGAGCGTCCTCGCGCGACGCCTGGACGATCACCTGCGAACGCATAAGTCGTGGAATGTAGCGGATCACCTCGAGGACGGCGATCCCGTTCATTTCGGGCATATCGAGATCCAGCAGCACCATGTCGATGCGCGTGCTCATCATCAGGCCGATCGCGTCCGGCCCCGAGTGTGCCCGGTAAAGCTTGTAGCCTTGTCCGGCCAGCGCATCCTCGACCAGGGCGATGTTCTCCTCGTGGTCATCGACGACCAGGATCGTCGGTGTACTCATCATCGTTGTTCTCCGCAAGCGGTCCCCATTGTTGCCTTCCGATCGGCCACGTCGCCCCTGATCGGCGCTTGCCGCAACTGTCAGCCCCGGGCAGTCCGCACGATCGTTGGCGCTGTTCCCGGCGGTCAGCGGCTTGCGGCGCTGGCCACGTGGGTCGGCTCGACCCGTCCTGCCGATTTACCGGAACCTGCTCACCCCCGCATCGAGCTGAAGTTGACGGGTAGTCGCTCAAACATCCAATTCAGATGGGACGATGTCAAATTGATTTCCAAAATCTGATCGATGTCGCGGATTATCGACCCATCACCGCCATTGGCACTTACGTGCCCGACCGTCCGCAGGTTGGCGGGCTCGCGAGGCAGGACCGATCACGGGACCGGGACCTTGATGTGCGAGGGGGGCGCGTGCGTCAGCGGCGGGTTGACGCCACCACGTTTGCGCGTTTCTCGGAACCGCACCGGGCCTGCCATTTTGGGCCTGCCAAAATGATCGCGGCGACATCTTCCGCCGCCCGCCACGTCCGCAACATCCTATGCCAAAGAGAGTTACAATCAGAGGTTGACAGAAAGAGCGGCTGGTACGGCATTTGCATGCCTAAACTGGCGAGGACCATCTGGTCTCGGGCGGCGTATGAAGAAGATACCCACTCTTGGAAAGGAGACAAACCATGCTGTCCGGTCGATTCAATGCACTGGCACCGTTTGACCAACTGCGACGCGAGATTGCGCACCTGCTGGACGAGTTCGATCCGCTGGGCGTTCGCGGGGCCTTGTCGGGTTCGTCGGCGTTCCCGGCGGTGAACGTCTGGGAAGGTGGCGAATACCTCTACGCCGAGGCGGAGGTTCCGGGGGTGACCCAGGACAACCTCGAGATTCTCGTCGTCGGCAACGAACTGACGATCAAGGGCCGGCGCCCGATGCCGGAGGAAAAGGACGTGTCGTACCACCGCCGGGAGCGCGGCGCGGGTGACTTTTCCCGCGTGATCACCCTGCCGGTGGAAATCGAGGCCGACAAGGTCGAGGCCTCGCTCAAGGACGGCGTGCTGACGCTCAAGCTGCCGAAGGCGGAACAGGCCAGGCCTCGGAAGATTTCGGTGAAGTCGAGCTGACGGGCCCCGGCGCACGGGCGGCTGTCACAAAACGACCGCCCGGAGGCGCGCGGAGACAACGGATCGGATACGCGAAAGCGAGGGACAACAAACAGGGTAGGGAGGTCGTGAATCATGAACCGGGATAGAGCGATCAGGAAGACGGAAGGCGACGCGGGTCGCGGGGAGCGGACTCGCGACCGGCGGGTCTACTCCCCCAACGTGGACATCATGGAGAACTCGGACGGCCTGGTGCTGAAGGCGGACATGCCGGGGGTCGGCGCCAAGGACATCGATATCCAGTACGAGGACGGTCTGCTGACCCTCCACGGCAAGGTTGAACCCCGGCAGGATGAGTCCAACACCAGCTACCTGCTCCACGAGTATGGCGTGGGCGACTTCTATCGGTCGTTCCGGGTCGGCGAGGGCGTGGACGTGGACAAGATCCGGGCCGAACTCAAGGATGGGGTCATGACGCTGCACTTGCCGAAGGCCGAGGCCCTCAAGCCGAGGAAGATCTCGGTCCAGGGCGGCTAGGCCCGGCGCTGTGGGGGTTTTTGGCTTGTTCAACCCGTTCAAGAGGAGGCATCACATGAGTCTCATGCCATGGAGAAACAAACAAGACAGGCCCGCGAGCGAGATTCTCGAGCGTCCGCCGGCGAACATCCGGGACGAAATGGAGCGACTGTTCGATCGCCTCGTCCGCCACCCCTTCGGAACGGGTCTGCTGAGCGGGCAGGCGGCTGATCTGATGGTCGGGCCGCGGATTGACCTGGCCGAGTCGGACAACGACATCACCGTGACCGCCGAACTGCCGGGGCTGGACCCCAAGGACATCGAAATCAGCGTCACTGGCAACGTGCTGACCATCCGCGGAGAGAAGAAACAGGAAAAGGAAGAGAAGAACCGCAACTATCATTACGTCGAGCGGCAGTTCGGCAGCTTCCAGCGCAGTGTCCAACTGCCCAGCTCCGTGGACACGGACAAGATCGATGCGGTCTCGAAGAACGGAACACTGACCGTCACTCTGGCCAAGCAGGCCGGTGCCAAGCCCAGACGCATTGAGATCAAGAGCGGTTGAGAGCCGGCGCCGCGGCCGGGTGCCGGCATATTCGATGCCGCAATGAGCGCGCGAAAGCGGGCAGCCGATGCATGGCTGCCCGCCTCAACCCGATGCAGGGCCGCTCACTTCTTGCAGCAGCACCTGCCGCCGCTCTTCTTGGCGGCTTTCTTCGCTGTCTTCTTCGCGGCTTTCTTCTTAGCCATGGTCTGTCCTCCGTGAAAAGGAACGCCTGTCCCGCGTGACGCCGTCGGGACGACTGCCAAAGCTACCGGCAACGGTCAAAGCGGTCAACCCGGGCTGCCACCGCGTTCGACTCAGATCTTGCCCTGCAGCCAGTATTTCAACAGCCCGGCATACTCATAGGCCAGGCGCGGAAGCTCGCTGAACCGCTCGCGCCAGTCCTGCGCCGCCGTCGGCCCTTCCGTCCTGCTCGTTGACCGGCCCGCGCAGACGCTGAACTGGCGATACCCGCCTCGCCGAAAGCAGGCCGCGGCCCGGCGGCTGTGTTCGCGGTTGGTCACCAGCAGGAACCGCTGTGAAGTCGGGTCAACGCCCGGCAAAGCCGCAACGCCGGCGGGATGGTCGCCCGTGGTTCGGGAGGAGCTGTCCATGAGTATGCATTCCGCGGGAACGCCCATGTCCTCGATTCGTTTCCTCATCGCCAGCGCCGCCCCATCCATGTTGCTCACCACCACGCTGGGGGCGAGGCCCTGTTTGAAAAGCTCGGCCGACCAGATCAGGCGTTCGTCGTTGCCGCCCAGGCAGACGATGTAGTCGGCCGGCTGGGGGGGCTGAGTGACATCCAGGGCTTGCTCCAGCCAGGTACCCGCCGGGGTGAAGACCAGCAGGAGGATGACCAGCATGCCCAGTGCCAGCAGCCCGCGGACACGACGATAGAGCCAGGTCAGCAACCGGCAACACGGAGGGGCCTGGTGACGGTCGGTTTTCAGCGATCCGGGTTCTGATTGGGGTGCTTCACATTTCATATTGCATGTGCTCTCCGGTTCCAGCTCTCCCATGTTGACCCGACCCGGCCGTGCCCGCAAGCCTTTGTGAAACACCGGCGGGCCTTGGAGAGCCCGCGGCAGCCAATTAAGATGGTATTATGGTTTCCGTCACCTCTCAGCCACAACCGGAACAGATCGGCGATCGTGCCGCGGACCGGTTTTGCCTCAAGACGCTCATCGGCTGGCTGGTTGTCTTTCTGGCAAGCGCGGCCCTTTATGCCGCCACCGCGAGCCGCGGAACGCAGTGGCAGGACTCGGGCTTTCTCATCCTGCGCGTGGTGACCCGTCAAGTGACAAATCCCTTGGGTCTGGCCCTGAGCCATCCGCTCTATCACTGGCTGGGACGCCTGGCTGTCGCGGTGGTCCGCCTGGAACCCGCGTTCGCGGTCACACTGGTCAGCTCGATCGCCGGAGCGCTGGCGGTCGCCAACGTCTTCGGATGCATCAGAACGCTGACCGACCGCACCTCGGCCGCACTCTTCGGGGCCATCTCGCTCGCGCTGGCGAGCACCTTCTGGCAACTGGCCACGCTGGCCGAGACCTACGCGCTCGGCGCCGCCTTGCTGGCGGCGGAATGCTGGTGCCTGGCGCTCTACGCCCGGCGCGGCAGCCGATGGGCCATCTGGGGAATGTGCCTGTTCAACGGGCTCGGCCTGGCCAACCATCTGCAGGCAATGCTGACCCTGCCCGTGCTTGTGATCGTCGTACTGCACGCGCTGGTGAAACGACGCCTGAGGGTCGGCGGCGTTCTCATCGGCCTTTGGCTCTGGCTGCTGGCGTCGCTGCCGTACACGGCAATGGTCTTCGGCGAGGCGGTCCATAGCACCACTCCGCTGGACACGCTGCGATCCGCGCTTTTCGGCAGATCCTTCGCGGCCAACGTGCTCAATCTCCAACTGGGCAAGAAGGTGCTGGCCGTGGCGATCGGTTTCCCGCTGCTCAATTTCCCTAACCTGCTGCTGCCCGCGGCGTTCTACGGTATTCTGCGCGCCCGGCGTGCCGGGGTGCCTTCGCCTGCAGCCGGTTTCTTGCTGCTGGGCCTGCTGATCCACGCCGTCTTCGCCCTGCGGTACAACATCAAGGACCAGCACACGTTCTTCCTGCCGCTCTACGTCATCCTGTGCATCTTCGGAGGGATCGGAGCGGCAGCAGTCTCCCGGTGGGAACAGCATCAAGGGCGCCGAGTGGTGAGCGTGCTCGCGGTCGTCTGCCTGCTGGCAACACCGGGCCTGTACGTGGCTGTCACCCACATCGCGCGTCAGGCACAGGTGCTCAGCCGGTTCGGGGTGCAACACAACAAGCCGTACCGCGATGACTACCGGTACCTCTTCATCCCGTGGTCGGTGAACGAGCGATCCGCGGAACAGATGAGCCGGGAGGCGTTCAATCTGGCCGGGCCCCGCGGGCTGATCATCGTGGAGGATGAGATGGCCCGCTTCGCCCTCGAATACCAGGAGGTGCGCCTCGGCGGATCACGGGAGAACGTGGTCAGCGCCCCGCGACTCTCCGACGAGGCCGCTCTGTCGGAATTCCGGGCTCTCGTTGACGCCGCTCGTGGGCAATCACGGCCGGTGGTGCTCGTTCCGCTCAACCGCGACAACCCGCGCACGCCCTCACCGCTCGTCTATTGGCGCCGCGTCGGCGACCTCTACGTGCTTGACGTGAGCGCCTCCGCACCGGCGCAACCGACGACGAGGGCCGGCGGATGACCAGCGCGCGCAGACCCGGTCTCGCCGTCCGCATCTCGGCCGCGTTGGGCCGGCCGCTTTTCGGCACGCGAGTCATACCCCGCGACGCCCGTGTCGATCCGGCTCTTTTCCCCGACGACGAGTTTCCCATCTATTGCCGGGCGTGCGAGTACGACCTGCGCGGTTTGCCCGACGGCCCGTGCCCTGAGTGCGGCACGCCGTTCGAGCGGGGCCGCGAGCTGGTCCTGAGCTACGTGTACTATCCGCTTGGGCGGATGTGGTGGCACACGGGGTCGGGCCGGTGGCTGATCCGTTTCGTCGTGCTGGGCATCATCGCGATGGGCCTGGAGCTCGGCAGCTCCGCGCCGTACTGGTTTCTGCTGTGGCGGTCCGGCCGGACCGGTGCCCCACCGCCCAGGCACGGCACGGAGATCGCGATCGGAGTGAAAATGGCGGGCTACGCACTGGAGATCGTGGCTTTTGCGGCCGTGCTCTGCTGCCTGCTGGCGATCTACCGCGACTTCAGGCGCATCGCCGCCAAGCGCCGCCGGATCATCGCTGCAATCCCGCCGGGGCAAGCCGATTCGGCCGGCGGAGCTGATGCGACGTCCTCGCCGTGAGCCGCAAAGCCGTGCGGCGACACGACCTGCAGTCACGGTTGCCCGGCCGTCGCCGGCGGCTCATTTCGATGGTCACAAGCCCCTCTGTGTGGACACCACGTGAAGAAAACCGCCCGTCAGGCGTACATTAGAGCGAGGATGACGAGGATCGCAGATGTCGGATCGCGAACTCATCACGGCGGCCCAGGCGGGCGATGCTGACGCATTCGGTCAACTGGTCGTCAGGTATCAGCGGGCGGCCTACGGGCATGCAATCTCGCTTCTCGGACGCCGGGAGGAGGCCCGCGACGCGATGCAGGACAGTTTCCTGGCGGCGTTTCGGGCCCTTCGAGGGCTGGATCGCGATCGACCGTTCTTCCCGTGGTTCTACGTGATCCTGAGGAACCGCTGCCTCTCGATCTTGCGTCGACGAAAACATGAGCAACCACTGGACGATTGCTGCGTGGCCGCCGTCGAGAGAGATGCCGGCCCGCAAATCGAGGAGCTTCGCCGGGCTCTTTCGCGAATGCCCGCGGAAGACCGCGAGATCCTCGCGCTGAAGTACATGGACGATCGCCCTTACCGCGAGATCGCGGAGATGCTCGGCATCCCGGCCGGCACGGTGGCCTCGCGGCTGCATGCCGCGCGATGCCGGCTGACGGTGCTGATCCGCCGGGGCGATGACGTGGAGAACTGACCATGAGTGCGTGCAGGGAATACGAGTTGCTGATCGAGGCCCTCGCCGACGGCGAGCTGCCCGCCGACCAGTTGCGGGCTGTTGAGGGCCACTTGGCCGGATGCGGCGGCTGCTCCGCCTATCGCTCGGAGCTGACTCGCCTTAAGGGGCTCTTCGACGCCGTCTCGCTGCCGCAGGATGCTCCGGACGTGCGCGAAGCAGTCGTGTCCGGCATCAGGCGCAGGCTTCTGTGGCGATTCGCACTGGTCGCGGGCGGTATCCTGCTCGTCAAGTGCCTCGATGTGCTGGGTGTGTTCGGTGAGGGTGCCGCCGGCCGGTTGATTGTCGCCATCGGTGCGGTCCTGCTCATTACGCTGCTTGAAGTGAACCCGTTTCGGATCATCTGCCCTGAGGAACTGCCGGCGCTGCCGGCTCCGCAGGAAGGAGCCAACCATGGAAACCCGTGATCCTGCTCAGAACCCCGAAGCACGCGGCCAGGCGTCGGAACTGGTCATCGGTCAGAAGCTCGCCTTCGCCGCCGCGTCGCTCGTCGTGGGCTTGTCCGCTTTCGTCTCGCTGCTGGGCATGGAAAAGGCGATTCTGGCCATCGTGTTCGGCGCGCTGGCCCTCAGGAACGGGACCGCTCGCTCGATGGAACGCCTGCGACTGGCCCGCCTGGGAATCGCCCTCGGTATTCTCCAGATTGTCCTGGTGGCCGTGTTGTTCGTCGTCTTCCACGACCAGGTGATGGCCTTCTTCGAACACTTGGAGCGATTCCAGATCAAGCATTGATCCCGCGGGTTTCCTCGCGGGGAGGTGAACGAACCGGGCTTTCAGGCCCTGTCATCGGAGCGAAAAGGGGGACACTGCTGCTTATCGTTTGGTAAGCAGCAGTGTCCCCCTTTTTCTCTGTGGGGAAGTGGATAGACTCCGCCTTCAGGCCTTGTCACGGAGTTGATCCAGGAATATCCGGTTGCTGTCCAGTGCCGGTCGCAGTTGGCGAAGCTCGGCCAGCGTGACCCAGCGTATCTCGGCCACCTCGTGCGGCGACGGCCGGGGCTCCTGCCGCTCATCCACCAGCGCCACCCGCCACCACTGAAGCACGAGCTTGCCGTCCGGGCGCTGCCAGCGGAAGATCACCCGCTCCGGCCGGACGTCCAGCCCGATCTCCTCGCGGATCTCCCGGATCACCGCCTGCTCCGGCGACTCACCCTGCTCGATCGCCCCGCCCGGAAAGCACCAGAAACCCGGCGCGATCACCCCCTCGGCCCGGCGAATCATCAGCCACCGCCCGTCGCGCTCGATGACCGCCACCACCCCCTGCTGTACGTCGCTGACTGACTCGCTCATGCCGACCCATCATAGGCAGCCTTGCGCCCGGCACAAATCGACCGGCTCGTCAGGGGGAGCAAAAACGCGGGATGCTGCTACTTCCGGCGGGGAGCCCTGCGTCCGTTGTGCACTGTTTCGACGGCGGTCACGCGAAGCAGCGGGACAAAGGTGCGCTTGTCCGAATTGGGTTGAGCGATGAACACCTCCGACTTGAGCAGGGCCAGAAGGTCGGGGTTGTGGACCACGTAGGACTCTCCGCCGGACGTGACCAGCCGAAAAGACTCGAAAGGCTCACGGTGGAGCATTTCGCGGATGGTATCGTGGACGCTCATGCCAACATTATACCAGCTCTGAAGCGACGAGTCGAGAGGTCGACAGGAAGGGTAAAGGGGACATTCTGGTTTCCTACGAAAAGCGGAACGACCCTTCCTATCTGGTGATGTGAGCCACGTCGACCACGTACATCTGCCGGGTGGCCTCGTGACTGGAATCGAAGCACACCTGCGTCCCATCGCGGTTCCATCGCGGGTGCAGGTCGCAGCGGGCCGGGCCGGTGAGTCTGGGGTTGGCCTCGAAGCTGCCGATCTCGACGAGGCGATTGTCCGCTGGGCGATACAGCATCAGGTGTTGCCGACGCTGCTTGTCGGGATAGGTATCGACGAGCACCCATTTGCGGTCGGGCGAATAGGAACAGTGGCCGTCGCGCGTCAGCACGCCGCCCGCGAAGACCTCGTGGCGACCCGCGCGGTCGTCGATCAGGTAGAAATGGGCTCCATGTTCCTTGGTGCTCGTCCAGGCGAGGATGGTATCGTCGTCGCGCCAGTCGAAATGCGAGAACATGGTGCTCCGCGACAACAGCCGCACGTCGCTGCCGTCGGTGCGGGCGGTGTACATCCGCGTGCTGAACCGCATGGTCGACAACGGCCGCCAGCGGTGCAGGAACAGCAGCCGCGTGCCCGACGGGTTGAGCTTCAGGTGGTTGAACCAGTGGTGAGCACCCTCGAACTCGGGGAGCGCCTCGTTATGTGCCGCCCAGTCGAGCCCGAGAATCTGCTTATTACGGCCGGTGGCCAGATCCATCCAGTAGATGCCCGCGTCCTTCGGCGCCGGATCCTTCTCGGTGCGCTCGGGCAGGGCGACATAGCCGTAGCCGGGCCGCAATCGGTTGACCCGTTCGAAATCCAGCGTCACCGCCTGCTTGCCGTCGAGGCTGACGTCGTAAACCGGCCGCGGCAGCGTGCGTGTCTTGCCGCTGTGCACGTCGCGAATGATCGATATGTAATGATCGCCGTCGAGGCTGTTGTAGATGATCTCGCGATCCGGGGCCGAACCCAGCCACTGCAGCATGGTGCCCTGCTGCCAGCCCCAGGCCTGCGTCGAATCGAGCGGGATGAACCGGTTGCCCTCTCGCAGGTCGACCATGCCGACGGTCAGCGGCTCGCCCTTCTGTGGATCGCGGCCGATGAAGTCGATCTCCATCGCCAGCAGGTATCGACCGGTCGCGTCCCATGGGGATTTGTCGTAGTACCCGAAGAAATGGTGCTTCGGCCCGCGGGTGACCGCTCGCGCCTGGGGATATGCGGGTCCGGTCGCGGGTCGGGTGGCGGTTTCCGCTCCGGCCGAACGGCTCAGGCCCCAACCCTCCATCGCACTGACCAGCACTGAACCCAACGATCCTTTCAGCAATTCGCGTCGCTTCATGATTCTTCCTCGGTAGAGTCCGCACCGCACGCAGACTCTGCTCCACACTACCATCACAATACCGGGGCACAAGAGCCTGAGCTGCCCGAGCCCCCCAAGGAGTCCGTGACCGTCTGGACGGGCTTGGCAGGATCTCCGCGTGCGAGCGAGCGGCTCTGCGGTCGCGCGACCGCGTCACCGTCCGGCCAGTCGCTTGCGGTCGCCACGGCCTGCCCGCCATGGCAGGCGACCAGGCTCCTGGTTCTGAGCCGGCCCTCGTCCACCCGACCGCCACGCACCCAGGAAGGATGAAGGCGATTCACGGCTGTTGCACCCGCGGCTGGCAGGCGATATAGTGACCCCCGGTGGCGATGGAGTCCGCCCTTGACCGGTCGTGCAGACCTGATGACTCCTACCCACGGCCATCCGGCCGTTCATGAAGCCGCGAAGGCGGCCGGCCTGGGTAGGGCTTCGCACGACGAAGACGTTGCAGATGAACCCTGCCAGGCCGATTGCCTGCGTGGGGTTTTTTGTTGGGCGGACTTGCCCGCGAGGAAGTTTTGGATGGCGAAGATCATAATGGTGGCCGTTGGCGGCGCCTTGGGCTCCGTACTTCGTTACCTGGTGCAAGGGTGGGGCCAGACGCTGGCCAACGGTTCATTTCCCGTCGGAACCCTGACGGTCAACGTCATCGGATGCCTGCTGATCGGTTTCCTCAACTACGCATTCAGCGGAGCATTGTTGATGCGTCAGGAGTATCGCATCGCCCTGACAATCGGCTTGCTGGGCGGCTTTACGACGTTCTCGGCCTTCGGGTGGGAGACGTTCGCGATGGCCAACGACGGACAGGGCCTCCGGGCGATCGCCAACCTGCTGCTGAATGTGACGCTGGGCTTCGGCGCGGTTCTGCTTGGCTACCGGCTCGCAGAGCAGTGGTTTGGAGTCGGCGCACGGTGAGAACGGTGAGGTGACGAATGAAACTGGAAGGCGAGGCACAGTTGCTGCGCGTTTTCATCGGCGAGAGCGACAGGTGGCACGGCAAGCCCTTGTACGAGGCGATTGTGCTGAAGGCCCGCGAACTTCACCTGGCGGGGGCCACGGTGCTCCGCGGCCCGATGGGCTTCGGCGCGAACAGCCGCTTGCACACCGTCAAGATCCTCCGGCTTTCCGAAGACCTGCCGGTGGTCATCGAAATCGTCGACACGGAGGAGAAGATCGCGACACTCCTTCCCTACATCGACGAAATGGTGGAGGAAGGCCTGATCACGCTGGAGAAGGTCCACGTGATCAAGTATCGGGCGAATGGCAAGGACGACAAAGGAGAATGACCGAGGAAGGGGGACACTGCAGCTTATCGTTCGGCAGGCAGCAGTGTCCCCCGTATTCTCATGGGCGCAGAAAAAAAC
>CAZPIO010000035.1:0-57253 GCA_964586235.1 uncultured Planctomycetales bacterium
GACCGTCGAGGGCCATCTGCTCCGGGTCGTCGGGCTCGTCGGAGATGACCACCTTCAGCATGCTCCGCCGCTCCGGGTCCATGGTGGTGTCCCAGAGTTCCTCGCCGTTCATCTCGCCCAGGCCCTTGAAGCGCTTGACCTCGACGCCGGCACTGCCGACCTGGCGGATGGCATCGACGAGCTGGCGCAGGTTGTCGAGCTCACGCACCACCTCGCCGCCGTGTTTGAGGAGGAACCGGGCCGGCTCCAGGGTCCCGTCGACGTGCTCGACGCGCTCGGCGTAGTAATCCTCCATCGTCAGGCCAACGCTCTTCAGCTTGTCGATCGCCTCGGCCAAAACCGTACACTCGTCGAGGTCGGATCGGATGATCCGGTGGGTTGCGCCGTTTCCGGCCGCGGGGACCATGCCGGTGCCGGCCTCGATAACGCTCACCTCACCGACCCGCTGGCGCTCCTGGTCGCAGAAGGCCTGAAACTCCTCGTCGCTGTAGCCGAAGTACGTCGCCTGCTCCGGCTCATTCGGCCGATAGACAACCACGCGGTAAATCGGGAGCCGCCCATTCTCGTCCGTGTGCCGGGTGATCAACTCCCGCTGGTCGATGCCCCGCCGCTCGAGGATGCGCCGCTGGGCGTCAATCCGCTCGAGCAGCGTGTACAGGTCTCCCAGGGCCGCCCCGGCGATCTCGCGCTCGTTATCCCCGCCGCGAACCACCAGGGTGCTGTCCTCCGTGCCCCATTCCTTCAGCTTGCGACTGAGGACCGCATCATTGAGCACGTATTCGCTTTTCTTGCCTTTCTTCAGCAGAAACAGCGGCGGTTGGGCCACGTAGACGTACCCGCCCTCAACCAGGGCCCGCATGTGCCGGAACAGGAAGGTCAGCAGGAGCGTGCGGATGTGGCTGCCGTCGACGTCGGCGTCGCACATCAGAACGATCTTGCCGTAGCGCCGCTTGGCGATGTCGAACTCGTCGTCGCCGATGCCGCAGCCCAGGGCCATGATCAGCGTCTTGATCTCCTCGTGGCTGAGCATCTTGTCGATGCGGGCCTTCTCGACGTTGAGGATCTTGCCCTTGAGCGGCAGAATGGCCTGGAACTCGCTGTCGCGCCCCGTCTTAGCGCTGCCGCCGGCGCTTTGACCCTCGACGATGAACAACTCAGCCGAATCCGCATCCTTTACACGGCAGTCCCAGAGCTTGCTGGGCAGACTGCCGCCGCCGAGGGCACTTTTGCGGGTCAGTTCACGGGCCTTGCGGGCCGCCTCGCGAGCCTGGGCCGCCTGGATGCCCTTGAGCACAATGCGCCTGGCATCGGCCGGGTTTTCCTCCAGAAAGGTGGAAAACTGCGAGTTGACCACCTGGGTGACGAACGTCTCGACCTCCGGGTTCATGAGCCGGACTTTGGTCTGAGCCTCGAACTGCGGCTCCGGCACCTTCACCGCGATGACGGCCGTCAGCCCTTCGCGGAAGTCCTCACCCGAGGTAGCGAGATCCCCCTTCAGGAAGTTCTCTTTCTTGGCGTAGTAGTTCATCGTCCGGGTCAGCGCTGCCCGGAAGCCCGACAGGTGCGCGCCGCCGTCGATGTTGCGGATGTTGTTGGCGAAGCAGGAAACGTTCTCGGTGTAACCGTCGTTCCACTGCATCGCGATCTCGGCCACCAGGCGCTGCTCCGGGTCCTGGGCCCGCATGACGATCACATCTTTGTGGATCGGCTCCTTGCCCTCGTTCAGGTGGGTGACGAACTCGCGGAGACCGTCGGTGAAGTGGAACGCCTCCCCCTGGCCCGTTCGCTCGTCGGAGAGGGTAATTTTCACGCCCTCGTTCAAATACGCCAGCTCGCGGAGGCGCGACCTCAGCGTCTCGTAGCGGAAATGGCAGTCAGGGAAGATCTCGGCGTCCGCCTTGAACTTAACCAGCGTCCCGGTGTCCTGAGCGTGGCCGATGCTTTTAAGCGGTGAGACCGTTCTGCCCCGCTCGAATGCCATCTCGTGAATCTGCCCGCCCTGCCGCACCTGGACCCGCAGCCGCTCGGACAACGCGTTCACCACGCTGATGCCGACGCCGTGCAGGCCGCCCGACACCTTGTAGCTGCGGCGGTCGAATTTCCCGCCGGCGTGCAGCACGGTCATACACACCTCGACCGCCGGCTTGCCGTGGAACTTCGGGTCGGGGTGGGTCATGGGCCCCACGGGGATGCCACGGCCGTTGTCCCGCACCGTGCAACTGCCGTCGGCCCCCAGGGTAACCGATATCTCATTACAGTAGCCCGCCATCGCCTCGTCGACGGCATTGTCAACCGCTTCATAGATCAGGTGGTGCAGGCCGGTGACCCCGGTATCACCGATGTACATGGCCGGGCGTTTGCGGACCGCCTCCAGGCCTTCCATGACCCGGATACTTGACTCGTCGTACTTTTCACCTTCCGGCTGCGCGCTCTCGCCAACCGGCTCCTCGATGGGAACGTCGCTCATATGTGTCTCGGTGTCACTCACAGTCTCTATCTATCTTCGTCCTGGCCGCGAGTCACCCTGGCGCTTGGCGAGCACGAACCGCACGCCATGAATGCCCAGCTCCGGCAGGTACGCATCAACGAGGCCCAGGAGCCGCTGCTCCCACCGCATCCGCAGGTCATAGAGGATCGCAGGCTCAGCCGTCTCGAATCGCAGTATGCCCTGCCTGACTTCGAGCGCCATTACATGTTCGAGCAACTCGCTGCCCGCCTGCTCCTCCAACATGCCCAGCAACCGGCGTTGCATGGTTGAGAGCCTTGTCCTGGCTTCAAGCGCTGCCCTCACCAGACCACCCGCCGGCACCGCCCGCCCGCGCCGGGTAGTTTCCCACTGCTCCCGTGCCCGGGTTTGCTCCGTCTCGGCCGGCGGCTGCGGTCGGCGGCCTGGCTCGCCACGATTATAATGAACCCATCGTAACCGGGTCTCGTCCATTTCCCGGGCTCCCTGCCGCTGAAACACTATAGGCTCACCGGCATAATCACGTACAGAAAATCACTGCTTGCCCGCATCACGCCCGGCCGGTTGGCCTCCTTGAGTTCCAGCACGACCGTAGGCGTGGAGGCAACGCGTAGCGCGTCCGACAGAAACGTCGGGTTAAAGCCGATCTGCAACGGCGCGCCGTGGTAGTCAACGCGCATGGATACCGTGGCCTCGCCCTGCTCCGGGGCCCGACTCGACAAAACCAGCACGCCATCATCAAAGGCCAGCCGCACGCCCTTCGACTGGTCGCTGGCCAGCAAGGCCGCCCGGCGGACCGCGCTGTGAAACTCCTCGGTAGCCAATTCGATGCGCTTGTCACAGTCCTTGGGAACCACATCCTCGTACTGAGGAAAATGACCCTCGACCAGCGCGGAACTCACGACGAAACTGCCTGCTTTCACCACAACTTGGTTACCCGCAAAACGGATGCCAACCGCCGCATCCTGTGAAATGTGCGGCAGCACCCGCTGCAAAACCTGCATGGTCTTGGCCGGTACGATCATTCGCTGGTCCTCTGAACCGGATTTCACGGCCGGCCCGCTCGCCTCGGCCAGTCGGCGTCCATCCGTGGCCACCATGCAAAGCCGCTTGCCCTTCTTCTCCCAGAGTACACCGTTCAACGCATAACGCGTATTCTCCTTCGCCACCGCAAACAGCGTCCGGTCAATCAGGGCCGTCAGGACCTCCGGCTGCACTTCGACGTCAGGAGAACCCTCGAGATCAGGGATAGGAGGGAACTCCTTGGGATCGTGGCCGTAGATCTCAAAATGGCTGTCGGATCCGCGGATGTGACAAGCCATCTCATCGCTCTCAATGGCCAGAGTCTCATCCAGGCTCTCCCGGGCAATCTGCATGAGCTTGTCCGCCGGCACCAGGAGCGCACCTGCCGCCTTCACCTCAACCTGGGACACCTCCGCGCGCAGTGCAACCTCGAGATCGGTCGCTCCGATGAGAAGCGTCCCGTTCACCGTCGTCAGCCGCACACACTTCAGAAGCTCCTTGGGTGTGCGGCTGGCGGTAACGCCCGCGGCAATGTTCAGCACTTCCACTATGGCATTGCGGTTGACGATCACTTGCATGGCCAACTCGCTCCTTCCCGGCCGGGGTATGTGTCTTGACCTGCTTGATATGAGTATGAGCTTATATACCCAGTCATATTCGTAAGTCCTGTGACTTGCGATCGCGGCGGAAAGGCAATTTCCGGAAGGTCCGCGCTCGCAATACCTTATGTTTCCACGGTCCTTGCGGGCACCGGTGGATAAGTTGTTCTGAAAAACTCATGCAGCCCCCAGTTCATGCCGGACACGCTTGTGGCCCAGGCGGAACAGGGTGGCAGGCTGACGCTAACATACCCTAAGCGGCACAATTTATCCACAAGTCCACAGCCGTTGCTGTGAGCTACGACAGGTCCCGTCCGCCACCTTCTTAAGCGTGCTGTTTACGCAGAAAGTCGGTCATCTGGCGGATGCTCGTCTCGAGTTCATTGTCAAGAGTTCGCTGCTCACCGATCGTTCGGATGGCATGCAGGACAGTCGTATGATCGCGACCGCCGAAATGCCCGCCGATCTCCTCCAGGCTTAGCGGCGTCAGTTCGCGGGCAAGGTACATGCAGATCTGGCGGGGAAAGGCGAGGGAACGACTCCGGCGCTTACCTTGGAGGTCGGTAAGCCGGACGTTATACCGCTCGGTAACGGTCTGGAGGATATCGGAGATGGTAACGCGGCGCTGCCGCATGGGGCCGTTTTGGGCCAGAGCCTCCCGAGCAACGGCAAGATCGACCGTACCGCCGTATTGCTGGGCCATGGCGAGAACGCGAGTGAGGGCCCCTTCCAACTCACGAATACTCGAGTCCACGGAGGCCGCGATGAGATGAATCACATTCTCAGGTAGCTCGGCACAACGTAACTTAGCCTTCTTGCTGACGATAGCCATACGTGTCTCGAGGCAGGGCCTGTCGATAAGAGTCACAAGACCCCAACTGAAGCGGCTGACCAGGCGATCCTCCAGGCTGGGGATGTCGCGGGGCGACTCGTCCGCCGACAGAATGATCTGCTTCTGGGACTGAAACAGGGTGTTGAACGTGTGGAAGAACTCTTCCCGGCTCCGCTCGCGGGCAGCAAGAAACTGGATGTCATCGATGACCAGCATGTCGACATGGCGGTACCGGTAGCGAAACTGGTTGACAGCGCCCCGCTCCATGGCCTCGACGAAGTGGTTTGTGAAGGTCTCGCAGGATAGATAGAGAATTTTCATCTCAGGCTGCTGCGAGCGAATCTGGTGACAGACGGCCTGAAGCAGGTGCGTCTTACCCAAGCCGACGGAGCCATGAATGAACAACGGGTTGTACACCCTCCCGGGCCCCTCGGCCACGGCAACGCAGGCCGCCTGGGCAAGCCGGTTGCAGGGCCCGGTCACAAAGTTGTCGAACGTGTAAGTATCGTTCAGGACGAGGTTCTCCGTCTCGCGCTCGAACGAGAGAGGTTCGGTGCTGGCCATCGCAGGTGGCGGCGAGAGGAATTGCACTGAAACCAGGCGACCTGTAACCGCCTGAGCGGCGGTGTTGAAGGCCCGCTGGCAGTCATGCACGAGATACTCGTACTGCTCGCGCGTGCAAGAGGTCACGCGGATGACGCCATGCTGCATGTCCAGGGGCACCAGTGAGGCGAACCACGGCCGTGCAAGCTCCGGTTGATGAGATCGCAATGAGGCAAGGAGGTCGCTCCAGGTGCGGTCGCTGATGGTGGTCATGACTTGTGATTATTCGTATTCAGCCGCCAGCCAGAGAAAAGATCTGTGCGGTGGCGAGATCGATGTTAACTATTGCCCTGTGGATACTTACGAACAGCCGGCCCGTTCTTTCCACGCGGACGCGATTATACCGGTGCGAAAGCGAAAATCCAGCCACAAAATGTGGGGTGGGAATGTGGCAGGCGAGCCATATACAGGACACTCGCAGGCGAGGGGTCTTACCGGTATGATTCAGCGGACCATGGCAAAGGAAAGCGAACGCAAAACCCAGGTGACGGATAAATCGCAAGCGGCGTTCACTGCGGCGCTGAAGGTACTCGCAGGTGGTGTCGATTCGCCGGTTCGCGCGTTCGGCGCTGTCGGCGGCGTGCCGAGATTCATCGCCAAGGGCAAGGGTTCGGCCATCAGCGACCTCGACGGCAACGATTACGTTGACTACGTCTGCTCGTGGGGCCCGCTGATCCTGGGCCATGCCGACGAGCGGGTTGCCGCGGCGGCCAGCAAGGTCCTGGGCAAGGGATGGTCGTACGGTGCCCCCACCGAGGCGGAAACACGACTGGCGGAACGGATCCTCGGCGATTACCCCTCCATCGAGCGGCTGCGGTTCGTCAGCTCCGGTACGGAGGCGGTGATGAGCGCAGTGCGCCTGGCTAGGGGGTTCACCGGTCGCGAACTGGTCGTCAAATGCGAAGGATGTTATCACGGGCACGTCGACGCCCTCCTGGTCAAAGCCGGATCTGGCCTGGCGACCTTTGGTACGCCGTCGTCGGCCGGGGTTCCCCCCGCCATGACCGCCGGCACCCTTGTCGTGCCATACAACGACCTGGAAGCGGCCAGACGCGTCCTGGAGGCACACGGCTCGAGGATCGCAGCCTTCCTGGTTGAACCGGTGGCCGGAAACATGGGCTGTGTCCCGCCGAACGACGGGTACCTGGTCGGTCTGCGCCATCTTTGCGATGACGCAGGGGCCCTGCTGGTCTTCGACGAGGTCATCACGGGGTACCGCGTGTCCGTGGGCGGGGCACAAGGGTGTTACGGCGTGGCTCCGGACCTGACCTGCCTGGGCAAGGTCATCGGCGGCGGCATGCCAGTGGGGGCTTACGGCGGGCGGGCGGACATCATGGACCAGCTCAGCCCGGTGGGGCCGGTGTACCAGGCCGGCACCCTGTCGGGTAACCCCCTGGCCATGGCTGCGGGTTTGGCGACGGTTGACGCGTTACATGAGCCGGGTGTGTACGAGAAGCTGGACGCCCTGGCGGCCCGGCTGGTGTATGGCCTGACCACGGCGGCGGAATCGGCGGGCGTGGCCGCGTGCGCCACCCGCGTGGGGAGCATGTGTACGCTCTTCTTCCAGCCGGGTCCGGTGACGGACTACGCTACCGCCGGCCGTAGCGACACGAAGGCCTATGCCGCGTTTTTCCACGGCATGCTCGAGAGCGGCTTCTACCTGCCGCCCTCGCAGTTCGAGACGTTTTTCGTCTCGACAGCGCACACCGAGGAGCAGATCGATCAGACGATCAGCGCCGCGGCCGAGGTCTTGGGACAGCGGGGAGGGAAATGAGTAGACGGGTTTCCGACCACCCGGGGCAACACGGCTTATGCTCTGAAGATAGGGCGGCCGATATGTGTTCTGAGCGGGGTGGTCCCGCGTCAGGTGAGTAGCAGGATGGGTGGCCCGCCGGGATCGCGCGGAGCCCCGTTTCCTGGGAGTGAGGATCATATGTCAAATCAAAAGTGGATGCGTCGGCTCATGCGGGCGCTGGCGTGGGCGTGCGTTGGCGGAATGCTGATTCAGTCAAGCTGCTCGTTGACTGTACAGAATGCCGTCTACTCGGCACTCGCGCAGTTCATCTCGAACTATATCTCGGCGATCCTGCAGCAGTACGTGCCGACAGCGTGACGCGGCTTTGTTCGGCGACAACACGGCACGCGGACGGTTGATCCGACCAGAGTCACCGTGAACATGGATCCACAGCGCGGGCCGGGCGCGTCGTTGCGCCCGGATCCGCGTTCTGTTTGCGCCGCAAGAGCCTCAGCCTTTGCCCTGGTCGCCGCCGTTGGTTGACGCGACGGGAAATGCGCCGCTGGCCCCCTCACGCTTCTCGCGGAACCAGATCAGGAACGCCACACAGCAGACGGCACAGAGAATCGCCGGCACCAGGAAGATCTTGCTCCACTGGTTGCCGCACGCGGTCGAGATCGGCCCGGCCAGCAGCGACCCGATGAGCATGCCGCACCCGATGGTCACCGACGCCAGGAAGCTCTGGGCGCTCGACTTGATGTCCTTGGGTGCCACGGCATCGGCAAACATGAAAATCACCGTGAAGAAGAAGGCGAACCCGACGCCGTGCAGGCTGACGGCCCCCAGCACCAGCGGCACCGGCTGGCCGATCGAAAACGCGAAATCGCGCAGCGCCCACGCCGCGATGCCCAGCGCCATGGTCAGCCGGAAGCCGATCTTGCGGAGCACGAACGGCAACGCCAGCATCATCACCATCTCGCAGATCTGTCCGGCCGTCAGCGCCGGCCCGACCCGGCTCTCGGCGATTCCGAGACCGGTATTGAGGAAGGTTCCGCCCAGAGCGAAGTAGAGCTGAAGCTCCATCGCCACGAAGAACGAGACCACGGCCATCACCGCGAAGGCCGGCACCCGCATCATCCGGACCGCCTCCAGGAACGCCAGCGGATTGCCGCCCTGCTGTCTGCTCGGCGGAGTGTGGGGCAGAAGGAACGCGATCAAGCCGTAGATGAACGATAGACCGGCCGCGAGGTACAGGCAGTGAACCATGGCGGGCTTGCCGGCCACGAGAACCGCTATCTGCTGGTCAGCCACCGGGATCACGCCTTTCGTGGCGAGCAGGATGGGCCCGAGCTTCTCCAGCCACAGAATCCCGAACACCCAGGCAATCACGATCCAACTGATGGAGCCCCAGACCCGGATCCTGCTGAACCGTTCGTTCGGCCAGTGCTGGAAGGTGATCGAGTTGCTGATGGCAATGGTCGGGGCATAGACCAGGTTGTACACGAGCATGCCGATGAAAATCTCCGCGAAGCCGGTCATCCGGGCCACGACCAGCAGGATCACCCCTCCTATAAGTTGGCTGACGGCCAGGAAGCGCTGGGCCGCGAAGTACCGGTCGGCGATCTGCCCCGCGATGAACGGCGCGATAATCGAGGCAATCGGCAGGGTCATGTAGATCAGCCCGATCCGCCCGTTGTTGGGGGTGCCGTCAGGCAGTTGAAAGTCCTTCAGGCCGGCCAGATACACGTTCAGGATCGGTGCCCACACACCCCAGATGGCGTACTGCAGGAACATCATCACCGAGAGGCGGATGCCCACGCCCGGCTCCAGCGGGCTCCTGGTCGCAACCGGCGCGGAGTCAACAGGTTCGGCTTGGCTCATCTGAGATCTTCCTGAAAAAGAGACCATCGACAGGCCGGCTCGCAGTCGGCCGAGATCACCAACGGCCGAAGTCTAAGCCAGACCGCCACCCGCTGCAATTCCGAGACGCCGTAGTAGCGGCTTGCAGCCGCGATTCTTGACGAGCCGGCAGGTTTATCCTGCCGGTCTTCGCTGGCCCCAGAATCCGTTCCGGGGCCTTGGCCTGTGAGGATCCGTAGGAGCGGCTTGTAGCCGCGATCCGAGGCAGGAGCGGTCTCCCCTGGTCCGAGCACCAGGTGTCGAGGACGACCGCGATTCTTGACGAGCCGGCGGGTTTATCCCGCCGGTCTTCGCTGGCCCCAGAATCCCTTCTGGGGCCTTCTCCGGCGAGGATCCGTAGGAGCGGCTTGTAGCCGCGATCCGAGGCAGGAGCGGTCTCCCCTGGTCCGAGCACCAGGTGTCGAGGACGACCGCGATTCTTGACGAGCCGGCGGGTTTATCCCGCCGGTCTTCGCTGGCCCCAGAATCCCTTCTGGGGCCTTCTCCGGCGAGGATCCGTAGGAGCGGCTTGTAGCCGCGATTCTTGACTGTGAGGATTCCCATCCTCGTTGTCGCCGAATGCAGAGAGGATTCCGCACAGAGTGAGGGCCCGGAACGGATTCCGGGCCGAGCGATCGTCATTTCCCCGCGTCTTCTGTGCCGGCCGGCGCCGTCGCCGGTGGCGGCGCGAGGTGCTCGACCTGATCCATGATCGCCACCCACTGGCGATGCAGACGCTCGATCTCCGCCGCGGCCACCTTCCCGTCCCACAGCCCCACGCCGTAGATCAGCGGCGGCGGAGGCGCGACTCGCGTTGCGCTACGTCGACCCGTGCGAGGCTGGAACGGCCTGGTGGTGGTGTCGCTCAGTTTCAGCGGCTCGTGGTGCAGCCCCAGCGTCACGCACAGATACGAGAACGGATCGAGCATCGTGAACCACGTGGCCGGGTGTCGGACGTTGGCCGGATGGTCGAACACCGCCACGGTCACCGGCTTGCCCTCGGCATCGGCCGAATAAGCACACCATCGCGAACGCTTATCGTTGGTCCCGGCCACCCCTTCACCGCCGTCGGCATTGATGAACTGGCCGCTCTTGTCCATGGACGTGAGGAATCGCATGCCCAGGCCGAAATAGTTGGCCCCACTCAAGGTGACCGACGGGCGGGGGATGGCGCGGCGCCGTCCCGGCGGGCCGTAAAGCTCCAGAGCACCCGTCCACGACAGCAGCGAGGCCTTGCCCGCCGGGTCGCGCAGGAGCCTGATCGTGCGGGTCTCGGTCAGCAGTACGTCGGCCCCGCTGGTCCAGGCCAGCCGTTCGGTGAAGGCCGCGCAGGCCGTGCCGGCAAGCTGGCCGGTAAACGTGCCCGCGATGGCCCTGTGCCGCTGCTGGCCGAAGCCGTCCTTCTCCTCCCAGAAGTTGACCCCGTTGACCGCCACGGCAAACATCAGGGCATGATGGTGCTTGTGGTCGAAGGGCGAGTCGCGAAGGATGTTGACCCCCGACGGCGTCCGGAACTCCTGTATATAAGGCTTGAACGGCACTTCGGAATACACATATCGGGCCACCGGCCGGTCGCCGAACTGCAGCAGGACCGATCGCGGTTCGACAACCACGCGCGGCTCCTCGGCCGCCTGGACGGCGACGGCCAGACCCATCAGGCCGCACAGGGCCAGGCGCATCGACCACCCACCGCCCGCCCGGAGCTCAATAAGTGGGGCCGACGCCCTCGTCGGCCCTCTGAGGTACACCGCCGAAGTACAGGCCGCCGCTGCCGCAGGCTCAATAAGTGGGGCCGACCCGGCTACGCCAGCGGGCTTTGCCGCGGCGAGCGCCCTCGTCGGCCCTCTGAGGTACACCGCCGAAGTACAGGCCGCCGCTACCGCGGGCTGCGCCAGCCTTTCGATCGCACCGCCAACCGCCCTGGCGCCGCTAACTCCCTTGTCCGCAATGAGTAAGACGTGAGATCTGACCATATGAACCTCCAGGATTGGTGCCGCTAAGACGGCCACATCATACGCCCAGCAGGAGCGGCCTGGTAGGAGCAGCTTAGTAGGAGCGGCTTGCAGCCGCGATCCCCTGTAGCGGTCTTCCCTGGTCCGAGCACCAGGTGTCGAGGACGACCGCGATTCCTTGACGAGCCAAGGGTCCGTCTCCGTGTCCCCGCGTCTCCGAGTCTCCGTCTCTCCCCGTCTCCCCGTCCCCGCGTCTCCCCATCCCCCCGTCTCCGCGTCCGGATCCCCCCTGCTCGATTTGCCCGGAGCACTTGGCGGGGGTAAAGTGATAACAGACCGGGGACTCTCAGCCGGCCTCCGGGCGGAAGAGAGGATTTGTGCCCGGGCCGGCGGTCGCACGCGGCGGCCGTGGTGTCTGGTCTCTGCAGGAAAGGCGGTCTGGACGTGGTGGCGTTCAAGCGTATGGCCTGGTTTTCGGTCGCCGGTGCGTTGGCCAGTCTGGCGATTCTGCTGGCCGGCTGTGGGGGCCGGTATGACGTCAACGAGATCCTCAGGCAGCTCGTCGAAGAGCGCGGGCTCGGGGGCGGCGACGACACCGTTACCGTCCGCATCGCCAACCAGACCGTGGGCGTCGACGAGGTGATCACGCTCCGGATCGACGGGCTGGAAGAGGTTTTCTCGTGCCCGGCCGAGGAGATGGTCTGCAATTACCCGTTGGGCACCATCCCGCAGCAGATCGACGTGGTTGAGGAGCAGCGCTACGACGAAGACGGCGGCTTTGTCGGCGGCCGTATCCTCGACGGCCAGCCCGGATTCACCATCACCCGCGAGCAATATTCCGCCGGCTCGATCATCCTCCTCCTCTTCGGCTCCGACATCGCAGACGTCAGAGTCTTCTAGCCCCATCAGCCTGGGCGAGCCGAGGGGTTTAGCCCCTCGGTATTGCCGGTTGCGCGCAAGTCGTTGCTCGCTGGCCCCGGAATCCGTCCGGGGCCTTCTCCGACGAGGATTCCTATTCTCATTCTCATCCACCACGCAACGGATTGTGAACCGCCTGTAATTCCCCATTCTGGCTCCATCATTTGGACTTCTCCGTGATTTGTCGCTGCAGGAGCGGTTTCCAACCGCGAGGTAGGGCCGACCCGGCTACGCCAGCGGGCTTTGCCGCGGCGAGCGTCCCCGTCCGCCTCTTGGGTCCTGCCGAGCCTGGCCGCGAAAAGATCCACCACCGCGATTCGACGGAGCGAACACAAGAAGGCACGAGAAGCGGACGGCCAGAGGCGCAACCGCTGGATCCGCTGAACACGCGGAGGGAACGGCGGGGCCGGCCTGCTCTGCCAACTGCGCGTCGCAGGGCGAGTTGAGGCGGACAATTCACCCTGACATCTTTTTGGTCCCAGCCGAAGGCAGTGGCATCCAAAGGCATACATCACCCGGCCTCGGCTTCAACCCGCGCCCGCTCCGGGGGAGCGACGTTGCCTTGCGTCAGGCTTGGTAGATATGTTCCCGATGGTAAGCCAAGGCTGCAGGGTCGGGCGCGTACCGTGTCGGCAGTCTTAACCGCTTTCCCTCTATGCCCAGCAGTGCGACACGATGAATCTCCGTCGGCTTGCCCACACGAAGTCTGCCTGAAACAACGACCCGCAGATTCTCATCCAATGTGATGAAACCGCGGTCAAAAGCCCGATCATGAAGCACAGAGAGGGCAATGCCGTTGCGCGGATCGAGTCGCCGGCCTTCTTCGTGCGCCCAAGGGATTATGTGACTGGCCTGGATCAGGGCGGGCACGCTAATGCCCGAAATAGCGCACCTGAAGTTGTAGCTGGCCAAGACCGTAGCGCGGAACAGCGATTGGACGCGCCGCGCCCGCACCGTACGGGCAATTTCGGTTGGTTCTGCCTGGGATGCCAACTCCTCCAAAGACTCGCCCGGTCTTGCCCCGACGGGTACGCCGAGTCGGCACATCGCAGCTTCGCTCTCGGCTGCCAGTGATTCCCAGTCAGCGTCAAATTCCTCGAACACGGCGCGATCCGCGGCAGCAACGTTTCGGAGTCCCGTAATGTGGCGTGCCCGATGTACCGGGTCGAGGCTCGCGAAGTTGCAGAGCTTCATTGCCACGGAGCTTGGCGTTCGATTGAGTCGTTCCGATAAGAGGATAATGTTGGGGTTGTTGCGATGGAGGCGTCCAAATGGCGTCCGGCAGTAGAGGTTGAACGCGACGAGCAACTCGTCGCGCGACCAGGCGCGACGGAGGGTTGAGCCATCGGCGCTGCATCCCATGCCATCCTCCTACTGTGATATAGCTATGATAGCTTCGTGTCGGATCGCGCCAAGCGAACCCGACGGTCGTCAGGCATCAAGTGGGGCAGCACGTCGTTGCTGGCGCTCGGCGCTTCTTTGTCGCGGCCGGGCGTTGGCCGTGGTTGCGGATGGGTGTTCCATATAGGCCTGACCGTCCGTTACACCATCCGGAGCGCCGGCAACGGTCCCTTCACCGACGCCCGCGAGTCGGTCAAGGGCGGGCCAGCCGACGTCCGGCGGCCGGCGTATGCCTTGTTATCGGCACTTGGCCGCAGCCCGTGCATCTGATCGATGACGAGTGCTCCCGTCCAGCCGCCGTGGGCGTCGATGACCTTGTCGGTCTCGGCCATGGGGCCGACGGCTCCGTGCAAGGCCGCGCACAGGAGGGACTCCACGCCGCCAACGTGCCCTCGGGCTTCATGCACGAATCGTGGCCGGTGCGCTCGTTCGTGCCTTATCACCTCAAGCGTATCCTCTCTGAAAGATCCTCGCAGTCGTTTTTTACGACTGCGCCGAGCTTTTTGGCCAGCCTGGTGAGGTGAGCTGTAATAGTATTAACCGCCACGGCTGACGGCTCGGTATACTCACCTTCGGGCCCAACATAGTCGCGGGCATCCCAGAAGATGTCGCCCATCTGGCCGACACAGCATTCTGCCTGCTCCTGCAGCTTCTTCTTGCTGATAACCACATCGGAACTCCTTACCACCCATTGTCCCGCTCAGATCTGTCTTGCTCGCTAAGTGTATTGAACGGATAAGAATCTCGAATCCTGCTCGTGATTTGTACCCGCCCTTTTAGCGGGGCTCCGTCTCCACCTCGGGGGTTAGGGCGAAGCCCTGCTATACAGGTCCCGCGCAGTTTCAGAAGCCGCCCTCGCCATCCTCAATTCTGAGCGCCACGGCAAGGGCTAGGGCATTTCGAAGCATGAAAATGCCGTACCGCCGAGCTAGCCACACTAGTTCGCTGGCCCCCGTGGGTGTCCAGTCTGCGTTCGTCACCAATCGGTTCAGAAGTCCATCAACTTGCTCATCGGTAATGTCGCCGTCTTCCGCAACGCCTGTCTCGCGGGCTAGGATTGCGTATTCTTCCGTCAAGAGATGAACGTTAGTCGACTCTACCGCCATGATTCGGCCTCTCCTGCAACGCGACCATCAGCCAACGAAGACATTCTTTCGGTGCCACTCAAGGTGCCTGGGCGATGGAAGAAATCGATGCGGTCTGAAGATCGGCTGCTTGTCGCGAGCGCAGATCAACTCCCGCACCGGCTCTTCCTTGCATCGCCTGAGTCGCGAAGAGAGCTCTATCGTTAGGTCGCCCGCAATCGTGATCAGGCCCGTATCAAACAACCGGTCGAACGTCGCGGACAAGCACAACCCGTTGCTGGGATCTGTTCTGTATCGTTCATCCACGCTCCAAGGAACGATATGGCTTGCTACCAGGCACTCCGTCACGGTGATGCCGGTAACGCAGCAGCGTGCCTGATAGCTGCTCAGGATGGCCTCTCGGAAGAACCACTGGTGAAGCCGTTGTTTAGCCATCGCGCGCCTCTCGGAAGCGCCCTGGGGTTGACTGATCTCCGGCAGAAGTGGCGGCGGTTCGCCCAGCCGTCCACGGATCTGGTGCGCTTGGAGCACCAGCGATCCCCAATCCCGATGAAACTCGTCCCAGACTTCACGGTCCTGTCGGCTCCCATGCCCAAGGCCGGAGACGCCCCGTTGTTGAAGCTCGGGATCGAAGGCGCCGAAATTGCCTAGCTTGCGCGCAACGGCCGCTGGGGATCGGTCCAACAATGCCGCTAGCCTCCGCACCTCAGGATTGTTGGCTTTCGTTCGGCTGAATGGTGTTCGACAGTACAACTCAAACGCGAGGATCAATTCGTCGCGTGTCCATGATGCCCCGTATTTAGCTGGACGCTGGTCCATTGGTCGCAGCCCTCTTCGAACCAACAGATCCGAGCCCCGCTCAGGCAACGGCGCGCATGTATTGCCGCCACAGTTGGTCGCGAGGGTCGTTGGGGACGCGCTCACCCAGATTACACAAACCCTGGCAAGGATGTCCGCCTGCGATGACATCGGCCAGGGGAAACTGCTCAATTTCCTGGATCGCGCACTGAGCCACCCCGTCCGTCACGTTGCGGCGCAGCGATTCGCACGCCGCCTTGTCCCACTCGACGGCCAGGACGGTTCGGAAGCCCGCGCTCTTGAATCCCAGTGCCATCCCCCCGCAACCGGCGAACAGTTCCAGAACGGTCGGCCCTTTACCCTCCGGCGGCTCGTCAAGAAACTGCCGCCAGTCGTCGGCCCTCTCCCGCTTGGCTTCAAAGCAGTACAAGTGATAACGACGGTCCCCGACTCGCTCCATCGCCAGGACGTCGCCGGTCTTTATGCCGTGATGCTCGAAGAACTTGCCAAACCACCGGCGCTCTCGAAAGAACCGGCGAGGTTTCCCGTTGCCCGCCTCGGTTCCGATGTCCGTCTCGATGGTCTTGTTCAAGCCGTCAAGGATGATCTGGACCGTCCGACCGGTCCCGTCCTTGCGCCGCGAGCTGCCGATGCAGTCCGCGGGAAAGAAGTCATAATGGCCGTTCACATAGAGGTGATTCTGGCGCAGATTGCCCGCTGTCACTTTGAATAGCCGTTTCCGATCACCAACCGTACCGCTCACGTCTTGTGGCCCCTTGTCCTGCGCTGTCACATCCTACCCTGTTCACGGCATCCGTTCCAGAGCCAGACGGGCAAAACTCAATCCTCGGGGTTTCAGAGCTTTCGCGGCCACAACTGCTTGGGTGGAGATGAGCAGGTTTGCCGTGTTTGTGAGAATTCGCAGCAATGCCTACGTCGTGCGCGGCGACCATGTCGTCAGTCTGATAGACGAGCAGAAAGACAGCACGGTTTATCGGCTAACAGCCGTGGGATTATGAATGGCTGCCCAGATCTACTGCCCTTTCTCAGCCGACCGCCCCAATGACCTGACAGTCGAAGAGTCTAACGGTCCAGCGGCTGAATGGCCCAACAGTATAATCGTCTTTCACCGCTGACCGTTGATGGCTGACTGTTTGCCCCCAGCCGTGTCGAGGGTCTGATCGCTTGCCCCTCACTGAACCACGAACCCTGTCCTCATCCGTGCCTTCTTGTAGCAGAATCCGACTTGGTCCGCGGCTCTGTTATCTCCGTTGCCTTCTGTTCACAATTCGTTCGTCGCCGATCCGTTCCGACCCCGCTCGATCCCCCTTGGGCTGCGACCCCCCTCGGTCCCCCTCGACACGCTCGGGACAAGCCCCTTGGTAAGGGGAGAAGGCGGTCAGGCTCCGGGCGTCGGCGGCGTGGGTGGACCTTCCTGTTCAAGACGTTTGACGTGGTCAACCGCCTCGTTGAAATGCCGATCGACGGCTTCCGGCAGTGCAGCCTGGGCTTGGTGGAAGGCCTCGAACTCGGCCGTGGCCTTGGCGACGGCCTCCTCGTGGGAGATCTTCCCGGCGTGTGTCAGGATCTCACGGTCGGTCAGGCGAAGGAAGTCGTCGAGCTTGGCAATCCAGTCGTTCATGGTCATCGCTTTGCGGTTCAGGGCCTGGAGCTCGGCGAAGTCGAGGTAGGCCGAGACGATCAGGTTCAAAGCCGCGATCTCGTTCTCGTTCAGGTAGTTTTTGGCGATGGTGACGTCCGTCTTTCGCGGCCGGTCCCCGGCCCAACTGGTCAGACCCATGTCGGGCTTGGCGGCATCTGAACGGCGATGGATGAGTTCGGCGGCCGTCTGTCCGTGAACCGCCCAATGCATTTTGTTCTGGACGGTCTGGAAGAAGAGCTGCGAGGCCTCCGCCTTCGGGTCATAGTCGATGCTCGTGGCATAGATGTCGAGCACCTTCCGCCAGAACACCCGCTCGGACGAGCGGATGTCGCGGATGCGGGCGAGCAACTCTTCGAAGTATCTCCCCCCGCCGGCCCGCTTGAGCCGGTCATCGTCCATGGTGAACCCTTTGACGATGTATTCGCGGAGCCGCTGCGTCGCCCAGATGCGGAACTGCGTGCCGCGCAGGGACCTAACGCGGTAACCCACGGAGATGATGACGTCGAGGTTGTAGTGCCGCGTGTCGTATTGCTTACCATCGGCAGCAGTTATCCGGAAATTCCGGATAGCTGCGGACTCTTGAAGCTCGTGCTCGCCGAAGACGTTCTGTATATGTTCACTGATCGTCCGGACATCCTTTTCAAAGAGCTCGGCCATCACCTTCTGCGACAGCCAGACGGTCTCGCCCTCCATGCGGACTTCGATTCGCGTCTGGCCGTCCTGCGTCTGGTAGATGAGGAACTCGCCGGGACTTGCCGGAACCAGCTCACCGCTCATGACCGCTTGCCTCCGAATGCCGCTTTATTCCCGGAGCCGACCAAACAGATACCGAACACGGCCGATGCATCATCCCACCGACGCGCCCGGTTTTCAAGTCCGCGGACAACCGCGGAAGCCAGTGATTCCAGGGTCCATTCCTCCCCCGCGACGCCTCTCGCTGTTCTCCGTTCTGCTCCGGTCGCTCATTGCGGAACACCCTGCCGTGTTATGTTCTCAACGGGACCCGCGGAGATCCTCTGCCCGCACCCGCTGGGCGAGCCACGGGGCTTCTTGGCCCGAGCGAGGTCGAGGGCATCCCCGTGGTCCTGCGCGGACCGGGCACCCGCCGTCCCCGGATCTTTGACAAGGCAATACCGCCCATCGACCTCGCTCGATTGAAGACCAGTGCCTGACGACCGGTTTTTGCAGAACGAACCCAACACGGCACGAGGCGATCAGCCGTCAGCGGTCAGCACTCAGCGCCATGAAGACGCGCCCCCGCCTGGTCCGCCGTGGCGACCGTGGTCCGGCTGATCGCCGATAGCTCGTCCTGCGAAACGAACCCATCAAGACGGCGAGCCTTCGACGTTCGGATTTCGGGCTTCGTCATTCATTCGTCATTCGGGTTTCGACATTCGTCATTCTCCCGCTCTCTGTGTCCATCTTCGGCTTCCCCTTCCCATCCGCCGTTTTCTTGGCGTCTTCCTTGGCCTGAGCCTGTCGAAGGCCTTGGCCTGTCTTCGACCCTGAGGCTGAGCCTCAGGCTCAGACCCGAAGGGAGCCTGTCGAAGGCGGCGTTAGAGAGCGACAACAAGAACGTCCGATGCGACAGAAAAAAACGGCGTTTTTCGCAAAACAGAAAATCCCCGTGCCCAGTCGCCGCGTGGTCAAATGGGCAAAGGGGATAAGCTTGTCAATCTGTCGGCCGATCGCGATCGATCGACCCTTGAAGGGGCTCCGAAACCCCTTTCAATGCCCGTTCAAGTCGCCTTCCACGGACACCGCCCGGCGGCCACGCCGCCGCTTCAGAACACCACCGGCCCGGCCTCGCGGCGCCGATCGCGGCCAAGCTTGTAGGCTTGCAGGGCACGCAACGCCCTGTTGGCCGCTCGCTTCGTGCCCAGGTCGACCATGCGATCGACCCGGAAGAATTTCCGCAGGAACCGCACGAGCAGCGATCGCGTCCAGCCCAGCTCACCGGCCAAGATGTCCGCTCGCACCACCTGCCCCGGCGTCACTGGCCCGCCCGGATCGCCATAGTACCCGGCCTGGCCGCGACGTCGCGGCCGGAAGACCACGGGCAGCTCGTAGCCGGCATTGGCCAGGATTTGGGCGGCAAAGATCGCCCGCTGATCGGCTGAAAGATCCTCGACCGACTGAGCGCCGGGCCACAGGCGGACAACCCATTCTCTGAGGCGATCGTCGACCTTGTCCTCTGGCCATCCACAGCCGAGGGCTATTTTGCGGACGTCAACCATTCCCGGCTCAGAGCCCATCTTAGAACTCCACTTGGTCGATCAGGCGGTCATCGTCGAGCATAATGCGCGTGAACGCTCCGGCGTACTCTATTGCCACAATATCTACCGGGCGGGCACCCTGAACGTCGTCTGTCCGCTCCATGGTGTACTGGCGAAGCGTCAGGCCGCTGCCCTCAAGTTCTGTCAGTGTGTCCAGCACCTGGTAGTCAAGCGTTAGCCAAGGGATGACGATCGAACAGACCACCTGCCTGCCTGCGGTGATTTCACCCAACGACCTGGCCAAATCGGCGATCGCTTCGAGGTCATCCATTTCGTCGGTTGTTACGTCTTCCGCTTCACGGCTCCCACGACCGGGGGGATTATCCTCTTCCAGTGGGGGCGCGAAGATGGAATTCCCGCCGCCCTGGCGGTTGCTGCGGAATTGGCGGGACACGTCGAACACCCGCCCCGTTGCCGCTTGCATGACGGCCCCCAGGTCTGTCCATTGGGCATCGCCATCCAGGCGGTAATCACCGTCGATTACGGCAGTCACGCGGATGCGGGCATACCCGCGAACCATCGCCTCCCAGAACGAGATGCCGTCGTCCGTCTCGTTCGGGCGCTTCAGCAACGTCAGGTCTTCATCGTCCAAATAGATTCCCGCTTCGGTCGTCAGGTTGGCGATTCGGACTTCTCGCAAATGCCACCAAGTAGTTCCACTGTCGAAGCTGAACTCCACGTAGATGCCCATCGATTGCCGGGCCGCGTCGGCCGAAAAGCAGGGCTGGAATGGCCGGGGGCGGCGGGACCAATGCTTGTTTGGGATTCTGACTTCGACCACGTCGCCCGTGTCGGGGTCGATCATGCTGTCATTGATGTAGCTCGTCGCCGGCCCCCAGGGCACGTATCGCTCCGTATTGAACCAGCCGGTCTGGCGGGCATAGATGAGTTCCTCTTCCTCACCCTCGCCACGCGAGCCGATGTATCGCCCGGTTTCGTTGAGCACCCACCGCCGGCCAATGATGGCATACTTCTCGAACAGGCTGCCCGACTTGTGGAACCGCTGAAACCACGGATCTTCGGCGACTTCCTCCGGGCTGGCGCAATCGTGGTGGGCCAGCGAGTACTCCACTTCGGCGTCTTCGTCGACAACGTCATCAAGGTGGTGTTCGCTATCCGGCATCCAGCCCGGCAGCAGTTGCGCGGTGATTTCGTACCGCTTGATGTCGCCGATCACTGTGGGCCAGGTATACACGTCGCGGTAATCGATCTGTGCGGACAGGTCTTTGACCTGGCAGTGACTCAAGACCTCTTCCGCACTGAGGCTGGGGGAAGACGGTAAGCTGAAAAACGAGCCCTTGGCGAGCGTCTTTACCGGCCCCGTCGCGCGTGCTCGCCAGACCAGTTCCGCGAGCAGCTTCGGGTACCCGTCGGGGTGCCAAGTGTAGGTGATCATAAACCTCACCTTGGCCGCCGCCGCCAGCATGATCATGGCTTCGCAGATGTTCAAGCTCTCGCAACTCAGATGCTGCGGCTCAGCAAGGATGGCATACTCCCAGGTTTCGTCCAGATCCGGGGGCGCCGCCGGCCGTGGGTTTTCGGTGAGATCGCGGTCAACCATGTCTTCGGTGAGTTCGACGCCGTTGCCGTCTTCGACGAGCAGTTCGTCGCCCTCGTCGAGCGGGTAGGCGGCCAGTAAATGGAAGACAGTCAGGTACCGCAACGCCTGTGCGTAGGTCCAATACTGCGCGTCCGGGTCTTCGTCGCCGGTGAAGACATGGACCAACCGATCTTCCCCGTCGATGCTCTCCGTCAGCGGCGCCGCTGCCCGGTTAGGCTTGCCGCCTGCATTGAACACGCACGGCAGCGAAGGCACGATTCGCGTGTCGGTGAATGCGTCGCCGATCGGATCGGTTGAGCTGCGCTCCTGGAGAGCATCCAGCGCATCCTGACCTTCTAGCGTTCTCATGTAGCGCCCGACGATCAGGCCGTTTTTCAAGGTGGAGAGCCGGTCCCACACGCTGGTAATCGTCAGCGTGAATCCTCGCTCGGAACTCGGGGCCATGCCGCCAGCCCCGCCGCGTTCATCGTATCGGGGCGTACTGCAATACCCGGCGAAAAGCAGTTCCGGCTCGCCCGCCTGCGTTTCGGGGTAACGCACGATCAGAAACCGCTGCTCGGGAGATATGAACGTCTGAAAGCCCTCGCGAGGCTGGGCAAAGAGCACGTCCGCGGCTTCCAGCCGATCCTCGGGGGCGGGTGTCGATTGGATCGGCCCCGCGAAGCAACGAACAATAGCCTTCGAATCAGTCTCGTTGCTGCCGAGAATCAGTGTGTCCACGGCGAGACGCGGATCAAGTACGTATTCTCCGGTATTCGGCCCGGTTTCCACTAGAACCCGGAGCGGGTTGTGTGCGTAGCCGTAGCTGGTAGGCCGATCGCTCATGGGACTCGAATCCTTTCGACGGGTTGGCTGTTCGGCCGGCCGTTGTTGATCGTGCCGTGATTGTACGAGTAGTTATTGATGACGATCGGCCGCTCGCCGGCTTCCGCCTCTTTTGCCTGCGCCTGTTCGGCCCGGCGACGTACCGTGCGAACGAGCACATCAGTTATCTCATCATCCAGGGGAACCGCCTTCCCTTCCCACCCTAACCGCTCGAAGGCCTTCACGTTGGTTGCGACCTTTTCGCCGCCCACGGCGACGCCCATTCGCGGGCCTTCGCGTAATCGCGTCCGCACGGCAGCGACACGCTCGTCAAGCTCGGCACCGGCCAGGCCCGTCTCCTGCGCAATCCACGCCGCGAGGTCATCGCCGGCTTGCCCCTGTGCCATCGCCTGCATCCGCTCTGCTCGCTGGGCTTCGAGCGTGGCGGCCGCATTCTCCACCGCCACCGCTCGCGATGGGCTTATGACTTGTCGCGTCGCCCGCCGTCTCCAGGCTTCGCGGGCGCGAGGGGTGTACCCGGTGGGCGCCTCGATGATGCCCGCTTGCACGGCGGCCGCGATGCGCATTGCTTGTTGTTCCGCGACTTCGTCCCGGCCCTGCTCGTCCACCAGGTATGGGGCTACGGCCGTCGCGGTCTCGGCTGTTACTCCGCGTTCTTCGAGCCGCTTGGCAAGCGCCCTGGCACCACCGAGCGCCGCCGGCCCCTGCCCGGCGGCCGCCGCCGACTCGACAACCTGAGCCTGAAACGCCCGAGCCCCGGCCTGGACTCGCTCCTGCGCCTGGGCAAACTGTTCAAGTCCGCGCTCCGCCTTCTTGACGGCTTCGTCCACCTTCTGAAAGGCCAGGATCATGAGCCCGATCCCGGCGGTAACGCCACCGATAACCATCCCGAGCTTCGACAGGCCGAAATTCATGATGTCTGTGAACTTGAACCCGACGTCCAGCAGGGCGCCCAACTCCGGGCTGATTCGCGAGACAGCCTCACGAAAGGCCATCGCGGCCCGCTGGCTTGTGCCCATTTTTTCAGCGAGGCCCGCAAAACCCTCCTTAGCCTTCTCAGTCTGCGCGGCCTTCTCTTCGACGGCGACAGCCGTTTTTTTGGTGGCCTCGGCAGTCTGCGCCGCCGCCTGCTGTTCGACCGCTCCCACCGACTGCGCAGCGGTTTTCGTCTCTTCCGCCGCCTTCTTGGCCCCGGATGCATCGCCGTCGACGCGCAGGAGTGTTTTGAACTCGTCAGCCATGCATCACTTCCACTTCCGAAACGACGGCTGGGGCCGGGCGGCAGTCCCGGCCCCCGGCGATTGCGCGAGCCCCGTTATCCAGGGCACGCGAGAGCTTGAAGATGAGCCCTCGCCACCGTCGTGATTCTGCTCGTCAACGCACTCACCATTCTTCACGTCGCCCGCTGCCGTGCCTGACCGTGTCCCCGGCGATCACATCGCCGCCAACTGCTGATCGGGGGGGAGCCCGCGAAGCTGGTCGATCGCTTCGTCACGACTGATCCCATCCCGCAGTGAAATCCATCTTGCCGCAACATTGATCGCCTGCTGACGGGCCTGATTGATCGCGGCTCTTTCCGCATTCACCGGCCCGATCTTCGATCGGATCGCGGATCGCTTGACCTCGGCCTCCTTGTCGATGGCGAGGTGTTGGTCAGCGGCCCACTCATCGATTCCGGCCAAGCCTTTGTGAAGGTCTCGCGATGCCTGGGCATTCTCCCCTTCTTTCGCGAGCATCGCGGCGTATTGAACAGCATCTTCCGCATCTTTCTTCGGGTTGGCCAGGTCATCCAGCGTGAGCCCGAGGATCTCCACCAGCTCGGGCAGCGCTTTCGCGTCACCCGGTCCCGGCCTGTCGGCCCGCAAGAGAATTCCTCGGAGCGACTTGGCCGCCTCTCGTCGCCGCGAGAGCTGCTCGCTCTTGACTTGTTCGATCACGTTCACCGTTCCCATTTGTTCTCCCATGACTGCCGTTCTCCTGTTCAAATGTTCAACTTCGGTCCATCGCGGCCAGCACTCGCCACCGCGTCAATCGTCTACCTGAATCGAATACTCGCGCGTTTCGTCCTCGGTCAGCGGCTGCATGTCCGCCTCGCGAAGTGCGTTGTTGCACCAGGCTCTCATGCTGCACACCTTGCGGATGGTCTCATCGGCGTAAAACTTGGCGTTCGCATCGCAGATGATCGCCGGCCGCTGCTCTGCCAGGGGCAAGGTCTCGACCGCCGCCCGCGCGGTGTTGACGGAGTGGACGAACGCCGGCTTGCAGGGCGTGCCTTGCGGCTGTTCGCTCAGCGCTAGGTCGCGGACCTCGCTGGCGGCCAGCGTGGGCATGTTCGCATCACGCAACGCCTGATCGACCCACGATCGTTGCGAGCATACCACCATCTTCCCGTCCGCTTCGCGAACGTACTCTTGCGCAGCGTGGGCGATGACGTCTTGGCGCTGATCTTCCGGCGATTGTGTGGGTATGGCTGGCGCATAGGACGTTCCTCGCCCCGAGCTGGCCGCAATGGTCCGCGTGCCCGCGTCTGCCGACTCCGGCGGCCAGCCAAAAAACGCCCGCTGGGCTTCGCGGAAGTGCATCGCCGCCAGTGTAGTTTTGAGCATCCCGTTTTCACGGGCCAGCTCGCCTTCCCCGACCTTGTTGGCAATCGGCCGCATGCCCACGATCGCCGGCTTGTTGGTCATGGCCGCAGAATGCAGCCCGACGGCCCGCTTGTCAGACTGGCGGACCTCGACCACCGGTGATAGGTAGCGGTATTCGCGAGCTGCGATCAGTTCTCGCCCCCTGGCCGTCCATTCGACGGTGCCGAAGATGCCTTGTCTGGGAACAACTTCCAGCCGGCGAATCCAGCCCGCCGCCGGCGCCGTGCCGTCCGCCCTGGCGTACTCGCCGCCCAAGGTTTGGTGTTCGTAATCGATGGGCAGATCCGTCCCGTGTTCGCTGAACGCTGCAACCATCGCGGCTGCCGACTCATCGTCGATGAGAAAGTCGCCCTTGTCGCTGACCACGTCGCCCCAGGGCAGCAAGAGCACGCGAGCGGGCGCCGCGTCCACGTTCACGCCATCGCACGCCACCCGCCGGCAAGCTGTTCTGTCAACCGTCTGAACCGTCATGTTCCACCTTTCCTTCAATGATTCCGGGCCGTCGCCCGGTTCGCCCATCTCACACTTCTCGCCCGATCGCCCGCCGGCCGATTTCGTCTTCGCTCAGTACCGGCAAGTTTTGCTCACGGCACGCCTGATTGATCCAGGCCGCCTCCGAGCAGGCCCGCTGCAAGGATTGATCGGCGGCGTAGACGGCCCTGGCCCGGCAGACGATTGTTTCGCGCAACGATGGCCGCGACGCGCTGAATGCAACCGTGGTTTCGGTCTTCAGCGTCCTGCCGTACAAGCCAAGCTCATCAAGCACCAGCCGGAGCATGAACACCAGCGAGCCAACCGACGCGGCCACGTCGTTAAAGATCGCCGCGTCCGTGTCCTCGAAGCCTTCGGCGCTGCGCAGAAGCTTCTTGATGCGATCGCGATGGCTCTCCCAGGTGTTCAGTTTCGCCTGGGCATCCTGAACCACCCCCACAATGTCGGTGAGCACCTCATCAGACAGCGCCCGCCGCCGGCCTTTTTCTTCCTCGGGTGTTCCAGCCTGATTCGGTCCGCCGCTCGTTGTTAATTGCATGAATCCGCCTTTCTTTCACACACGTTCGTCCACCACCGTCGCGCCGTTGCGCTCAGCTCTCCTCTTCGTCCGCCTCGTCCGGCCCGGCCTCTTCCAGGTTGATGACGATCAGGTCGTCCTTCGGGTGAAGGAAGTATCTGCCACTCACGTCCGCCAGATCGACCCGCAGCTCCGCCAGGGCCGGCGCCAGGTTGATCCGCCGGCGTTCAGTGGCGCGTTTCTTCTTGGCCATGACGATGGCCACTCTGAAGGGCTTCTCATTGGCGCGCGGCCGACGCATCGCGATCCGTTGCGTTTCCACGTCGGCCAAGACCGTCACTTCGTTGGTGATTTTCAGCCGGGCCAGGTCCTTCGCGTGAACGCGGCACTGCCCGTGCTTATCGATGCTCGCCTGTCCCTCGGGCAGCGCCCGCATCAATTGGAGAGCCCGGCATTCGAGAACCTTAAAGCTCATCGTTCACCCCCATAAACAGCGAGCCAGGGGCGGGAAGTTCCATCCGCCCCCGGCCGCTGTTTGAGTGAAAGGGACCATCGCAAGTGCCGCCGGGGGTCCGACGCGGACCGACCGCCAGCCTGGCACTCTGCCCGGCCCAAGTAAAAGCGCGGCCGGGGGCGCGACGCGGAATTGTCTGCGCCCCCGGCCCGTCCGCTGTAGTGAGAGCCTTTTGCATGCTCCGGCCTCCGTGCCGGCACTTCCACTCACCGCGTTCACTTGCCCTTCTTGCAGCCCGCCTTGCCTCTGCTGACCTTGGCTGGCTTGCCAAAAGCCTGAGCAAGGCCCTTCCCTAGTGTTCTGGCAAGCTTCACTCGGGCTGCTCGCACGGCGTCGGCCGACTCATTCAGCCTCGCCAGCCGCCACTCCCGGACAATCTCGCCCACGTCGACCTTGCCTCCCTTGACGCACAGGAGAATCAGGTCCGCCGCCATGTCGACGAACGTGTCCACGCTCCACCCGGTGTGAAAGCCCATTTCTTTGTTGAGCCGGCAGTCGATCTCTTGGGTTACCGTCAAGATCCTGCTGTGCAGTTCCGCCGGGATGTTCACACCCGGCCCTCGCGAATAGACCCGTTCAAGGGCATAGGCGAGCTGACGGAGGTATTTGTAGACTTCGGTAATCACGTCGCCGCCGCCACCCTGAGGGTCATCGAGCCCATACTCGAATCGCTCAAGGGCTGAATCGAAGCCGTTGACGATCTGCTGCAGCGAGACCCATTCACCTGAGCAGCCATAGATGACCGCTTCGTGTGGGTCCGCAGGGCTGACTTTGCGCCTCACATCCGAAGCATCTTCCGGCTCCGCTTCCATTGTTGCCGTTTGTTTCCTCTTCATCGCAACTCTCCTTTTTCATCTACCCCGATCGGCCTTCGAGACCGTCTCGAAAGCCGCGATTCCTGTTTCACCCCACCCCGGACACCCGCCGCGATCGCCGCGAGCCCCAGCGAGCCCACCAGGCCGCCTGCCGGGGCAATAAACGGCTCGCCGGCAGGACGCGGCCGGCGAGCCCCCGTCCCCAACAGGCCTGGGCGAGCCCATCCGGGAACCAAGAGGCCGACCTTCCGTGCCGGCCTCGCGCTCGTTTTCTTTGCCCTCGCAGTCATCGCCCACTCTTTCTCGCCATATCCAGGCTTCTCAAATCGATAAGCCCAGCAATGCCGTATCGTCCGTACCGCCCGGCCAAGCGGTACAAGGTCGATCTTGTCCAACTCCGATGCTTGCCCAGAAACCATGCCGTCGCCTCGGTGGCCCCGTGGCCCTCGTCGAGGGCTATCCGCACCAACTGCGACCATTCCGCGATCGCTCGCCATCGGGCCATCGCTGGCCGCCGGATCGAAGCCGGCAGATCCACAAAGCGCACGGGCTTATTGGTGAGCAACACCTTGCGCGCGCTGCCCCGCAGATCGCGCAACCAAGCCCCCCACGCTTGAACGGTTCGCCTAGACACGCCCCATCGACGCCTCGCCTGAACGGGCTGCCCGCTGCGCAGCGCTGCCCGGTATTCAGCCACGATCGCCGCCCGCCGCCGGGCCTCGGCTCGGCAGCGATCGATGATCGCCATCAGGCACGGCGCCAGCGGCACCCGCACGTCCGGCGGTGTTTGCAGCAGCCTATCCAATTCTTCGCGCTTCATGGTTCTATCCGCCCACTTCTTGCGTCATCCCGCCGCCGACAGCAGCCGCCCGCCGGCCAGATCGTCCACCGTTTCGACGGCCCTGGGGCCGATCATCATTCGAAGTGCCGCCTGGAGTGTCGGCACGTCCACCGGCGTCTCCTGCGTGATGTCAAGGGCCATCGAGACAGTCGCCATGGCAGTCCCCAGGGCGCCCCAGCCCCGGGCGTTCGCCAATGCCGCCAGCCACTTCGCCCCGGCTTCCGTCACCAATTTGACCCGGTTGCTCCGTAAAATCTGCCGAATATCCTCCACCGTAAAGAGGTTGCCATCTCCGTCCTCCATTACGTCCGATTCAAGGTGTAACAGCGGGTAAATCCGTCTTGACAATTGCGGCCGGATCGGCCCCGGCTCGCCCGCCCTGGCCTTGACGATCAGCCTCAGAAATGAGCTGTCGCCCGCAAGCACGATCGGCAAACATCGCCGCCCCTCCGGGTCGCTCTGATCATGCACGCTCCGCAGAAACTCCAAACCAGAGACCTTCAGTTGCTGGCATTCGTCCACCAGCAAGACGAGATTCCGCGTGCGCTGCAGGTACCCGACGATTGCCTCGGCCCGCTCGCGATGTGGCACAACCGCATTCAGTTTGAATTCCTTGGCCAGCAGTGCGGACAGCCCCCGGTCGTCGGCATGCGCCCCGTCGATCGTGATGAGCACCGCGCCCTCGCGGTCCGCCGCAAACGCCCTCAAGAAGAGCGTCTTGCCCGCCCCAGGGTCGGCGATGATCGCGCCAACCGAGCAGCCCCGGATCGCGGCATAGGTCACCCCGGCCATCCGCTGCGCCGTCCCGATCGGCGAGTACGCCCGCACATCAAAGCGGCCCTCGCGACTGCGCTCTTTACCGAGGAACTCATCGATCAGGCGCAGTTGCCGCTGCACGTCGCCCTTGTACGTGCCCCGGCGCAGCTCTGACAGTGTGCTGCTCGATATGCCGATCTGTCCGGCCACCGCCGCGTCCGAGAGCCGCTTGCCCCCTCGCGGGTGATTCAGACAATAAGCGTCCAGCTCGGTCAGCAAGGCCGATGCCGCCGCCTCTCCGATTTTCTGCCCATCCCTGAGCATGCGAAACTCCGTTCGCCCATCCTGGGCTAACTGTTCAAAACCGTCCGGTCCCATCGCGTCCTGTTCAGGTTCAGTCATTCCGCACCTACGCCAGTGCGGCTTCCCTGCCTGCATCTGCTTCACATTGCCTCGCGTATGCTGCCCAGTCCGGGGTCTGCACGTCCTTTGCCGGCCCCGGCGCAGCCTTCTCCGTAAACACTCTCGCCAGCGCCGCCCCGACGGATTCTCGGGGCAGCCCCACTGCGTTCCTCCCTTCCGCCGCCGCCTTCGCGGCCAGGCGGTCGAAGCCGTTCTGTTTCGCGAGCTTCTTGGCCGCCTCGTGAAGATCCGGCCGGACGATGGTCACCGCCGGAGCTTCGGCCACCGCCGGGAGCTGCTCGCGCAGTTTGGCCTCTGCGGCCTTAGCCGCCCGCCGCTTCAGCTCCATGACCTGGTCGGGCTTGCTGAACAGCAGATCGACGGCCCCGGCTTGCGCCTCGCGGACCTTCTTCCGCAGTCTGCCCTTATACTCCATGGCCTTCCGCAGGTCTTCCTGCGTGGCGCCCTTCAGCCGCTCATTTGTGGCAACGCAGATCGGCACACCCTGGTCATCGCAGACCGTCACCGAATCCGCCCGATCCGGACGCACTCGGAGCCACACCTTCTTGCCTTGCAGCAGGAAGACTTGTTCATTGGCCTGGCCGTAAGTGACGCCATTGTGCCGGACGCCGTCGCGGCCCACCTTCACCGGCCCGACAACCCTACAGCACAGCACATCCAGCACTGCCGGGTCACACTTCCGGATCTCGCCTCGTTCGCGCTCCATAACCAAGTTGGGGGTCAGTCCGCCCAGCCCGCTGTGTATGGTCGCGTGATAGGATTGCAGCCAAGTCGCGAACAACTGACGAGCCTCATCAAGCGTTGGGTGGTCCATCATGTTGCCGGCCCGTTCTTTCCAGTCGGCCGGCCGCTCGTCAGGAAATCTGCCAAGCCAGCCTGGTTGGTGCTGATCGAAGCCCGCCTGAACCACTCCAAAAGCCGGCTCGATTAATTTGCTCCATGCCCAGTACGGAATGGCGTAGTGGGTAAGGATGCCGCTCTGCTCGAATGCCCCGCCAATCCGCAGCTCGTCGAAGTCGCTCCACTGTCGCCGGCCGCCGCCGACCGAGCGATAGTCTCGCCCGTTGTCGATGGTGATCTCCGAAGGCAGCCCGTACGAGAGCGCTCCCGTTTTGAACGCACTCAGAATCGTGTCACTGTTGCCTCTCTCACCCATGTCCCAGCCGACGAACACCCGCGAGCGCTTATCGATGAACGCCGTGAGTATCGGCCTGACCAGACGCCATCCCCGCGCCGCGTCCGGTACGCGCACGGGGAAATTGTGCAGCATTTCATCGCCCACCCAGTGCGACCCGGCCGGCATGTTGAACTCACAGTTGATCGCCGGAATACAAGTCGCCTGGAACTGTCGCGGCCCCTTCCTCGCGTACACCTTCTGAGGCTCCGGCACTTCCTCAGCAAACCACCTCTGAACAGTGCGAAGCGATGGCCACTTCCAGCCGTGACGCGGCGCCTCCGCCTGAACCAGCCGCCAGCCCTCGGCAGCCGGATGCTGATGGGTGTTCATGCAGATCCCAAGGAATGCCTGCCACGCCTCAGGTGAACATACTTCCGCCCTTTCCTCTTCGGTTGCCCGCCGCCGGCCGCGCCGATCGACGCCCCCGTCGAAACAAGGGCTTCCCGGATCGACCCGCCTCTCGTATTCCCTCAGTGTCCGAAGCTTGCATGAAAGCTTATGAGCCGCCCCCCACCGCCCTTGCTCGCTTTGCTCGAAAAGAACCGCGCAGTCCTCCATGGGCGTGCCCGGCCTGGCCTGGATGAACGCCCGCCACTTCTTCAGATGGGTGTTTATGTCGAAGTATCGCTGCCAGTCGGCTTTAGAGAATTGATCCGAGCCCGGCGGCTTCACGAGGCCATTTATGCGTTCCGGCCCCGGTCCGCATGCGAGAAGCGCTCGGACCGTCTGCCCGCTCGGCAGAACCGCATCTTCACTGACAAACCAGGCTTTCCTGTCCTTCCCTCGAAGGCCAACCGAAAGCTTTTTGGCCCACCTTCGAGCCGCCCGCTCCGCGGCTTGTGGTGACTTAGCCTGAAACGCTCCAACCACGCGCGACAGCGGAATGTTCGCTGCTTCGCCAGTCATCCAGCACTCCCCCGATGATCGTTTTCACCGGGTTTCGCGGTACTACGTTTGGGCGACATGTCTGTCAGGTAGCGTTCCGTCGCGGAAATCATGCTCTCGCGGTCGTGTGGGGGCAGCTTGCGGTAAAGACTGAGCAGCTTCACCTCATCAATTCTGAGGCGGAAGGCTTCGATTCGCGGTTCGCCCTTCCTCGCCACTATGCAGCTCCTGCCGTAGCTGGTTCGCGCCCCGCGTGTTCGGTGCTGCTTTCACTGCCGCCTTGCTCGTGTCCGTTCTTCAAGTTGCAGAGAGATCGGAGTGAGACACCCAGAGCCCGCGCCACGTCCCTGGCTTTTGAGAGCGTGATGGGGATGCCGTTGTGTGCGCACCAGATGGTCTTCCGTGAACAGTGAGACTTCTGCGCCAGCTCGTCACGGGTCATCAGTCGGTTAACCCGGCAACGGGTGATCGCTTCGCGGTCGAACAACACCAGATCCTTTTTTCTCTTCATACCAGGTACCCGCTCGCTCTCCCCTTTGCGTAACGTTCGCACTCCTGTGCGTGCGATAAGTATATATCGGCCGTAAGCCGTGTCAACCCCGAATCTTGATTTTCGCACTCGCTGTGCGGTATAAATGGTGCAACAATGCCCAAGCCATCGGAAACAGGCAGACTCCTGAAGCACTTCAGAACGCGTAAAGGTATGTCAGCACTGGATTTGTCTTCGCGGGCCGGGCTGAGTATGAACTACGTCCGTAATATCGAGCGAGGGCTCCGCTCCCTGGGGTTGGCTGCTGCTGAAAAACTGGCCACGGTCTTGGAATTGGACCCATCCGAGCGCGCAGCACTGCTTGGCGCCACCACCCCGCCGGCCGTGCTTGAGGCGTTATCCTCCCCGATCCCCGGCCTCGTCACATGGAAATACCTCCCAAGGCTTCTATGGGCTAGCCCTCACAACCAGGTCGCGCCGCTCTATACGGGGCTTGATCATGCCGTGACGGATCTGGTGCGGTCTGCGGCCCCGCTTTTGGCGTGGGCCTGGCTGTGCAAGAGCCCGCCCGACAAGAAGCAGGCCCGCCGGCTCTCTACGCTGGCGGAAGACGCAATAACCGCCGCAATTCCAACGATTCCACGTGTTACCGCTGGTGTGACCGGCCGGCCCTCTCGCGAATTCGCCGCGATGTTGACACTGCCCCGCCTCTGGATCGAGATGCTCTTCGGCTCGCGACGATCGGCGGAAGCCGTCGTCAAGTTGTTGGACCGATGGGAGTATCACCCCTGTTCATCGCCCGGACAGCCCGACACTTTGAGCTTCCATTTCGAGGATGCCCAGTTGCAGCAGATCTGGGGCGTCGCCGCGATCGCGGCCGACGAGATTGCCGGCCTCCATTGCACCCTATTGCTGTCCGACCTGTTCGCCATCGTGGCGGACGCTGGCCTCAACCTGGGCTCGCCCACGGCCACCACCTGGCGGGGGGCTGATCGGTCCGGGAAGCTGCTTAAATGGGTCGCGGGCCTCACAGAGGACAAGCTTCGCCGCAAACTGGCCGCCGCCGAATCGGATTCCTTGGTACTCGACAGGTACGCGAGGCGGTTGGACCGTGCCCGGTTCTCTCGCCGGATCTTCGAGCGGCCGTATGCCGCTGGCATGATCCTCGGTCGTGAGGCCGCCCGTTCGCTGAAGGACCCCGTTGACGCCGGGATCGCGATGCTTGACCGTGCCGTCCAGGCCGCCAGATCGGGGGCCTGACCGCCCGTCCCCGCCCGATTGACGCCCACCCGCCTGTCAAGATAGGCAACCTTGACTGCCCCGAGGCCCCCGCGAGGATGCCGACAAACGTGTCGGCGTGTCGGCATCCGGTGTCGGCACCACTGGGGCCGAAACCGGGCTTCGAAGACCCTCCGAACCGCCATAAGTCCTTTTTCGAACCACCCTTCGAAAGCTTGCCCCCAATCCCCCCCGCGACAACAAAAAAAGCCGCCAAACCAGGCCAACCCCCTCCCCAGCCGAAAACGCCGTTTTTTCGTTTTCCCACCTTCGACGACGCCAACCGCCCCTAAACCCCGCCTTCTCAGCCCCTTATGGCCGTTCCAGGCTTTTATGAGTTTTGTCCGGTTTTTGGCGTTTTTCTTTGTCGCTTGCTAGGCGTCTTGGCGGTTCAAGCTGTCCCGAGCGCCAAACAAACCCAAACTTGGGCAGTCTGGGCAAAATGGGAAAGAATACAGGAAATGAGGTAAGCCTCTGCCAGCCCGCCACGGCACGAGCCGGGCTGTCGGCGCCCGCGATGGGCTCGGTTGGTCGTGGGTGGTGCGGGGATGACGACGCCCCGGACAAGCCTTGCCGCTGGGGTTGGCGGTCCGGTACACTCCGCTTGCCCGGGCGGCCTGGGGACGGGGTTTGAGGAGATCTGTTGATGACCGAGAGACACTCGATGCGCGCGGTGAGTTGGATGAGCGGTCTGGCGCTGTTTGCCCTGCTGGGGTCGAGCCCCGGGCGGGCGGCCGGGCCGCCGCCGACGCCTTTTGCGGAAGTGGTCGAGAAATACGTCGACACGCTGCTGGCCAGCGGCCGGGACACCTACGGACCACAGAAATCCGGCCTGTTTCTCAGCGCTCTCGACCGCAAGACCCTCAAGCCGCTCGAAAACCGCCCGCCCGCGCCCGCGGGCATACGCGAGTCGGATCGACCGGGTCCGGCGGCCGGGCCGCTGGTCGGTGCCAACCCCCAACTCGACCAGAACCTCATACGGCTGCTGTTCCTGTACGGGGGATGGAAAGGCGAGAAGTATCCCAAGGCCGCCGAAGACCAACTGTCCTGGTTTCTCAAGAACACGCAATCGCCGGCCACGGGCCTGCTGCCCTGGGGCGAGCACCTGTCCTGGAACGTCTTGACCGACCAGGTCGCTTCCGGGGCCGCCCGGCCGATGCACGAGTTTGCCCGGCCGTGGGTGTTGTGGGACAAGTGCTTCCAGGTGGCCCCCGCCGAGAGCAGGCGGTTTGCCCTGGCGTTGTGGGAGAGCCAGGTTGCCGATCACGAAACCGCGGCCTTTGACCGCCATGCCGCGTTTGACAAGCCGGCCCCGCAGGATGGGAAGGATTTCCCGCGCCATGCGGGCTTTTACATCCGCACCTGGGCCGAGGCCTATGCCCATACCCAGGATCAGACGTTCCTGAAAGCCATCGACGTGATGCTGAGCCGTTTCGAAAAGAAGCGGCACCCGACGACCGGATTCATCGAGATGTCCAGCGGCAGCAAGGTGTGCATGCCGGCGTTATCGCTGTCGCTGGCGATCGACTGCGACGGGGCGTCCAGAAAAGTGCCGAATCCGCTGGCCGCCCGGCTGTCGGCGTTCGCCGCGCGCGAGGATAAGTTGTTCTGCTCGCTGGCTCACGATCTGAAGGGCAGAAAGGGGTTCGTTGCCGAGGTTGACCTGGCCACCGGCACGCCCACCGGCAAATATACCCCCGTCTGGCAGGCCGGTTACGGCCAGACTACCACGGCCGCCATGGCCATGATGTGTGTATCCCGATATGAGAACTCGGCGCACATCGGCTACCGCAATCTGATCGCCGCTACGGCGGACGCTTACCTCAGTTTGCTGCCGGGCCCGGACGTCGACCTGTGGCCGATGACCCTGGGCCACGTGATCAGCCTGCAACTGGCGGCGTTTCGCTCCACCACGCAGGAGAAGTACCATCACTGGGCGTACACGCTGGGTCACGTGGCGGTCGCGGACTTCTGGGGCGACAGCCCGCTGCCGAGGGCCAGTCTCAAGAGCGATCACTACGAGTCGATCACCGGGGCCGATACGCTGGCCCTGGCCCTGGAGGAGCTCTGGGTGAGTGCCCGCAACATCAACGGCGTTTACGTGCCGGCGAATACGCTGGATCGGTGAGGCTCCTGGAGGGCAGGAAAACCGCGCGGTAGAAGATGACTTAAGTCATTGATAAACAATGACTTATATTCGCATAGCCGCCGGCGATCCCTACCCGCCGCAACCCGTCCTGCCGGGATGCATATTAGACAGAGGCGCTCAGCTACCGGCTATGAGTTCTTCGCTCTAAGCTGTTGGCCCGCGGCCGAACAGTCCAACAGCCGGAGGTCCGAGTGCGGATGAACGACCGACAGCTATCACCTGATCCTGAGTTGCTGGCGCTGATCGACGCCGGGCTGGCCCGCGAGGCGTCGGACCTGCACCTGGTGGTGGGGCATCCGCCGACGCTGCGGGTGCATGGCGACCTGTTTCCGGCCGGGGGCTCGCCGCTGACCGCCGAGGCGTCGCTCCGCATCCTGACCAGCATCATGCCGCCCGAGCTTCGGTCGCGGATGGACGGGGAGCGGGACTTCGACTTTTCGCTGAGCCTCGACCGGCCGACAGGCCCGGCCCGCTTCCGCGTGAACGTGTTCTTCAGCCAGGCGGCGATGGGCGGCTGCCTGCGGTTCGTGCCGTCGGCCATTCCCACCTTCGAGTGGATGGGCATCCCGATGGAGCTGGTGCAGCGGGTGGTCAGCCTGCACAACGGGCTGGTGCTGATCACCGGGGTGACCGGCTCGGGCAAGACGACCACCTTGGCCGGGCTCGTCGAGCAGATGAATCAGCTCGGGCACCGGCGGATCGTCACCATCGAAGAGCCCATCGAGTACGTCTTCACCCCCAAGGCCAACTCAGTGATCACCCAGCGCGAGGTGGGCATCGACGTGGCCAGCTTCGCCGACGGGCTGCGCTCGAGCCTGCGGCAGGACCCGGACGTCATCCTGTGCGGCGAGATCCGGGACATCGAGACCGCCCGCATGGCGATCAGCGCCGCCGAGACCGGCCACCTGGTCATGTCGACGGTACACACCCAGGATGCCAAGGGGGCGATCACGCGGCTGATCGACATCTTCCCGCTCGAGCGGCAGCAGGACATCCGCGGGCAACTGTCCCTGTCGCTGCGGATCATCATGAGCCAGCATTTACTTCCTTCTACCACCCCCGGCACCAAGCGGGCCCTGGCCATGGAGGTCCTGGTGGCCAACGACGCCCTGCGGGCGGCCGTGCGCCTCAACAAGATCGAGAGCATCGAGACGCTGATCCAGACCGGCCGCAAGTGGGGCATGCTGACGCTCGACGAGAGCCTGGCCGCCCTGGCCTCCGCCCGGCGCATCAGCCCCGAGACCGCCTACCGCTACGCCAAGAACCCCGATGGCCTGCGCGCCATGGGTGTTCCCGAGCCGTCATTGGGCCCCTTCGACAAGGACCGGCTGAGCTGGCATTAGCCCCACCCGGCTATTTCAAAATCGCATCTTGAAATAGCCCAGAGCGAGAATGACCAATTACCAAGTTCTAATGACCAACGAAATCCGAATGACGAAACCAGAATGTCGAAGACTCGCCGTGACGGGACGAAAGAGATGCGAATGACAAGAGAAGACCGAGGGGATGAACCTCGCCACGGCGGGTCTCGCCTGGGGCGGACCCTCGGCTTGTCAAGAGTCGCGGTCGTCCTCGACACCTGGTGCTCGGACCAGGGGAGACCGCTCCCCTGGGCTTCTTGTTCGGAGGCATCCCCGCGGGTAGGTTGTGGCGGCGAGGAGATATGCTTCTGGAGCGGTATTTCAGTTCGATCGCGCGGCCATCGGTGGCGGTCATTGTTGCCCACCCGGACGACGAGGTGCTTTGGGCCGGGGGGCAGATTCTGGCCCGGCCGGACTGGGACTGGACGCTTGTGACCCTCTGCCGGGGGGCCGACCCGGACCGGGCTCCGAGGTTCCGGCGGGTGCTCGAGCGGCTGGGGGCAAGGGGGGCCATGGGGGATCTGGACGACGGGCCGGATCAGACTCCTTTGCCGCCGGCTGAAGTCCGGACGGCCATTCTGACGTTATTATCCCGAACGGCTGTTCAAGGCGGGCCGAGTCGGGCCTTTGACGGCGTGCTGACCCACGGGCCGCGGGGGGAGTATACGCGCCACCGGCGGCACGAGGAGGTCTCGCGGGCGGTGGCCGACCTGTGGCGGTCGGGCGAGCTGGCGGCCGGGCGGCTGTTCCTGTTCGCCTATGAGGACGGCGGGCGGGCGTACCTGCCCCGGCCTCGCGCGGACGCACACCTGGTCGAGACGCTCGCCGAGACGCTGTGGCGGTCGAAGCGCGATATCATCACCGGCCTGTACGGCTTTGGGGCCGACAGTTGGGAGTCGCGGGCCGTGCCCCGCGAAGAGGCGCTCTGGCATTTTGACTCGCCGACGGAGTTGGCGAGGTTTGTTGAGATAGAAGGAACGCCGCGATGAAGGTCCTGGTCCTGTACGATTATCCGCCGTCGCCCGGCGGACTGGCGACACAGGGCGATCTGTTGTTCAAGGGCCTGCAGCACCTGGGGATCGAGGTCTGCCCGGCCAATTTCGAGTCGGCCCAGGAAAAAGAGTGGTATTACCACTGGTTCCGGCCGGACGTGGTCGTGGGCGTGGGCTACTGGGGCCACACGCCGCACCTGGTGCTGCACCCGCAGAAGTACGGCGTGCGTGCGGTGCCGTGGCTGGTGGCCGACGGCTTCGTGGCCAACTACCGCGACGTGCTCGACTCGCTGCCCCTGATCCTGACCACCTCGCAGTGGGTGAAAGACGTCTACGTGCGCGACGGGATCCGGGGGGACGACATCTACGTGCTGCCCGTGGGCTGCGACACGGATAGTTTCATCCCGCGGCCGATGGACGACCCGCGGGTGCGGGTGGTTCGCGATTCGCTGGGGGTCGCGCCGGACGAGCTGATGATTCTGACCGTCGGCGGGGACGCGGCCTCGAAAGGCGGCCAGGAGGTGATGCAGGCCCTGGCCCTGATCAGCAAGGATGTGCCCAAGTGGAAGTACGTCTGCAAGGTCTGGCCGCAGCAGCGGACGGAGATCCAGACGCGGCTGGACATGGCCCTGGCGGGGCAACTGGGGATTGAAAAGCAGGTGGTCTACGCGAATAACAAGGTGTCGCGGACGTTCATGCCCTACCTGATGGCGGCGTGCGACATCTATGCGGCGCCGTCGCGGCTGGAAGGGTTCGGGATGCCGCAGGTGGAGGCGGGGGCCTGCGGCAAGCCGGTGGTGAGTATCAACGCGATGGCTCCGGCCGAGACGCTGGTACACGGTGAGACGGCGCTGCTGGCGGGCGTGGGCCAGGAGATCCGTGTGGCCGAGGCGGTGCTGGGGGAGGAGTCGGGATTCCCCAGAGGGCATCGGGTCGTGTTCGAGCAGCCGCGGATCGTCGATTACCGGGCGAATTACCAGGAGGTTGCCGTTCATCTCAAGGCGTTGATGAACGACGCCGGCCTGCGGGCCCGCATGGGGGTCAAGGGCCGCGAGCGGGTGGTGGCCCGCTACGACTACCGGGTAGTGGCCCGGACGTTCGTCGATCTTGTTCGCCAGAAGCTGGGGATTCAGTGAAGCGGTCATCAGTGAAAGGAGCGGGTGACGCGATTGCGCGGGCGAAGGCGGCGGCGCTGGAGGTGCTGCTGCACAACGCCCACGGCCCGTGCGAGGGCCTGCCGCGCACCGCGGGTTGGGGCTACCCCGAGCCGTATACGCGCGACATGATGATCGCGGCGCTGGGTTTTCTGGTGTCGGGGCACCCCGAGCTGCTGGATGCCCTCAGGCGCGTGCTGGTGGCGCTGGCCCGGACTCAGACGCCTCGGGGACACATCGCCTCGCTGGCTCACGAGCCGAGGGACCTCGGCGCGAGCGACACCACGCCGCTGTTTCTGTTCGGGCTGGGGCTGTACCGCCGGGCGGTGGGCGACAGGCGCTTCCTCGAAGAAGCCAGGGAGAAGGCCCGGCGCTGGATGGACTATCAGGGCCCCGACGACATGATCATGGTGGCCCAGCAGCCGACGACCGACTGGCGCGACGAGCAGTGGGTGCTGGGTTACGGGCTGTATGTGAACACCATCGTATACGCGGCACTGCGGATGCACGGGCGCGACCGTGAGGCTGACCAGCTTCGCAGACTGATCGATCAACCCGACATTCGCGGCTCGAAACGGCGGCGCTACGTTCACGAGGGCTTTGTCATCCCGGGCAAGCCGTACTACGCGCTCTGGTCGTTCAAGGTTTACAACAGCAGGAGGTTTGATCTGCTGGGCAACAGCCTGGCGATCCTGTGCGGCATCGCCTCGCCGGGCAGGGCGCAGCGGATCATCCGGTGGACTGAAGCCCGCTGCCGCCGGCTGCGACACGACGGGCTGCTGGCCGTGGACCTGCCGCCTTGCCTGATCCCGTACATCGAGCCCGGTGACGCCGACTGGCGGCGTCGATACCAGAGGTACAACCGGCCGGGCGATTACCACAACGGGGGCGTGTGGCCGTTCGTCTGCGGATTCTACATCGCCGCGCTGGTGGCCGCGGGGCGAAAGCGGCTCGCGGCCGAGAAGCTCGCCACCCTGACCGAGCTGGTGCGCCCCGCCCGCAAGGCCAAGGTCGAATACGGTTTTAACGAGTGGGTCAAAGCGCAGACCGGCCGTCCGCGCGGCCGCGATTGGCAGACGTGGTCGGCCGCCATGTACCTTTACGCCGCCGCCTGCGTCGAACAGGGCCGCACGCCGTACTTCGACGAGATCCGCCATGCCGCGAGCGGGTGATTTCCTTCCGAATTCCGATCGCGATATGATGAACACCCGGTCGACGGTCGGCCGCCGTATCGCAACTGGCGCCCGACGCGCGGGTTGGCCGCCGATTGTTTGTTGGCGAAGGTTTGATTCATGCTGCTGCTGTGGTCGGGTTTCATTGTCATCGTCGTCCTGCTGCTGCTGTTCGACCTGTGCGTGCTGCACCGCAAGTCGGCAGTCATCAGTCTGAAGTCGGCGCTGATCTGGTCGGTGATCTGGACGCTGGTGGCTTTCGCCTTCAACGTGGGCGTCTACTACATCTACAAGCACGACTGGATGGGGATCACGACCCAGCGTCTCTCGGCCGAGCAGGCACGGATCGCGGCGACCCAACCGGCCGCCGACGTACAGGATGACAACCCCGAGACAATCGCGGCCGCGGACAAGCGGGTTGCCGGGCTGGCCACGGCGGAGTATTTCACCGGCTACGTTCTCGAGCGGGCCCTGAGTTTCGACAATCTCTTCGTCATTGCGGTGATCTTCACCTTCTTCGGCATCCACGCCGAGCACCAGCACCGGGTGTTGTTCTGGGGCATCTTCGGGGCACTGGTCCTGCGCGGGGTGATGATTCTGACCGCCGCGTGGCTGGTACAGACGCTGACCTGGATGACGTACGTTTTCGGCGCCCTGCTGATTCTGACCGCGATCAAGATGCTCAGGACGAAGGAGGAGAGCATCGAGCCCGAGCACAACCCGCTGGTCCGGCTGGCTCGCTATGTCTATCCGGTGACCTCGGAGTTTCACGGCCCGAAGTTCTTCGTGCGCCAGGCCGCCGGGCGGGCGATCACGCCGCTGTTTCTGGCGCTGATCGCGGTGGAGACGACCGATCTGCTGTTCGCCGTCGATTCGATTCCGGCGATCATCGGCGTGACCCAGGACACGTTCATCGTGTTCACCTCGAACATCATGGCGATTCTCGGTCTGCGGGCGCTGTACTTCGCCCTGGCGGGGATGATGCGCGAGTTCGAGTACCTCAAGATCAGCCTGATCATTATTCTGGCCTTCGTGGGCGTGAAGATGCTGATTGCCTTCCGCTGGCACATCGATATCTGGTGGTCGTTGGCTATCATCATGGCGATCCTGGCGGCCGGCATCGTCGCGTCGATCATGGTCGCCAGGGAAAAGACGGGGACGATTGATGACCGAACAGCAGGAACCTCGGCCTGAGGCCGACGCCCCCGACGGGGCAGGCGATTGCCGCGATCCGGGCGTCGGGCAGGTGCCCGCGCCGATATCGACCGCCAGGTTCGTCTGGCGGATCATCTGGCGCATTCTGATCGGCATTGTCGGCTCGGTGGTGATCCTGGCAGGGATCGGCATCAGCATTCCAGGCATTCCGGGTCCCGGTTTCCTGGTGATTCTGGCGGGCCTGGCGATTCTCGCGACCGAGTTCTCCGCTCCTCGCAGGTTTCTTCGATACCTGCGGAACAAGGTCCGGCGGAAGAAGAGCCCAGACGACGGCCCCGGAGAGTGATTGTCGGCAACGGCAGGAGGTTCGCTCCGCGAGGTGAGGTCATCATGAACAGCTCGCACATCCGTCTTGTCGTCGCGTTCGCCGAAGTCCTGATCGCCGCCGCGGTTTGCGGACGAAGCGCGCGCGGTGAAGCGCTCCTCCTGGACAACGACATTTATCGGATCAGCGTGGACTCCGCGTCCGGGGCGATCACGTCGCTCTTCGTCAAGCCCATGAACTCCGAATTGATCGGCGAGCCGCGCCTGGCAGACAACTTCCGCATTTGTCTTCCGCTTCCGGACTACCAGTGTAACTACATCGACGGCATGAAGCAGACGCCCGTCTCGGTGCAGAAGAGTGGAACAGTCTTGACGGCAAGTTTCGCCGGCATGAAGTCGGACAAGGGCCAGTTCCCCGTCGAGCTGCTCTACAGCGTCGCCCTCGACGGCGACCAGGTGAGATTCCGCGCCAAGCTCACCAACCGCGACGACCGCCCCATCTCCGAGTTCTGGTTCCCGCGACTAGGCGGATGGACGCAGTTCGGCTCCGACCGCTCGGCGGCGCTGGCCCAGCCGGGCTACGGCGGATGCGGGCACGGCAGCGCGATCTTCAAGCACTTTCCCGGCGGGCAGGGGCTCGGTGCCGAGGCGGCCGAGTTCTCGTCCGACTATCCCGGCATGGTCATGCCCTGGTGGAGCATCCGTGACGCCAAGAGCAACTGGTCGTTGTACCTGGGCTACCACGACAAGACCGCGCGGCTGAGCACCTGGCACATGTACCTGATGCCGACGAGCACCGGCAGTCCGGCTGACTCATTCTTTATCGCAGAGCAGGCCAAGGGTCGGCCGGTGGGGCTGGTCTTTTCGCACGTGCGTTATCCGTTCATCCTCCGTGGAGAAACCTTCGACACCGGCGAGTTCATCATCCGGGTTCACGAGGGCGACTGGCACCAGGCGGCGAAATTCTATCGCAACTGGTTCATGAAGCTCTTCCCGTTCGACAAATCGAGGAATTGGCTGCGGCGGCAGAGTGCGTGGTTCACCTCGATCATCTATCAGCCCGAGGACAAGGTGATCGCCGACTTCAAGACCTACGACCGCTGGTGCGCGGACGCCAAACGCTTCGGGGTCGACACCTACGAGCTGATCGGCTGGCACAAGGGCGGGCTCGAACGGGGATACCCCGAGTATGTGCCGGAGCCGAAGATCGGCGGGGCGGACGGTTTCCGCGAGGTGATCAAGTCGATCCATCAGCGCGGCGGCCGCGTGCTGCCCTTCGTCAACTACAACATCCTTGATTCCGCGACCGACCAGTACCGCACGCAGCTCAAGCCCTACACCCACCAGGACCAGTTCGGCTCATCGCCCAACTGGATGGGCTGGGGCGAGAGCACGCTGATCGCCCGCAAGGGCCTGAGCGTGCGGCGGCACCTGCTCTCCTCGATCGTGCCGCCGATCGAGAAGATGCTCGAAGATCATTTCGTGCAGATCGCCCGCGACGGCGCCGACGGCCTGCAGATCGACAAGGTCGTCGTTTCCACCGCTCTCGATTTCAACCCGATGAACAAGCTCAAGCCCGACGAGGCACTCAACCAGGGGCTGGTCGATGGCATCGAGCGCGTGTACCGCAAGTGCCGTGCGGTGAACCCGGACTTCTGCCTGGCCAGCGAGGCCCTGCAGGATCGGCTCATTCCGTACGTCGATGTGTACTACCGGGCGGCGGGCGGGCTCAACATTTCACCGCTGCGGTACGCGTTCCCCGAGTGGACCTCCTGCCTGCACGTGGGTGCCCCGCAGGATTTCAATGGGGTCAACGCGGCCGTGATGCTCGGGGCGGTGATCTGCATGGAGCCGTTCACCTATCAGGGTTCGATGGCTGATCCGCTGTACGAGGAGTTGTCGAGGTACATCCAGGAGACCGAGCGCATCCGCAAGGAGTTGCTCGATACCATCTTCTGCGGCGACTATTTCGACATGCTCGACGCCTCGGTGATCGAGGTCAGCATGACACCCAAGGCTGCCACCGCGCCGGCGCCGCCACCTGAGGACGATCGAATCATCCCGGCGGGCTCGGCGACGCTCCAGGGTTTCTACTCCGGCCAGATGCACTGGCGCGTCCACGGCCACCTGCAAACCGGGCGCCGGGCCATCGTGGTCATCAATACCTCGAAGGACCAGCGGTATTACACCTGGCAGTTCAAGCACCACGACGTGCAAAGCGCCTTGCTCTACGAACCCTTCCGGCCGGTCCGCGAGATCAAGCAGGCCGACGGCGTCCGCATCAGCGGCGAGCGGTTCCACGTTGTGGTGGAGCGGTAGATCGAGTCGCTCCAGGCGGCCTGACGTGTAGAGAATACGTGACGGTCACCAGTATTGCCCACAAACGAATCCGCTTTCCGATCGAGATGCGAGAAGAACCACGGATTACACGGATATCACGGATAGAGGGGTGACGATCGCGTTCTCATCAGTGATATCCCCGCCTGCGGCGAGGCAGGCGTGTTATCCGTGGTCACAAATCGGTTGAACCACGAAATACACGAATAACACGAATGGAAGAGACCGACCGGCGGTAATCGGCGACGGTCAGTAATACTGCGTTCAACCGTCACCGCCGAACACGTAAACCAGGCCCGTCATTTCGCGTCGTTCCAGTTTGCCTGTCGGCTGATGGCCCCTTGCTCGTGCAGCCGGTGCAGGAGGAAGGCGTCGGCCAGGACCCAGCAGGTCATTTGCTCGGCGCCGCTGTAAGTGTCGAACTCGCCCTTGGCGAACATGCGGCCGTCGGGGTGTCGGGCCTGCATTTCCAGGATCCGCGTGGCCCGCAGGCGCATCCAGTCGCCCGCCTTGTGCTTCCAGTCTTTGTCCCAGCCGAACAGGTGAGCGTAGGAGTCGATCCAGTAGAAGATGTCGAAGCGATAATTGCTCCAGTCCGTCCCCTCGGGGTAGTACACCTCGACCTTGCCGGGGACGTACATGGTTCCGCCGGGCGGCTTATAAGGCGGCGACGGCCAGACACGTTCGACCAGCGCCCGGTAAACCACGGCCGCGTTGAAGTCGGTGCTCTGCGGCACCGGCTGGCCGGCCAGCGACTGGACGAGGAACGATCGCAGGTTCATTGAGAAGGTGGTCATGTAGTCGCAGTGGATGATGTTGTGATTGACCAGGGCCGCATCGTCTCGGATGTTGTAGCCCTTCAGCCAGTCCTTGACCGCCCGGCCGTCGATGATCATGTTCGACTTCATGTCCTCCTGCCGGGCGAAGGCCGAGATCATCAATTCGCTGGCAATCTGCTTCCACTGAGGTAGGTGCGGGTGCCGCGGCATCATCGCGACGGCCAGTTGCAGCAGCATGGCGTTCCAGGCGTTCTCTTCGGCCTTGGTGTCGCCGCCCTGGCCGTTCCAGTAGGGCACAAAGTATCCGGGGCGGATGAACCGGTCGGCCTCGTATTCGACCATCGCGGCGACCATCTGTTGTGTCTGGCGATCCAGATCCTCCCACAGCATCCAGCCGGCCTGACCGGCGAGGGCCGCCCAGACGGCCGACTGCCATTCGTCGCCCCAGCGCTTGCCGGAGTCGCCGTTGACCTTGTGAACGATCGCGTCTCCTCTGATGAGTTTGAGCACGCGCGAGCGGGCTTCAGCCTTGGCGATACCGCAAACCTGCTCGTCGTAGATCCCCGCTGCGATGGCCGTGGCAATGCCGCAGGCGGCACTGGCCGGGGGCCGAGCACCGGGTTCGCGCACGTCGGTGATCAGGTAGCGGTTACCCTCGGGAGACTGCTTGTGGGCTCTGTCCGCCCAGATCAGGTTGTAGCGAACGCTGTTGAGCAGCATGCGGGCGGCGGTTCGCGTATCCTCGCCCATCGACTTGTCCGTCGCGAAGCGCTTCCATTGAATGGGGACCACCAGCGCGGCGGCATCGTTCTGCTGGCCGGACGGTTTCGTTTCCGCAGCGGGGCAGTCTCTTCCTGCGTGAAACAAGGCCGCCAATGACAGCACGATGGCGGCGACCCGCCGGCCCCACTGGGAGCCGATCTCGGTAGGCTCGGCCGACCGGGGTGCCACTGGCGCCTTGCCCGCCAGTGCACGGGCAGACAAGCTGCCCGTGGCACCCAACTGGGGGAGGTTCTTGGGGAACGTTGCTTTCGTCTCACGAATGACGACAGTTGCTTTCACCATCGATTCGCGACCTCCGGCAAACAGAGCGTTGTTAGTTCGTCACTGCGGTACCACTGCCGGCGGCGAGGCGGCCCCGGCGCACTCGGCGAGATACGCGGCCAGTTGGTCGAGTTCTCCGCGGATGTGCTGATCGACAGAAGACTGCACCTCCGGTGGAAGCTCCGGCAGGGTGCGCGGCACGTGCAGCTCGTAGCGCAGCACGAGGCGGTATGACTGGGGCGACGGCCGGGCGAACACATGCACGATGATCGGCCACTCGGTGAACCGGCCCTTGGCCAAGCCCTGCGGCACCCAACGGCCCAGGCCCAGCAGGGTTCTCTTCCACTGCCCGCGGCGAAACCGCAGCTTGTACTGTTCGCGCTGCTCGCAGGCATAATCACCGGCCGGATACGAGCAGAAAAACGCCTCTACCACCGCCACGACCTTGTCGTACGGCGGCATGTCGATCCGGTATTCCCAGGCGTATACCTTGTCCATGCGCGAGTCGCCTTTTCGTCTCAACCGGGTGCCCAGTATACCGGGGATGCTCACTGAGGGGGACTGGCGACGGCCAGTTTGCTCGCCGCGCGGAAGGACGTTCCGGGGATCAGTAGAGGAGTGGGATGAAGCGAAAGCGCACTCTGGCCAGGTATGCACGGTAGCTCACGTCGTTCCGCATGATCGCTTCCTCGTAGCGGGCGCGGCGATCGTAGAGCCAGGCCATCACCGCAAACAGGATCAGATTCTGGACCGTGCAGTTCAATACGACGTACCCCAGCCGAATGAGGATCGATGACAGGTACATGGGGTGCCGGACCACGGCGTACAGCCAGTGGGTCTGGACGCCGCGGAGGGCGGGCAGGAAGTCATAGCTGCGACCCAGCATGATGGCGGCGGCAATTCCCAGAACAAGGCCGGACACGATGAAGGTGTGGGCGGCCATCACCTGCAACGGCCCCAGCATCTCCAGCGAGCGGCCGAAGAGAAGGCCTGAAAACGACGTCACCAGGGCCACCAGCCAATGGAGGGGGTGCAGGCTCACGACCGTGGGTCGCGACCGGATCAGAAACAGAACCGCGATGATTGCGTTATAGAGCACCCAGCCCAATTCGAGCCAATCGAAGTGCTTGGCCAGCGACCCGGCCCTGTGTGCGGTCAACCCACCCCACAGCAGGAACAGGGCTACACTGAATCCGCGACTCTTGAGGACGCGCTCGGCCACAGCCCGGCTCTTGTTCAACTCTTCGCTCATCGTCCGGTCCATCCCCAGGCCAAAAAGCCGGCAACGAGTAGAACAAACCCCCGCCCTGCGCGTCTGTATACTGTAACAGCCTGACTCTTCACAAGGAGCAAAGCGATGCGAAGACTTCCTGCTTGTGCGTTTCTGAGCCTGCTGCCGGGCCTGGCCGCGGCCGAGGTCACGCGGATCCCGCATGTGGAGGTCCGGCACGAAGGCATCGATGCCGTTCAGGCGTCGGCCCTGGCTGAGACTCTGGCTGCGGCGCGGGTGGTCTACATCGAGGAGTACGGATTTGACATGCCCGAGAAAGCCGCCCTGCAAGTCACTTGCAGGTCGGGCGAAACGACGCGGCTATGGACCGACGGTCAGGATCACCTGTTCCTCACGATCCCCTCGCGCGACGAGCTCCGCAGGCCGGCCGTCACCGGTGTGTTCAACCTCTATGGCATGTGCCACGAACTGGGCCACATGGCCATGTACCGCACGCTCAAGAACCGCGACTGGATGACCACGGCCGCGGCCGAGGGATGGGCTCATTATGCCGGCTCCGTGGTCGTCGACTACGTCTATGAGGCCAAGGGCCCTGACCTCTGGCCGGACCCGTACGACTACCGCGAAGACGGCACGGCCAGGCTACGCAGGCAACTCGGGCGCAAGTCGGAAACGTCGCCGGTCACGCAGGGCGCCGGGCAGTGGCTCAAGCTCGAGGGCATCATCGGGCGGAAGAACCTTCCCAAGCTCTTTGCCGCCTGGCAGGCCGCCAAGATCGACCCGCTGAAGCCCCAGGGTGACCTGCTGGCGGTGCTGGTGAAGCTGGTGCCGGACAAGAAGGCGGCGCTGGAGGAGTGGTGGAAGACGGCCTGGCCCTTGTTCGTTGAAGAACCGGTCACGAGCAAGTTCAAGGCCGAGACGATGCCCGCCTCTGAACTGAGCGATCAGCCGCTTCTTCTCAAGCTGGATGACGATGCCAGCGACGGCAGGCAATCCATCGGCGGCGGCGGCCATGCCCGACGGTTTCGAGCCCCGGCCGGGGGTCCGTTGTACCTCACGGCGGTGTGGGTGCATGGTGCCCGTTACGGCGGGCTGAAGCCCGTCTCCGACGTGTTTGATGTCGCGCTGTGCGACAAGGACATGGCTACGATCGCCCTGTGGAACAAGCCTTACGGGCTATTCGACGCAGGCGAGACGATGACATGGGTACAGGTGCCGGTGACGCCGACGCGAGTGCCAGACGAGTTCAACATTTGCATGGCCTTCAAATCCACGGCGAGCAAGGGCATTTACGCGGCCTACGACGACAGCACCCATGGCAGCTCCCGCGCCGCTACGCCGGGCAAACCGGGTCGCTCCTTCGACAAGGGCGACTGGATGATCCGTGTCGAGCTGAGCCGGCCTAAAGACGCCCAACCGTTGCAGACCCAGCCATAGGCGGGCAAACGGCGCGTGTCAGAAAGGCCTGGTCCTGTCCGCTTCAGAAACAGATGCTCCGCCATGTTGCTCGAATACTCGCAGGGGCACGTTTTGCCCCGATGCCCGACTAACATGTGAATAGAGTGTTACCGGTTGCGGGTATTGCCTCATGGCCCGCTTTCTGTCTCTGTTTCCATGGAATCGTCCCGAGAGGGTGACTCTGAGGCTGCTGCGTCACGTCTTCCTGTCGGCGCCCGCGCTGGGGGATGCTCGGCGAGGCATGAAGGACACAGGCTGTCCAGGCGGTGTTTGCTCGATCGAGGCCCAACTGGGACCGGACTATCGACCGGACCGGCGATCGCTGTCACCAGCCCAGGCCAGCCCTGGGTGACTCGTGCTCGGTCTGGCGGAGCTTTCCGAGCAGGTCGCGCTGTTCGGGGGTCAGATTCTTCGGCGGGATGATCCGGACGACGGCGTATAGATCGCCCGAAGGCTTGTTGCCGGCCGGCCGAACCCCCTGGCCCTTGAGCCGAAGCTTGGTCCCGCTGGGTGTTCCGGGCGGGATGGTAAGAGTCGTACGGCCGTTGAGGGTTGGTATGTCTACTTTCGTTCCCAGGCAGGCCTCCGAAACGCTCAGGGGCAGTTCGAGGTAGATGTCGTTGCCGTCCCGGCGGAAATACGGGTGGGGGGCGATGCGGCAAACGATATACAGGTCACCAGGCGTCCCCGGCGCGCCCCGGCTGCCCTGGCCGCGAAGCCTGATTCGCTGCCCGTCGGAGACGCCGGCGGGGATCTTCACCGAGATGCGGCGCCCGCTGCCCGTTCGGGGGTCAGTGAGTGTCAGGTCGAGCCTGGTGCCGTGGATCGCCTGGTCGAAGGTGAGGTCCACGGGGTGTTCGATGTCGCCGCCGGCCGAGGGTTCCTCCTCGGTCTCGGGCCCGCGTCGGCCGCCACCCTTGAAGAACTCCTCGAAGATGCTCCGGCCCCGCCCGCGCTGCCTTCCGCCGCCCGCGAAGACGTTGAACAGGTCGTCCAGATCCTCGATCGGGATGTCCGGCCCGCCCCCGGATTTCCAGGTGTAGACTCGCGGTCCTCCCCCTGCACTGGATCGCCAGCCGCCGACCCCTCCTCGCGGCCCGGCGTCACCGAACTGGTCGTAGAGCTTGCGTTTCTCCGGGTCACTGAGCACTTCGTAGGCGCTCTGGACCTCTTTGAAGCGCGTCTCGGCCGACTTGTCGCCCGGGTTGCGGTCGGGATGGTATTGTTTGGCCAGCTTGCGGTAAGCCCGCTTGATCTGGTCGGGCGTCGCGTTGCGGGTGACGCCGAGCACTTCGTAATAGTCGCGTTCAGCCATGATCTGCAGACCAGACTCCGTTCGTCAAAATAGATTATAGGAATTGCGCGGATTCGTTGCAAAAAGGCGTCGCCGGCACTAACATCCGGCGGCCATGGGTCATCGGAGACTCATCACCGCCGCCGCCGGGCAGATTTCCGCCCGATTCATGAACGATGCGGATCTCACGCTGGCGTCGCTGGAAAAGGTGATCAACGAAGCCCACGCGCAAGGCGCTGATCTGGTGGTGCTGCCGGAATGTGCTTATCCCGCCTACCTGCTCGGCTCGGTTGACTCGTACAGGACCGGCGCACACCTGACCGGTGAGGCGTTCGTGGGCTGGCTGTGCCGACAGGCCGCCCGTTGTCAGATGCACATCGTCAGCGGTTTCGTCGATGACGGCGGCGACCGGCTTTACAACGCGGCGGTGCTGATCGACGACTGCGGGCGCGAGATCGGCCGGTCACGCAAGCGGTTTCTCTGGCATCTCGATCACGACTGGTTTGCCCCCGGCGGCGAGATTTGCGCGTTTGACAGCCGGCTGGGCCGCATCGGGATGATCATCTGTGCGGAGACGCGAGCGCCCGAGATCCTGGCGACGCTGGCGGCCGACGGCGCTGAAATCCTGGCCATGCCCACCTGCTGGATCAACGGCTCGCGCACGCCGGGCGAATTCGCCAATCCACAGATCGACTTTTTGGTCGAGGCCAGGGCCCGCGAGTTCGGTCTGCCGTTCGTGTGCGCCGACAAGTCGGGGTTCGAGTCGGGGGGCATCGGGTACGTTGGCAAGAGCCGCATCGTTCGCGCCGACGGGTCTCTGGCCGCGGAGGCTCCGCCGACCGGCGAGGCCGCGATCAGCGCCCGGATCGAGCCGGCCGAGTCAATCCGGCCGCCTGTGCCGCCCGACGCCGCCCGGAGGCTTCAGAGCGGCGAGCCGCCCGTGCGGCCGGCGGGGGGCGACCTGGGATCGGTCAACGCGGCGGCGATTCCGGGGCCGGTCTCCGCGCAGGTTCTGGAAGCCGATGGGCCGCTTCTGCACCATCTGCGCCTCAACCGTCCGGACTTGCTGGTCGTCCGTCCGGCCGACGAAAGCAGTGAATGCCGGCTTCGCCGCCGGGCCGCCGATCTCGGCATCCTTCTGCTCACCCCTCCGGGAACCTGCGAGATCGTCGATCTCGCCGGCGCTCGAGCAGGGGTCCTGGTCGGGCCGGCGGCCGGGTCGTTCGCGCAGCCTCGGGCAATGGTGCTCGACGGGGCCGGCATCCTTGTCTTCTGGAACGAACCGACCGACCTGCCCATTCTCAGGGCTCGCGCCCTGGAGAACCGCGTTTTCGTGATCGCGGTCACCGATCGTTTCGCCGCGATCGTCGGGCCGGGCGGCGAGCTTCTGTCTTACACCTCGATCGAAAGCGCGCTACCTCCAATTGCCACATTGGCGCTATCCCAGGCGGCCGACAAGCTTGTCGCCGAGCGTACCGATCTTCTGGAGGAGCGACGGCCCCAACTGTACCGCTTCTGACCGGGCGACGGACGTATGCGTCGAACGGGCTCGTTCAAAGGCTTCCTGAAGAATCGCTGATTTCGGCCGGCGCGGTTCCGACGGGCTTACCTTCCCCAGTAATGGATGGGGTATTGCAGCGAAACCGCCACGGGTTGGGTTTGCCGGATTCCGGCCGGGGAATGCCGATCGGGCAGGCATCTGTTCCATAAATACGGGTGTTTCCCCCTCTTGCGAATAAAAAGGCGAGCGGTATTCTGGGACCCGGCTAAGGCGAGAGCGAAGGGAACCGGCCGCCGGCAACGGCCTGCCATTCAAGTTCACATCTTCGGTCCGGTCAAGAAAACCAGATTACGAGGGCACCGATTCGGACGCCCGAAGCGGCAGTGGTGAGCCCGGGAGCGAGTACCTCTCTTTGCTGTCAAGTTCGAATGCGTTTGGACCGCAGACAAAGCTTGATAGTTCCCTCGCCCAAAGCCAACGACCGGAGAGGATCTCATCCCGGGCTCGCCTGTCTGTCCGGTTGGAAGTCGGTACCGGCGGGCTTTGCGGGGATTCCCAGGAAGAGAGAAGGCATCCGACTGCGGGCTGCTCACGGCGACGACGGCGGCCGGGAGAAACGGGCATCGGGTCGTGCTGGCGAGGCTCAGGCGACACGCAAGGAGGCGGCATGGTCATCCAGCTCAGCAACGGCAACGTGGAATTTCGCTTTTATCGCCCCGAAGCCCGGAAGGTCAGCGTGGCGGGTGATTTCAACGACTGGAACACAGGCAGTCTGCCGATGAGGCTGGGTTCGGACGGCTGGTGGCGATGCCAACTGCGGATCGCTCCGGGCTGTTACCACTTCCGCTACGTCAGCGACGGAGAGTGGCTGCTGGACTACGCGGCTTTCGGCCTGGATTATGGTCCCTACGGTCTGAACTCCGTGGTGTGCATCGAAGTGCCGTCGCCGGTTGTCTCGCCGGCCGTTGTCCGTGGTCGGGCGGTGAGCCGCTGCCGAAGGACCCCCGCTCCGAATCGACGAGATGCCTGCCTCACTCGCGCCAGAGGACGGCGGCCTGCGACCGCGCGGCATTAAGGCCGACATGCCGCAGAGTGCCTGAACGAACGCGTGGGCGAATACGATGCTGCTCCCGTTGCGGCCGGAGCCCGGACGAGCGACGAAGGTCTCCGCAGGCCGTGGCGCGTGAGCGACCCGGCGGTCCCCGGGTCTCTCTCAAGAACGGGTGACGCAGGAGAGGCCTGTGCCGAGAGCCTGTGAAAAAACCAAAAATCACCGGTGCGGGATGCCGCGCGGATACGGCAAAACGCAGGTCTTGGTGTCCCTTTGTGCCTTGTCAGCAGAAATGTCTCCTGATTTACTCACATTATCGGAGCAGAAGCCGACGGACTTTCGTCTTGCTGGGCACGAATTTAGCAAGCCCTGATAGACTTTTTTCGATTAGGGTGTTTTCCCCACTAGGCGCGCAAGCTCTTTGGCCTCAAAATATTGGCGCTTCTTTCCCCTCCGGAAGGCGAAGGCGCCAGGGCCAAGCCTAGGCATCTTCGCCTTCTTTTTGCTTCTCGGAACTGAACGCCGAGGCGCGCAGGCGCTGCAGAAAGAGGCGCGCGTGCGCAATCCGTGTGAGTCCCTCCTGGTAGCAGTATCGCACCACCCGCGCAGTCACAGTGACGTGGGGAACTTGCGGCCGGTGAGGCGCTCATAGGCTTCGAGGTATTTTCTCGCGGTTCCCAGCACCACGTCCTGCGGAAGCGTGGGGCCGGGCGGGGTCTTGTTCCAGTTGAGGGTTTCGAGGTAGTTGCGCACGAACTGTTTATCGAAGCTCGGCTGATCGCGCCCGGGTTGATACTGGTCGGCGGGCCAGAAGCGCGACGAGTCCGGCGTCAGCACTTCGTCGATGAGAATGAGTTCGCTGCCGTCGAAGCCCCACTCGAGTTTCGTGTCGGCGATGATGACGCCGCGCTGCCGGGCGTACTCGGCCGCCTGGCTGTAGACCGAGATGGTCCGCTCGCGCACGGTCTCCATCGTCTTGCGATCGGTCAATTCGCAGGCCCGCTCGAACGAGATGTTCTCGTCGTGGCCTTCCGCGGCCTTGGTGGCCGGGGTGAAAATCGGCTCAGGCAGGCGATCGCATTGCCGCAGGCCGGCGGGCAGCCCGATCCCGCACACCGACTGGGTTTGCTGGTATTCCTTCCAGCCACTGCCGGCGAGATACCCTCGGACCACGCACTCGATCGGCAGAACCTTCGTCTTCCTGACCAGCATGGCTCGCCCGCTCAACTGGTCGAGATACGCCTCGAAGCCCGGCGGGGCCTTCGTCTCGATCAGCTCGATCAGGTGATGACGAATGCCTTTGACGAAGCCGAACCAGAACTCGCTGAGGCGGGTCAGCAGTTCGCCTTTGAACGGGATGCCGTTGGGCATCACCACGTCGAAGGCGCTGAGGCGGTCCGAGGCGACCAGGAGCAACTGGTCGCCCAGATCGAAGATGTCTCGCACTTTGCCACGCCGGACGGGGCGGCCGGGAATGTTGGTCTGCAGTAGGACGTGAACGTTTGGCAATTTCCTGCTCCTGTTCTCCATGAGGTCCGTGAGTGGATCAAGCCGCGGCCGCGAACCGGGCACCACAGATTCCAGGCACAATCATTTACTGACTGTTCCAGCCGCCGACCGCGGTCCCCAGCGCCGCAGCCGTGAGGATCACGGGAAGTTCACGTCGACCGGAACGATGTTGACGTTGCCGCTGCCGCTCGTCGTGGGGTACTTGCCGGGCGGCGGGCCGGGCTTTCGCCCCTGGTTAACGAAATCGTCGATCAGCAGTTCGCGGGGCACGACCTCTCTGCGATGCGAGTCCGCGAGCCGTTTACGGGCTGCCAGGATGTCCTTTCGCTCCTCCGGCGTCAAGGTGCCCTTGGCCTGGGCCTTGGCCGCCCTGAGAAGCAGGTTCAGCCGTTCCTTCTCCTGCAGCAGGGCCGTTTTTAGGGCCGGGTCTTTCTGAACCTTGGCGTCCAGGCGGATGCGCTCGTTGAGCAGGCTCATGGTGTACTGGACATGGTTAACCAGGGCCTCCGCTTCCGCCCGGGTGCCGTCATACTCCTCGGGGCGGTCGAGCCAGTCGATCGCTGTGGTGGGCCGCTGTGACGGCCAGGCGGCGGGGCGGGAGGCGGCCGGTCGCACTGGAGTCAGTTTTGCGGGCGGCGAAGCCATCACCTGGCCCGGGGCCGGCGGGCTCGCGCGACCCACGTTCTGAGCGGGCGAGCCGGCGTTGGGGATGGGCGGCGGAGTGATCTCGGCCGGTAACGCGGGTCTGGTCGCCGTGTGCTGGGGCAGACCGGCCGGAGCGGGACGATCATCCGCCGGCGGAGGACCCGAGGGCTGGTCACCCTGGCCGTAATGCTGCTCGAGCACGAAGACCTGGAGGTTTTCCCCCTGCGGCTGAGGACGTTTCCGAGTCGTCGTTTGGGTCACGACCGCACCGATCTCCTGCTCCGGGGTCGGGAGATACTGGCCCAGGGCCTCCTCGTGTGCCCGCTTGAGCAGCTTGAGCATGGCCGGGCGCTCGTACATGGTGACATAGGGCAGCCGCACCCGCTGGCCGGGCTTGGCCGGTTCGGCGGCCTTGAAATGGCACAGGGCCGCCATTTCGGCCAGGGTCATGTTCTTCCGCCTGCTGATTTCGGCGGACATATACGCCAGTTCGCCTGGTGTCGAGGTGTTGATCAATCGGGAGAACAGGAAGCCCCCCCAGGTGTAGTTCTGCTGGTCGTACTTGGCGATGGCTGATTTGAGGAGTTCGAGCTTCTGGTCATCAGGCCGAACAGGCGGCGCCGAGGGGGGCTGGTCGTCGATCCCGGCCGGGGCCGATGCGGGCTGCGAGGAGGGCGTGCTACCCTTTTCCACGCGGGTGATGTTGAGCTTGTGGATCCTGCGGATGAAGGACACACCATCCGGCCGAGTCTGTCGCAGGGACACTTCGTCTTCAGTCTCCCCGACGATCTGGCCCTCAAGCCGTTGCCCGTTGTACATAATCACGGCGTCGGCTTGAGCCAGGACCGCGAGAGACAGCACCACAACGCTGACGGCCAGGAATCGATATATAGCCATGTGTCACCATCCTGAAGGCGGGCTTTGACGCGCGGTGAGACGTTCCACCGCCGTGCGGTACGGCCTCTCCTTAGGCCGACCGGCTCCCCTGTTCGCCGGCATTATACGTCGGCCGGAGGAGTCGCGGAATCGGAGCGGTCGTGTGGGTGCCGCCGAAGGGTGAAAGGTGACCGGGGTGCGGATTGCCGCAGAGGCGATCGACCGTCTGATTGCTGTAAGATCAGTGCCGGCAGGAGCTTGTCGGGCGGAGAGAGCCGTGGTGGGTGCCGGACGGTGGGTTCGTTTGGCGCCGGGGCTGCGCGCGGGGGCGCAAGTGCGACGTCGGTTCCCATCTGAGCCGCGAAGGCGAGTTACACGTGGATCATTGCGGCTTCTTCTCTTCCGGCTTCTTGAGCAGGCCGCCGAGAGCGCTTTTAGCATCTTCCGTGGCTTTCTTGGCGGCGTCCTCAACAACCTTGGAAGCCTCCTGGGTGGCGGCCTGGACGGTCTTTGCCGCCTCGCCGGTGGCCTGCTGTACGACCTTGGCCGCCCCGCCGCCGAGGTCCTTGAGCGCGCCGTCGATGTTGACGGCCAGGGAGGCGCCGATGTCCTTGAGCGGCGCGAGGGCGGCGAGCGAGGTGTTGAGTTCGCCGAGGATGTCCGCCGGTATGAGGCCGCCGCCCTGTTCGACGATCGCCATCATGATCGCTTTGAGCAGCGCGTTGGTCAGTTCGGCGATCATGACACCCTTGTCCGAACCGGTGCCGACGTTCTTGAGCCGGATCTCGGGGACCTTGACGGTGGCCTCGGGCATCGGGGCGAGCTTCACGTGGGCGGTGACATCCTTGATCAGGATCTCGCGGATGACGAATTTCTTGCCTCCCTCCTCCTCGGCCGGCTTCTCGGCGGGCTTTTGCTCCTTCGACTCGAACTTCTTCAGGTTATCCAGGATAACCTGGTAGTTGCTGCTGCCGGCCTTTTTCTCGATGTTGACGTCGATGCCGTCGAGGGTGAACTCGGGGACCTCCACGGTATCTCCGGTCAGCGAGCCGAGAGATACGGCCATCGCGGCTTTGTTCAACTTGAGGAAATGAGGGGTGTCGAAGCCATCGGGATTGTTGACCTGCAGAGTCTGCAACTCGGACCGTCCGGACACGATGCCGATGTCGGCGCTGTTGAGGGTGGTCTTGGTGCCGAGGGCGTAGGTCGCACCGGCCTCGGTTCCGGCCTTCGCGATGCGGTCGATGAACACCACGGCCAGCACGATCACGATGACGAGGACCGCGATGAGGGCGACAATGATCTTTTTCACTTTTTTCATGTTTTCTCCTATCTGGCGGACATGCCGATGGGCAACAGCCCGTCTCCAGCGGGGCATTATAACGTTCGCATGAGTTGGTTTCCATCGACTTCCCGAGGACGGTTGAGCGTCTCTTGGAGGATGGAGGTTGCCCATCTTGACGTTGAAGATGGGTTCGTTTCGCAATCCGAGCTATCTGCTTTCAGCCCGCCACGACGGATCTTGCCTTCGGTCAACTCTTGATTGTCAGCCAGATAAAGCGGATTGGCGGATTCTACTTGTCAAAGAACACGGGGGGCGAGTCGGGCCGGGGGTGCCGGTCGGTCGGCGCGCGGCGTCCCCGCTGGTCCCGTTACGGATATAACACGGCAGCCCGCTCGGAAAAATGCGGCTGGAGCAGAACAGACCGCCTGCGGGGCGAATGACGAATGACGAAGCACGAATGACGAACGAAATCCGAAGTCCAAATGACGAAATCTCGTGATCTGCAATCTGCCAAGCCGTGTCTGCGTCAGCAGCGTGTGCCGCACTCCGGGCATCGCCCGAATTGGCGCGACGCCCGGAGGTCATAACCACAGGTGACGCACAGTCCCTGGCGATGCTGCCGCCGCCGACGGGCCGTGAGCAGGCATGCACACGAGAACGAGATCGCTCCGCAGACAGCAGACCAGAAGAGCAGGTCTCCAATGAGTGCGGGCCACCTGATAACTCGCCCGGTGCCGTAGGGATCACCGGCCAGTTGAGCCAACTCGGCGGTCGCACCCTCGGCCCGCAGTTCGGTCGCCCGCTGGGTCACCCAAGCCCGTTTCTCGTCATTCGTCGGGGACCGAACTCCATGTGGAGGCTCACGTATCCAGCAATACCAGTGGGTAGCGCTCTGCTCGATGGCAGCCATCGGCCAACCGAATCGGTAGACGAAATCGTGGCGATGGATATCACAGCCATCACCGCGCCCGAGAAACGAATCCGGTCCACGATTCTCAATGAATGGACAGGCGAGCAGGATGGCACAGACCAGGAAAACCGCTACCAGAGGAGCAACAACAAAAGGGGCAAGCCGGGGACGAGTCGGCTCGGACGGCACGGGATCCGGGATGTCCTCGGACTGACAGCCCAGGCCGGTTCTCGCTTCCGTCGGTTCTTCAGGTGATCCGGGCCGGCAGATAGCGTGACGCTTCTGCAATGGGTCATCAGAAGATGGTGCCGCTTGTTGTGGATCCGTCTCATCCATGCCCACATGCTCGCTTGTCTGTCACAGCGATTCAGTAGAGTACCAGCGCTCGGCAGGAGAGGCCACACAGACCGGACCAGCGAGGTTCGTTCGCACCCGTGGCATTTTGGGCGGGCGTCATCGCGGACATGGACAGACTCCTGCGCCCCTTCGGGGCTGGCGGGCAAAGCCCAATGGCCCTAAGCTAGGTTTTGGTCAACCGTGAGGGCAATTGGTACTTGCC
>CAZPIO010000036.1:0-56065 GCA_964586235.1 uncultured Planctomycetales bacterium
GCAACAAGAAGACAACCTCTCGCACGGAGCGGAACTGCGCAGCCGGCAAAAGGCTTGCCGTATCACCGCCCGGGGACTTCGTTGAGTTGGCGGAGTTCCATGTCCCCTCGATCGCCCGCCAACTCGGCTACCTTGGGGATGATCCGTTCGTGCTCTTCGGGTACTGTCCCTGGGTATTTGAAGTGATCTGGAGGGATGGTCGCGCGTTCGGGTTCGGGAACGACGGGTGGCGCACTTACCTGTTGGAGATCGGACCGGTGGCCAAGGGTCACGGTGCAGACATCGGCACGACTACCTGTCTGGGAACCCATGTCTTGCTCATGGACCGTCTTCGGAAAAGGCTCTATGCGGCCCGGCGAGAATCGGCCGAGAAGTTTCTGGCCCGGCTCTACGGCAAACCCTCCCCCGAGCGGCCCTGTCTGTGTCCGCGAACGAGCTGTGTTCACTGCCCGCCGTCCTCACGAGTCCGGTCGCAGCGCGATGGCCGCGAGGGGCCAGGTGACGAACAACACGAGTCCGACGACTCACTTCTTCCGCCGGCGTTGTGCACATGCACCGTTCCCGCATGACGCCACCTGCACTTCGGCGTGACACGCCGCTATCGCTTGGATCGAGCAGATGATCAGGGTACGATGCGTGGCCGAGGTCTGACAACTGCGAAAGCCCCGTTCACGATGCACAGGAATCGAGGCTGGCGGGAGACCGGTCTTGCGCGGGTTGCGGCCGCGGGTCGGGCGGGGAGGGCGATTGCTCAGTTTCCAGGACAGCCATCAAGATACGGAGGAACGACTCATGTGTACGCATTGCACTCGTCGGGAGCTGCTCGAGGCAGGTGTAGCGGGCGGGATCGTGCTGGCGGCGGGCCACCTGGCGGCCGCGGGCGAGGTGTCGGGGTCGCCGTCGGCGGCCAAATCGAAGGTCCGGATCTGCGTGGTGATTGCGGGCACGCCGGCGGATCGCAGTTGGGGCAGCTCGGAAGCGGAGATCGCGGCGGTGTGCAAGCGTCTGGCCGAGGCCCAGATGAATCTCGGCAACGTAGAGTTCGTGATCGGGCAGGCGAGCACGGCCGAGGAGACCGCGCAGTTACTGGCGAAAGCAGGCCCGGACGCCCCGGTACTGGCGGTCAGCGCTGACATCTTCGGCCTGAGCAGGGGCGTGATGCCCACGGTGTTCAAGGAGGGCCGGCCCGCGGCCGTCTTTCATGTGCCTGTCACCGGCGGGCACGACTGGTGCCTGGTGAATCCGTGGCGCGAGGAGGGCAACCGGATCACGCTGTTCAACAGCAGCGACCTCAACGACCTGGAGCGAGCGGCGGGCTTATTGAGGGTGATCCCGCTGTTGCGGCAGAGCCGGGTGCTCGTCTCTCCGCCGTTCAAAGGGACACCCGCCTCCCATGACCCGGAACAGGTGAAAAAGCGGCTGGGGGTCGAGCTCGTGGCCATCGCCGACGGACGTTACGACGAGGTCATGGCCGGCGTGGACGCCGCCGCGGCGGAAAAAGAGGCGCAGCGGTGGCTCGACGAGGCAAAGGGTGTGGTCGAGCCGACGAGGGAGGACGTGGTCAAGGCCGCGCGGGCGAGCCTGACGCTGAATCAGCTCATCGCCGAGAACCGGGCCAACGGGCTTTGCGTCGGGACGTGCATGCGCTGGCTGCCGAGAGGGTTTCCCTGTCTGGGCTTCTCACGGCTCAACGACCGGGGGATCCCGGCCGCGTGCGATGGGGACATGGACTGCCTGCTGACGATGCTGATTCTCCAGTACGCGATCGGGCGGGCCGGCTTCCTGGGCAACGCGGCTGGCGTTGACACGGCCAGGAACGTTTTTCACCTCTCCCATTGCTCGGCCCCGCTGAGAATGGAAGGACCCACGGGCCCGGCGGCGCCCTACCTGATACGCCGGCACGCGGAGGTCCGGGGCGGAGCGGTTACCGAGGTCCACTATCGCATCGGGCAGGAGGTCACGTTCACCAAACTGATCCACCTCGATACCTTGCTGCTGTTCACGGGGAAGATCGTCGAGGTTCCCGAGGTCCCCAAGGGCACAGAGCGAGGCTGCCGGACGGAAATCGTTGCCGAGGTGAAGGACGCGGACAAGCTGCTGGCCAATTGGGGCGGCGGAGTGCTGGGGGCGAGCGCCAAGGACTACTATGCGTCCCTGCACCGGGTGGCCTACTACGGCGACCACAGCCGGAGCATCCGCCACCTGGCCCACCTGATGGGGTTGAAGGTTGTGCAGGAGGTCTGACGGGGGAGGTTGCTGCGATTCCCGAAAACCAGGGGATGAATCGGCCCCGCGCCGGCGGTCGCCACGTCGACCAGGCTTGGGGTTCTGTTGGGGTGCATGATTCAATCTGAGCGTCTTCCGGTTCCGCGGCTGTAGCGCGTGCGGTGCGACATCCCGTAAGGTGCGGGCGATCTGCCATCGAATCGCGAGCCCAGGTTCAAGAAGAACCTGGGCCACCCGAGTGTGATTCGTCCTGAGCGTTTTTCGGACGTGCGGTTGCGTCCGCGGGCAGTTATATCGTATGGTTCATCTCAGCATTGGTTTCCCGATGACCTGGTCAGAATAACTCATCGGGTGTTGCGCCGGCGGGTGGGCGGGCGACCGCGCATCCCGGGGGAAAGACAGTGATAACGGGTCACGACCGTACCGAAGCCCTGGCGGTGCGATTCCGCGAGGCGTTCTCTTGCTTCGACCGCTACGCCCGCCAGGCGTTCGCGTCGGCGTTCGGGTCCGTCGCTCAATTCGCGGCGCAACACCGGATGAAGGTTCGAATCAGTGGCATCGTCCCCGACCGGCGCTCCTTCCAGTTTGTCATTGACGATGATAGCCTCGCGACCATCTCCTTCTCGATCGAAGGCCTCGACCAGTTGGAGTGTTCGTCGGAGTACTGGATGCCGGGCCTGGGCCGTGTCGACGGGGTTCGCACCACCACGAGCCTGCGCGAAGCCGACCGGCGATGGGGCGAGGCCTGCCTGCTGATGGCACTGGACGGCTTCGTCATGCGGTGCCTGGCAGGCCGCCGGCATCACGTCCGGCCCGGCACGACCGCCCGCCGTTCACGCACGCAATCATCTGACCTGCAAACCGTGAATCACCTCGCGGACTGAGACCTCCAGCCAGACTCGCAGCCTGAAGCGGGCCGATACTGCCGAGCCGGCGGATCCGGCGGGCGCGGTTGCCCGACTGAAGCGGATGCGACCATCGCAGCCGGAGACGGTACAATACGGCCTCGGGCATTCGGGCTGTCAGGCTGTTGAGAAGAAGAGGACCCATGCCACGGTGGTTGTCCAACTGGTTTGAGCGACATCAGCATCCGGTTTCGCTGGTGCTGCACCTGGCGGGAATCCCGATGACGGTTGCCGCGGTTGTCCTGGCGGTCCTACAGTTGTTGCAGTGGCGATGGGACCTGTGGTGGCGGCCGGTGGTGTTGCTGGCGGTCGGATATGTGCTGCAGTGGGTCGGGCATCGCATCGAAGGCAACGACATGGGCGAATTGATCCTGGTGAAGAAACGGCTGGGGCGGCCGTACGTGGCCGTGTCGCCGAGGTACGGCGGGGAGACGGAGAGGCCGGGATGCCGCGAGCCCGGCAGGATGGAGAACATCCCATGAGTCTGACCCTGAATGCACTCGAACGTCGGGTGCTGGGTGTGTTGATGGAGAAATCGCTCACCCAGCCCGAGTATTACCCGATGACGCCCAACGCGATCGTCACGGGCAGCAATCAGAAGAACAACCGCCACCCGGAGATGACGGTGAACGAGGAGCAGGTGCTCAATACGCTCGAAGCCCTGCGAGCCCGCAAGCTGGTCACGCTGGTGTTGCCCGCGCCCGGTGCCCGCACGCAGCGATATCGCCACGAGATCGAAGCGGCTTTCGGCTGGAGCCGGCGCCAGCAGGCGATCATGACTGAGCTGCTGCTGCGCGGCCCGCAGACCCCTGGCGAATTGCGGTCGCGATGTGCCCGCATGTTCGAGTTCGAGAGCCTCGACACGCTGATGACCGCGCTCAATTCGCTGGGCAAGGGTGAGTCTGATCCGCCCATGGTCGCCGCCATGTCGCGCGAGCCCGGCCAGTCGGCGGTGCGCTACACGCACCTGCTGTATCCCGAGGATGAGGCTCCGGCCGTTGCGGCAGCGGCACCGGCAGTCACTTCCGCGGGTGCCACTCCGGCCGTCGCGGTTCCTGCCGGCGACGTCTCGGCCCTGCGCCAGGAGGTCGAGGGGTTGCACGAGGAGATCGCCGATCTGCACAGCGGCCTGGCCGAGCTGCGGGCACGAGTAGAATCGCTGGAGAACAAAACGGCCGGGCTGTAGAGACAGCGTGCCTCGGCGTCCAATCCCCTCACGAAGCAACGAGCCTCCCAATGCGCGGCGCCGGGCGGCGCATTCTGCCACCCGGCTGTGTTTCGAGAGCACACGCCAACTCCACGGCATGCAATGCGCGTCGACTTGCCCCGCATGCTCCTGTCTGGTATGTATGTTGTCTCCTATCACTGGCGGATATGAGCAGTCGGTTTTTTTCGGAGTTGAACGATGACCCGAAGCGACTCGCCCGAAATGCCCGGCGACAACCGTGAAGCATGGGAGGCGTCCAACCGGACCGGTGCAAACGCCGGCCTGGTGTGGGGAGTGGCGGTGGCGGCACTCCTGCTCACGGCTGCGTTTCTGGTGGTGCTTTTTTCACGGCCGGCGTACGCGCGTTCGCAATTGATCGGGCTGATGATACCGGCGGTGCCGGGGGCCCTCAGTGCGCTTCTGGTGCTGATCGGGGTGGCCGTGCGGCACGGGCTGGCCTACCGGTTTGGAGTCGTTTTCGGGCCGATCGGATCCGCATGGCTCCTGCTTGGCAGCGTGTTCATATTCCGGTATCTGGGGACGCCGGGCACGGCCGTGATGCTCGCGATCGTCGCGTTGGGAATCGCCACGCCGATTCTGTGGACCCGGCCGGGGGCGAAACGGTACTTCGGCTTGTGCTGTCCCGCTTGCGGCGGCTTGCGAATCGGGGCGGAGAGCATGACCCTGTCCGAGCGGCGGTGCGTTGCCTGCAACACCGTTTTTCGAGACGACGGGAGGATCCTTGCCTGGGGCGGCGGGTATGCCGCAGCACCGGGACAGGCGTGGCCGGTGCAGCCCGAATCCTCGGCAGTCCAGCCGCAACCGGTCGCCACCGCGCCGCCGACGAGTCCGGGGCCGCTTGGCGGAGTGCCCATCCTGAGCTACGCGGGGCTGCACCGGGGCCTGGGTACGGGGCCGCCGGGGGTGGAGCGAAGGACGATCTGGTATATCGTCTGCACGGTGATTCTGCTGCTTGCCAGCGGGGGCGCCTTCGTCGTGGCCATCGGTCAGTCGGCAGTGTCGACGCAGACGGTGCAGGTTCCTCCACCACCGCCGCCGGCGACACCGCCGCCGCCGACACTAGTGGCAGCCACCTCCAGCACTGACCCGTCGACAACCGTCATCATTCTGCTCGCGATCATCATCGTCGCGTGGCTGAGCCTCATAATCTACTGGCTGGTGTGGATCGGGCTGATCCACGGTGAGATGCGGCGATTTACCGCGTACGACTACAAGATATCACCCGCCAAAGCCGTGGGCTTCTGCTTCATCCCGTTGTTCAATCTTTTCTGGCTGGTCTACATGCCGTACGAAATGGCACGGACGCTGCCGAGGTACCTGGGCTTCAAGCCGGGCAGCGATCGATCCACTTTGGTGCTCGTATTCCAACTGCTGGGGATGATCCTATGGATGTGCCTTAATTTCCCTCCCATTCTCTTCTTTGCCCTCACGATGTATGCCATTCAAAGCGTTCTAAACGATCTTTGGCGTACCGTCAGGGCCAACGCCCCGGCCGGGCCAATGCTTGAGCCGGCCCTGGTTGCTGCCGGCGCGGGCGAGCCCGGCGCACCTGTGGCGGCGATAGCGCAAACCGGGTCTCCGGTGGCCGCAATGCCGGCCTACGCGCCTCCGATTGAGGAAGACGCGAGCATGCGGATGCTGCTGCCGGTGGGTCGATCCGGGTGGGCGATCGCGGCGGGATACCTCGGCCTGCTGAGCCCGCTGGTCTTGCCGGCACCGCTGGCAATTATCACCGCGATCATGGCGTTCCGGGACATGCGCCGCCACCCGGAGAAGCACGGCATGGGCCGGGCGATTTTCGGTCTCGTCGTCGGCGGCATTGTGACCCTGATCGCCCTTGTGGGTGCCGTGGCCGTGATTATCGAGGAACTGCGCTGATTGCCCGGCCGGCGCGGCCCTTATGTCTGTCTTGCCTGAGACTCTTCTCGCTCCTCCTGAGGGGCGGCGGCATCGCCGATTTCATGCTGTCGCTGCTGGGCGGCGAAAAGCTGGTTGAGGGTGTACTGGGCGCCGCATTCGGGGCAGCGGGCCAGGTGAAGGCCGGTCATGTTGTAACCGCATCTCGGGCAGAAGAGCACGTCGCTGGCGGACTGACGGATGCGTTCGGCCCGTTCCAGAGCCGTCTCTTTCCACAGCAGGATAGTCGTGATCAGCCAGAGAGGAATTGCGACGAGGCCGCCGATGAAAATGCCGAATGACTCATCGTGGATATGGGTTACAGTGGTCGCCATGACGCCTGCCACGATGCCCGCCACCGCGCAGCCCAGAGCACTCAACCAGGTCTTGCGCACACGCGAGGATGTCCACTGGACCGAGCCCCGCCACAGGGCTACCCAATAGAAGGCCACGAATCCGGCGGTGGCCAGCGTGGCGGCCAGAAAGCCGACTTCCTCATGGGGCCGCACCAGCGAGAAAAGCACCGCCAGGTACACGATGACCGCCAGCGGCAGGATCATGATCGAGAGCAGGATACGGGCGAGGAGGTTGGTCATTTCATCTTCCACCGTTCCAGCAGGGCATCCAGCGTTGCTCCAGTCGGAGGAACGAAGCCGGAAGGCTTTGGATCAGTTGAGGTCAGTGAGCAGGTGTCGCCGTAGTGTTTCTGGCGCTCGGCCAGTTGAGCCATCATCTTTTGAAGGCGGTCGGCCTGGGCGGGATCGGCGCTGAGATTATTGAGTTCATCCGGGTCGGCTTGCAGGTCGAACAACTGGGTCAGGTTGATAAGAGGGTAGCGGATCAGCTTCCATCGGCCGTCGCGGATGCCCCGCTGGCAATCGCGATAGGACATGAAGACCGAGTCGCGGACGCTCTTGGCCCGGCCGTCGATCACCGGCTTGAAGCTCCTGCCGTCCAGGCCGTCGGGGACGGGCATGCCGGTCAGTTCGCAGACGGTCGGAAAGATATCCATCAGATACACGAGGGCGTCAGTGCGGCCTTTCGGGATGCCCGGCCCGGCCATGATGAGCGGGACCTTGGCGCTGTGGTCGTACAGGCTCTGCTTGCCCATGAGACCGTGGCTGCCCATTGCCAGGCCGTTGTCGGATGAGAAGATGATGATGGTGTTTTCGCGCAGGCCGAGCTTGTCGACGGCATCGAGCAGCCGGCCGATGCTGTAATCGAGGCCGGTGATGACCGCGTAGTATTCGTGGAGCTGACGACGGATTTCTTCCTTCGTTCTCGGCCAGGGAGCCAGCAGCTCGTCGCGAATGACCGTTTCGCCGTTGTCGAACGGATGCACGGGCAGGTAGTTCTTCGGCAGCGGGATCTGGTCGGGCTTATAGAGGTTGAGATACTTCCGGTCGGCCACCCGCGGATCGTGGGGGTTGCCGAACGCCAGATACATGAAGAACGGTTTGTCGGCAGGCCGTTGTTTGAGGAACGCGATCGCGTCGTCGACGATGGTCTTGCCGGGCTCGCCGCTCTTGCGCTCCTGTTCCTCCTTGAGATACCTGTTGACGTCGAACTTCTCCTGGATGAGCACGGCGGTATTGCCTCTCTTGCCGTGATGGTAGGTGAAGTAGCCGGCCTGCTTCATGGAGACGGGGAAGTTCGGCCGGTCGGCGGGGGCATATGGGCCGGTCCAGCGGAAGTACGCCCGGCCGCTGAGCAGCATGTTGCGGCTGGGCTGGCAGACGGCGCCGGAATTACTGCCGAAGATGCAGGTGTTGTTGAACACGAGGCCCTGGCGGGCCAACGAATCCATGGCCGGCGTCTTGATCACCGGGTTGCCGAGGGCGGCGATGGTGTCGCTTCGCTGGTCGTCGGTGAACAGAAACAGGACGTTAGGGCGTCGGGTCTCGGCGGCCGTTGCCTGCTGGCCGATCGCCAGAGCGGTTACTGTCAGCCCCGAAACGAGGATCATACGGCTCGAAAGCATTGCGTAACCCTCCAATCTCAATCACCGGTCCCGTGGCGCGCGGACCCCTGTTGAGGCAACTCCCTGATCATTATCCCGCTTTCGGTCGGGCTCATCCACCGGCCGGGCCTCGACGTCGATGAAGTCATCCCGTCGCCGCTCCATGCTCATGTCGATGATGTTGAAGCGAGCGGCGAAACGTCTCCTGAGCCACCTGCGGACCAGGATGCGCACTGGCGGAATGAGAAGCAACAGGGCGATCAGATCGGTCACAATGCCCGGAGCAACCAGCAGCACGCCCGCCACCAAGATGAGCAGCGCGTCAATCAGGCGGTCGTGCGGCAAACGCCCGGCGGCCAGGTCTTCCTGAACAGCACGAAGCGTCCGCAGGCCCTCGTGCCGGGCCAACGCCGCGCCGAAAACTCCTGCACCCAGGATCATCGCGATCGTCGGCAGGACGCCGATGTGCTGGCCGATCTTGATCATCACCGCCAGCTCCAGCAGCGGCATTAAGGTAAACAGCAGGAGAAGGCGGAAGAGCATGGAGGAATGATAGCACGGGACGGGGGCGATGGCACGCCCGGACCCACAGCTCTTAGCTGTTAGCTTTTAGCTATTAGCCATTCGTGGGAAGAAAGATGTCGGCATGCCCTGGCAGGTCTCGGTCGCTCGCGACCTCGACCGTGCCCTACCCTCACTCGAACGGCACGGGTTCGGCCTTGCCGGACTTGCTGGATTTCTCGGCCAGTTCGAGGACGGCGATGACTCGGCGGGCGCTTTCCGGGGTAACCATGAGCGGCTCGCCGCCGAGCAGGTGGTCGGCGAGGCGCGCGTAATAGGGCGTCCAGTTGTCCTTCGGCGGCTGCACCTCGATCTGCTGTTTGGCGCCGTTGACGTAGCTGGTGACCTGCACGGGCTTGTTCCAGTCGTGCGTCAGGCCGCCCCTGGTGCCCAGGATGCGCCACTTGGGCTTGCCGACGGCGGCGATGCTCGATATTTCGAGTTCGGCCGAGCGGTTGCCCTCGAAGCGGACGATGGCCTTGCAGTAATCCTCGTTGCTCACGTCATGCCAGACGCGTTTGCTCATGAAACCGGTGATCGATTCCATTTTGTAGGGCATCAGGTTGAGGATCCAGTCGGTGAAGTGGGCCCCCCAGTCGTAGATCGCGCCGCCGCTGATGGGTTTGTGCGATCGCCACCAGTCGCCGGGATGCTGGTATTCGCCCATGAACGCTTCGCAGTGGAACGGCTCGCCGATCATGCCGTCGTCGATGATTTTCTTGATGGTCAGGTAGTCGCCGTCTAGCCGCCGGCAGTGGAAGATGGTGAGCAGCACCTTCCTCTCGCGGGCGGCCTTGATCATCTTTGTCGCCTGGTCCACGGTGATGCAGAACGGTTTTTCGGAGACGACGCCGATGCCGGCCTTGAGCAGGTCGAGCGACAACGGGGCGTGGACGTTGTGCGGCGTGATGTTGACGGCAACGTCGATGAGTCCGGACGCGGCCATTTTCTTGTGATTATCGAAGGTGCGGATGTCGGGCAGTTCCTTGGCGGCCGCGTCGGTCCGTTTCGGGTCGATGTCGCAGACGGCGGTCACGCTGAGGCCGGCCGTGCCGCGGATGAAGTCGGCGTGGAGCTTGCCCATGCCGAACGTCGGGCCGTAGCCGACGATGCCGAACCGTACCGGGCCGTCTTTGTTGGATCTTGTTGCCCACCAGATGCCCCGGTGGATCAGCCTGCCGAACGCGGGGTTGCGAAAGGCTCGCTCGTCGTGGCCGAGGATGGTGTAGAACACCCGACCCTGGCCGTACTCGCGGACGTAGGCGGCGGGTTGGGTCTCGAACTGCCATTTGCCGGTCATCACCGTGTGCAGATCGGCCTTCGTCCGCCGCTTGCAGAGGTAGAACTCGTCGGTGATCTTGAAGCCGTCGAAACGGCGGGCAACTTCGTGCTCCTTGTCGACGACGTTAACGGCGAACTCGCAGACCGGGCCGTGGCCGCTGAACTGCGTGCCGACCATCTCCATGTATCGCTCGTTGGTGACGAAGGAGTCGTTCGCGCAGTGGATGCCGACGAACGCCCCACCGGCGGCCACCCAATCGCACAGGCTCTTTTCCTGGGACTTGCTGAGCTTGCCGCCCTGGGTGTAGACGATCACGACGTCGTAGCCGTCGAGCTTGAGAAACGCATTGCGGTCCGACGTCACCGTACACTCGGCGGTGCCGTAGCTCTTCAGAAAGTCGCCCAGAATCCGCCCGCAGGCCTCGAACGGGTGATACTCGCCCCCGATCATCAACAACGCCTTCTTCATAGGAACACAACCCCTCGAGAATCATCGGCCGCGTGCCGGACCGGCGGGCAGAGCCGGCTCTACCCGCGGTTCGTTCCAACTCCATGAGTACTGGTGGACATGTTCGGACATGAGGGCACCGGCGTCAATGCGGAGGGCGGTCAACGCATCAGGGCTGCTCTCTGCGAGCCCTGCGGCTCTGCGTGAGCGTCCAGGGACTGATCGGGGGTGACGCCCGGTGACCGTAAAGGGTCTCTACGTCGGCTTGTCTTGAACCATCCCTTGCTCTACCAGCAGTTGATAATACGCCTGCATCGAGATGATCCGAAGACTTTTGAAGGGATCCAGCGAGAGGAGGTGCCGGTCGTTGGTCACCAGGTAATCGGCACCGCAGGTGACGGCACCCTGGAGAATCGGGGTGTCCTTGACATCCTCGGGAACCATGGCCGACGAGGAGGGTTCGATCAGGGTGCATCGCCGGAGGATGCGCCTCTGGGCGAGCCTTGCCAGCCGGGGTGAGAAGCCGAGATCATCACACAGAACGTGGCCGACCTCGTCTACAAGGTAGTCGGTGGCGTACATGCGCCAGCGTGCGCGCCGCGTGGCCTCAATCATCTGCTGGGCAGCGGCGCCGAGCAGCGATTCGGCAATGTAGACGTTCGTGTCGAAGAAGACCTTCATGAACGGTAGCGACGCTGCTCGATCGCGCGATCAATCGCGGCTTGGTCGATTCCTCGCTGGCGGGCTTGCTCGCGAGCCTGCTCGGCCTCGCGCTCCCACTGAGCGTCGAGACGACGGGAAAGCTCCTGCTCCAGAGCGAGCCGATCATCCTCGGACAGAGCCTCGATTTCGCGGAGAATGTCTTGAACGGTTCCCTTTGGCATGGACCACCTCATCACGATACCACCTTTATTTTACAGGCCCTCGCCCGGCATGACAAGCGGCACGGCGGGGTAGCCAAGGGGGTGTTTCCGTCTCGAATCGTTTAGCGATCCAGATCCTGAGGAGGGTGTTGCAGCCAAGTATTCACCCGTTCAAGATGCCCGGGCCGAGCGTTCCAGCAGGCGCGGATAGACGAACCCGTAGATCGTCGTCGCGATAAACCCGATCAGCGGCAGGATGAAGCAGATGGCCATGCTGCGGTACCTGTCCGCCAGGAAACCCATCAGCGGCGGGGCGACGGCACCACCGACGATGGACATGATCTGGAAGGAGGCGGCCAGCTTGGTCTTGGCGCCGAGGTCGCGGAGGCTCATGGCGAAGATGAAGGGGAACATGATCGACATGAACAGCCAGCAGAACGGAAGGATGAGCCAGGACACGTGTTTGATGTTCGCCATGACGATCAGGATGATCACGGTGTTGGCGATGCCGTACAGGGAGAGCATCAGATTGGGTTTGATCACGCGGGCGATGGCTGCTCCGCTGAAGCGGCCGGCGGCGTAGAGCACCATGGCGATGGTCACGACGTAGGCGGCGGTGGCCTCAGGTGTGTTAGCCCCGGTTACGGACCCGTACCAGGAAAAAAGTGAGGCGATCGACTCGGTTCCCGAGGCATCCCTGGTGATGGCGTTCTCGAGGATGTAGTTGACGGCAAAGGCGTTCACGCCCACCTGGGCGGCGATGTAAAGGAACTGGGTGACGATGCCCCAGACGAAATGGGGCTGGCGGATGAGCGGGGCCTTGTGGGCCGAGGCGTCATCGAGTGCGGACTCCTGGCCCCCTTCGCCGTCGATGCTCGGCAGCTTGATGAACGAGAAGGCCGCGAAGACGAACAGGACCACGCACCCGAGAACGATATAGGGTACCAGGAGGGGACCGAAGTCCACCTCGGCCCCTGCTTTCACTTGTTCGCGAAAGATGAGGGCCCCGCCCACGGTGGGGGCGATGATGTAGGCAACGGAATTGAAGGCCTGGGCCACAGACAAACGGCCGGCGGCGCCGTCCTTGGGACCGAGCACGGTGACGTAAGGGTTGGCCGCGGTCTCGATGCAGGCCAGGCCGCTGGAAAGCACAAACAGGGCGAGCAGGAATGCCCAGAAGGCCTTGAAGACCATGCCCGCGGGGATGAACAGGAAGGACCCCGCGGCCACGACGAGCAGTCCGAGCAGGATGCCTTTCTGGTAGCCGATGCGGCGGATCAACAGGGCGGACGGCAGGGCCATGAGGAAGTAGGCGCCGAACACCGAGGTCTGGATGAAACCCGATTGCGTCTTGCTGACATGCAGGATGTTCTGGAAGTGCTTGTTCAGCACGTCCAGCATGGCATGGCAGAACCCCCAGATGAAAAACAGGGTCGCGACCATGAGGAAGGCGAACAGCAGACGGGAAGAAACAGACTTGTCCGTGCGTGGCGTATAGTTCAACGTGCTCATGACACGAGGTTATTCGATACGGTCTCGTGGTGTCAAATACCGCTGTCCGAGGGAGCGGCCTATGGATTTCGTTCGTCAATGTCATGTTTGCGAGAACAAGAGCCGGTTCGGGGCGTCTAATGAGGGTAGGTTCTATCATCGGGAACTGCAGCTCTCAGGAGAACCAGACCATGAAAAACCCTCGACATTGGCGACTATCTGTTCTGGGCGTTTTGGCTCTGCTTGCAGCCGGGGGGACGGTTCTGAGCGGCGAGGCAGGTTCCAAGCGGGATCGCGAAGCCGGTGCGCTCGTGCCGGTCATGTCGACGGCGCAGGACAGTCCGGAATTCGCCATCGACTTCACAAACGACACCGGCAGCGAGGTCGAGATCCCGGCGCTGCTCGAAAAGGCGGTCGCAGTCCTGGATGGGAAGGAGTACGCCCGTCACACGGTCAAGTTTGCCGGAAACGCCGCGCTGAAGCCAGGCAAGGCGCATGCATTCAAGATCTCCCTGGCCGATTACCTGCCCGCCGGCACGAAGCTGGGCTACAGCGCGGAGGCGAAGAGATGGCGATGGAAGATTCCCGTGACCGAGGGTCGTCACACACTGCTGCTCAAGCTGGGCAACATGCAGTATGGTCCTGTCGCCTTTGCATGGGAACCCAGGGAATTGACGCTGCCGACTTCGGGTGAGCGTCCGTGACGACCCGCTGTCGGTCTCACGTGGGCGGGACGACCGGGATGGGTTCGACGGGGATCTTGGGGGCGAGGCCCGCGCGGCGGTCGCGTTCGACGCGGAACATGAGCACGGCTCCACAGGCAAATAGCACCATGGCGACAAGAAGCGGGACGCGCAGGTCACCCGTCCAGCGGTAGAGAGCGACGGCCGGGAACTGGCCTACCAGGCCGCGGATACCCACCATGGTGGCGTGGATCGCCAGGTAGGTCGGCGCCTGCGAGGCGTCGCGGGCCAGGAAGATCGGCCCGAGGGTCCAGGCGAGGTTGACGCCGCTGAGCATGACGCCATAGACGATGGTCACCAGCGTCAGGCTGTTGACGTCGTAGGCGAGAATCAGGCCAACGGGGTAAAGCGTCAGCGCGGCGAAGGAGTAGGCCACCGTTTTCAGCGGGCCGAACTTGTCCATCACGTAGGCCATCGGCAACATGGTGACCATCAGCGTGAATTGCAGGGTGGTCTGGGTTGAGCGGGCGACCTCTTCATAGTTGAGCTTCAGCTTGTCCACGCAGAGAAACGGCAGCAATGCCCAGCAGATCATCCAGCCGAGGCCGTAGATCGAGAATGCCGTCTCGTGGCGGCGGAAGATGCTGTCCTGGCGAAAGACCTTGAGCATGTTGTGATACACACGCGCCAGGCTCGTCCTCAGCGGCTCGGACGGCCGGGCCTGCTGGCGTTCGATGAACAACTGTCGGCGGGTGATGCGATAGAGGAGCCACATGCCCGCGCCGACCAGCAGGGTGCCGATCGGCAGATACACGCGGAAGGAGTTCGGGCGGAAGTTGAGCCACAGGCCGATGAGGTAGGTTCCGATCATCACGGTGAGCTGGGTCACCATCTGCACGACGCTGAATACCCGATTGCGGACGACCGGCGGGTAGCAGTTGCGGAGGATGTCGCCGCTGAGCGGCTGCATCCCGCCGAAGCCGGTGGCGGCGATGACGATGAAGAACAACGCGCCCCAGGCGCGGTGGCACAGGGCGATACCCGCCAGCGGCGCGATGGCCGACACCCAGAGCAGCGTCAGGTAGCTCCGCGAGCCCATCCGGCAGTACAACTGGTTCCAGACGACCGAGAGCACCAGGGTGATGGAGATGGCCGAGGTCGAGATCACCGTCTGCCACTCGTTGGCCTTGAAGTGGGATCGCAGCAGAACCGGCAGCATCTGGAACACGGCAGCCTGCAGGGCGATGAAGGGTGTCGCCCAGAGATGCAACCTGAGGATGTTCCGGCTTTCCGGAAATGCGACCAACCGGTGAAGGATCAAACCAGGCCCCCGTTCAACACGTGGAATCGAAAGCGATAGTGTAGTATAGCCAAGGGCTTCATGGAATCACCGGGCGATCCGCGCCGTTTCCCGCTGGTTCCACGCTTTTGGACCTTCGTGCGCATCCGGGTACTCGTGCATGAGCCGGTGGAACTCTCCGGCCGAGCGGACCGCGCGCATCTGGTGACGCCATTGAGGAGGGGGCTGGAGCCTGCGGACGTACCAACTGAACCGCTGGCGCATGATCGCACAGGCCACCCGCTCGCTCTTGAGCCGCACGAGGTACTCGAAATGGCGGGTGATCAGGTCGAGCCGTTCGCGCGTCGTCGGCGGCGGAGGCAGGGTACCGGTCGCCAGCCAGGCGTGCGTGTCGCGGAAGATCCATGGGTCGCTCAGGGCGGCCCGGCCGATCATCACGCCGGCGCATCCGGTGGCTTCGATCATCCGGCGGGCATCGGCAGGGCTGCGGACGTCGCCGTTACCGATCACCGGGATCGACCGGACCGCTTCAACGACCCGGGCAATGCCGTCCAGCCTGACCCTTCCCCGAAATTTGTCAGCAGCGGTCCGACCGTGGATGGTCAACGCGGCGACCCCCGCGCGCTCGAGGTCGGCGGCCAGTTGCGGGGCGATGATTGAGGAGTCATCCAGGCCCAGACGCAGCTTGGCCGTGATCGGCAGGGAAACCGCTCGGACAACTGCCTCGGCCAGTCGAACGGCCCTGGCCGGGTCGGCCAGCATCGCCGCACCGCCGCCTCGGGTGCAGATCCTGCCTACGGGGCAGCCCATGTTGATGTCGATGACGTCCGCGCCGTGATCGCGGCAGTACTTGGCGGCGTCGATCATCTCGGCCGGGTGGGACCCGTAGAACTGGATGCAGAGGGGCTTGTCGTCGGGTTCGCTGCGGATGAGGGCCATGGATGCCCCGGTCTGCCGGAGGACGCCGCGCGGGTTCACCAGATCCGTGCAGGCCAGGCCGAGCCCCCCTAGCGGCCGTATGACCAGCCGAAACGCCAGATCGCAGTACCCGGCCATCGGGGAGAGAAGCAGGTTCGAGGCCAATTTGAGGTTGCCCAGTATCATGTTCGGAGGCTCATCCCGATCCGCTCACCCTCGAAACGCACGACAGTCGCCCAATCTTGCCCAGAGCTCAGGCAAAGGGCAATCGCATGGGCATGTGTCTGTGGCTGGCGCGGAGTGAGGCGGGGGCGTCGGGCCATCGCGATCTGACAGATATAACCTCTTACCGCGTAATATCTTAAGACGCACTGACCCGTCCTGGTTTGCAGCATATGTTGCCTGGGATCAACATACCGGCACAGGCGGTCGGCGGACAAGGGGCTGGCCTTTTTGGTCGGAAGACACATAACTACTTGAGGCAGAAGAAGATACACCTTAATGGTCCGGTTGAGCGCCGGTTGCCATGACTGGCACCATGCTTGCCCTTTTCTACCGGCGAAACCGCGAGGGGACCGGCCGGAGGAGGCTGGTGAACCGGGCGGGCCGGTGACCAGCCGGCCGGAAGCACGAAGCGGGGAGACGTCCGATGGACGAGGGATCCTTTCAGAAGAAGCTCAACGAGCTGGTCAGTGAGATCAAGACGATGCCCGAGGTGGAAAAGACGAAATTGGCGAGACTGGCGGAGGAGACCAGGCAGCGGCACGAGCAGTTGAAGAAGACGGTCAGCAGCCTGCAGGAGAGCATCGATTTCCTTCGGCTGTCGATCAAGTATCTCCTGTTCGACCTTGAGGCGACCAAGCGGGAGAACATGCAGCTTCGCAGAATGCTGGATGAGCGTCCCGGCTCGTAAGCCGGGTTTTGTCGGAGGATGAACTGCTCGGCCCGGAACCGGCGGCTGATGCCGCCCGCAATCGAGCACAACGGCCAGTGCGAGGATGTGGCCGGACCTTTCAAGCCAACGACCCACAACCAGAGGGGAAGCCAGGAGGGCAAGCAGGGGAGGGGAACCCCGAGTTGTCGCGGGGAGCGGAAGAGCAGCTTCCGAGCTCACCCACGCGGATACCAGACTCGGGGGTTCAAGCGGCGAACGCCATACCACTCGCGGCGCTCGCCGCTTTCATGCGCGCACATCCCGTGGCCGAAACGTCGCCAGGGGTGGCCCATCTGCCGCGCACGTGTTTAGCGTGCAAGAGAGCGGGTCAGGCACTTCTTGCCGGCTTTTCTGTGCCTCCGAGGACCACCCGGACTCAGCGAGCATCCCCAGACCACGCGCCGAACCGCATCTGGGCAAAAAGAGCCAGACCCCGGCACGCCAAACACGTACTCTGCCGCAGCAGATGGGTGGGGAAGGCGATGATCGATTTCGCTGAAGAACTCCCCGAACAGCACGGATAATCACCCCAGGCAAGATCGAGGAACGCCCTTGGGAACCTCACGCCCTCCTGAGCGTCTAAACAGGTTGAACAACGCGATTCTCGGGGCTCACACAGGAGGAAGTCACCATGACCGCCAATCGCCACTACGGCCGTGTTTCCATGTGCATTCTGGTTGTTGCAGCACTGACCGGGCTCAGCGGGCACCTTTGGGCGGAGAGGGCCACGCCTGCGGCTCTCGGTGGACCGGATCGGTACCTCACCTACGTAAGCACCGACAAGCCCATCTACCGGCCGGGGGAGAAGGTCTATGTCCGCGGCGTCATTCTCAAGGCCGGCGACCACACGCCGCTGCCGGCCAACCAGCAGGCGGCGGGCCTGATCGAGGTCCGGGGGCCGAAGGGGGACGTGGTCGCGTCCGGGTGGGTGGGCGGCCAGGACAGCGTGCTGGGCTTCTCCTGGGAAGTACCGGCGGAGCAGGCGGGCGGCGAATACACGGCCAAGGTCCGCGCCCAGGGATTTCCGCCGGCCGAGCGCAAGTTCGATATCCGGGCTTACCGGGCACCCCGGCTGAAAACGCAGATTGTCTTCCTTCGCGACGGATACGGGCCGGGCGATCAGGCCGGAGCGACGCTTCACGTCGAACGAGCCGAGGGCGGCGTGCCTGAGGGAGCAGAGGTGACCGCGACCGCACGGATTGACGGCGAGGATGTGTACACCGGGGCGGTATCGATGGACAAGCAGGGCAACTGCACGGCCAGTTTCAAGCTGCCGGACAAGATCGCCCGGGGCGAGGGCACCCTTTCATTTGCGATCAAAGACGGCGGCGTGGTCGAGACGGCGGCCAAGACGATCCCGATCCTGTTGCAGACGGTGGACCTGACGATGTACCCGGAAGGCGGCGAACTGGTGGCCGAGTTGCCGGCTCGCGTGTACCTGGAGGCCCGGACGCCGGCCCGCAAACCCGCGGATATCGCCGGTGCCGTGGTCGATGCGGATGGGGTCCGCGTGGCCGAGTTCCGAACCGAGCACGAAGGCCGTGGGCGGTTCGTTTTCACGCCAAAGAAGGGCGGCCGCTATACGCTCACGATCAGCGAGCCGCAGGGGATCAAGACGACGTATCCGCTGCCCGAGGTGAAGGACGCCGGGGCGGTGATCCGGGCGGTCAAGGACGTGACCGACAAGGGTGAGGCCGTCCAGCTCAAGGTCGGCAGCGCCGTTGCCGGCCCGCTGAACGTGACCTTGTGCTCGCGCGAGGTTGAGGTGGCCTCGGTGAAGCTGAACGCCCAGCGGGGAGAACTCATCGATGTTTCGCTGACGCCGCCTTCCGCGGTGGATGGCGTTCTGATCGCGACGGTCTGGGACGAGGATGGCAAGCCTCTGGCGGAACGGCTGGTATACCGCGAGCCGGCGAAGGGCCTGCAGGTCAAGGTCACGCCCGAACAGAAGAGCTACACGACGGGCGACAAGGTGAACCTGACCGTCGAGACGAGCGACGAGCAGGGCAAGGCGGTCAGCGCGGTGGTGGGTCTGGTGGTTACCGATGACAGCATTCTGGAAATGATCGAGAAGCGCGAGCAGGCCCCTCGGCTGCCGGTGATGGTGCTTCTGGAAAACGATGTCCGCGAGTTGGCGGATGCCCACGTTTACCTCGATCGGGAGAACCCGAAGGCTCCGCTGGCGGTGGATCTGCTGCTGGGGACGCAGGGATGGCGGCGTTTTGCATTCGTCAATGTCGAGTCATTCCTGAAGGCCCACGGGGATATGGGTCGGCGGGTCCTGGCGATGCAGACACCCATGGAACGCTGGCGCGCCATAAGAGGAGCGGTGGGCGGCGCTATTGAGAATGACGGCGTGGACTTGTTTCTTGGCGCGGAAGTGGCCGCCAGACCCGCGGCCGCACCCATGCCCGCCCAAAGGGGTAAAGACGCACTCGAGGCATTGAGGGAGGTCGAGATCAAGGCGAACGCGCCCCTGGAACCTCCGGTGGGGGCCAAGAACGAATTGCGGATGCAGGCGCCAGCCGACGAAAAGGCGAAGGAATTGGCCGGCGAGCGTCTGAACGGAGACAAGAAGCTGGCCGCGGCTGCAGACAGGGTTGCGCCGGCTCTGCTCGTGCCCATGCGGGACGAGGATGTGGTGAACGGACGTGCACGTATCCGCAACGACTTCGTTGTGGTACGTGTGTACGCCCACGAACTGCGACCGGACCGCAAGCCGGCCGATCGCGTCGATTTCACCGAGACGCTCTATTGGAACGCCGGGGTCAAGACTGACGAGAAGACCGGCAAAGCGACCGTCTCGTTTGCCCTGAATGATGCGGTCACAACGTTCCGCGTGTTCGCGGATGGGTTCACCGGCGCCGGGGCGCTCGGCCAGGGCGTTGCAGCGGTCGAGTCGGTCGAGCCGTTCTACATCGAGCCGAAGCTGCCGCTCGAAGTCACCACGGGGGACCTCATCCGGCTGCCGGTCGGCATTGTGAACGGGTTGAACCAGGAATTGCCCGGAGCGGGCCTTACTCTGCGGACGACGGCGGTCAAGAAGGTCGTCGACATGAGCCTGACCGGTATGGAACCCAAGGCTCGTCGCCGCGAAATCGTTGATCTGCTGGTCAGCAGCACGGGTGGGATCTCGGACGTCATCGTGGAGGCCCACGCGGGTGCGTATTCGGACAAGGTGACGCGCAAGCTAGCGGTGAGACCCTTCGGGTTCCCCGTGGAACGGGCGTTCGGCGGGATGATCAGTGCCGAGACCAATGCTTCCCACACGGTGACGATTCCTGAGACGCTGGTTGGCGGGAGCCTGGCCACCAACATCGCGGTGTACCCGACCCCGCTGGCCAACCTGACCGAAGCGCTCACACGACTGATCCAGGAGCCGAATGGCTGCTTCGAACAGACCAGCTCGACGGCGTACCCGCTGGTGATGGCCCAGCAGTACTTCATGTCCCACACGGGCGTGGAGCCCGCGCTGATCGAACGCAGTCGCACCATGCTGGACAAGGGCTACGCCAAGCTGACCAGCTTCGAGTGCAAGGAGAAGGGCTACGAGTGGTTCGGGGCCGACCCCGGGCACGAGGCCCTGACGGCCTACGGGCTGATGGAGTTCACCGACATGCGGCAGGTGCGGGAAGTTGACCCGAAGATGACCGCTCGCACCCGCGAGTGGCTGCTCAAGCGGCGTGACGGCAAGGGCGGGTTCTCGCTTAACAAGAAGGCTCTCGACAGCTTCGGCCGGGCGCCGCAGGAGACCACCAACGCTTACGTCTCGTGGGCGTTGCTGGAAGCCGGCGAGACCGGCCTGGACGCGGAAATTGCGGCCCTCAAGGCGAAGGCCGAGTCCGCTCAGGACACCTACGTCGTCGCCCTCGCCGCTAACGTGCTGGCTATGAACAAGGATGAGGCTGCGGCCCGCAAGCTGCGCGATGCGCTGGTCAAGAAGCAGAACAAGGATGGGTGCGTCGAGGGGGCCGTGACCAGCATTACGTGCAGCGGCGGAGATGCCCTCAAGATCGAGACGACGTCGCTGGCGGTGCTGGCGTGGCTGCGTGATCCGGCTTTCGCGGGCGCGGTGGAGAAGGGCATCCGCTTTTTGGCGGACAACTGCAAGGCCGGGCGATACGGTTCGACGCAGTCGAGCATTCTGGCCTTGCGGGCGATCGTCAATTACGACAAGTCGAGGGCCAAGCCCAAGGCGGCGGGCAGCGTTCGTCTGTACGTGGACGGCAAGCCGGCCGGTGATGCGGTCGAGTTCTCCGAGAGCACGCAAGGGGCGATCAAGCTGCCGGAACTGAGCGAGCCGCTATCGCCGGGCAAGCACATCATCGAATTGAGGATGACTGCCGGGTCGGAGATGCCTTACAGCCTTGCGGTGAACTACTATGACAAGCGGCCGGCGTCCGCGCCCGAGTGCAAGCTGGGGTTGACCGTCGACTTGGCCAACGCGTCAGTGACCGAGGGGGCGGTGACCGAGGCCAACGTCCTGGTGACCAACCGGACGTCCGACGGCCTGCCGATGCCCGTGGCCATCGTGGGGATGCCGGGGGGGCTGGAGCCGCGGCACGATCAACTCAAGGAGCTGGTCAAGTCGGGCGTAATCGCGGCCTACGAGGTGCTCGGGCGCGACGTGGTTCTCTACTGGCGGGAACTCAAACCCGGGCAGACGGTTCGCATTCCGCTGAGCCTGGTGGCGGCCGTGCCCGGCAGGTACACCGGGCCTGCCAGCCGGACGTATCTCTACTACACGGATGAGTTCAAGACGTGGGCCGATGGGGTAAAGGTTGACATTACCCCGCGTGCCGGGACGTAGCCGTGGTGCGAGGTTGGCGGGTCGGCGACTGTTTCGGATGACCGCCGAATACGCCAAATGGGCGGCATTGCTCGCGGAGCAATGGCACGCGGGTGAAGTGTAATCGCGAACCCAGGTTCAAGAAGAACCTGGGCCACCCAGCCCAAGAGCCAATGCCCAATGAATGCCGAAACCAGAATGACGAATGAATGACGAAGCCCGAATGACGAAGGGCGATCGGACACCTTACGGAGCAGTGGCACACACTTGGGATTCCGCACAGAGCAGAGTGGCCGACGGGGGCGCGCGCCACGGCGACATAAGAGGCCTGTCTTGCGCGGGCGGGCCGGAGCCGTGTCGTCGCCGGGTCGGCCCCACTTTCAGACGGCGCAGTTTTCTTCGGGGGCCTGGCCGGGGCCGGAGAGGCACTTCTGGAAGATGCCGAAATCGGATTGGTCGACGTCACCGTCGTCGTCGAAGTCGGCTGCGACCCTGCCGGTCAGGCCTTGGGGCAGTTGACAGTCGGCTGAATATCCGAAGCCGGGGCCACCCAGGCATGAGCGGAGCAGGTTGAGGTCCTGGAGGTCGACGTCGCCGTCCCAGTCCAGGTCAGCGGGGATTCGGGCGGGCACGTACTCCAGACGCCGGCCGCCGAGATCCGACTTCATCGCCTGGTCGGCCGGGAGGTCGTTCACGTAGATGTGCAGGGTCCCGGCGGCGAACTGAGAGGCGGTCGTGGGGCCGAGATAGAGCACGAGCCTGGTGGGGATCTCGCCGGCCAGGGGCAGATCCAGCGTCACCTGGATCGCGGCACTGTTCCTGATGAGTGAGATTCGTCTGGTCGTCGGCACCGCGCCGGCCCCCACGTAATAATCGAAGAAGGTGTTGACGTCGTCGGGACCGATGAAGGCCTCGACGGTCAGACCGGGGGCCCAAGCCTGGCCGGTCCAGTCGCTGCCCTGCTGGTTGGCCTGGAGGATGTCGCCGCGGATCATGATCTGGCCCGCGCGGAGCATCACGGGGACGGTGGACGTGTTGGCCTCGACAGTGACCGTCTGACCGGGGGTGTAGACGGTGAGCTTGTCGTTGTAGTTGAGCCACGGTTGGTTGTCGGGGCCGGTCGTGACGGGCAGGTAGACGCTCCGGCCGGCCGCTCCCTGCTGGATAACAGGCGCGACCAGGAGTGCGTTGCCGTACATGTATTCGTCCCAAATGTCCAGGATGTTGGCATCATCGGGAAAAACGACGTGCAGCGGCCGCACGACGCCGAGACCCGTTCGGGTGGCCTCGTAGAAGTGCGAACGGACGTAAGGGATGAGGTCGTGATGGGTGCGGCAATGGGCCTTGGCGACGTAAACGAGGTCGTAACCGGTCTCGTCGTAGTCGTTCCAGATCGTCCGGCCGGGGCCCTGGAGGATTTCCATCATCGGAGTGTATGCGCTGAAGCCCAACCAGCGGGCAAAGAGCTCCTTGGTCGGGCTCGGCCCGTAGCCGCCGGTATCCGAGCCCCAGAGGGGGAAGTTGATGTTCGCGCATCGCACGACGTTCTTGACCGAGATCTGCAGGCCGTCCCAACCATCCTCGGTGTCGCCGTTCCACACGCCGCAATAGCGGCGGCTCTTGTCGAAGGCGTTTCGGGCAAAGATCAGGGCGTCGTTGGGGCCGTCGGGGGTGTTGCCCGTGCTGTCGGCGGCGGCGCGGTGGCAAAGCACGGTGTTGCGGTTCTCGGCCGAGTTGGGCATTTCGCCCTCGTCGCCGCGGTCGATCTTGTATCCGCGCGTGCCGAGGACGTTCAGGCTGTGCAGGCGGTCGCGGAACCAATCGTAGGCGGCGGGGATGCTGAGATCGGCGGCCTCGCCGGAGCCTTCATATCCGGGGAAAAGGAAGCCGCGAGCCAGGGCCTCGGTGTACATCTCGGCGGACATCCGGTTGGAGATCCAGGTCATCAGTTGCAGGCCGCGGGCGTTGAGCTCGCTGACCATGGCGGCCGGGTCGGGGAAACCGCCCGGGTGGGGGTCGAAGAGGATGTTTTCGTGGGCAACGTCGAGCCCGCCCCAGCCCCACGAGCCATGCGGGGCGGTATAGGGACGGTCGATCCACATGCCCGCCGAGGGGATGGCGAGTTGCTGGAGCATGCGGGCATCTTCGAGCACGCGGGCCTGGGCGCTGGGCAGGCCGTCGAGGTCCTGGTAGTGATCGTCCCGCCACCAGATGACGCCGAAGGCCCAGTCGGGTGGCATGTAGGCGCCGCCGGCGATGGTGGTGTAGCTCTGCAGGATCTGCCGGGGGGTGCCGTACAAGATGTGGTACTTGAGCCGCGGTTCGTTGAACGAGAAGCTGGTGTTGCCGGAAACGGCCACGGTGTAGTGCCCGAAGGCGTCGCTCTCGGTGTAGATGCCGTACTTGCGGGTGGTGAAGTAGAACGGGGCGCGGGCGTTGCAGAAACCGGTCGAGACCCAGTTGATCGCGGGGTTGCCGAAGAAGTCGAGGTCGAGGCCGCGGTTGTCCAGGGCGCCTGGGGCGAAGGGGTATTCGGTCAGGCCGTAGTACTTTTCGTTCTGGTCAGTGAAGCGTTCGCGGATGGTGGTGGCGGTGCCGGCGTTGTGCCAGAGGTCGACCTGGAGGACGTCGGGCTGGGTGAGGGTGAACAGGATTGTGGCGGTCTGGGTCGTGTTCAACAGGGTGAGCGCGAGCTGGAGCGAGTTGGCCGTCTTGACGGGCGTGCCGGTCGTGCCGCTGACGGTTCGGTTGGTGCCGCCGATGGTGAACCGGGTCTGGTTCTGAATGAGCAGAACCTGGCCGGTACTCTTTTCGAGGAGGCGGTAGTTGTAGGGGGTACCGGTGGCGACTTCGAGGCGGAGCAGGTCCGATTCGAGGACCTCGGTGGCGGCACACGCGGTGCTGGGAAGAACAAGGAGTAATACTGCTGCCGCGTTTTTCAGTCTGGGCATGCTTCAAGCCCCTTCGTTGGTGCCGGATCTATACAGAATCATTCTATCATATTGGTGGATGAGAGTCACGGGGCATCCCGGCAGCCGATAAACCCGAATGACGAAATCAGAATGACGAATGAAGCCCGAAGTCCGAATGACGAAGGACGATCGCAAGGTTGGCTTGGGTCTTGTGGTTCGGCGATGAGGATGAGAATCCCCCGCAAAGATGGCCCCGGAAATGATTCTGGGGCCAGCGGACATGGCGGCGTCCGCCGCGGCGGGCTTGGCCATGCCACCCTGGTTTGGCGTTGCGTCCTCTTCGAGGTTGAGGGCGGGCCGAGGGTTTTCTTGGTATCATGCGATCGCGATGGGCCGGCCGGCGTTGTGCGGCCGCAATTCCGGTTTCGGCATGGAAAGGAGAACGGCATGTACGCGTTTCACAGATGTGCGGGCACTTCCTGTTCGATCGTCCTGTCGGCGATGAGTTTCTCGGCCGTCATGGGAGCGACAGATGACGGGGGCATTTCGATCATTCCCCGGCCGGTGGAGCTCAAACGTGCGTCCGGGCTCTTCGTGATCCAGGAGAACACGCCGGTGGTCGCGGATGCCGCGGCCATGGAGGAGGCGGGCAAATTGGTGGATGCGTTGGCACCGGCGATGGGGTTCCGGCTGAACCTGGTGCAGGATGGTGAGAAACGCGAGGGAGCGATTGCGTTGCGGATCGACGCTTCGCCGGCCGAGTCAGGCAAGGAGGGGTACAAGCTCGAGGTGACCCCTGCCGGTATCATCATCCGGGCGCAGGGGGCGGCCGGGTTGTTCTATGGCATCCAGACGCTTCGGCAGCTTCTGCCACCGGCCGTCTTTCGAGCGGCGAAGGTCGAGGGTGTGACGTGGTCGGTGCCCTGCGTGCAGATCACCGACCGGCCGCGATTCAGGTGGCGCGGGCTGCTGGTGGACACGGCCCGGCACTTCATGCCCAAGTCGAACATCCTGAAGTTCATTGACGCGATGGCCGTTCACAAGTTCAACAGCCTGCAACTGCACCTGACCGACGACCAAGGGTGGCGGATTGAGATCAGGAAGTACCCGAAGCTCACCGAGGTGGGCGCGTGGCGGGATGAGACCATCGTCGGGCACCCCGCGACGAAGCCTCGGCAGTTCGACGGCCGGAAACACGGTGGATTCTATTCGCAGGACGATATCCGCGAGATGGTGCGCTATGCGGCGGATCGCCACATCAACCTGCTGCCGGAGATTGAAATGCCGGGACACGGGCGGGCGGCGATCTCGGCGTATCCGCGGCTGGGGTGCAACCCTGAGACGCAGCTCAAGCCGTGGACGGTGTGGGGCGTCTGCCCGGACATCTTCTGCCCGACGGAGGAGACGGTTACGTTTCTACAGGACGTGCTGACCGAGGTGATGGATCTGTTCCCTAGCCCGTTCATCCACATCGGGGGCGACGAGGCCATCAAGGACCAGTGGAAGGCCAGCCCGGTTGTGCAGGCCCGGATCAAGGAGCTGGGGCTGAAGGATGAGGCGGAGATGCAGAGCTGGTTCATCAAGCAGATGGATGCGTTTCTGACCAGACACGGGCGGCGGCTGGTGGGATGGGATGAGATTCTCGAGGGCGGGCTGGCGCCAGGAGCGGTGGTCATGTCCTGGCGCGGCGAGAGAGGCGGGATCACGGCGGCCAAATCCGGGCATGACGTGGTGATGGCGCCGATTGAGAGCACGTACCTCAACTTCTATCAGGGGCCGAAGGACAAGGAGCCGCTGAGCTTTGTCGGGGACCTGCCGCTTGCGAAGGTATACATGTACGAGCCGATTCCGGCCGAGCTCAGCGAACAGGAGGCGGCGCACGTGCTGGGGGCCCAGGGCCAGTTGTGGGCGGAGTACATCCCGACACCCCGGCAACTCGAGTACATGACCTACCCGCGGGCGGCGGCGCTGGCCGAGGTGGTCTGGTCGGCCAAGGAGCAGCGGGATTACGACGAGTTCGTCGGCCGGCTGCGCCGGCACACCGGGCGGCTGGCGGCAATGGGCATCGACTATCGCCCGCTGGACGAATGACACGGATTTCGCTTCGCCAGGGAGTAATGACATGAAACGATCTTTGGCGTTTTCTCTCGCACTGATGCTGATGGCCGTGGCCGTTGGGGAGGGTCGACCGCCCAACGTGGTGATCTTCTATGCCGACGACATGGGGATCGGCGACGTCGGCTGCTACGGGTGCCGTGACATCGCGACGCCGCAGATCGACGCCCTGGCCCGGCAAGGGATGCGATTCACTAACTACTACTCGGCGGCGCCGCTGTGCTCGCCGTCGCGAGCGGCACTGATGACCGGCCGATATCCCAGCCGTGCGGGCGTCCCGTCGAATGTCGGTCTGTTGATGGGCCAGGCCGGCATGCCCGCCGAGGAGTATACGGTCGCCGAATGCGTCAAGAGCGCCGGCTATGCGACGGGGCTGGTGGGCAAGTGGCACCTCGGCTCGGACCATGCGACGCAGGCGAACGCGCAAGGGTTCGATTACTTCTATGGGTATCATGCGTGCATCGATTACTGGTCGCACTTCTTCTACTATGATGCGAACGCGCCTCATTACCACGATCTGTATCGAAACCGCGAGGAGGTCCACGAGGATGGAGTCTTTTTCACCGATCTGCTTGTGCGCGAAGCCCTGGCCTTCATCGACGATCACAAGGACAAGCCGTTTCTGCTGTACGTGCCCTTCCACGAAACGCACTACCCGATGCACGCGCCGCGACGGTTCGCCGAGCGATACCTGAATCTGGCGCCCGAGCGGCGCGAGTACGCGGCGCTGGTTGCCAGCCTCGACGAGGCTATCGGCAGGATCATGCGCGGGCTGGGCCATCACGACCTGGTTGAGAACACGGTGGTCGTTTTCTCCAGCGACAACGGCCCCTCGGCCGAGATCCGGGCCAGCGGCGGCGGGGGCAGCACCGGGCCGCACCGCGGAAACAAGTTCAGCCTGCTGGAGGGCGGCATCAGAATGCCGGCGATCGTGAGTTGGCCGGGGCATCTGCCGCAGAACGAGACGCGCGACCAGTTGAGCATGGCCACGGATGTGCTGCCGACCGTGGCGGAGGCGATCGGCGCCAGGTTGCCCGCGGATCGCAAGGTTGACGGGGCAAGCTGGCTGCCGCTGTTGAAGAACAAGACGGCGCCGGGACACGAGATTCTCTTCTGGGAATGGAACAAGCAGCACGCCGTTCGACAGGGCCAGTGGAAAGTCATGCGAAACGTGATCGTGACGCACCCGATGGGCAAGCAGGAGCGGATGCAGGGAGACGATTTTGTGTTCCTGGTCGATCTCGAGGCGGACCCCGGTGAGACGAAGAACCTCTACAAGCAGCACCGCGAGATCGCCGACCGGCTTCTCGAACAGCACGACGCCTGGCATCGCGAGGTGTTTAAGGACTGACCTTCAAGAGATACCTCGGTGGGGGCGGATTCATGCGAATGATCGAAATGCCAGCGAGGACAGGACTCATCGATCGCTGCGCGCTCGGCCTGCCGGTTCGATGGAACGACTCAACAAGAGCGAGCCGATTGACCGGCTGTGCGGTGGTGAGTCTGTTGATACTCACGCTGGCTCTGCCGCTGCAAGCGGCCGATGCGGCCGCGCAGGGGCGCCCCCTCAACGTGGTGTTGATTCTCGCCGACGACCTTGGTTGGGCGGAGTTGGGCTGTTACGGCAACCGGTTCAACGAGACGCCGCATCTGGACCGACTGGCCGGGCGCGGCGTGCGCTTTACCGATGCGTATTCGGCAGCCCCGGTGTGCTCGCCGACGCGGGCCGCCCTGATGACCGGCCAGTACCCGGCGCGCGTCGGGATTACGGACTTCCTGCGGGCGGATGATGAGCGATTCCTTTCGCCGGACTACCACACGCTGGCTGAGGCGCTTCGCTCGGCGGGCTATGCGACAGGGCTGATCGGCAAGTGGCACCTGATGGGCGACTACAATCGCAAACGAGGCCACCCCTCGCTTCATGGATTCGACGAGGTGATCTGCTCGGAGACCCGTTACATCGGGGCGGGCAGCTATTTTGCCCCCTACCGGTTCATGCCCGGGGTGAAGGCTCCGGAAGGCGAGTATTTGACGGACCGGCTCAATCGCGAGGCGGTGGAGTTCATCCGACGGCACCGCGACCGGCCGTTCTTCCTGTATCTGTCGCACTATTCCGTCCACACGGCGCTGGCCGCGAAGCAGGAAGTGGTGGACCGATTCGCGGCCAAGCCGGGGGCGGGCAAGGACAAAAACAACCCTGTGCTCGCGGCGATGCTGGCGAGCATCGACGACGGCGTCGGCAGCATTATGTCGGCGCTGGAGCAAGCCGGGATTGCGGACCGGACGGTGCTGATCTTCGCATCCGACAACGGCGGAGAGCGCAAAGTCACCTCGAATGCGCCGCTTCGCGGCGGCAAGTCGCAGTTGTATGAAGGCGGGATACGCGTGCCAATGATCATCTGCCGGCCGGGGGCGGCCCGCGCGGGCGGCACCTGCGACGTGCCGGTGACGAGCGCGGACCTGTATCCCACGATCATCGAGATGGCGGGGCTGAAGCGTTCGCCTGATCAGGTGATGGACGGGGAGAGCCTTGCCGGACTGCTGGGTGGAGCCGATGAGCTCAAGCGGGATGCGATCTACTGGCACTATCCGCTGGACCGGCCGCACTTTCTCGGCGGGATGTCGGCCGGGGCGATCCGGCAGGGCGAGTTCAAGCTGATCGAGTTTTTCGATACGGGCAAAAGTGAATTGTACAACCTGAAGGAGGACCTGAGTGAGAGGAATGATCTGGCCAAGCAGATGCCCGAAAAGGCAGAGGAGCTGCGCGGCAAGTTGGCTCGTTGGCGTGCCGACGTCGGGGCTGTGATACCGGCGTCAGCACCCGCGACCGCGCCCGACGGACGTGGCAGGGCAGCGCGACGCTCGGGCGCAAAACGCGATACCCTGCTGGGAGGACATCCCTTCCCGCCACCTTCGCCGGGCGATTCGAAGGCTCCAGATGACTCGGCGGCCGGTTCGGGGCCATTCTCGGTGACCATCCCCGCTGCTCTTTTCGACGATCGCGGCAGCCTCGTCATGTGGTTCAAGCCAGACAAGACGCTCCGGGGAGCGGGGCCGACGCTGAACCTGCTGAAAAGCGACGGTATGAACGCCGAGATTCGCTGTGGTGCGCCTTCGCTGACCCTCGATATCCGCACCGGTGGCGCGATGACCGGCACCCGCGAAAGAGCGGAGGCCCGGCCGTATATCCACCAGGTTCTGCTGACGCATCTGAAGGGTGAGCGGTGGTACTTCGCGGCCTGGACGTGGGATGCTGCCCAGGCGGAGCGGAACCGGTTCTTTCTCGATGGCGTGCCCCAGGAGGATGCGCCGCCGTACAACTACCCGGCCCAGCTCAAGGCGGCCGGGCGGGACGTGGTTCTGACCGTCGGCGGACCAGGGTTGACGGCCAGCGGCGTCAGTCTGCTTGACGAACCGGTGACGGAGGACGCGTTGCAGGGCGTCTGCAAGGCCGCAGGGCACAAGCCCTATGACGATGAAGGAATCAGGTTCACCGGGGAGAGGTTCATCCCGGACGACGTGGACTGGGATCATGCTGTCTACAGCACATCCTTTGACGATGAATCGGCGATTACGGACTGGAGACTGGAGGGCGGGTTGCGCATGAGCGTTGCGGAGGGTAACTTCGTCCTCGAAAACGGCCGGGAGTCGGAGAAGTCCAAGTCCGCCGCCAAGCACTTGGTCTGCTGGCTCGATCGCGAGGTGCCGGCGGATTTCCTGCTGGAGTTTTCGGTGTGTCCCGAGAACCGCCATCGCGGGCTGAGCATCGTGTTCTTCAACGCTCGGGGGCGCAACGGCGAGAGCATCTTCGCGCCGACGCTCAAACCGCGAGACGGGACTTTCAACCAGTACCACAGCGGCGACATCGACAACTACCACATCTCTTATTGGGCGGGTGGGCGAGGTACCGCGAACCTGCGCAAGAACAAGGGATTCTATCTCACGGCGGTCGGCAGGGACCTTGTTGTCGGTGGCCGGGAGGGCGCGTTCCAGGTCGTCCGGGTGTACAAGCGCGGCGGCAAGATCAGGCTGACGGTCGACGACGTGGTGTCCCTGGCTTACGACGACGATGGGAAGACGTATGGGCCGGTACACACCCAGTCGGGCCGGATCGGGTTGCGGCAGATGGCCCACACGCAACGCTGCGAGTACGGGTATGTCAAGATCTATCCGCTGAGGAGTCCGTGACAGTTCGGGCTGGTCGCTCAGAGTCCTGAGCACGAGCGAGAGGGCATAGGCTGCCGCGACCGCTCCGCGGTCGGGCCCGTCGCTGACCAATCTCGTGAGTCAGGCGTCTCGCTCGGCTGGCTAAAGCCAGCGGGAAAAAGAAAATAAAAGAAACATCAATCTCTCGCTCTGAACCAGCCCTAAAAGGGCTGGCCTACAAGCCCGCCTCCGGCGGGTAAGCCCCGTGAACGGGGCTGGACCCACGTGGCCCGCGCTGCATCTCTGGCTCCTTGATGCAAGGAGTCGTGACGCGCTGGGTTCTGAAGGGACTTTGGCCCGTCGCTTGCGCTCCGGGTTCTGAAAGAACTGCAGCCCGCCGCTGCGCTGCGCGGGGCTGGTCTTCAGTCGCCGTCACCCCTGACGCCACGGGCGGCCTTGGATTGCCTGGTTTCTTTCGGTGCGTCGGGGGCGTTGACCTTGGGAAGCCAAGCGGCAAGCTCCTTCTTGACCGACTCGTGCTGCGGCTTGCCGGCAAGGTTGGTCCACTCCATCGGGTCGTGTTCGTGGTCGTAGAGTTCCTCGGTACCGTCTTTGTAGCGGATGTAGCGCCAGCGCTCGCTGCGGACGGCATGGTTGTTGCGGCCGTGCGTCGTGACGACGGGGTAGTTCCACGAAGCCGCGGGGTCCCTGAGGAGCGGAGTGAGATTGCGGCCTTCGACGGTCTTGGGCGACGAAGAGCCGCACAGGTCGGCGAGTGTCGCATAAAGGTCAAGGAGGCTCACCGTGCGTTGGCAGCGTGTGTTTCGCGCGGTCACGCCCGGAGCGACGATGACCAGCGGAACGCGCGTGGCCTCCTCCCACAGGGTGAACTTGCGCCAGTGGAGCTTCTCGCCCAGGTGCCAGCCGTGGTCTCCCCAGAGGACGATGATCGTGCGGTCAGCCTCGCCGCCGGTTTCCAGGGCGTCGAGCAGTCGGCCGATGCACGAATCGGCGAAAGTGATGCTGGCAAGATAGCCCTGCACGCCTTTTTCCCAGTTGTTCGTCTGGACGACCTTCCGGTGGTCGCCTTCGGGCCGGGCCATTTGCCGGCCGATTGGCGGAACGTCATCCAGATCGTCCGCTTTGACCTGCGGCAGGATGATGTCGGCCAGCGGATAGCGATCGAAGTACTTACGCGGCACATACCAGGGCAGGTGCGGACGGTAAATCCCGACGGCGAGGAAGAAGGGCTTCGCGTGTTTCTGCCGAAGGTAGTCCACGGCCCAGGTCGTGACCTTGCTGTCGCCCATCTCGGCGTCGTCGATGTCAAGGGGGGACCAGTCAAACTGCGAACCGGCCCCGCCGATTCCGTTGGCCGGGCGCGAGGAAGGAACGGGGTCTCCCGGCTGGTTGAAGTAGTCGTGCCAGGAGGCACGATCGGGATAAGCACCGTGGAATATCTTGCCGCCGCCGACCACGTGATAATCGAGGCTCTTGAAGTGCTGCGGGAGCGTGATCACGTCGCGCATGACCGGGCGCCAGGGCTGGCCGTTGTCGTATACGCCGGAGGTGGAAGGTGCGACACCGGTGAGCAGGCTGGCCCGCGACGGGTTGCACGCCGGGGCCGAGCAGTATGCGTGGGTGAAGAGCATCCCCTGGGCAGCCAGGCGGTCGAGATTGGGGGTTTGAACGCGCGGATATCCGCCGAGCGGATTGATCCAGTCGTTGAGGTCGTCGACCGCGATAAAGAGGACATTGAACGGGCGGGCAGGCTTGTCGGCGGCAACGGCCGTGGTGGAGGCGCTGATCGCCAGGGCCAGGACCACCGCCAGCTTTGCGGCCGATGCGCTCGGTCCGCCGAATGGTTGCAGGATCGAGGTCATTTGACTCTCCTTGGCGCGGCAACGGGGCATTGCGATATCCGTCTGAACGTCGGAGAATACCGGGGCCAAGACGAATTGCCAAACGGCGGTCGCCACGCCGGCGAACACCGGTAAGTGTCACGAGATCGCTCACAATCGGTCCATAGAGGAGTCCGTCATGCGGCGCAGTCTCATCCTGTCATGTGTCGTCTCGTGCATCGCCGGTTCAGTCCTGCCGGCGGCTGACGGGCCCGCGGCATCGAAACGGCCGAATATCATCCTGATCATGGCTGATGATCTGGGTTTCTCCGATCTCGGCTGCTATGGTTCCGAGATCGCCACGCCGAACCTGGACGCCCTGGCCGCCGGGGGGATGCGTTTCACTCATTTCTACAATGCCGCCCGCTGCTGCCCCACGCGTGCCGCCCTGCTGACCGGCCAGTACCCGCACGCCGTCGGAATCGGGCACATGACCCGCAATCTCAAGCTGCCCGGATACCAGAGCGGCTTGTCGGAGCGATGCGTGACCATCGCCGAGGCTATCCGCCGAAGCGGGTACCGTGCGCTCATGAGCGGGAAGTGGCACGTCGGGATGGTCGCCGGGCACTGGCCGCTCGACCGCGGCTTCGAGCATTACTTCGGTATTCTTAGCGGTGCGTGCAACTACTTCAGACCGGAACGGCATCGCATGCTGATGCTGGATAACCGGCAGATCGAACCGGCCGACCCGCGTTTTTACCTCACCGACGCCATCAGCGACCATGCCGTCGAGTACATCAATCAATACGCGAACAAGGCGGAGCCTTTTTTCCTCTATGTTGCCTACACCGCCCCGCACGCGCCGCTGCACGCGCGAGCGGAGGATATCGCACGGTATCGCGGGAAGTATCTCGTCGGCTGGGACGAGGTTCGGCTGCGGCGTTATCGCCGGATGATTGAGCTGGGGATTATCGACCCGCGATGGGCGCTTTCGCCTCGTGATGCCGACGCACCCGCGTGGAGCGATGTATCCGACAAGGACCGCGAGGACCTGAAGATGTCGGTGTTCGCCGCCCAGATCACGTGCATGGATCGCGGCATCGGCCGCATCGTGGAGAAGGTCCGTGCCAGCGGCATTGAGAAGAACACGCTGGTCATGTTTTTGTCGGACAACGGCGGCTGCTCGGAGAACATCGACGAAGGCAAGCCCGGCGCCCCCATCGGCACGATCGATTCGTCGATCGGCTACGGCCCGCCGTGGGCGAACCTCAGTGACACGCCCTTCCGCCGCTTCAAGCGCATGACTCACGAGGGCGGAATCTCCACCCCTCTGATCGCCTACTGGCCGTCGGTCATCCGCGGCGGGCAGATCACAAACCAGGTCGGGCATGTGATCGATCTGCTGCCGACAGTCCTCGACGTGGCGGGCGGCGAGTACCCGAGAGCGTTCCAGGGTCGGGAGATTCGCCCGGCCGACGGTCTGAGCCTGCGGCCCATCTTCCAGGGCCGGCAGCGAGCGGGGCACGATCTGCTGGCCTGGGAACACGAGGGGAATCGCGGCGTGCGGCAGGGCCAATGGAAGCTGGTGTCGCATTTCCCCGGACCGTGGGAGTTGTACGATCTCGAGGCCAACCGCACCGAGCTCAACAACTTGGCCGACAAGATGCCCGAGAGGGTCCGTGAACTGGCCGATCGCTACGACGCATGGGCCCGTGAATGCAACGTCGAGCCGTGGGAGAAGATTCTCCCCCAGATCCGCCCGAGACCAGGCACGACCAGGCCCGATCAGGCTCAGCCCAAGTGATGTTTTGAATGAGCTCCAGAAACGTCGAGCGAACGAACGCAGGAACAAGCGTTATGGCCCGGAACCGAGGAGGAAAGCCCGACCCCGGAAGCGGCCCGGGGCGTCCTCGGGTATGGTTCGGCCGCCATCACCGAGGTCTACGCGGAAACGGACCGAACCAGGGCTGCCGCGATCATGGCGGAAATCGGCAAGTCTCGAGCGGCGGTACCGGCGGCGCCATCCGCCGTGTGGTCCTCGTCGGTCTCGGCAAGGATCGGCGGGGGCTGCACCGCTCACTCTGCAGGCTCCCACTCCGCCTGGGCGGGAGAGTGTCAGCCCGGCTACCTGCTATCTCCACGATACCATGGGCTTAAGCTGGGTCGTCGCACGTCGTGTCGGCAAGGATGCCCGGGCCGCTTGCGCAGGCTTCGAACGCCTCCAGGTCCTGATCATCGACGTCTCCGTCGCCGACACCGTTGTTGTCCCGGTCGAAGCAGTCGCAGCCGGCCGGCACTCCGCCGTCCTCCCCGCTGTTACACCTCTGCCAGACGGCAAAGTCGGCTTGATCGACGTCTCTGTCTCCATCCGCGTCGGCAAACGGATCGCCGCAGTCGGGCAACTCCACCGAATCGGTGTCCACCACGATCTGATCGACCAGTGCTCCCCACATCGGTTCCGACGTCAGAACCACGGGCTCCCCGTGCCGCTGAGGAGGCTCGATGTGCCATAGGCTTTGCTCTAAGTACCAGTCTCCACCAGAGGGCACATGCTCGACCAGGACTGTCTGGCCGCCGAACACGCTGGCGCTATCCACATTCACGATCGGCGGCTGGGTGATATCCGTGAAGTAAGTCACCTGAACCCAGACCTGATGGTAGGCCAGCGGTCGAGGCAGGGGTTCCAGGACGATTACGATCCGCCCGCCCGTGCCGCCAATGTCCCAGTAGCCCGTCTGCGTCCCCATGCCCGGCAACTGCTGGAGCCAGCCCGACCCGAACTGGCCCACAGTTATGTCCGCGACGGGTTGTCCGTAGGGGTTACTGATCGACTCCGGAGAGGCAGGGTTGGCGTCGGCATTAAAGCTCCAGCTCTGGTACGTGGTTCCCTGGCCTCCGCGCCAGGCTGGAGGGAGTAGATCCGCCCCGAGAGCAGACCTCGGCGTGCCCAGCATCGCCGAACTGATGGCACCGCATACCAGGCTGATTCGCAGGACTGCTCGGCACCTCTGGTTCAAGTTGGCCATCGCCGTCTCCTCCGCTGCCCGACAGTCATCACCATAGCCGACAATGCGACTCCCTGCACTGCTCCGGCACCACAGGGCAAGCCGAAAACGGGTCTCACCGGGGGCGTTTCATCGCTGTCATCTCCCTGGCTGCCGCCGTCCGTGGGCGGGTCGTTGCCGGAGTCACCGCCTCCAGTGTCGCCGTCCTGATCATCCGGCATGCCTCCGCTGCCGTCATCGCCCGATCCGCTGTCGGTATCCCCATCGCCTCCGGTTCCACCGCCGGCATCGGGATCCCTCCCGCCGGAGCCGTCGCCCGGTGACCCAATTCGAACCGTTGCGCCGGAGGTTGCCGTCAGGACGTCGATGCCCACCGACGCAACCAGCGTATCTCCCTCGTTGGGGATGCTGACGGCGGCCACCGCCGGGTTGCTCAGTGCGGTAAATTGCAGGATAGCAAGCATGATGTCTGTCTGGGGTGGTGTCGCCCCCAGTCGCGTCAGGCATTGATACAGCGCATCGCCGTCGCCCCAGGTTGTGTTGACGGGGCTGGCCGCTGGAAAGCCTGATGCGCCCCACGCATACGCCGGGGTTCCAGGGGAATATCCGGCCAGGGTGAGTTGAAGCGGATCCCACCTGAGGACTACCTCGGCGCCATCGAGGGACAGAGGTGAGCTGCTCCGAGCCCACAACTGAAGCTCAACCGTTGCTCCGGGTGATACCGAGATGCTGGCCGGCTCCAGGGACAGGTTGACCTGTCCGTAAGCAAGAGAACCCGCAGCGAGAACGATACAGCAGGCGAGCAGCCGCTGCCATGAGCCTCTCGCGTGTTGAGTCAAGTACCTCATTGTTGAGACCTTCCCCTCCGCGACGGCCGGAGCAGCAGGCCGACGCTCCCCCATATCGCCATGATCGCAATCACAGGTTCGGGGACGGGTACCCACTGAACGGCCTGCCAGCGTCCGTCCGCGCCCTGGGCCGATCCCACGATAACCCCGTCATTGTTGATGCCGTAGGCCGAGCTGAACATTCCCCCGAGCGTGCCCAGGTCGGTCATCTGGTCGCCATCATGAATGAAGGCGTGGTAATTCCCCGCCGGCAACTCGGCCCAGCCGACCACGTGCCCCAGGTCATTCAGCCCATAGGCCCAGCTCTCCTCGCCGCCAAACGTGCCCAGGTCCTTTACCACGTCATCTTCCCACAGCCCGGCATGGCTGACTCCGCCGAAGGTATCGCCCCACAGGATCACCTGGCCCCGCTCATTGATTCCTCGAGCCGTACTCCAGGTTCCGCCTGGCAAGCCGCCCAGATTCTGAATGGAGCCCCCCGACCAGAGTGCCGCCCACTCATCCCCCAGACTATCGTCCGCGCTGCCGACGATCTGATTGCTGGAGTTGATGTCGTAGGCAATGCTGTAACTGCCGCCAAGTGTTCCCAGGTCCGTGGCGGCGGCTCCGACCCACAGGACCGCATGATAGGTGCTCTGGTTCAGGTACGCGTTTCCAGCGGCCAGACCCGCATCGTTGACGGCCCAGGCGGTGCCGGAAGCTCCGCCGAGAGTGGGCAACTCCTGTACGTGTCCTTCGATCCACAAGGCGGGCTTCAGAAGCCCCGCGTCGTTGTTGGCCCAACCCGCGACCGTCCCCGACGCGTTCACGTCGAAGGCGCGGCTTTTCTGACCACCAAGAGTGCCAAGATCGGAGATGACCCCGCCCTGCCAGATGAACGCGTGCTCGGCACCGGCCGGCACGGTCGCTTCGCCCACCACCTGGCCGTTGCCGTTGATCGCTCTTGCCCGCCCGTGACTGCCCCCCAGCGAGCCAAGAGGCTCGATGCGATACGCGGCTGCCCAGGAGGCAGTCGCTGGATGAGCGGTCACCAGGTACGCGATCAGCAGGTTTGCGGCCGGTCTGACGAGCGCCGAATGTCGGGGTGGTCCCGGCCGAGTCAAAGCCCTCGATCTACCGATGATGCGGAACAACATGACCTGTCACCCGGTGGCGGGCCGGGAACACACTCCTTCACTTCCCCGCTGTTCGACGGGTCCCCGCTGTGGTTGTTGCCCGCTGCCGGACCGGTTTCTGGAGGATGGCATGATTCCCGGCAGGTCGGCTACTTCCTGCCTCGGCGACCGGCGAGGAGCACGCATGCGCTCAGGCTGAGCAGGCCGACCGTCCCGGGCTCCGGCGCGCAGATGGTGTCAACCACAATCTGGTCCACTACAGCACCCCACATAGGACTCGAATTCACGACGATTTGTTCGTGAACCGGGTTCGGTTCGATTCGCCACTTGCTCAGATCCAGCAACCAAGCCGCGCTGGCGTCGACGTTCTCGACGGTGACCGTCTCGGTCCCGAGCCTTGTGGCCCCGGGGACGTTGACAATAGGCGCTTGGGAGATGTCGTTGAAGTAGGTGACCTGGACCCAGATCTCCTTGTACGGCAGGGGCTCTGGACGGTTGTCGATGTCGATTACGATACTGCCGTTGCTGCCAAGGTCCCAATAGCCCGTTTGTGTCCCCATCGCGGGCAACTGGTCGAGCCAGCCGGAGCCGAATTGGCCGACGGTGATGTCGGCAGTCGAGGCCCCATAAGGGTTGTTGACCTGGTCAGGGGCGGCCGGATCTGCCGAACCACCGAAATTCCAGACTTGAGTAGTACTGCCCTCCTGCCCGCGCCAGGGCGGGGGTAACAGATCGTGAGCCCATGCCGCCGCCGGGCCCAGAGCACCCAAAACCAGAACCGCCGCGAGGAGTGTTCTCGACTTGCGCATTTCCACTCTCCTTCTGTTACGCTTGTTCTACGCCGAATAAAGGCACCCGCCGTGAAGAGGCCTTTGACTCTGCCCGTGCGACTTGCGCGAATACTTCGGCACCCACGGTAGGTTGACTTCGTAATGCTACCCAATCCTCAAGCCTACGTCAATACGTTTTCTTGCAGGCCGTTCGCCCGGGGTCCGTGACACTCCGCGCGGCTCATTCAGAACCCCGAGCGCAAGCGAGGGGCCAGGCCGCAAGGCGGCCGCACCACACGGGGGGCGCTCCCTCACGGTCGCGGTTCTGAAAGAACCCCAGTATCCCCCCGCCGAATGTGTCACGGACCCGTCCGCCGGAGAGGCCATCTGAGTCGAGGGGACAGCCCCCTGTGCTGCTGCCCGGCTCGCGGCCGACTGCGGCCGCCAATCTCAAGTGATTGTCTGGCCTGGAACAGAGGCAATCTGGCAGGAGTTAAACCCGTATCTGGTGGCCCGCCTTCTAGCGAATCCGGCAACTGTTGTCCGACATCTCGATGAGAGGGGCTTGCAGGGAGCGACGGCCTCGTATAGCCAGATTTTGGCGTTTATGTGCCATTCCGGCCTCATCTGGGCGTAAGCGGTGAGAGAAACACGCGGCAGAGACAGTCCAACCAAGTGCACCGGTAATCCCCACCAGTCCTTCCGACAGGCGTAACGCACGATTATGACAGCATTTACGATGATGGAGGTGGAATGTGGATAAGGTCGGGTTCTGGAAAGACAGTGCCCCTTTTTGCACGCAAAGCTGAGAACTGAGGCTGGTCGCCAGGGCGCCTCTGCCGCACGGCCTCCATAGGCGTGAGCGCACGTGCCGGCTCGCCATCTATTCACGCCAGCGATGGTTACGTTCGCTGCCAACCCTCGACCCTGAACAGCAGGCCATGGACGACGGCCATTGGCCTGCTTGGTTGTCGCGAAGCCCGGAGTGCGAGTCCCTTCGGCATCTTTTAGAGGGCTTGGAAGCAGCTCCGGCGGAGAACAGGTGGGATCGCAGTCAGTGTCATAGGTAAATCTCCTTGACAGCATTAGGCACAGCGCGCATACTGACGTCGTCTTTTCAGGCATAGTAGCGCCGTCTTTTCGACTATTTCAAGGTAGTCAGTGATCGGTTCTGTTCCAGGTCGAGTCGGAGTGGGTTGGCGGGCATTGTCCTGCCAGGAAGTGGCCGCCGAGGCGGCTGGCTCGGCACGCCGGAAGTCAGAAAGAGGAGCATGGGAAGGGCTTGGGATAGGGGATTTCGGCAGCGAACCGATCACCTGCCATCAGAGATCCAACTCCTCTTATGCAGTGTCGTCTCGTCGGAGGTCCGCCCTGCGCGCGTAGAAGGCCAGCGGTGCGTGCGATGGCATCAGGGTGCCGTGATCGCGATGCCGTCGGGTGGACAGCCGGAACACTTTGAGGCCGGCTGGAGTAGCTGCCGCGAGAGCCGGCCAACGGTAACGATCAGGCGAGAACGATTACACGGCTTGGCTGGAAGACGCTTCGCGAATGTCTGAACGGCGGCATGAAGAGGACTCATCGGACTTTCAAGAGATCAACGGATTCCAGACTGGAGGTGCGCGAGGTGATGTGAGTGTCAGGCGCGGCGGCCGACTTGATGGCCGGTTGTCGCGCGGCGGACTCGATCGAACGGAGACGGCGACCGCCGGCGCGGCGTCGTCGGCAGTGTCAACAAGCGGGCAAGAAGGTATTTGGAGGTCATGACGATGCGAAATATGTGTGTTGTCTTGTGTGTGCTGGTGATGGCTGGCGGGACAATGGCGGCGACGTGGACAGTGGGTCCCGGCGGACCGCCGACATACGATTACGCGACCATCCAGGCCGCGATCAACGCGGGCACCACCAGCGATGGGGACACGATCCAGGTCGCCGCGGGCACCTACACCGAGAACGTGACGGTGAGCAAACAGGTAACGATCGACGGAGCGGGCAGCGACGCGGCGGGCACCGTCATCACGCCGCCTTCCGGCACTGGAATCGCGGTCGGCGCCAGCGGAGCCTCCTCCTCCGACAGGCTGGTTGTGAGGGATCTTCGCGTAACGAATGCTCCCGCGAACGGCATTAACATCACGGCTCCGAATGCCAGCTACCTGACGTTTGACAATGTGGCCTGTGTCTCCAACGGATCACATGGCATTAACACTAATCCGCCAACGGGTTCCGGGAGTTTCTTTGATCTGTATTTGAACGGCTGCAACCTGTCGTCAAACGGGAGTGTCGGGTTCCGTACGGCTACCTATGTTGGGATCAATGGCCTGACGATTGTCGACAGTCACATCGACGGTAACGTCATGGGTCTCTGCTTCTACTCCGCAGTCGGCAGCCCGCTGGTGACCAACGTCTCAGTGAGCGGTACGACGTTCAACAACAACACCTCGAAGGGCATGTACTTCGAGAACCTCGACAACGCCGCGTTCTCTAACGTCACGGTCAGCAACAGCGGCACCGCGGGCGCGTGGGCGGCCGGCGTTGATGTCAATCTGAAGTCTCACACATTCCAGAACATCTCATTCACGAATGCGGTTGTGACGAATTGCGGGAAAGGCGACGCCGTCAACGGCGCCGGCCTTACGATTAAAGCACGTGATGATGGGTCGTATGCCGGCAACCCCGCCAGCCTCAACAACGTGCAGATCACGTGTTCGAGGATCACCGGGTGCCAGGATGGACTCCGTCTCGGCGAGCCCGGTGCGAACAACGCCGGGCCCACGAACGTGAGCATCCACAACTGCACGATTTCCGGCAACGTGCTCAAGGCGCTTCGGAACGAGTCTCAGGCATTGGCCGATGCCGAAAGCAACTGGTGGGGCACGACGGACGGTTCGGCGATCGCCGCGATGATCTCGGGGGGCGCGGATTACGACGCTTGGCTGACGAAGCCGCCGGCCTGCGCAGGCGGGAACGTGCTCTATCTCGATCCCACCGCAGCGAGCATTTACATCAAGCCCGGCGAGCAGATTGTCGTGGACATGAACGTGGCCAACCTCCTGCAAAAGGTCAACGCCTGCCAGGCGATGCTGGGTTATGCGTCGCTCTATTTTGCCGACCCCACCGGTGCGACGGTTCAAGTCTCTGGCTCGGGGCCGTGGGACCAGGTGATCTGGGATTCCTGGGTCGACAGCACGGGTGTTCCCGGAGAGATCGACACGGCCATCGGCGTGAACGCAGACGGCGCCGTCGGCACCGACGCGGATAACACGGTGTGCATCATCACGCTCACGTCGCGGACCGGTGTCGAGGGCGCCACCCAGATGGTCTTCCGCCCGGACGGCAGCACCGACGTAAAGCAGACCTTCCTGAGCGACATGTCGGGCAACGCGGTCTGGCCGGCCAAGATCGACAGCACGAATATCGTGATCGACGGCACGGCGCCGGCAGACGTGACGATCAGCGCCGCGCCCGCCGGCTGGACCAGCGATGCGAGTGTCACGTTGACCTTCTCGGCGACCGATGCCCTGGCCGGCATCGACCACTACGAGATCCAGATCGACGCGGGCACTTTCGCGACGCAGGTGAGCCCGTACGTTTTGGACGTCTCGGCGATGTCGGACGGCACGCACACGGCAACCGTCAAGGCGTTCGACAAGGCCGGAAACGAAGCGACGGCCAGCACGAGCTTCTACCTCGACAAGACTGCTCCGGTCGCCTTCAAACCAGTCGCCGATCCGGCCACCTGGACGAACGGCGACACGATCATCATCACCTTCTCGACCACCGACGCCACCAGCGGGGTGGACCACTACGAGCTGGCGGTCGATGACGGCGCCTTCGCGACAGTCGCCAGCCCATACACCCTGTCTACTGCCGGACTGAGCGACGGCAGCCACATCGTCAAGGTCGTAGCCGTGGACCTGGCCGGCAACCGCTCGGTGGTGGATCTGATCCAGTCCTTCGGCAGTGGCGCGGTCACCACGTCCGGCTTCGCCCCGTGGGACAGCGCGGTCGCACACGAGTACACGTCGCAGACCTTCGACATCAGTGACGGCGGTATTACGCTTCTGGCCTACGGCGTCGACATGAGCCAGGTTCACTACGAAGGCTTCATGGGCTGGCCTCCGGTTCCCGAAGACCTGGGAGGCGTGGCCAAAATCGGTTTCCGCAAGACTGCGGGCAGCCAGGACAACAGCCTCTGGTACAACATCGTCAGCAACATGGTCAATAAGGGATCCTGGGACAACCAGTCCTACCATTACAGTAACAGCGACGGTTACCGTTCATACCTGTTCCAGGGCTGGTTCGATCCGCCGGGCGCAACCGGTCAGCAGGGCGCATTCGGCAACAGCCAGTACAACGCCGAGAAGTGGATGGGCGGCCCGGCCAACAACGACCCCGAGTGCGATACCTTCGATCTGCGGCTCGACATCGTGCCGGTCAGCCCCGGCGATTACCAGGTCAGCGGCTTCAGCCGGCTGCACCGGGCCTCTTCCAGGTTCTACGAGGGGTGTCCATGGGACTGGAATTCGACAGCCTGGGTGCCTTTCTATGACGGGGCCTGGAACGACGGAGGGCTGGATCTCAGCGCGGTGTTCCCGTACATCGAAATCAGCAACTGGGCTACCACTCAGACGCGGTACCACACCGTGCGATGGAATGATATCGTCGTTGCCCAGGGCGACAACGGCTTCGTTCCCATCTTCGTGGACAAGACTGCTCCGCTCCTTTCGATCGACGAGGCGAGCCAGGATGGAGAGGCACTTCTCGGCACGACGCGTGACGCGGTTCAGGGCACAGTCAACATATCCGTAGCGGCGAGTGACGCCACGTCAGGCCTGCGCGTGCAGCCGGCGGTGACCGTGACGCCGAACGGCGGCTCGGCCGAGGCGGCCACTTATGTGAACGAGAGCCCCGTCGGGACTTTCAATTACACATGGGCGGTGACGACAACTACGCCGAACGGCGCGGCGACGATCACCGCGACCGTCTCGGACAAGGCCGGCAACACCGCGACCGACACGGACACGTTCGTGGTCGACAAGAACCAGGCGGCCGTGACCGTTGAATTCGCGACCTTGCGCGCCGGGGCGACAGCCGATCCGCCGAGTCCGGCTGACTACACGTTTACGCGTGTGGTAACGTTCGTGGCCACCGATACCACCGGTGCCCCCCTGAACACCTGGACGCCGACGCTGTCGTTCACCAATAACCCCGGAACGCAGAAGGCCTCGGCCTCGTGCACCCTGACCAACGTGCCGGACGGCATGGCTCATCTGAGTGCCAAGACCGCGTGGCACCTGCGCACGCGTCTGGACGTGGTTCTGGATCCGGACGGCCAGGCGACGGCGGCCTTCACGCTGCTGGGCGGCGATCTGAACGAGTCCAACTCGGTGAACGTCCTGGACTACTCGCTGATGAAGACGAGCTGGGGCGGCGGGGCGGCCGGAGACATCAACGGTGACGGAAAGAGCTGGACCGAGGACTACTCGCTCATGAAGTCCAACTGGTTCCAGATCGGAGATCCGCAGTAAGGCGAGAGCTTCCGCACCGGGGAGGGTCGCAAGGCCCGCCCGGGTCGGCGAGGCAAGGATAACTTCGGGTGTTGAGGGTAAGACGGCGGGGGCGTTGCCCGCCGGCCCTGCTTGGAGGGACAGTCAGCTTTTCGGTGAGACGGCAGCGGGAGATGCGCGCGGCAACGCCCGAAGTGACGCCGCGTCTGTCTTGCACGTCAAGGAGACAACTCATGAAACGGGCATCCAGCGAAAAGGCGGTTGTGGTCTGTGCAGCATTGATTCTGGCGTTGGGTGGTGCAGCACTGGGAGCGATGGACACCTTCGACAGCTTCACAACCGGAGTGAGCATCAACGGACAGTCGGGATGGACCGTCGAGGATCAATGGGGGTACGATTTTGTCGAGGGCGGCAAGCCCTACAACCTCGACGAGCAGATCGTCGACGACGGAACGGGCAACAAGGTCTGGCGAATTTCCAGCGCCTACGCATACTCGGAGTACTCGAGCCAGCCTTTCTCTCCCACCACCGCGCGGGTGGCCGGTGAGAACGGCAGTTCGTTGTGGAACGACCGCGGGCCGGACCATACGAATCCCTACAATCCCCCGCACTTCGGCGCTAATGCGGCGACCGACCGATTCCATGCTGCATTCGATTTCCGGTCGGCAACCGGCGCAGCCCAGCCTGGCCTGGCGATCACCCTTTCACCCAGTGCCAAGCAATCCACCGTGCGGATGAGCTACCTGAGGATTTCCGACAACGGGAGCAGCGGATTTGACCTGCTGTTCTATGACACCTCTAACGGCGATCAGAACTGGAACCCCACGACGGTGGCGACCGGCCTGTCTTACAGCGGTTGGCACTCCATTGTCATGGATATCGAGTTCGTCGATGGCGTGGACACCGGCGGCGGACAGGTCAACGGCAATGACGTTGTGAGGGTGTATGTGGACGGGATACTCGGACACACCGGCACCACCTGGGAATCCTACTACTACGCCGAAGGCGAGGGTGTGACGGAACCGCGGCTTCAGGCTGTCGACTCGCTGCTGTTCCGGGTCGCTGGCACTGCCTCGCCGGCAACTCTCGGGAACGGCTTCTACTTCGACAACGTCCAGGTCTGCAATGAGATGGCGACATGGAAGGTGGCAACAGTCCACGGCCACGACCAGTTCACCATAGACGATAACGGCAATTCACTCCTCTACCACCAGCAGCCGCGGAACACCCAGGGATGGTACTGGTACAACAACAACGGCAGCCCGCCCGGCACGCTGGCGACCGGCGGGTTCCAGACGCCCGACGGGTGGCGCGACGGCTCGCGAACCTTCGCCTGCACCGACGTGGCCGTCGGGCAAGCGCTGAACACCGTGAAGCTCGCGTTCGAATACAGGACCGCTCTGGGCTACACAACGGTCAACTACTTTCTTACCGATGGCAACGGTAAGTTCGGCATCTTCGCTCCGACATCCCTCGGGATCACCGGCGTGAGTACGATCGAGGCGATCGACAGTGAATGGAGCAGGATCACCCTCGATCTGACCGGCGCAATTCCCGACTCAACAAACGTAGCCATCTACGAGCATAACGGACTCAGTACTGAGCACGTTGAACCGTTCACAACGATGCAGTGGGGCGACATCAAGAACCTTCAGATCGCCGGAATGTACGACTACCAGCGAAGCCCTGCCCAGGGATGGGACCATTGGGGCACCATGTTCGCACCGATCAACATGGCCGGGGATCCCACGATCGTAAACGGCTTCGGCGTGGCGTTGATCTGGGGCGATACCGTCGGAAACACCAACTACGCAACACAGCAGCGTCAAATCCGGAACGTGGAGGTGTCCTGCGCGGGTGTGGACTATGTTGGTACGTTCGCAGATGCACAGATCAGCGACGTGCTGGAGCTGAACGTTCTGTCCGACAGCGTGTACCTCAAGCCCGGCGAGAGCCTCGTTGTCCACATGGACGTCTCGAATCTGGCCCAGAAGGTCAATGCCTGCCAGGCGCTGCTCGGCTACAACTCTGACTTCTTCAACGTGGGCTCCGTAGCGGCGGGCGGCGGGGTCTGGGATGAACTGATCTACCAGTCGTGGGCGGTCAGCGGCGAGATCAACACCGCCATCGGCCTCGACGCGCAGGGCAGTGTGGGCACCGACGCCGACGGCACGGTCGCAAGCATCACGATGACCGCCAAGGCCCACGAAGGCACGACGCAGATGGTGTTCCTCCCGGACGTCAGCGACGTCAAGGGCACGTACCTGAGCGACATGTCCGCCCAGTTCGTCTATCCGACGAAGATCGACAGCACGACCATCTACGTCGACGGCACGAACCCGGCGGTAACGGTCATCGATCCGGACGGCGGCGAGTACCTCAAGGGCGGACAGAGTTCTGACATCACCTGGTCGGCGACGGACACGAACATCGACGCGAACTCGATCAAGATCGAGTATTACGACGGCAGCACGTGGCAGACCATCGCCACGGGTGAGGCCAACGACGGGACGTACACCTGGAACCCGGTCCCTTCGCTGAACATCAGCACGGCCAAGGTTCGCGTGACGGCTTCGGACCTCGCCGGCAACAGCACCAGCGATGAATCCGACGCCGCGTTCACCATCGACAGCATTGCCCCGGTGGTGGACAGCATCTCGGCGAACCAGGGCGGCCCGGAGTTGACGCCGTCGGGTGTTGCCCTGCAGGGCACGGTGTTCATCGCCGTGGCGACGTCGGACAACCTGTCCGGCGTGGCGGGAGCGCCGACGGTGACGGTGACGCCCAACGGCGGCTCGGCGGAGTCGGCAACCCCGACAGGTGAGTCTCCGCCGGGAACCTACAACTACACCTGGTCGGTGGGCGCGACGACACCGAACGGCCAGGCCACCATCACGGTGAGCGGTTTGACGGACCAGTCCGGGAACGTGGCGTCCAACGCGACAGACACGTTTAACATCAACAAGAACCAGATCACCGGCCAGGTTCAGTTGGAGGGCTTCGTCGGCGCGAGCCGCGTGGTCACGTTTGTGGCGACTGGCGGTACGACCACGAAGACCTGGGACCTGACGCTGACCGGCTGGGCCTCCCACATCACGAGCTACACGCTGACGGACGCTCCGGACGGCACGACGCACCTGAGCGCGAAGACGGCGTGGTCGTTGCGGAAAAAGCTGGCGGTCGGTGGCGGGACGAACGGCCAGTGGACCGCGAACTTCACGGGCACTGAACCGATCGCGGACCCGCCAACGCCGGGAACGGGTGATTACCTGCGCGGCGGAGACCTCAACGGCTCCAACACGATCAATGTCCTCGACTACTCGATCCTGAAGGTGAAATGGCTGACGGCGGATCCGGCGGCCGACATCGACGGGAACGGGTCGGTCGGGATCATGGACTACTCAATCATGAAATCCAACTGGTTCCAGATCGGAGATTCGCAGTGATGTGAGTATGAGGCGAGGCGGCCGGCTCGATGGCCGGCCGCCTCGTATGGCTGTTTCCCGTCGGCGGAAGGCACAGGAAGGAGCGAACGGTGTCGCAATCAGACAGGATTCGACGCGGTCTGCGTTTCTGGATGTTTGGTGCGGGACCGATCGTCGGCCTCATCTCGTTGGTCTGGTTCATCGTCCGCGTGGCACCGAAGCCCTCGCGGGCCGCTTACCCTTGCCAGAGGGTCGCGATGCCGCTGGCCAGCGGCTTCGTCGTGTGGCTCACGGGGATAATCGGTTCGGTTCTTTTCTTTCGCCAGGCAAAGCATTCGCTGAGGCAGTCCCGGAAAGCGGCGGCGTGCGCCTGCCTGGCGGTCGCAGCCGCGTTGGCCGTCGTAGGCCTGTACGCCATGCCGGAGTACCACGCCGTCGCCGACAACCCGACACCGAATTCACCCATTGGCGCGGCCAGGGGGCTTAACCCTGGCCGTGTGGTCTGGGTCCACGATCCCAGTGCAACGGACTGGCAGGGCCCCGGCTACGGACACTGGTGGGAGAGCACCCACACCAGTCAGACACAAGTGGACCAGATGATGTCGCGGGCCATCCGCGGGCTGACCGGGGCCGCCACCGACTCCGCCGCGTGGGACACGCTGATCAGGCACTTCAATCAGACGCACGGCAAGGGCAACGTCAGCTATCAGACCGGGGAGAAGGTCGCCATCAAGGTCAACTTCGTGGGCTGCATCGACAGCAGCGGCTGGGGCGGAGTCGATCCCAACACCTACGAGTTGACCAGCAAAATGGACTACATGAACACGTCTCCGCAGGTGATGCTGGCCCTGCTTCGCCACCTGGTGAATGTCGTCGGCGTGAACCAGGCCGACATCTCCATCGGAGACCCGGTGTGCCTGTTTCCGAACCAGTATTACGACCCCCTGCACAATGAGTTTCCCAATGTGCAGTATCTCGACCATCAGGGGAAGTTCAACCGAACGCTTCCGGTTGCGTCGACCGTCAACTTCTACTTCAGTGCCCGTCCGAGCGGAGTGACTCAGGACAAGGTGCTGGCCCCCTATGCCCAGGCGGCGTACTTCATCAACCTGGCGAACCTCAAGAGTCATGAGGCCGCCGGGATCACCGCTTGCGGCAAGAACTACTACGGTTTCCTTCGGCTCCCGCCGGAGACCGGCTATTACAGTCTGCACGACAGCCTGCCCCAGTACGTCCCCGGAATGGGGCATTACCGGTGCATCGTGGATCTGATGGGCCACGCTCACACCGGGGGCAAGGCCCTGCTTTACATGATCGACGGCCTGTATGGCGGCCGTCACATGTCCGAAGACTACCCCAGAAGGTGGGACTCCTCACCCTTCAACGGAGATTGGACCTCCAGCCTGTTTGTCTCCCAGGACCCGGTGGCCATCGATTCGGTGGCCTTTGACTTCCTGTGGGAAGAATGGACGGACTACCCGCGAATGAGCGGGGCAGAGGACTACCTGCACGAGGCGGCCTTGGCGGACAATCCCCCCTCGGGAACCTTTTATGATCCCGATCACGCCACGAATACGACGCGCCTCGCCAGCCTGGGCGTGCACGAACACTGGAACAACGCCACCAGCAAGCAATACTCGCGGAATCTGGGCACCGGCAGCGGGATCGAACTGATCCAGTACGGCCCGGCGGTTATGGCCACGCTTAACGTCAAGCAGGCCGGCCGCATCACGATTGACGGCAGCCCGAGCGACTGGAATCTGGCGGAGTTCACCACCGTCGCCCGCGGCGGCCTGAACGAGACCGGAGACTACGCACTGATCGGGTACTCCGGCGCCACCTGCTATTCGGCCGGCCACTGGACCGACGGGCAGTATCCGCCAACCGACCGCGCGGACCACACAGCCCGGGTGTGGAGCCGCCACGACAGCACGTACCAGTACTTCCTGGTCCGGCTCGACGACAGCGACATCCGCACGCCGAACGGCGTTAGCTCGAACTGGGCCAACGATTGCGTCGAGTTCTTCATCGACCCGAGCCACGACGGCGGGGCAAGCACGATGAGCAGCTCGACCAGCGATATCCAACTGGTCATCGACGCGGCCAACCAGAAGAACGTCTACATGACTACCTCCGGCTACGCCTCCCAGATCCTGGCGGGTGTCACTTCGGACGTAACCGCGGGCAGCTACGAGGGCTACAATGGCTGGTGGCTGGAGGTGCGAATCACCAAGACGGCCCTCGACCCGGACCTGCCGGCCAGCGGGACCTTCGGCGTCGACTTCAATTTCCGAGACAACGACAACAACAACGATGTCGCCCAGACGACGGTTCACTGCTGGAATGACCCCACCGTGAGCGGAGCATTCCCCAGCAAGATCCCCGACAACTGGGCAGACGCGGTCAACGGGAACCCCCCCGTGACCAGCATGACCCTGAACGTCAAGCGGGCCACCAGCGTCAGGATCGACGGCAAGCCGGAGGACTGGAACCTGGCGGAGTTCACCGCCGTTGCCCGGGGCGGGCAGACCGAGATGGGAGACTACGCACTGACCGGGTACTCGGGCGCCACCTGCTATTCGGGCGGTCACTGGACGGGCGGGCAGTATCCGCCCACGGACCGCGCCGATCACACGGCCCGGGTCTGGAGCCGCCACGACGACGTGTACCAGTACTTTCTGGTGCGCGTGGACGACAGCGGGATCCGGACTCCAAACGGTGTGAGCTCGAACTGGGCCAACGATTGCGTCGAGTTCTACATTGACCCTGCCCACGACGGCGGGGCAAGCGCGATGAGCAACTCGACCAGCGATATCCAACTGGTCATCGACGCGGCCAACCAGAAAAACGTTTATATGACCACGTCCGGTTATGCGACCCAGGTCCTGGCCGGCGTCACGTCGGCGGTGACCACCGGCAGTCATGAAGGCTACAACGGCTGGTGGCTCGAGGTGCGGATCCAGAAGACTGCCCTGGACCCGGACATGCCGGTCAGCGGGACCTTCGGCGTCGACTTCAACTTCCGGGACAACGACGGCGTGGCCGGCGGAAGCCCGGACGGCGGCATTGCCGCCCAAACCACGGTCTACTGCTGGGCCGACCCCACCGTGAGCGGCGGCTTCCCCAGCAAAATCCCCGACAACTGGGCTGATGCGGTCAACGGCGACCCGGCCGTACCGAACTTGATCCTGGATGTCAAACCGCTGGCAGGCGCCGTTACTGTCGACGGGTCAGCGAGTGACTGGAACCTGTCGGAGTTCACCACGTTCATCCGAGGCGGTGATTCAGGCTCTGGGGACAAGGCGTTTGTGGGATACGACGCCGCTACGGGGCTCATCTATCGCGGCGGCTTTGACACGACCGTCGTCCTGCCGACCAGTGCCGCGGACCACAGTGCCACGATCTACAGCCGGCACGACGCGACCTATCAGTATTTCCTGGTGCGGGTTGAGGATAGCGATATGCGCTGGCCCAATGGCGTCGACATGAACTGGGCCAACGACTGCGTTGAGTTCTACATCGACCCGGCCCACGACGGCGGGGCAAGCGCGATGAGCAACTCGACCAGCGATATTCAACTGGTGGTCGACGCGGCCAACCAGAAGAACGTCTACATGTGCACGTCCGCGTACAGGACCCAGGTCCTCGCCGGCGTCACCTCGGCCGTGGTCCGTGACGGCACCGGCTGGACGGCGGAGGTCAGGATCCAAAAAAGCGCCTTGGACCCTGACATGCCCGCCACCGGAACCTTCGGTGTGGATTTCAACTTCCGGGACAACGACAACAACAACGACACAGCCCAGACCACCATATATGCATGGCGAGACCCCTTCCACTCGGGCACAACCGCCATGGTCCCGACCAAGATACCCAACAACTGGGGAGACGCGGTCGATCCCGGTTGTACGCCGCCTGACCCGCCGACGAGCCCGACGGCGAACCCCACGGCGATCTGCGCCGGCGGCTCGTCGACCCTGTCGGCGACGGTCGGTGGAGGTGAGACGGTAGACTGGTATACGGAGAGCTGCGGCGGCACGCTGGTGGGTTCGGGAACGTCCCTGGCGGTCAGTCCGACCACCACGACCACGTACTATCCGCTGGCAAGGAACACGACGACCGGTTGTGTGAGCACAAGCTGCGGAACGGCCGTCACGGTAACGGTTAACGCTTTGCCGAGTGCCCCGGGAGGCGCGGCGGCGAACCCCACGGCGATCTGCGCCGGCGGCTCGTCGACCCTGTCGGCGACAGTCGGTGGAGGTGAGACGGTAGACTGGTATACGGGGAGCTGCGGCGGCACGCTAGCGGGTTCGGGAACGTCCCTGACGGTCAGTCCTGCCACCACGACCATCTACTATCCGCGTGCACGAAACACGACGACGGGTTGCGTCAGCGCGAGTTGCGCAGCGGCCGTCACGGTGACGGTCAACACGTTGCCGAGCGCGCCGGGAAGCCCTGCAGCAACGCCGCCGTCCATCTGTCCGGGCGAGTCTTCCACTCTCACAGCAACGGCAGGTGTCGGCGAAACCGTGGATTGGTATGCCGGGAGCTGCGGAGAGACGCTCGTCGGTTCGGGAACATCCCTGCCGGTCAGCCCCGCCGAGACCACGGCCTACTACGCCCGTGCGCGCAACACGACGACGGGGTGCATCAGCGCGAGTTGCGCAGCGGCAGTGACGGTGACGGTCAAAGCGTTGCCGACCGCCCCGGACGCCTCGAACAACGGGCCCATTTGCGCGGGTTCGACTCTGAATCTGATGGCCGGGACCGTGGCCAACGCCACCTACGCCTGGACCGGGCCGAATGGCTTCACCTCGTCGGCCCAGAACCCCTCGATCGAGAATGCGACGACTGCGGCATCCGGCGACTACAGCGTTACTGTCACTGTCGAAGGCTGTACCTCCGCGCCAGGTACGACCGCGGCAACGGTGAACGCGATTCCGGAGGCTCCGACGGCCACGAATGACGGACCGGTCAGCCAGGGGCAGACGCTACACCTGTATGCCTCGACCGTCGTGGGCGCGACCTATTCATGGACGGGGCCCAACGGCTTTGTCTCCTCGGATCAGAATCCGGTGATCGAGAGTGCCATGCCGGAAGCCTCTGGCACTTATTACGTCACGGCGACGGTGAGCGGATGCACCTGCGCCACGCCCGGGAGCACTGAGGTGACGGTGTACGGAATACCTCTGGCGCCGACGGCAGGCAGCAACAGCCCGGTGTGCGCCGGCGACACGCTGAGCCTGACCGCCACGCCGCAGGAACCGGGCGTCTACACCTGGTCATGGACGGGGCCGAACGGCTTCACCTCATCGGATCAGAACCCGTCGATCGAGAATGCAACAACGGCGGCATCGGGCACCTACCAGGTTACGGCCACGGCTCACGGACTGACCTCGCCGGCCGGTGGTGTGACCGTAGTGGTCAACCCCATTCCGGACCCGCCCACGGCGTCCAGCAACGGGCCGATCTGCGAGGGGGCAACTTTGAACCTGATGGCCGGGAACGTGCCTAACGCTACGTACGCCTGGACCGGGCCGAACGGGTTTGCCTCGTCGTCCCAGAACCCCTCGATCGAGAATGCGACGACTGCCGCATCCGGCGAGTACAGCGTTGCGGTGACGGTCGACGGCTGCACCTCGGCGGCTACCGCGACCACGGTGACAGTCAACGCGATCCCGGCGGCACCGACGGATATTCAGGCGGATCCACCAGCGATCTGCCTGGGCCAGTCCTCCACGCTGTCGGCGTCGGTGGATACCGGCGAGACGGTGGACTGGTACACCGGCAGTTGCGGCGAAACGCTCGCCGGCAGCGGGATGAGCCTGGTGGTCAGCAACCTCACCGATTCCATCACCTATTACCCGCGAGCCCGGAAGACGACCACGGATTGCGTGAGCACAAGCTGCGGACCCGCCGTCACGGTGCTGGTGAACCCGCCGCCGGATGATGATGGCGACGGTATCGGTGATCTCTGCGATCGGTGCGGTGAAACGGTCCCTGGCGCAAGCGTGGACACCGACGGTTGCCCGCCGGTGATCCCCGGCGACTTCAACCGCGACGGTGATGTCGATGGCGATGACCTTGGTGTGTTTGAGTCGTGTGCTTCCGGTCCTGCGGTGCCGCACAGCGGCCTGCCGCACTGCCAGAGCATCGACTCCGACCGGGATAACGATGTGGATCAGAGCGATTTTGCCGCGTTCCAGCGCTGCATCAGCGGAAAGGACCACCCTGCTGACCCGGCTTGTGCGGACTGAGCCGCTTCTCGCGGAGAAGCGCGGCCCCGACGCCGGGCGAACCGGCACGACCTTTGGCGGGCAGCCAGACGACATGCGGCCTCATGTCAGGAGACGGTGTGACGACGCGTCCGAGTGCGGCCAGACAGCCGCACGTACAGCCAGGAGGATCATGAGATGATCGGCAAGAGCAATTCAAGAATCGGCATGTCCGGAGCCAGCAAACGCCTGATCGGCGCGCTCGCGGTCGGCGCGATCATTGCGGCGATGTCCGGCCCGGCGTGGGGCTACGACGTCGTGAACAAGGGGTTTGAAGGGTACGTCCGCAGCGCCACGGGCGGATACAACGGAAAGATCCCGGCGGGTTGGACGCCGTATGCGCGGACCGGGTCGGCCAGCGGCATGACATACGCGGCGGTAGCAAGCGGCGATACCTACTACTACGCCGGTCTCTGTTCGTTGAAGGTCACGACGGCGGCGAGCACCGCGGGCGGAGTCTACCAGACGCTCAGCGTTCCGCCCAGTACATCTCTGACAGTCACCTGCTGGCGTCGAACCACTCAGGCGCAGCTCGGTGTCCAGTGGGACGGGTCTACCATTCCGCCATCCAGCGGATGGGCCACCAACCCGAACACCGGATTTCAGCAGTTGAGTCTGACCGGCACCTCCACCGCCGCTGGCGTGATCACCATATTCCTTGATTTGAGCACGGGCGGTAACAACTGCGGGTTCGACGATGTCACGATCTCGGGCTCATCGTCGTCGGACACCACGGCACCGACGCTGGGCGGCTCGATCAGTCCCAGCACGACAAAAACCCAGACGCCGGTTGTCCAGATAGGCGCGCAGGACATCGGCATCGGCCTGTGCATCGACGGTGTTCAGTTCCGCTGGTCCACGGACAGCGGCGCCACGTACAGCCAGTGGATCAGTCCGATGGTGCTGCGGTCACAGGCCACGGTGGGTTCCGGAAAATACTGGTATCCCGATTTCTACAAGCCTGCTTCTTATACGATCGTTTCCGGCGACAAACTGATCTACGATATCTGGACCAACAATGCCAGCGGTCCCAGCGGCTCCTGCGATCTGGAGACGTCCTCAGGTGCTCTCCGGGATTCTGGCATTCTCGATCAGAACAGTCTCAGCGGACACCCTGCCACCAACATTTCCGCGTGGGCCTACCACCAGTGGTACCACCGTGAGTTCAGCCTCACCGCCAAGGCCGGGTCCAGCATCGCTGCCTTCGAAGCGGCCCATGACGGCTCCACTTCCTCGCCATCGGATTTCTATGTCCGTAATGTCCAGATTGTCAACGGCTCGACCGTGAAGCTGAACGCGTTCCAGCCGCTGAATCCTCAGTTGGCCGAGAGCATCGGACCGGGCAACAACGGTTGCTCGAACCTGTTCCTGGGAATCGATCCGGACCCCGGGGACACCTCGACGCCGATAGGCTGCACCGGCTTCAACGGCACCACCGGTTCTCAGACCATCAGTGCCAAGACGGGGACATTGGTTTCGGGCTCCAATAATCGCATCCAGTTCCGGGCCTTGGACGTGAACGGCAACGTGACGACGAGTTCGGCCTTCACTGTCACCGTCAATACGGCGTTGGACAACGTGTTGAACGTCAAGCGGGCCACGGGCATCAAGGTCGACGGCAAGCCCGATGACTGGAACCTGGGGGAGTTCACGACCGTCACCCGGGGGGGGGTCGGCGAGACGGGGGATTACGCGCTGGTCGGCTACTCCGGCACAGGCTGCTATTCCGCAGGCCACTACACCGGCGGCGGCGGTGCCCAGTATCCGCCTGCCAGCCGTGCCGACCACACGGGTCGGGTGTGGAGCCGCCACGACGACACTTATCAGTACTTCCTGGTGCGGGTGGACGACAGCGAGATTCGCACACCGAACGCTGCCGCGAATTGTTGGGCCAACGACTGCATCGAGTTCTACATCGACCCCGGTCATGACGGCGGGGCCAGCGCGATCAGCGACTCCGCCAGCGACATTCAGTTGGTGATCGATGCGGCCAACCAGAAGAACGTCTATATGTGTACGCCCGGCTACACGACGCAGGTGCTGAACGGCATCACTTCAGCGGTGGCCACCGGCACCTACGAAGGGTACGCCGGCTGGTGGCTGGAGGTGCAGATCCAGAAGAGCGCGCTCGATCCCGACATGCCCGCCAGCGCGACCTTCGGCGTCGACTTCAACTTCCGGGATAACGATGGCCCGGCCTCCGGCAGCCCCGACACCGGGACCAACGCCATTAGCAGCGTCCACTGCTGGAGCGACACCGAAGTCAGCGACGGATACCCCACCAAGATCCCCAACCGCTGGGGCAATGCCGTCAACGGTGACCCGACCGTGCCCAACCTGATTCTGAACGTGAAGCCGGCCGGTACCATCAACATCGACGGGGCGTCGGGCGATTGGAATCTCGCGGAGTTCACCACCTTCATCTATGCAGGGACCTCCGGCTCCGGCGACAAGGCGTTTATCGGGTACGACGGCGGCACGACCATCTATCGCGGCGGCTTTGACACAACCGCTGTCCTGCCGACGAGTACCGCGGACCACAGCGCCACCGTCTACAGCCGCCACGATGCCACCTACCAGTACTTCCTGGTGCGGATTGAGGACAGCGACATGCGCTGGCCGAACGGCG
>CAZPIO010000037.1:0-4392 GCA_964586235.1 uncultured Planctomycetales bacterium
TTCGGAAGCTTCAGCATCGCCACCCCGACCGGTGAGGGTGTGACCAGCCCGATGACCTTTACCCGGTATCGGCGGTGCGTCATGGTGGACAGCTTGCGGATAATGTGAGGCGGAAGAGATGATTCTGGGTCGCGTGGTTGGCAATGCGGTCTCGACGGTCAAGCACAAGTCTCTGGGCGGTGCCCGGATGCTGGTGGTTGAGCCGATCCAGGCCGCCTCGCTCGATCCGGTACTGGCCATCGATCAGCTCGGGGCCGGGGCGGGCGACATCGTGGTGCTGACCAGCGACGGCATTTACACGCGCGAGGTGCTCAACGACAAAACCTCGCCGGCCCGCTGGACGGTCATGTGTATCGCCGACGACGGCCGGTATGTGATGGAGCACCTGGAAGAATGAGCCGGCCGGTCGTGACCGCGATTCTGCTCGAGGATCTCCGCCGGGAGGGCAAGGAGATCCGGTTGCCCGAAGGGGCCCTGGTGACGCCGGCGGCCCGCGACTGGCTGAAAGAGCATCCACTGCCGGTCACGTGGGAGAAAAGTCCGGCCGGGGCTCCGGGCAAGCTGGCGGTGGTCATGGACCCGTCGCTGTCCGAGCTGCGGATGATGCGGGCGATGCTCGACCGGGGCGGACGGCTGGCCGAGGTCATCGAACCGGCCGGCGGGCGAAGCGGAGTGTTGGCGGCGACCCGGCGGCTGTGCGGCAAGATCGCCCGTGGCGAGGTAGCCAAGGGCGTGGTCTTTGCTGCCGATGGGCCGGTGCCCGTGTGCGTGGCCAACAAGCACAACGGCGTGCGGGCGGCGTTGGGCGTCAATATCCCGATGACCGAAGAGGCCTGCCGCTCGCTGGGGATCAACGTGCTGGTGCTGGAGTACCCGACGCTGACGCCGTACCAGATGAAACAGATGATTGACCGGCTGCTGGCCGGGTCGGCCTCGCCGCCGGCGGAGACGTTAGCGGAGATCGAGGCCGTCGAACAGGGGGGCGGACGTGCGGATCGGTGACGTGGTTGGACGGCTGACGCTCAGCAAGTGCGACCCGAAGATGATCGGGGGCCGCTTTCTGATCGTCCAGCCGCACGATCCCAAGTCGCTTCGCGAAGATCGCCCGGGCAAGGGCGAAATCGTCGTTGTGTACGACCAACTGGGTGGCCGCGTAGGCGATCGGGTCGCCTTCAGCGAAGGCCGGGAGGCGGCGATGCCGTTCTATCCCGACCGCGTGGCTCTGGATGCTTATCTGGTGTGCCTGCTCGACTGCGTGACCTACACGGCGTGAGCGGATACCATACGGTGAACTGCCATGGTGAACGAGTTCAAGCTCAAACAGGAAATCTGCGAAATCGGCCGCAAGCTCTATGAAAAGGGCTTCGTCGCCGCCAACGACGGCAACATCTCCTACCGCATCAGCGAGAACCACGTGCTCTGCACCCCCACGCTGGTCAGCAAGGGGGCACTCAAGCCCGACGACATCTGCCTGGTCGACATGACCGGCAAGCAGCTCGCGGGCAAGAAGAAGCGGACCAGCGAAGTGATGCTGCACCTGGAGATCTACAAGTCGAACCCGAAGGTCAAGGCGGTCGTCCACTCGCACCCGCCCTATGCCACGGCGTTTTCGGTGGCCGGCGAGCAGATCCCGACGTGCATCCTGCCGGAGGTTGAAGTCTTCCTTGGCCCGATTCCGACGGCCGTCTACGAAACGCCCGGTGCTCAGGCCTTCGCCCAGACGATCCTGCCGTTCGTTGAAAGCGCCAAGATCGTCGTGCTGAAGAATCACGGCACGGTCTCGTGGGGCGAGACGCTGCAGCAGGCCTATTGGTGGACCGAGATTCTCGACGCCTACTGCCGCATCCTGCTGATCGCCAAGCAGGTGGGGCGGGTCGAGCGGATCAGCGCGCCCAAGGTGGAGGAACTGCTGGACCTGAAAGAGCGGTTTGGCATCACCGACGATCCGCGGCGGCTGCAGAACGCTGATCTGTGCGTGAACGTCGATTTCGGCCGGGGTTATTCCGAGCCGGTGCCGTGCATCATGAAGAAGCCGGAAGCCCCGATGTCCCCGCCGGAGCCGGTGAAGGCCCCGGAGGTGAATGATGAGGCGATCGAACGTGTGATCCAGGAGATCACCGATCGGATCATGGCCGTTCTGAAATGAGAGTCCCGCGAGCGTGAGGTGCCTGACATGAAAAACGTCATGGGTCATGCTGGAAGCAAGGGATTGTTCGCAGTGATGGTCGCCGGCCTCGTTGCGGCGTGCGGTTGCCATCAGACCCGCTACAACTGGGTGTTGAACGGTGTCGATGTGTCCCTGCCTCCGATGGCGTTAACAGGGCGGCCGATCGAGCGCGCCGGCACCCCGGCCGAGCTGCTTGCCGTCCGGCCGGGCGGCAGCAAGACCATGCTCATCACCTCGCAGATCAGGGACAATCCGGAGACGATCGACGACGAGAGGGCCCGGACCTTCATCTGTGTGCTCGACGGGCCGCCGGTGGTCGGAAAGGAGTACAAGCTCGATGTGGACAACTGCCGTTTCATTCTGAACGAGGTCTTCCGCCCGTGCCGCCAGCCATATCAGGGGGCCGAAGGCGAGGTGACGATCAAGTCGGTCGACGAAGGCAAAGTGAAGGCCCATGTGGTGTTCCGGAACGTGATCCGCTCGCTGCGGGCGGATTCTTTCATCATACGTGAGACGATGACGTTCAAACCGGTGGCCGCGGATGACGTGCGTCTGCGCCAGGCGGGCATCGCGTGTGAGGCGGCATCGGCCGCGGGCTCGACACCCTGAAGCGCCGGCTGAGGCCGGAATGGGAATCGCGGCGAAAGTGTCCCGCGCGTTTGCGGCCGCGAGTGTGTGTGAAAGAGTCGATTGCCTATGGTAGCCAAGAGTCTCGATATGAAGCTGGCCAGGATCAAGGCTGATCCCGCTTCGCGGGAGTTCATCCTTGCCGACGCCAAGGACGCCGACATGGCCTTCGGCATTGCCTCCCCCGGCAAGTCCCCGGAGCACTACTCGCAGGAGGGCAGGTTCCGCTCTCTCCCGGAATTCCGCGAGTGCATCCGCCAGATCGTCCGCCAGGGGCTGGTGGACATCATGCTCATGTCCGCCCACGTCAACTCGATCCTGACCATCCAGGAGCGCCTGTTTGATGACTCCCACGTGACCCCGGCGGCGCGGGCAAACGACACGACGGACATCTACGTGATGCGCGGGTCGATCTACACGTCCGAGCCTTCACGTCCGTTCCGATCGACGACCATCGACCAGATCCAGTGCGGCAAGATCGACTGCAACGCCAACGAACGGGTGCTCGGCGCCAACCTCGGCCTGTACAGCGTGACCTTCAACAACGACCTCGAGCTGGATCGGCAGACGCTCGAGCAGTATCGAGCGTTCCGTATCGAGGCCGAGCGCAAAGGTTTCCGGCACTTTCTCGAGGTCTTCGACCCCAACGCCCCGGTCAATCCGATCCCCTCCGACAAGCTGGGCGGTTTCATCAACGACATGATCGTGCGCTGCCTGGCGGGCGTTCCGGAAAGCGGCCGTCCTTTGTTTCTCAAGATGGTCTACCACGGGCCGAAATGGACCGAGGAACTCGCCCGCTACGACCCGCAACTCGTGATCGGTATTCTCGGGGGCTCGTCCGGCACGACCTATGACGCCTTCAAGATGATTGCCGAGGCCCAGAAGTACGGCGCCCGGGTGGCCCTGTACGGCCGCAAGATCAACAACGCCGAGAATCAGTTGGCGTTCATCGAGATGCTCCGCCGCATCGTTGACGGCCAGATCTCTCCGGAAGAGGCGGTGCGGGCGTACCACGGCATCCTGCAGGGCCTGGGCATCAAGCCCTACCGCAGCCTCGATGACGACATGAAGTTGACCGCGCAGGTGATGAGTTACGCGAGCGGCGGCCAGGTCCAGGTGCCGGCCGTGTCGACGCCCGCCTCGCAAGTGTCCAGGCCTCAGCCGGCCAAGGCTCCCGCAGCGACGAAGCCGGCCGTAAACCCTGCTGCCAGGCTGGCACCGGCCGTCACGCCGGAGGGAGCGCCCGATTTCGCAAAAATGAGCGGCAAGGAGCGGGCCGCATACCATCGTGCCCGGATCGCCCGGATTTGAATGCGAGCGGCCCTTTGGGGCCGGGGCGGTCGCCGGTATAATCGGTCGCCTGAAGGGAGTCACAAACATGGGCCTGATGCGCAACAGACTGAACGGCTTTTTGGCGGCGCTCCCGATGCTCCCGTTGATGCGGATGCAACTCGACAACTTCGGCGACTACATCCGTAACCTGGAGCCACAATTCCGGCAGATTTTCGCGGAAATCATCATCGCGAGCCTGTCGGAGATTGCCCAGTCGCTGCTCCTGGCCTTTACGCGACTGTTCGTTCGCGGTTGAGGGTCAGTCC